>CAWJBS010000090.1:0-63974 GCA_963840845.1 Bryobacterales bacterium
AGCTTTCGATTTGTGGTCGTCCGCTTTGGTCCCGATGAAATCGAGGACAACACGCGACGGCACATCACCATGTTTCAGCCTGTCGAACACCACGTTGATCGACGATAGAGGCTGCAACTCAATGTCGGCCTTTACCTTGCCTGTCACCGCGAAATCGAGGCATTCCGCCATGTCCTTGCGGGTGCCAACGAACGAGCCCCGTACGGTGACGCAATTGGCCACCAAATCAAAAATATCCAACGGGAATTCCCCCGGCGGCAGGCCGTTCAGCACACAGATCCCGTGCTTGCGCGTCATCGCAACGCCCTGCTTGAAGGCGGGAAGCGAGGGCGCGGTGATCAACACGCCGTGCGCTCCGCCGCCGGTTTCCTTTTTCAGGATTTCGGCGGGATTACCGGTCTTGGCATTGATCACGAGATCGGCGCCCAGCCGCTTGGCGTGCTCGAGCTTGCCGTCCTCAATATCGACGCCGCAGACCAACAGACCCATGGCTTTGGCGTATTGGATCGCCAGATGGCCGAGGCCGCCGCAGCCTGAGATGGCGATCCACTCGCCCGGTCTTGCCTCCGTCTCCTTGATCCCCTTGTAGGTGGTAATTCCCGCGCAGATCAGAGGGGCGGCTTCCTTGGGGCCGAGACCCTTGGGAATGTGTGCGACATAGTCGGGGTCGGCCAGGACGTATTCCGCGAAACCGCCATTCTTCGTGTAGCCGCCGAACTCCGCCTTTGCGCACACGGTTTCCCACGCGGACAGGCAGTATTCGCAATGACCACAAGCGGAATAGAGCCAAGGAACGCCGACCCGATCGCCTTCCTTGACGATCGTAACGCCCGGACCCAGCCCGACGACGATGCCGATCGCCTCATGGCCGGGAATGAAGGGCGGTGTCGGCTTTAGCGGCCAGTCGCCGTTGGCGGCGTGCAGGTCGGTATGGCAGACGCCGCAAGCCTCGGTCTTCACCAGGATCTGTCCCGGACCTGGCGTAGGAATATCCCATTCCTGGATCTCCAGCGGCTTCTTGAACGCCGTGACAACGGCGGCCTGCATCTTCTTGGTGGACATGATCGGACCCTTTCCCGGGGCTTGGTTCAGGCGAAATTGCCTCATCTTTTATTAGGCGGCGGCGGATCCAAGTCCCCTGACGGCCTCGATCATCTTGACCAGCACGGCCTGCGCATCGCCGAAGACCATGTTGCAGTTGGGTTCGTAGAACAGCGCGTTGACGATGCCGGAATAGCCCTTTCCCTGGCCGCGCTTGATCACGTAAACCTGCTTGGCCTTGTCGGCGTCGAGGATCGGCATGCCGAAGATCGGCGAGGATTTGTCGGTGCGCGCGGCCGGGTTGACCACATCATTGGCGCCGATCACCAGAACGATGTCGGTGCTCGCGAAATCAGCGTTGATCGTCGTCAAGCTGGAAGATGAGGTCGTAGGGGACTCCCGCTTCGGCGAGCAGCACGTCCATCTGGCCTGGCATGCGCCCCGCGACGGGATGGATCGCGAAGCGGACCTGGACCTTGGCCGCTAGCAGTAGCTTGACGAACTCGTAGAGCTTCTGCTGCCCCTGCGCGGCGGCAAGACCGTAGCCGGGCACGATTATCACGCTGCTGGCGTAGCGCATCTGATCGCGGCATCCGATGCCTGGGTCTCGCGTTCGGTCCCGGTTATCGCGCCATGCTTCCCCTTGGCGGGGGCGACGCCGAAGTTGGAGAAGAGCACATTGGCGACCGAGCGGTTCATCGCCTTAGCCATGAGCAGCGTCAGGAGGAGGCCCGCGGCCCCGACCACCATGCCGGCGATCATCAATGCCGGATTGCCGAGCACATAGCCTTCGAACCCAACCGCCAGCCCGGTCAAAGCGTTATAGATCGAGATCACCACCGGCATATCCGCACCGCCGATTGGCAGGGTCATCAGGATGCCGAAAAGGAGCGCGACGCCGAAGAAGATGGTGATCCAGTTTGCGACCGAAAGCACCGGCGTCACGCCATCCAGCGTAACGAAGACGATCCAGCCACCAACCCCGAGCGCGGCAAGGAAGACCAGGCCGTTCAGAATCCGCTGGCCACTGAACCGAAGCGGCTTGCCAAGGACACCCTGCAGCTTGGCCCAGGCAATGACCGAGCCCGACATCGACACCGCGCCGATCAGCGCGCCGAGCAGCGTCACGACAAGCTGCGCTGTCCCTTGCGCCCTGCTCCCGAACAGTTCGACCGCGGCGATGCCGCCGGCCGCGCCGCCGCCCATGCCGTTATAGATCGCCACCATCTGCGGCATGGCGGTCATTGCGACCTTGCGGCCAACGAACCATGCGCCGACGCCGCCAATGGCAAGGGCTACCGAAACGAGCCCCAAATTCACCAACAGATGCGGCGCGGCAGCAGCATCGAGCGTGAATATATAGAGGAAGCTTACGAGAACCGCCGCGACCATCCCGATGCCCGCGACGCGAATGCCGGAAGCGGCCGTGGCGGGCGACGACATACGCTTCAGACCGAACAGGAACAGGAAAGCGGCGACCAGATCGGTTGTTCCGATCGCGGTCTGCGAAATCATGGTAAGCATGTCTTCACCCCTTCTTCTTGAGGTGGTGGACCTTGCCGGCACCGTGGTGTTTGCTTTCCGATCCGCTGGTCTTGAACATCGCCAGCATACGGTCGGTCACGGCGTAGCCACCGGCCGCATTGCCGGCGCCGAGCAGTACTGCGAAGAAACCGATCGCCTGCTCCAGCACCGTTGTCGCATTGAGCAGCGCGAACAGCCCGCCGACCACCACGATGCCGTGGACGAAATTGGAGCCAGACATGAGCGGGGTATGCAAGATCGCCGGCACGTTGCCGATAATCACCCAGCCCGCAAAGCCGGCCAGCATGAAGATATAGAGGGCGATAAAGCCGAGACAGTTGCGAGGTCAGGCACTCATGATTGGTGTCCCATCGCGTTCACGCCGCTTTCGCGGGCTGTTTTGGGGGTCCGTCGGATCGCTTCTCGCCTTGTCGGCGTCACAGAGCTTGCCGTCGTGTGTCAGGGCCGTTTTGGCGATGACCTCATCGGTCCAGTCGATGGTGACGATGTTGTCTTTCATCATCAGGACCAGCAGCGCGTATGGTTCTTCGCGTAGAGTTCGCTGGCGTCCTTGCCGAGCAGCGAGGGGACATTCAGCGGCGCGACGATCGTCACAGCGCCAACCTGCCTTGTTTGCCGGGCTCGGTATCGTCGCAGTTTCCACAGCAATACGTAGCCCCCTGCCAGTACCTGGCTACAACTTTACGTATTGCTATCACTACAATGTTCGCGATCTTGCCTTTTTGAATGCTGCCCATACGGTCGCCCACGCCGTAAATTTCCGCGGGGCTCAAAGTCAGCGCACGAATCGCGTCCTCACGGGACAATCCCGCGTCTATGGCTTTTTTCAAATTTTTTTTCAAGTCGGCCGCGGTCTCAATGCCTTCCGCGGAGAACGCAAACGCGCACGCCGGCCTTGGCCAACAATCCGGGAACGGCAGGCGCTTTTTCGCGCATCGTCAATTCGCGAATGCTCGAAACCTCCGATGGGTCGCCGTCGCTAGTTTTCTCCGGCCATTTCAAAGTGACAATCAAGGGAACACTTCCTCTTCAGCAAGTCGATCCGTTCATAAGCTTCATGCAGCCCGTACAGCAGGAAGGGCTTCTTCAATTCCGGGGCAAAGTTCAGCATGCGCTCAATCTGCTGCGTTTCATCCGCCGGCAGAAGCAGGCGCGGCGATTCGGCCAAACCTTCCAGCGCGTGATCGTATTCCGGCCGGCGGTTGCCCGTTGGGTTAAAGCGTAAATTTGTTTGGCTTGTTGGTATTGATCCAGATCGAGAAACAGTTGGCGGACGTAGGAAATGTTGCCCATCAACGAACCTGGAAATCCGGTACGGCCAAAACCTTGCTCGCGGAAAGCGATGCGCTGGCCGATCGGTTGAGCAATCACCATGTCGCGTCCGCGTTCACCGGCCAAATCGATCATCGCGCCCAAACCGTGAAAAATGCCCCGGTGTGGGTAGGTCGCGGCGCTCGTCAAGCCAGCCGCCCGCGCAACTTCAAGACGCCTGTCTGCGGGCGTAACTGCATCGGCGGCGCGCTCGTACGAAAAGGTTTGTGGCCGATCTTCGGGCCCGCGCGCACTCGGTTCGGCCGTTGCAGCGGCGGCTGTCGCCTGCGCGGCTACACCACCGCCGCGGGTAGCGCTGCGGGGGCAGGAATGCCCCAAGAGCTAAGGGCATCAATGAATCCCGGATAGACAGTTAGCCGGTACCGTCAATCACCCAGGCATCCCCGGGGATCGTGGCAGCCGCACCCACTTCGGTGATCAATCCGTCGCGCATCACCACGGTGCCTTTCGGCAAATCTTCGCCGCTCACCGTAACGACGTATGCATCTTTAATGGCGACCACAGCGTGGCTTTGCGCAAAGGCTCCGCCACTGCCTAAACTGACCGCCATCAACAACACAAGGCTCGTTTCATTCCTTATGAAATCTCCAGTCACAGGTTTTGTCGGAATTTTCATATTGTGTCGCAGATTCCCTCGAAGCGCTTGACATTCAACCACTTAGTTCAACCCGAAAGCATTTATTTTGGGTCAAAAACGTGTTGGTCGCCCGGCTAGGCTTGCTAACTTCTGGGCATGAAAACAAAAACGAACGACCAGGGCAGCTCCATTTCGGGGCCGCTTCTGGCTAATGTTGTCGAGCAGGATAAAGCCAATCATGCGGCCAATTTTCCTGTGAAGTCTCCTTCCGTAGGGAGAGCCCCTTCCTCCCCCTGATCTGTATCAGGATTCGGGCAGCGGGTACAACGCCAACTTCACGTTCCCACAAGAATAAGTGGGAACACAACCGGCAGGTAAGTTTGCCCGTTGCGTGAATTCGTGAACAGGGGGCAGGCCTTGTTTGGTCCGCCCCATTTGTTTGTTGAAAAATTTGTTCGATAAACTAAGGTGTCGAGTGAGTACCCAAACTACATACCGTCAAGCGGGGGTCGATATTGATGAAGCCGAACGCGCTGTTCTGCTCATCAAGCGGCACGCCTCTAAGACGCTAACACCGCAAGTTCTAACTTCTATTGGCAGTTTTGGCGCGGGCTTTTCTCTGAAAGGCTGGCGCGATCCGGTCCTCGTGAGTTCGGCGGATGGCGTGGGCACCAAGCTCAAGGTTGCTTTTGCCACCGGTCAGCACGACACCATCGGCGAAGACCTAGTCAATCACTGCGTCAATGACATTGCCGTCCAAGGAGCCACGCCTTTGTTTTTCCTGGATTATTTCGCGGTAGGCCGGCTGGAATCGGAAGTTTGCGGCAAGGTGGTGGGTGGCATCGCCCGCGCATGCAAGCAAAATGGTTGTGCGCTGATTGGCGGTGAGACGGCGGAGATGCCCGGCATGTATGCGCCCGGCGAATATGACTTGGCCGGTTTTATCGTGGGCGCGGTGGAACGCAGGCAGATGCTGACAGGCACCACCATCGAGCCAGGCGACGTCATTATCGGCTTGCCTTCGCAAGGTTTGCACACCAACGGTTATTCGTTGGCCCGAAAATTGCTCTTTGACGTTGCTGGACATGCGCCCGATGCCCGGCTGGACGAATTGTCTGGCACGCTAGCCGAAGAGTTAATCAAAACGCATCGCTCCTACCTCAAGCCGTTGCAGGCCTTGCACAAAGCCAAACTGCTCAAAGGTGCGGCCCACATCACGGGAGGCGGCATTACCGATAATGTCCCGCGGATTTTGCCGCGCGGCACTAGCGCCGTGATCGAGCGCGGATCCTGGCCGAACCAGCCGATTTTTGAACTATTGCGCCGCTTGGGTGATATTCCCGAAGACGATTACCGCCGGACGTTCAACTTGGGTGTCGGCATGGTGCTCGTGGTGGCCGAAAAGAAATTTGGCTTCGTTTCGCAAATTTTGAAGAAAATGCGCGAGCCGTTCTATCGCATTGGTTCCGTTGCAGTCCATAAGAGCAAGCAACCAAGGGTCGTGTACCAGTGAACGCTTGGCGGCCGCGCCTCGGAATTCTGTTATCCGGTCGTGGATCGAATTTCGAGGCAATTGCGGCCAACGTTCTGTCCGGGAAGCTCGCCTGCGATATTGGGTTCGTTTTTTCAAATAAGCCGGACGCGCCCGGTTTGTCGCGCGCCCGGCAGCTGGGCCTGCCATGTGGCGCCTTGCCTTCGGCGGGCGTAGAGCGTGCGCCTTTGACGCGCAAGTGACTCAATTATTGAAGGATAACGGCGTTGATCTGGTCTGTCTGGCCGGTTACATGCGGCTGTTGAGCGGTGGGTTCGTTGCGCAATTTCCCCAGCGCATCTTGAATATCCACCCTTCCCTGCTCCCCGCCTTTCCCGGGCTGGACGCACAATACCAAGCGCTGGTGCATGGCGTAAAAGTGACTGGCTGCACCGTGCACTTCGTGGATGAAAACCTCGATAGCGGCCCGATTCTTCTGCAATCTGCCGTGCCGGTGCTGGATGAAGACACGCTCGAAACGCTCTCTTCGCGCATACTCAAAGAGGAACATAAACTTTATTCCGAAGCGATTGCCTGGTTGGCGAAGGGAAACTTTCGCATCCAAGGCCGTCGCATTTTGAAGACGTAAGACAAATTGTTGTAAGCAATGTTCAATCGAATACTCGCAGTACTCGCCGCGATCTTTTTAGCGGCTTTCCTTCTTTTTTGGTTTACCGGCAAAAAAGCCGAAATCAAATTACGCGAAACCTGTGGCCTCTATCGGCACATCTACCACCATCAGCGTCCAGACTGATGATCCAGTTGGCGTAAGAGTTTTTCCGCTTCCTTAGAACAAAACGGTCAGAGCCAAACCGTTTACGAGAAAGACAAATACGAAGCAAAAGACAATGATCTACACTTTCAATGCCGGCAAGAAGCAGGCCGCTTTCTTGAAGGAAGGTCCGGCCAAACTGACCGTCAAGGCGAAGACTAACGATTTCCGCGGCGCCACGACTACCTTCACCCAGGATGTGACCGTGGTCCTGCGGCCACCGACCATCGTGGCCGATAGCAAGCAGCATTACATCAACCAGGGCGGAATGGAACTGGTCATCCTCGATGCCGGCGGCAATTGGACCGAAGCCGGCGTCCATGTAGCCAACTATCGGTTGGCAGCTTTCCCATGCCCGGCGAACCGGACAACAGCCCGCACCGCTTCTCGCTGTTTCCGTTCCCCTGGAACGTCTCCGCCGATACCATTCCGCTTGCCTATGCCGCGAACGGGGCCGGCACTCGAAGTGACCACGACCTTCTGGACCAAAGTGTTTCCGAAGAGCTTCCGCTCGAGCGACATCAATGTCACGGACAAAGATTTGACCAAGGTGGTAGGCGAACTCGATCCCGACGGGCAAGGCAGCTTAATCGAACGCTTCGTAAAACTAAACAAAGACTTGCGCCAGGCCAACACGCAACAGATTTACGAACTGCGCAAGAAGACCGAGAACAAAATTCTGTGGTCGGGCCCGTTCATTCCGATGAAGGGCACGCGCGAATCGTTCTTTGCCGACCGCCGCAGCTACTATCTACCAAGGCAAGAAAGTGGACGAGCAAATTCATCTTGGCTATGATCTGGCGCAAACGAACAATATCGGCGGTGAAAGCCGCCAACTCCGGGCGCGTCGTTTGGGCCGACCGGCTTGGCATCTATGGCAATTGCGTGATCATCGACCACGGCTATTCATTGCAGAGCCTGTATGGACACATGAGCCGCATCATGGTGAAAGAAGGCGACATGGTGCAGAAAGAACAGCAGATCGGCATCAGCGGCGCAACGGGTATGGCGTTCGGCGATCATGTTCACTTCAGCATGTTGGTGGACGGCTATCAGGTGGATCCCAAAGAGTGGTGGGACGAACACTGGATTCACGACCGGATTTGAGCAAGATCGGACCGGAAGCGGGCAAGTAAACGCAAAAAGGCCCAGGAGCGTTGTTGCTCCTGGGCCCTTTTGTTTTAACGCTGTTACTTTGTTTCGCCGCCGGGCTCGTTGCCTTCGCCCTGGTTCTCACGGAGTTGCTTCAGCTTCTCTTCGCGGCGTGCGGCGCGTTCGGCGGCACGCTTGACGAGTTCCGAACCCACCAGTTCTAGCTTGGCGGTTTCGGCGCCGTCACCTTTGCGGGTGCCGAGCTTCACGATGCGCGTGTAGCCGCCGGGACGCTGGTTGAAGCGCGGTCCGAGCTTATCGAACAGCTTCACCACAGCCTCTGGCTTGAGCAAGAAAGAAGCGGCCTGCATACGGGTATGCGGCGTGTCTTTCTTGGCGAGCGTGATCATCTTCTCCACCAGCGGCCGCGCGGCTTTCGCCTTGGGCACGGTGGTTGTGATGCGCTCTTCTTCGATCATGCTTGTGACCAAGCCACGCAGTAACGCGCGGCGTGCGCTAATATTGCGCTTAAGTTTAAATCCGGCCTTGCGGTGCCGCATGTGTTATTCCTCTGCTCCGTATTGTTCGGCAGCGGCGAAATCAGCGTGCGTCGCCGGAGGCGCTCCGCCCACTAATCGGCCCTGCGCATCGAACTTCATGCCAAACGAAAGGCCGAGACCCGAAAGAATCTCTTTGATTTCGTTTAGCGACTTGCGCCCGAAATTCTTGGTGCGCAGCATTTCCGATTCGCTCTTCTGCACCAGATCGCCAATGGTTTGAATGTTGGCGTTCTTGAGGCAGTTGTACGAACGGACGCTCAGTTCGAGTTCTTCCACCGAGCGGTTCAGCACTTCGTTCATCTGGTTGATGGCGCGCTCTGCCGGCTCTTCCGCCACTTCCGGGCTCTCTTCAAAGTTAATGAAGATCGTCATGTGGTCTTTGAGTAGCTTGGCGGCTTGGCCCACCGCGTCTTGCGGGGAGATGGCGCCGTTCGTCCAGACTTCAATGGTCAGCTTGTCGTAATCGGTGTTCTGCCCCAAACGGGCGGCTTCCACCGTATAGTTCACTTTGCGCACAGGCGAGTGAACGGAGTCGATCGGAATGTAACCGATGGGCAGATCTTCGTCGTAGTTGCGATCGGCCGAAACGTAACCGCGGCCGCTCTTGATCCGCATTTCGATGTTGAGTTTGCCGCCTTCGCCTACGGTGGCGATGTGCAGGTTGCGATCGAGGACTTCGATATCGTTGTCGGTTTCGATCTGGCTGCTCATCACTTCGCCGGGAGCATCAACGGTCAAACGGGCAATGCGCATGCCCTCGCCCATCATCTTGAACGGAACCTGCTTCAGGTTGAGGATGATATCGGTAGCGTCTTCGACGACACCGGGAATGGGACTGAATTCGTGCGATACGCCATCGATGCGTACGCCGGTAATCGCCGCGCCCTCAATGGAGCTCAGCAACACGCGACGCAAGCCGGTGCCGATGGTGGATCCGAATCCACGCTCGAACGGTTGCGCCGTAAACTGACCGAAACGCTCGGTAAGAGTTTCGGTGTTGGCGACTAAACGCTTGGGTTTCTGGAATCCTTTAAACATAATTGCTCTTTCAGGTCCTCCTCGACTTACTTCGAATACAACTCGACGATGAGCTGTTCGTTCAGTTGAATCTGCACCAGTTCTTCACGCTTGGGCTGCTGCAGAATGCGAGCCTTGAGGGCATCGCGGTCTACTTCCAGCCACGCAGGGCTGGGAGTGTGGGCTGTGGCGTCGCGGGCGGCCAGAATGCTGGTATTGTTCTTGCTGCTTTCGCGAATTTCCACGGAATCGCCGGGCTTTACCGTGTAGGACGGAATGTTGACTTTCTTACCGTTCACCGAGACGTGACCGTGGCGAACAAGCTGACGGCCTTGCGCGCGGCTGGTAGAGAAGCCCATGCGGAACATCACATTATCCAAACGCTTTTCGAGCGCGGCGAGCATCAATTCGCCAGTGATGCCTTTTTGCTTAACGGCCTTCTCATAAAGATTACGGAACTGGCCTTCGAGCACTTGATAGTAACGGCGCGCTTTCTGCTTTTCGCGCAGTTGCAGACCGTAGCCGACAACCTTGGCTTTCTTATCTTTGCCGTGTTGACCAGGAGCGAAATTGCGCTTTTCAATGGCACACTTTTCAGTGTGGCAGCGCTCGCCCTTCAGAAACAACTTCATGCCCTCGCGCCGGCACAGCCGGCAAACGGGACCACTATAACGTGCCAATCAATGACCTCCACAAAATACGTGCCCCTGGGGAACACGCTGTTAGGTGCGGTTTACGGCAGCAAGCCTTCGTCCCGCTTAAATTACCAAGTAAATTCGAAGAACAAAACTTCGAATCAAAATCCGACAAAATCACACGCGGCGCTTTTTGGGCGGGCGGCAACCGTTGTGCGGAATCGGTGTGACGTCTTTGATGGACTTCACTTCAATGCCGGCAGTGGACAACGCACGGACGGCCGATTCACGACCTGAGCCAGGACCAGCCACGCGCACTTCGACAGCGCGCAAGCCGGATTCCTTCGCCTTGTTGGCAGCGGTGAGCGACGCCTGCTGCGCCGCGAACGGCGTGCCTTTGCGCGATCCGCGAAAACCGAGCGAACCCGAGCTCGACCAGGCCAACACGTTGCCGATGGGATCGGTAAACGTCACAATCGTGTTGTTGAACGAAGCCTGAATATGCACGGTCCCGAACGGAACGTTTTTCTTTTCCTTCTTTTTGAAGGTTTTCTTCTTTGCTGCTTTTGCGGGTGCCTTCGCCATTTATCTCAGATCTCCTACTTCGCAGTTGCCTTTTTCTTGTTGGCGACAGTGCCCTTGCGCGGACCTTTGCGCGTGCGCGCATTGGTGTGAGTCCGCTGGCCGCGCGCCGGCAAACCACGCCGGTGCCGCAGGCCGCGGTACGAACCCATTTCCATCAGGCGCTTGATGTTCATGGAGACTTCCTTGCGGAGATCGCCTTCGATTGCGCCCTCTGTTTCGATCAGCGTGCGAAGATGGTTCACTTCCTCTTCGGAAAGATCGCCCACCTTCTTTTCCGGATCGACTTGCGCCCGGTGCAGAAGAGACAAGGCGCGGGTGCGCCCAATGCCGTAAATATACGTCAGCCCAATCGCCGACCGCTTCTTTGCTGGTAAATCAACGCCTGCTATACGCGCCATAATTCCTCTTCGCCTAACCTTGCCGCTGCTTGTGCTTGGGATTGGTGCAGATCACGCGCACGACGCCGTGGCGATGAATCACCTTGCACTTGTCACACAATTTTCCGACCGATGCTTTGACCTTCATTGTCTTGTCCTCTATTTCGCTAAAAGCTCTAAAATCCGTCCACGCGTTCGATCCTGCGCCGAAACCGCTACTTTCACCCGGTCCCCGACTCGCAAACGCACAAAATTCGCTTGTTGCGTACTCGGCAGATGGGCCACCAAGGGATGTTCACCTTCGAGCAACCGCACTCGCACCAAAGCACTCGGCAACAACTCGGTCACAATCGCTTCTGCCACACGCTCAGAGGCCGCTTCCATGCTTGCTGCCTACCTACGGTCTGGTCAAAACCCAGGGTCCGTTATCCGTTACTGCCACCATGTGTTCGAAG
Source organism: Bryobacterales bacterium (assembly GCA_963840845.1). Taxonomy (GTDB): domain Bacteria; phylum Acidobacteriota; class Terriglobia; order Bryobacterales; family Bryobacteraceae; genus Bog-105. The sequence goes on from CAWJBS010000090.1 coordinate 11,520, forward strand.
TGGGCCGAATAGGAACCATCCTTGGCCACCGCCGTCCATTTATCGGATAGCACCTTCGTCTCCGGCTTGCCGGCGTTGACCATCGGTTCAATCGCCAGCACCATGCCCGGCTTCAAGCGCGGGTTTTCACCACGCCTATCCACATAGTTCGGAATTTGTGGTTCCTCATGCAAAGAGGTTCCAATCCCGTGTCCTACAAACTCACGAACAATGGAAAAGCCGTTTGAAACCACATGCTTCTCCACCGTCCCACAAATGTCGAATAAGCGGTTGCCGGATCTTACCCGGTCAATCGCTAGTTCCAAACTCTCTTCAGTCACCTTCAACAGGCGTTTGACTGAATCGTTCACTTCGCCCACAGCCACCGTCAAGGCAGAATCGCCGTAGTAGCCATCCAACAAAACGCCGGTGTCGAGAGAAACGATGTCACCTGGCTTCAACTTCCGCTTAGCGGAAGGCATGCCATGCACCACTTCTTCGTTCACCGACGAACACAACACAAACGGGTATGTAGTACCCGCGGCCTGCGTGTAATAACCTTTGAACGCGGGTTTAGCCCCTGCGTCCGCGATCATCTTTTCCGCCGCCAACTCCAACTCCTGCGTCGTAATGCCTTCGGCCACCATGCCCTTGAGATCCTGCAGAATGCGGTACACCAGCATGCCGCTGCGCCGCAACTTCTCAAGTTCTACACTGCTGCGCCGAACAATCACGACCTTACACTCACCTGTGAAACAACGTTCGTCTCGCGGCTCAATCCATCTAACGCTTCCCGGATCCGCTCCGTGATGCGTTGGGGAGTATCTTCTCCGCTTTTGATATCAAACATCGCTACGCCCGCGCTTTTGAAGAAGCTCAGAATCGGCAACGTGAGCGAATCGTATTCGCGTAACCGTTCCCGGATCACAGACTCCTTGTCGTCTTCGCGCGTTTCCAAAGAGGACCCATCACGATCACACTTTCCGGCGATTTTGGGAGGATTACTGGTTGAACTGTAAATGGTTCCACAAACCGGACACTGGCGACGGCCACTGAGGCGAGCTACGATTTTCTCGTAGTCAACCACCAAGTGTACCACGGCTGGACGGAATCCGTCACGCTTCATCATCGTCAGAAGCACTTCGGCTTGCTTCACGGTGCGGGGGTAACCGTCCAGGATCACGCCATTTTTACAGTCCGGCTGCTTGAGCCGTTCCTGCACCAAAGCATTCACAAGCTCATCCGGAACCAGCTTCCCGGCTTTGATTAGCGTTTCCGCCTGCCGTCCGAGCTCATCGCCAATGGCGATATGAGCGCGCAACATATCGCCAGTTGATATATGCGGCCCGATACTCTCTCTCAGTACCTTGGCTTGCGTTCCCTTCCCGGAACCGGGCGATCCAAAAAGGATGAGTGCAGGCACCGCCGCAGCTATCGAGTTGGTAGAGGTTCCGGTCAAGGTTTCGTTTCGCTATTTACCGGCGACCGCGAACACGGCCAGCGCGTGGGGTAAACCCTTCGTAATGACGCATGATCAACTGCGCCTCAATTTGATTGACCGTATCCATGGCCACACCGACTACGATCAGCAAAGATGTACCGCCAAAGTAGAAGTTGACATTCAAGCCATCTAACAGGAAACGGGGGAAATGCTGGTCGATCAACTGACCCAAACCAGCCGGCGGCAAATGCTGCAGCTTGATGCCTTGGATCATGATCGTCGGAATGATCGACAAGATCGAGAGATAAAGACCGCCAACGACGGTGATCTTGGATAGAATCTTATCCATGTAATCCGCCGTGTTCTTACCAGGACGAATACCTGGAATGAATCCGCCGTATTTGCGCATGTTATCCGCCGCTTCACTCGGGTTGAAGATGATCGAAATATAGAAGAAGCAGAAGAAGACGATCAGCAGCACAAACGCCAGATAGTAAAGCGGTTCGGCCGCCCCGAAAGCGCCGAAGAAACTGCTCGCCCAGCGGCTGTTCTTGAAGATGGCAAACTGCATCGCTGTCGAAGGCAGAGCTAAAAGCGAGGAAGCGAAAATGATCGGGATGACGCCGCCCGCGTTGACTTTGAGCGGCAAGTGAGTAGATTGGCCACCCATCATCCGCCGCCCGATAATCCGTTTGGCGTATTGCACCGGGATGCGCCGTTCACCGCGTTCGACCAAAACCACGAACGCCACCACCGCGACCATGACCGCCAGGATCAAAATCATCTGGAGTTTATTCCAAGTCTGATCGACAAAGGTGTGTTCGTAGATATTTTCAATCGCGCGCGGCAAACCAGTGACGATACCGGTAAAGATGATCAGCGACATGCCGTTCCCGATACCGCGCTCGGTAATCTGTTCGCCAAGCCACATGATGAACGCCGAACCTGCCGTGAACGTCAAAACCGTCATCGATACAAATTGCCAGCCGGGGTTAATGACGAAGTTGCCATCCGACCCTTGCAAGGCCAACGCAATACCAAACGACTGAACAATGGCCAGACACACCGTTAAATAACGAGTCCACTGGGTAATTTTGCGACGCCCCAGTTCACCCTCTTTTTGCAATTTGTCCAGGGTGGGAATCACCACGGTCAGCAACTGCAAAATAATCGACGACGTAATATACGGCGTGATTCCAAGCGCGAAAATCGTCATCCGGCGCACGTTACCGCCGCTGAACAAATCGAAATAGCCCAGGAAGCCGGATTGGGCGGCACGCGTGAAATAATCTTCGAATCGAATAGAATCGATGCCGGGCGTGGGGATGTGAGCGCCGATACGGTAAACGGCCAATAGACCCAAGGTAAACAAGACACGTTTCCTCAGATCCGGTATCCGGAATACGTTGGCGAGCGCTTCAAAAAACTTATTCATCGTTGTCTCTTAAGACCAGGACTCTTGAACCAGAGCTTTCTGTCAATTCGGTAGAGCTACTTCTTTACGGAAACAGGTTTTTTGGAAACTGGTTTCCCGGTAGGGGCCGGCGGCTTGGCGATCACGTCAGCCGTGCCACCATGCTTCTGAATCTTGTCGAGCGCCGATTTGGAGTAGACGTTGGCGGTCACAGTGATTTTACGGTTCAGCTCGCCGTTGCCCAATACTTTGAGCCCCGCGCCCAGCTTCTTCACGATGCCGCTCTTCATCAAAGACTCCGGCGTAAACACATCGCCTTCCAATTTCTCCAGGACGCCCACGTTGATGATGGCGTAATCCTTATGGAAAATGTTGGTAAAGCCACGCTTCGGCAAACGGCGGTGGAGCGGCATCTGGCCGCCTTCAAAACCGCGCATTTTGCTGTAGCCCGAAATCGACTTGGCGCCTTTGGCGCCGCGACCCGCGAACTTACCGCGGCCCGTACCCATACCTTGGCCCAGGCGGCGCTTTTTATGCTTCTGGCCCTTCGGTGGGCGCAGGCTGCTTAAATTCATGTCCTTATTCCTTCACGATCTCGAGCAAATGCGGAACTTTAGCGACCATCCCACGGAACGACGGCGTATCCGGCCGCTCCACCGTGCGGTTGATCTTGTGAAGCCCCAGGGACTTCACGATATTCTTGTGCGCTTGTGGCGTACAGATCGGGCTGCGCACCAGCTTAATCTTGATTTTCCCTTCAGCCATTTCCCGTTACCTTCCCTTACCTACTTACAGCTTCTCGATAGGCAGTCCGCGCATATCGGCAACAGCCGTTTTGTCGCATAACTGCTCGAGCGCATCAATGGTGGCTTTCACCACGTTATGGGCATTGTGAGAACCGATCGACTTGGTCAGCACGTTCGGAATCCCCACGGCCTGAATGACCGCACGCACCGGGCCGCCGGCAATCACGCCAGTACCAGCCGGAGCAGGCTTCAAAAGTACGAGGCCGCTGCCAAAACGCCCTAAGACAGGATGCCGAATGGTGGTCTCAAGCACATGCACTTTGCGCAAATTCTTCTTCGCCGCTTCAATGCCCTTCTTGATGGCAGAAGGCACTTCTTTGGCTTTGCCCGTGCCATAGCCAACCACTTTCGCCGCGGGGTCGCCAACGACCACCAGCGCCGAAAAGCTCATGTTTTTACCGCCCTTGACCACTTTGGTCACACGGTTGATGCTCACCACCTGTTCCTTAAGGTTCAGGCTGCCCGCATCCACCCGCTTGGCCGATCCATTTGCTGTCATTCGATTAAAACTCCAGTCCTGCTGCACGTGCCGCGTCGGCCAGCGCTTTCACGCGGCCATGATAAAGATATCCTCCACGGTCGAAGACTACCTTGGTAATGCCTTTTTCCTTGGCGCGCTGGGCCACGGTTTGGCCAATCAGTTTCGCGCCATCCAAATTGCCGCCCTTGCCCTTCAACGTCTTTTCCGTTGAAGCGGCCGCCACCAGCGTATGTCCTGCCGCATCGTCAATCACTTGAGCATAAATGTGATTGAGACTACGGAACACCGCCAGCCGGGGACGTTCCTGCGTTCCGGTCACCCGGCTGCGAATGCGCTTGTGAATGCGCTGACGAATTTCGTTTCTTCCCACCTGTGCCATTTACTTAGCTCCTGCACCGGTCTTGCCGGCCTTCTTGCGCAGCACTTCGTTCATATAGCGCACGCCTTTGTTCTTGTACGGATCGGGCGGCCGCAGCGAGCGCATCAACGCCGCCACTTGCCCGATTTCTTCACGGTCCGACCCGGTGAGCACTAAGTGCGTCTGCTTATCGATTTTCAAATCCACGCCTTTCGGCAGGATGAATTCGATCGGGTGCGAATAGCCAAGCGTGAACGTGGCCACCTTACCCTTCACATCGGCACGATAACCGGTGCCGACAATGTCGAGCTCGCGCGTGAATCCAGTGGAGACGCCCGTGACGGCATTAGCCGCCAGCGCGCGCGTCAATCCATGCAGCGCCGCTAACTTATCGTTATCGCGGACGAATTCGAGCGTGTTGCCTTTCTGCTCCGGCCGAATTCCGGCGGGCAGCGGCACCGACAGCTTACCTTTCGGACCTTCGACCTGCAAGTCCGCGCCGATCTTGATTTTGACCCCCGTTGGCAGGGGAATGGGCTTTTTTCCTACTCGTGACATGCGTTGGTCCTTACCAGATCTGACACAAAACTTCACCGCCCACGCCTTCTTTACGCGCGGACGAACCAGTCATCACACCTTTCGGCGTGGTGAGAATATTGATGCCAAGGCCGCCTAAAATTCGCGGAATTTCCTTGCTGCCCACATACACCCGGCAGCCGGGGCGGGAGACGCGCTCAATGCGCGAAATCACCGGCAAATTCGCAGGCGTGTATTTGAGGTAAATACGAATAAACTTCTTGGCGCCCTCTTCCGTCAACTTGTAGTTGAGGATGTAGCCTTCTTCTTTAAAAATCCGCGCCAATTCGTTCTTCAGCCGTGAAGCCGGTACGTCTACCTTCGCGTGACGGGCGATGAGTGCGTTACGCACTCTCGTCAACATGTCGGCAATGGGGTCTGCTGTCATTTAATTACCTTCAGCACCTTTCATTCCTTGTTTCGTTTTCAAATTTTCTACCAGCTGGCTTTCGTTACGCCCGGGATTTCACCCGCCAGCGCTAACTTCCGGAAACAAATCCGGCAGAGCTGGAACTTGCGCAAGAACCCGCGCGGACGTCCGCACTGCTTGCAGCGGTTGCGCAGGCGCGTCGGAAACTTCACCATCGTCTTCGTTTCCTTGGCATGCGCCAAAGATGCGAGACGGCTGTCTTGTTTTGCGATTTTCGCTGTGGTGGCCATCTAAAATCCTCTTATTGCCGGAACGGCATGCCCATCTGCTTCAACAACGCCAAACCTTCCGCGTCCGTCTTAGCGCTTGTCGTAATGCAGATGTTCATACCCTTGGTCTTTTCAACCTTGTTGTAATCAATCTCGGGGAAGATCAATTGATCTTTCAATCCGAGCGTATAATTGCCGCGGCCATCGAACGATTTCGGAGAAACTCCGCGGAAATCGCGTACGCGAGGCAGCGCCACATTCATCAAACGGTCCAAAAATTCGAACATGCGGTCGCCGCGCAGCGTAACCATGCAACCAATCGGCATGCCTTCGCGCAGCTTGAACGCCGCGATGGATTTGCGCGCTTTGGTGACGACGGGCTTTTGTCCGGCGATAGCGGCCATTTCGTTCACCGCGCCGTCCATCAGCTTGCTGTTGCCTGTCGCCTCACCCAACCCGATATTGAGCGAGACCTTCTGGATCTTCGGCACCGCCATCGGATTCTTGTAGCTGAATTCCTTTGTCATCCCAGGAACGACCACCTTCAAGTAGTGTTCCCGCAGGCGCGCTTTACCCGCCGAAGCTTTCGGCGTGTCGGTCTTTTCAAGAACAATGCCGCCGCCTTCGCCACGGCCGCCGGTGCGCGGTCGCTTCTCAGACTTGGCTTCCTTTGCGGGCGCCTTCTGTTCTTTGGGCTTCTGTTCTTTGTCTGTCTTGTCGGCCATCTTCGTTCTCTATTCCAGCTAAAATCAGTCCGCTATTTCTTGTCGAGCGTTTCGCCGCCCTTGCGCGCAATGCGCGTCCGGCGCACTTTGCCGCCCACATTTTCCAGCTTGTAACCCACGCGCGTCGCAATACCGCCGGCCGTCAACATCATCACGTTTGAGATGTCCATCGGCATCGGCTTTTCGGCAATTCCGCCCTTGATTTGCTTGGACGGATTGGGGCGCGTATGCTTCTTCACCATTTGCAGACCTTCCACCGTCACCTTGCGGGCCAGGCGGTCCACCTCGAGCACTTTGCCCGTCTTACCCTTATCCTTGCCCGCGATCACTTTGACAAGATCGTCTTTCTTGATCTTCACGCGGACTGGTTTGCGCTCGCCCTTTTCCTGGCGGCGTTGATACGCTACTTTCGGCATGGCTTAGAGCACCTCCGGCGCGAGCGAAACGATCTTCATGAAGCGCTTGTCGCGCAACTCACGGGCGACCGGACCGAAGACGCGCGTGCCGACAGGCTCGCCCACTTCGTTGATCAGCACCGCCGCATTGGAATCGAAGCGAATATAGGTGCCGTCTTTGCGGCGCGTTTCCTTACGCATCCGAACGACTACACAGCGCACCACTTTGCCCTTTTTGATCGCCGAATCCGGGGCGGCTTCCTTCACGCTCGCCGTAATGACGTCGCCCAGCCCCGCTCGCAAGCCCAGATCGCCGCCGCGCGGCAAAATGCATTGCAATTTGCGCGCGCCGCTGTTATCAGCGACCTCGAGCATTGTTCGCATTCCAATCATGACGTTTCTCCTAAAACCGCCGGCGCCGCACTTCTACAGCGGGCCGCCTGGCGCTCCACTATTTCTTTTTCAAAGTCTTCTTCACGCGGGTATCGGCTTGTTCCGTCAACGCCGGATGATCCACGGTTACTTGCACGGCACGGCGAACCACCGTACCCAACTTCCAACGCTTCAGCTTGCTCAACGGGCGGCATTCGATAATGCGCACCACATCGCCCACCTTCGCCGATTGCTCTTCGTCGTGCGCATAGAACTTCTTGCGCTTCGTGACAATCCGCTTATAAACCGGGTGCGAAGTACGGCGCGTCACTTCAACGACAATCGTTTTCGCCATCTTGGTCGAGACAACCTCGCCCACTTTTTCGTTCTTGTGACCCGTTGCTTCTTGCGTCTCTACTGTTGCCGCCATTGTCTACCTTTTCCTACTTCTCTTTCCGCTTGAACAAACCGGCCAAACCCTTGCCCTTTTTGGCGGGCGCTTTTGGAGCCACCGGCGCCGCTTTAGCGATAGGTTCAATCTTCTCGCCAGCCAGTTCCTTGGCGCGCAAAACCGTCAACATCCGCGCCCGGTCTTTCTTCAGCGCGCGATATTTGGTCAGGCCTTCCAGTTGCCCCATGCCCATCTGGAAACGGAAGCGGAACAACTGCTCCTGCGAATCGTGGATCTGGCGCTGCAAATCGTTGGCATCTACGCCCGAATAGTCCTTGTGTTTCATGTTCAGGCTTCCTTCTCTTTCGCCACCGCTTCCGGTTGGTTACGGGAAATGAATTTGGTGGGCACCGACAACTTCATCGCGGCCAAACGCATGGCCTCGGTCGCCGTCGCCACGCTCACGCCTTCCATCTCAAACAGGATGCGGCCCGGCTTGATCACCACTACCCAAGCTTCCGGCGCGCCCTTACCCTTACCCATACGGGTTTCTGGCGGTTTCTTGGTGATCGGCTTATCGGGGAATACCCGGATCCACACCTTGCCACCGCGCTTGATGAAGCGCGTCATCGCGATACGGGCGGCTTCAATCTGCCGGTTGGTCACCCAGCCGCAGCGCATCGCCTTTAAACCGAACTCGCCGAACGAGAGCGTCGAACCGCGCCAGGCTTTCCCGGTCATGCGGCCGCGCTGCTGCTTGCGAAATTTAACCTTCTTCGGCATCAACATAGCGGTATTCTCCTCGCCTACAAGCGCGCCCTCAAGGCTGCGCTATTCGTGCGACTCCTTATTCTCTTCATTCGGCGTCACTGCTGGTTCTGAAGCAGCAGCGGGCGTCTCTACGGCCGGAGCATCAACTTTGGCCGCTTCCTGTTTCCAGGCCGGAATCACCGGCGCCGACATCGGCGGGATGATGGCCGCGGCTGGCTTCGCCATTTCCGAAGGCGGTGCGGTTTGGGTAATCGGTCCGGTGACATCCACCGCCGGAGCGGCAGCTGTCGTTGTGGCTACAGGCTGTCTGCGATCACCACGATCGCCGCCGCGGTCACCACCACGATCGCCACCTCTGTCCCCACGGTCGCCTCTATCGCCACGATTGTCGTCACGACGGCGGCGGCGCGGTTCGCCTTCATTGCGCAACGTGTTGGTCTTGCGGTTACCGCCTTCCAACACTTCGCCCTTATAAATCCAGGTCTTGATGCCGATCACGCCATACGTCGTATACGCCTGGCTGAAACCATAATCGATATCGGCGCGCAACGTGTGCAGCGGCAATTGACCTTGCAAATACCATTCGCTACGGGCAATTTCAGCGCCGTTCAAACGGCCCGACACGCGAACCTTAATTCCCTTGCAACCGAAACGCAGCGCGGAATCGACCGCTTTACGCATCGCACGCCGGAACGCCACGCGCTTTTCAAGCTGCAACGCGATCGATTCGGAAACCAACTGCGCGTCCAATTCAGGACGGTGCACTTCTTGAATATCGACGAACACTTCGCGCTTCGTCTTCTTGGCGAGATCGCCCTTCAGCTTCTCGATTTCGGCGCCTTTGCGGCCGATGATGATACCGGGGCGCGACGTGCGGATCGTGATGCGCAGCTTGTTGCCGGGGCGGTCCACTTCAATCGAACTCACGCCGGCGGCTTTCAAACGCTCAGTCAACGATTCCTTGAGTTCCAGATCTTCGTGCAAGAGCTTGGCGTAATCCTGCTTCGCAAACCAGCGCGAACGCCAGGTTTTCGTTACGCCCAGACGGAACCCGTAAGGATGTACTTTCTGACCCATTGTTATTCCTTCTCCGTTTCGGCGGGCTTCTCGCTCACCTTCACCACAATGTGCGAGGTCCGGCGCTGATAACGATAAGCGCGGCCCATGGGGGCGGGGCGAATGCGCTTCTGGCGCGGCCCTTCGTTCACATACGCTTCCGACACGAACAATCTGTCAACATCCACATCCTGCGACAAATTCTCGGCATTGGCGATGGCCGATTTCAAAACTTTCTCAACCACGCCCGTGATGCCCTTGTTCACGGCGCCGAGCAAGACAACTGCTTCGCCGGCTTGGTGGCCGCGGATCATGTCCACCACAAGGCGCGCTTTTTGGGGCGACACGCGCACATAGCGCGCTTCCGCCGCCGCTAATGAACCTTTGCGTTCAGCCATAACTTACTTAGCCGCCTTTTCCGTGGACTTCGCCGCGTGACCCTTGAAGGTGCGCGTGGGCGAAAATTCGCCCAGCTTGTGGCCCACCATATTTTCAGTGACGTACACAGGGATAAACTTCTTGCCGTTATGCACGGCGAAGGTGTGCCCGATAAAGTCAGGCATAATCGTCGAGCGGCGCGACCACGTCTTCACCACTGTCTTTTGACTCTTGCCATTCAGAACCTCAACCTTTTTGAAAAGGTGGGTATCGGTGAACGGTCCCTTTTTTAACGATCGACCCATGAAATCCTCGTTCTCTTTCCGCTTACCGCTTCTTGGACTTACGCGTCACAATGTAACGGTCTGTACGTTTGTTGTTGCGGGTTTTGAAACCACGTGTCGGCTGGCCCCACGGCGTCACCGGATGGCGTCCACCAGAGGTTTTACCTTCACCACCACCATGCGGGTGATCGACCGGGTTCATTGTGACGCCGCGATTGTGCGGCTTGCGTCCCAACCACCGCGAACGGCCCGCCTTGCCGAGCGATACGTTTTCGTGCTCGACGTTGCCGACTTGGCCAACCGTGGCCATGCATTCCACCATCACGCGCCGCACTTCGCCCGAAGGAAGCTTCAGCAACGCAATGCCGCCTTCCTTCGAAACCAGCTGCGCTTGCGCTCCGGCCGAACGCGCCATCTGGCCGCCCTTGCCCGGACGCAATTCAATATTGTGAACAACGGTACCGGCCGGGATGTTCTTCAGCGGCAAGGCATTGCCAACGAAGATTTCCGCTGCCGGACCGGACGTCACCTTGCGGCCGACTTCCAAACCCACCGGGCAGATAATGTAACGCTTTTCGCCGTCAACATAGTGCAACAGCGCGATACGCGCGGAACGGTTCGGGTCGTATTCAATCGCCGCCACAACCGCTTCAACTCCTTCTTTATCGCGTTTGAAGTCGATCTCACGGTAAGACTTCTTCGCGCCGCCGCCGATGAACCGGCTCGAAATGCGGCCCGTGGAGGTGCGGCCACCCGTGCGCTTCTTGCCCGCCGTCAAAGACTTTTCAGGCGTCTGCTTGGTGATGTCTTCCCGCGTCAGGTACGTTTGGAAGCGCCGCGTTGGCGTTGTAGGACGAAAACTTTTTATTGGCATGGCGTGCAGCTTCCTCGCTTAGATTTCCGTGTACTCGGGCGCTTTTTGCCCCGCGGCCAAACGGACATAGGCCTTTTTCCACTCAGACGCATAACCGGTGAATTTTCCCCGGCGGCGCAATTTGCCCGCGAACACGCTGGTGCGCACTTCGCTGACTTTCACTTTGAATACCGTTTCCACCGCTTGCCTGATCTCAATCTTGTTCGCGTCTTTGTGAACTTCGAAACACAGAGTGTTATCCGCTTCGCGCTTGGTGTGGCCCTTCTCGGTAATGAGCGGGCGCTTGATCACATCGTAAACGTTCATTAGCTCAAGGCCTCCGATAATTTCTTCGCGGCCGTCTCGCTCAGCAGCACTTCCTTATGCTTCAGCAAGTCATAGACGGTCACTTCTCTGGTCGGCACCAGCTTAATGCCTTTTACATTCTGCGAGGCGCGCTGCAGGTTGGCGTTCTCGCCATTCTCCACCAGAAGAACCGTCTTCTTGGCTTCGAGCTTGGCCAGCACCTTGATCATGTTCTTCGTCTTGTGATCGGCCAGAGAGAACTCGCGCACCACACGCAATTCGCCGTCACGCAACTTCGCCGACAAAGCCGAGCGGAGCGCGCCGAGCAACATCTTCTTCGGCAGCTTGTATTCGTAGTCGCGCGGTTGCGGTCCGTGCGTCGTGCCGCCATGCCGCCAGAGTGGCGAACGGATCGATCCCATACGGGCCCGGCCGGTGCCTTTCTGCTTCCACAGCTTTTTGCCCGATCCCGACACTTCATGGCGCGTCTTGGTAGCCGCGTTTCCGCCGCGCTTGGCAGCGGTGTATTGCCGCACCGCTTCATACAGCAGCGCTTCGTTGACTTCGGCGCCAAACACCACGTCGGACAGCTCAATCGAGCCTACCGCCGCGCCATTCAGATCCACTATGTTTACACTCGGCATTTCGTCTCTATCCTTGCCTGATTCCTAATTCACTTACCGCCAGCCCGCTTAACGCTTGGCCCGGCGTACCATCACGTAGCCGCCGTTCGGACCGGGGATCGCACCCTTCAGGGCGATCACGTTGTCTTCGGCATCCACGCTCACAATTTCCAGATTCCGCACCGTCACTTGATCCGTGCCCATGTGCCCGCCCATACGCATACCCGGGAACACGCGCGAGGGAAAGCTCGACGCGCCAATCGATCCAGGCGCGCGGTGAAACATCGAACCGTGCGTCGCATCGCTACCGTGAAAATGATGGCGCTTCATAACGCCCGCGAAACCGCGGCCCTTGCTCGTGCCAATCACATCCACCACTTCATTCGGCTTGAACTCGTCCGCCAACACGCGGTCGCCCTGCTTGTAGTCGCCGCTGCCGCCCTTCAGGTGGAACTCACGCTGAAAACGCACACCCTCGGCGCCCGACTTGGCAAGATGCTTGGCTTGCGGCTTGTTCTGTTTCTTCGCATACTCAACCAGACCCAACTGGATGGCGTCGTAACCATCCGTGGCCGGCGTCTTCCGCTGCGTCACAATGCAGGGGCCCGCTTTGACCAGAGTCACCGGGACGACCTGGCCGTCTGCCGTGAATATCTGTGTCATGCCGATCTTTTTGCCGAGAATTCCTGGACTCATGTTTCTTTTCCTGTCCTGAAGCCTACTCACTGTAGGCCCTTCGTGCTACCTAAAAATGTCTTTCGCCTTACTTCTTGCCGAACGCCTTGATTTCGACGTCCACGCCAGCCGGAAGATCCAGCTTCATCAATGCATCCACGGTTTCCTGCGTCGGTTCGAGTATGTCAAGCAACCGTTTATGCGTGCGAATTTCAAACTGTTCGCGAGACTTCTTGTCCACGTGCGGCGAGCGCAGAACCGTGTAGCGGTTCTTCAACGTCGGCAGCGGAATGGGACCGGCTACCGTAGCGCCCGTGCGCTTGGCCGTATCGACGATGTCTCCAGTCGATTGGTCCAATATGCGGTGGTCGTACGCTTTGAGCCGTATGCGGATGCGTTCTTTCATTTGCCTTCTTTGTCTCTTTTCACACTTAAGGGCGCCGGATGTTTAGGCCGGCGCCCTTAAGATTTGATCCAATACCTACGAAATGATCTCCGTGACAGTGCCGGCGCCCACGGTACGGCCGCCTTCGCGAATGGCGAAGCGCAAACCCTTATCCATGGCGATGGGTGTGATCAATTCCACTTCCACAGCCACGTTGTCGCCCGGCATGACCATTTCCATACCTTCGGGCAAGGTCGCGACACCCGTCACGTCGGTCGTGCGGAAGTAGAATTGCGGCCGATACCCATTAAAGAACGGGGTATGGCGTCCGCCTTCTTCCTTCGACAACACGTACACTTCACCTTTAAACTTCTTGTAGCCCTTGATGGAACCAGGCTTGGCGATCACTTGGCCGCGCTCGACATCGTTCTTTTCAATACCGCGCAACAGCAAGCCCACGTTATCGCCCGCCCGACCTTCGTCCAGCAGCTTCTTGAACATTTCCACGCCCGTGACAACGGTCTTGCGCGTATCGGCGAAGCCAACGATTTCCATTTCCTCGCCAACCTTGCAGATACCGCGTTCGATACGGCCCGTCACCACGGTGCCGCGGCCCTGGATCGAGAAGATGTCTTCGATCGGCATAATGAACGGTTTGTCGATGGCGCGTTCCGGAATCGGAATATACTCATCCACCTTCGCCATCAGCTCATCGACAGTGGCTTCCCACTTCGGTTCGCCGTTCAAGGCGCCCAGTGCGCTCACCTTCACAACAGGCAGCTTGTCGCCCGGGAATTGATAGCTCGACAGCAGTTCGCGCACTTCGAGTTCCACCAGTTCGAGCAGCTCCGGATCGTCCACCATGTCTACCTTGTTCAAGGCGACAACGATGAACGGCACGCCCACCTGGCGGGCCAACAGAATGTGTTCGCGCGTTTGCGGCATCGGACCGTCGGTCGCTGCCACCACCAGAATCGCGCCGTCCATCTGCGCCGCGCCGGTGATCATGTTCTTGATATAGTCGGCGTGGCCGGGGCAATCCACGTGCGCATAGTGACGGTTCGCCGTCTCATATTCCACGTGCGCCACCGCGATCGTGATTCCACGGGCCTTCTCTTCAGGCGCGTTATCGATCGAATCGAAGCTCCGGAATTTGTTCTTCGGATTGTGCTTCGACAACGTCTTCGTGATTGCCGCCGTTAACGTCGTCTTGCCGTGATCGATGTGTCCGATCGTCCCGATGTTGACGTGCGGTTTGCTCCGGTCAAATTTTTCTTTCGCCATGTTAGTTTCGGTTCCCTTCTACGTCGTTTACTACGTTGTCACGCCTTTGTTGCGGTTGATAATTTCCTCGGCCAGATTGCGAGGAACTTCCTCGTACTGGCCAAAATGCATACTGAAGCTGCCGCGTCCCTGTGTGCGCGAACGAAGTTCGGTCGCATAACCGAACATTTCCGATAGCGGCACCATCGCCTTGACGATGTGCGTACCGCCAGCGATTTCCGTACCTTCCAAGCGGCCGCGACGAGAAATCAAATCGCCGTTCACGGGCCCCATGTATTGTTCCGGCACAGTCACTTCCACGCGCATCACCGGTTCCAACAGAACAGGCTTCGCTTTGCGCAGCGCTTCTTTCACACAAATCGACGAACAGATCTTGAACGCCATTTCCGACGAATCGACATCGTGATAAGCGCCGTCGAACACCGTTACCGTAATGTTGTTCAACGCATAGCCGGCCAAAATGCCGCCTTCCAGCGCTTCCACAACACCCTTTTCAATTGCCGGGATGAATTCCTTCGGAATGTTTCCGCCCGTCACGCCGTTGACAAACTCGAAATCCTTCTCCGGGTTCGGCTCAACGCGCAGCTTGGTGCGCGCATATTGTCCGCTGCCGCCCGTCTGCTTTTTATGCGTGTAGTCATATTCGGCCGAGTTGCGAATGGTTTCGCGATAAGCCACCTGCGGCTTACCCACATTCGCGCCCACCCCGAACTCACGCATCATCCGGTCAACAATGATTTCCAAATGCAGCTCGCCCATACCCGCAAGAATCGTTTGGTTCGTCTCCGGGTCCGTCGAAACATGCAGCGTAGGATCTTCCGTGGCCAGCTTGTGAATCGCCACGCCCAGCTTTTCTTGGTCCGCTTTAGTCTTCGGTTCGATGGCGAGCTGAATGACCGGGGCCGGGAAGGTGATGGATTCGAGCAGCACCGGCGATTTTTCATCGCAGATCGTGTCGCCCGTCACCACTTGCTTCAAGCCCACCGCGGCGCAAATATCACCCGCCAGGATTTCCTGAATTTCTTCGCGCTTGTTGGCGTGCATTTTCACCAAGCGGCCAATGCGTTCTTTCTTGCCCTTGGAAACGTTGTAAATGCTGTCGCCCGTCAGCAGCTTGCCCGAGTAAACGCGAATGAAGCACAACTGACCCACAAACGGATCGGCCATGATCTTAAAAACCAGCGCGGAGAACGGATCCTTGTCGTCCGGCTTGCGCATGATCTCAATTTCCGGATTGTCGATGTCGTGACCCTTCACCGGGGGAATATCCAGCGGCGAGGGAAGATAATCGCAAACCGCATCCAGCAGATTCTGTACGCCCTTATTCTTGAACGAAGAGCCACAAATGACTGGGAAAATTTTCTGAGCGAGCGTCGCTTTGCGAATGCCGGCTTTCAACTCAGCTTCGGTGATCGCCTTGCCTTCGATGAATTTCTCCATCAAATGGTCATCTGCTTCCGAAGCGGCTTCCACCAGCTTCTCGCGGTATTCTTTTGCTTTTTCGAGCAGCTCGGCCGGTATTTCCACGTCGTCGTATTTCGCGCCGAGCGTTTCATCGCGCCAAATGCGCGCCTTCATGGTGACCAGGTCGATGATGCCTTTAAATTGATCTTCCGCGCCAACGGGCAACTGAATCGGTACCGGGCGCGCGCTCAGACGGTCGACAATCGTGCCAACTGAAAAATAGAAATCCGCACCAACGCGGTCCATCTTGTTGATGAAGCAAATGCGCGGCACGCCGTATTTATCGGCTTGGCGCCAAACCGTTTCAGACTGCGGCTGCACACCAGCAACAGCATCGAACACCGCGCACGCGCCGTCCAGAACACGCAAGCTACGTTCGACTTCAGCCGTGAAATCGACGTGTCCAGGCGTGTCGATAATGTTGATTGTGTTATCGCCCCATTCGCAAGTGGTCGCAGCGGAAGTGATCGTGATTCCACGTTCCTGCTCCTGCGCCATCCAGTCCATGGTGGCCGTACCTTCATGCACTTCACCGATTTTGTGCGTACGGCCGGTGTAGTACAGAATCCGTTCGGTCGTAGTAGTCTTACCGGCATCAATGTGGGCCATGATGCCGATGTTGCGCATTTTTTCTAAAGGTACAGTGCGTGCCATAAAATTAAATTCCTCGCCGGGTTACCAGCGATAGTGTGCGAAAGCCTTATTCGCTTCCGCCATTCTGTGAACTTCGTCCTTCTTCTTAACCGCCCCGCCGCGCATATTCGCGGCGTCGTTCAATTCATTCGCCAGCTTGTCGGCCATGCTCTTATCCGGCCGGGTGCGCGCATTCGTGATAATCCAGCGCAAGGCCAGACTCGTACGGCGATTCTGCGGAACTTCCACCGGAACCTGATAGTTGGCGCCACCAACGCGGCGCGTCTTCACTTCGAGCATCGGCTTCACGTTCTCAACGGCCTTTTTGAAAGCCTTGAGCGGATCATCCTGCGAACGCTCTTTCAAAATATCCATCGCTGCGTAAAAAATCTTCTGCGCGGTGGTCTTCTTGCCGTCCCACATCATCGAGTTGACAAACTTCTCAACAAGAGTCGAGTTGAACAACGGATCGGGAATGACTTCTCGGGGCTCGGGTCTTCTACGGCGCGGCATCTAATCTCCTACTTCTTCTTTCCTTTGGCAGGTGCGGCAGCAGCGGCTGCTCCACCCTTCGGACGCTTGGCTCCATACTTAGAGCGGCCTTGTTTACGATTAGCGACACCGGCGGTGTCGAGCGTACCGCGAACCACGTGGTAGCGCACACCGGGCAAATCTTTCACACGGCCACCGCGGATGAGCACAATGGAGTGTTCCTGCAAATTGTGACCAACACCTGGGATATAGGTCGTAACTTCGATGCCATTCGTGAGTCGCACACGGGCCACTTTGCGAAGTGCCGAATTAGGCTTCTTCGGGGTTGTGGTGTACACGCGAGTGCAGACGCCACGACGCTGCGGACAAGCCTGCAGCGCGGGGCTGGCGGTCTTGTAACGCGTTGCCTTGCGGCCCTTGCGCACAAGTTGGTTAAAAGTCGGCATGCTCTACCTAAGTTGGTGTTTCGCATGATGCGCGCTCAAATAAGCGCACTCACACGTCGCACCCATTTCCTCTCGAAAAATTCTCGAACTTCTTTTTAAAGCAGGCTTGAACCCGTCTCATACGAAACCGGATCCAGCTGCAATGGATCTACTTGCCAGGAGACTGATATAGCGTATTCACCAGCCTCAACCGCGAGGGTAACTGCTTCGGGTATTGGCCCTTACCGAATCCCAACGTCAATTTCCTAAAGCTAGTCAGGAAACCTTATCGGTCCAGCAGCGGGGCCCGACTTCCGGCCGGATGCCCATATTTCAGAGCATGGTCGCACGAAAGCCGAAGAATCAACTCGCCAAACCTTACCAGTGTAGATGGCAGCTGGCCTGCATGTCAACAGGGTGTAACGGAATTCGCGCAAATCTCACTTCCAGTTAGTTCCGAAAGCTCAATTGCGTCGCTACACGTGATAAATATGCCTCAAATTGGGGATTGCGGAAAAAAAACTCCCTAACGAAAATTTGGCTGATTAGGTGCGTTTTCCTAATCAGCCAAGGAAGTTGGGTTGGAGGAGAAGTTTGAAGAAACCAACAGCAAAAAAACTCTTAACGAAATTTTATTATCCTTCTTCGCCTCCTGCACTGTCAAGCGAAAGTTCCAATCTCTTTCTGCCGATGAGTCAAGTATTAAGGTATGCTCCGACTCATCTGTCTAATTTTCGGTCACAGTCTCATTTGGGCCGCTCACGGTCCCGGTGGTCTGCATGCCGTCTGTAAACGTTGCAAACAGGTCATCCAAAGCTCTGAACGCTAGAGAACCTCTTTTCTTTAGAGAGGTTTAGCGACCACTGCTCACTACCCTTCTGTGCGTCGTGAGCCCCTCCTCCTTCCGGCTTCCGCTTTGGCCTTGGGCATCCTGCTCGCCTACCTCCTCGATATCGAGTGGCGATATTTACTCGGCCCCATCATCGTCACTGTTATTCTTGCCGCGATAGTTCTCTGGCTCCCCAGCGCCAAACGCCTGCGCCTCACCATCCTCTGCTCAGCCTTGGCTTTAGTTGGGATCGCCGTCGAAATCGCCCACCGCCAAACCCGCACCCCAAAACTCAATGCCGACGACGGCGAAACCGTCCTCCTCAGCGGTTGCATCACCAACCCACCCGTCTTCTCCCCCGCCCGTGAACAATTCACCCTCAATCTAAACGCCCATTCGGCCGTCCGCGCCACTGTCAACCTTCGCCCCGACGACAAACCGCTCTCCCTCAATTACGGCCAGCAGATCGAGGTCCCCGCCAAAATCCGCGCCCCTCGCAACTTCCAAAACCCCGACAGCTTCGATTACGTTCACTACCTGGCCGCCCAGCACATCTATTGGACCGCCTCCGTCGCTAGCCCCCAGGACATCAAAATATTGCCGGGCAGTTGCGGCTCAACCGCCGTCGCCAGCCTATACACGTTACGCACCCGGGCCCTGCACCGCATCGATCAACTTTATCCAAACGACCAGCACACCATCGGCCTACTCCAAGCCACCCTGATCGGCGAAACCAGCGGCGTCGAACGTCGCTGGACCCAGGATTTTCGCATCACCGGCACCTATCATGCCCTCGTCATCTCCGGCCAGCACGTTTCCGTTCTCGCCTTCACCATTCTGTTGATCCTGCGCCTCTTCCACCTCCGTAAAGTTCCTGCCCTTGGCGTCGCAACCCTC
Organism: Bryobacterales bacterium; assembly: GCA_963840845.1. GTDB lineage: Bacteria > Acidobacteriota > Terriglobia > Bryobacterales > Bryobacteraceae > Bog-105. The sequence goes on from CAWJBS010000090.1 coordinate 30,452, forward strand.
GCTAGTTGGCTCTATGCCTTCATCTCCGGCATGAGTTCCCCCGTGGTCCGCGCCGCCGGCGGCTTTACTCTGTTCCTCATTGCCAGCTATTGCTTCCGCAAAATACGAATCCTAAACGCCCTAGCCGTTGTCGGTATCGTTTATCTGCTGTGGGACCCCGACCAGTTATTCGACCCCAGTTTCCAACTGTCCTTCCTCTCCGCCGCCGCCATCGCCGCGTTCGCCATTCCCTTAATGGAGAAAACCAGCGAACCCCTGCGCGCTTCCGTCAAACGTTTCGATCAACCCGGGTATGATCCACGCGTCGAACCCCGCGCCGCCGCGTGGCGCGTGGAATTGCGTCTGCTCGCGCGCACCCTGCAATTGTGGACCGGCCTCTCCGCCAAAGCTTCTCAGTTTGTAGTCGCCCGTTCCACCCTCCTCAGCGCCTTCATCGCAGACGCCGTCATCGTCTCCGCCTGCGTCCAATTTGGCTTGGCGCTGCCCATGATCAGTTACTTCCACCGCCTCTCCATCACCGGCCTCTCGGCCAACATCATCGTCATCCCGCTGCTGTCTTTAGTGGTCCCGCTCGGCTTCGCCTCCATCGCTACGAACTGGCACTTACTGGCCAACCTCACGCGCGCACTTCTCGATCTGGCCGATTCCGTCGCCACCTGGCACACCAAACTTGAGCCCGCCTATCGCATCGGCGCCATCCCCGCTCTGATCGGTGTCACCTTCGCCGCCTCACTCGTCTTGCTTGGCTTCGCCATCCGTCATAAACGCGGCGTGCCCATCGCCATGGCGTGCGCAGTCGCCCAATTCGCCATCATCTGCTGGCAACCCTGGCCCGCCGATATCAAACCCGGCACGCTGGAAGTCACCGCCATCGACGTCAGCCAAGGCGACAGTCTCCTCGTCGTCTTCCCCAACGGCCAAACCATGCTCGTCGATGCCGGCGGCTTTCCCGGCATGGCTAACATGAAGCGCAAGCCGCAAATCGACATGGGCGAAGACGTAATCTCACCGTATCTTTGGAGCCGCCGCATCACTCACCTCGACTACGCCGTCCTCACCCACGGTCACTCCGACCATATGGGCGGCCTCAGCGCCATCATGGACAACTTTCATCCGAAAACGTTCTCTGGATCGGCGCCGAACCCGACACCCCCGAATGGCGCGAGATTCAGAAAAGCGCGTCTCGCGATCACGTGCATATTCTCCCGCTCACCCGCGGTGTCGCCGACCAGACCATCGGCGGCACCCAAATCCGCGTCCTTGCTCCCGCCCCCGACTATGCGCCGCAAGAGACGGCCACAAATGATGACTCTTTGGTCTTGGAACTGACCTACGGCCGTCACCGCGCCCTCCTCACCGGCGACGCCGAGAAGCCCATCGAAAGCGATCTGGTAGCCAGCGGCCTTCTCCGCCCCGTCACACTCCTCAAAGTCGGCCATCACGGCAGCAAGACCTCTTCCAGCGAAGAGTTCCTCGAAGAACTAAAACCGCAGTTCGCCTTCATCTCCGATGGCTATCGCAATCAGTTCCACCACCCCCACCCCACCGTTCTCGAACGTCTCTCCGAACATCACGCTGCCATTCTCCGAACCGATACGCAAGGCTTACTCACCTTCCGCACCGATGGCAAACAAGTTGAATTACAGACGTTCCGCTAACGCGAAGAGCGACTAGAATAGGGGCATGGACCGTAAAGCAGAGAACGTCGCTTGGCTCGCTCTAGGCGCACTGGTAGGAGTGACAGCAGCCATGTTGCTCGCTCCCGACAAGGGAATTCACACCCGCCGGAAGATTGCCAAGCATGTCAACCCCGACGATGTGATCGCCCGCGGACGCGAGCTTTTCGAACGCGGCCGTGAGATCGCGCAAGAAGCCTCCGAGATGTTCGAACGCGGACGCAAAATGGCGGAAGCCGGCTTCGACGAGCAACTGGAAGCCGAGCACGCTTTCGATAAAGGTCTATGAAATCTTTTGTAAACGAACCTTATCTGGATTTTAGTAAGCCGGAAAACGCCGCCGCCGCGCGCGCAGCATGGCAAAAAGTGCGTGCCGACTTAGGCAAAGAATACGATTTACTCATCGCCGGCGAACGCCGTAAATCGGCTTCTAAGTTGCAGTCCGTGAACCCATCCAAGCCGAGCGAAATCGTCGGCGTTCACCAAAAGGGTTCTGAACAAGATGCTCGCGATGCCGTCGAAGCCGCCCACGCCTACCTGCAAACTTGGGGCGACGTGCCCTTTGAGCAGCGCGCCGAATATTTGGTCAAGATCGCCGCCATCATTCGCGATCGCAAGCTCGAGTTCGACGCCTGGCTCGTTCTCGAAGCCGGCAAGACTTGGCCCGAAGCCGAAGCCGATGTCGCCGAAGCCATCGACTTCTGCGAATACTATGCGCGCCTCGCATTAAGCTCGCAAAGCCGGATCCCCTCGTACAACTCAACGGCGAACGCGACGAAATGGTTTATCTCCCGCTAGGCGTCGGCGTCGTCATTCCGCCGTGGAACTTTCCGCTCGCCATCATGGTCGGCATGACCGACGGCCGCACTCGTTACCGGCAATACCGTGGTGCTCAAGCCATCAAGCGAGACACCGACCATCGCGCGCGAAGTTCGCCGAGGTCATGCTCGAAGCCGGCGTTCCTCCCAAAGCGTTTTCACTCGTAACTGGCAGCGGCGCAGCCATCGGCGAACCTTGGTGGCAGCATCCCAAGACTCGCTTCATTTCGTTCACCGGCTCTCGCGAAGTCGGCCTGCATATCAACGAACTCGCCGCCAAAACGCCCAAAGGCCAGATCTGGATCAAGCGCGTTATTGCGGAGATGGGCGGCAAAGACGCCATCATTGTCGATAAAGAAACCGACCTCGATCAAGCCGTCCAAGGCGTCCTCTTCTCCGCATTCGGCTATCAAGGCCAGAAATGCTCAGCCTGTTCGCGCGCCATTGTGGACAGCGCGATCTACGACCAATTCCTGACCAAGCTCAAAGCCAAGGTGGACGTTCTCACCATTGGGCCTTCCGAAGAGCTAACCAACTACATGGGTCCGGTCATCAGCGCCAAAGCCCGCGAGACCATCCTCAACTACATTGAGACCGGCAAGAAAGAAGGTCGCCTCATCAGCGGCGGCGGCCCCGCCACCGGCGACGGTTACTTCATTCAACCCACCGTCATCGCCGACATCGATTCCAAAGCCCGCATCTTCCAAGAAGAAATTTTCGGCCCGGTTCTGGCGGTCACCAAAGCCAAAGATTTCGATCACGCCCTGGAACTCGCCAACGATTCCGACTACGGCCTCACCGGCGCCGTCTACACCAACGACAAGACCAAAGCCGAAAAAGCCCGCAAGCGTTTCTTCGTCGGCAACCTCTACATCAATCGCAAATGCACCGGCGCCATGGTCGGCGCGCACCCCTTCGGCGGCTTCAACATGTCCGGCACAGATTCCAAAGCCGGCGGCCCCGACTACTTACTGCAGTTCGTCCAAGCCAAATCCATCGCCGAAAAAATCGCCTAAGAAAAAGGGGCGGACATTGCGAGGTCGCGTCACAAACCCTGCAAACTAGGCATCACATGTAGCAGCGATGTCCCTTTTTTTTCGTTCCCAGCGCAGCATAAAAGACCTCGGACCCTTCTGAAAAAATTGGCATGCGCCCTACACGGCGTCATGCCGCAGTAGACGAGCGGCCACTACGCCGCCATGGCAAACGCCACAGCGCGTTTGGCGATAAGATGGCAGGGAACGTCGAGGTCACTCCCAAGGCGAGCAGTGTCCATACGAAAAGGAAAGCTTGACCTGACTGGCCGATGTCGCCACTCATAACCCCATGACGAAGACATCAGGGCTCGGCATGCTGTTCACGCCAGGAAAACGCAGGTTCAGCCGCTGGGCCACTTTCTGGATTTTCTGATTGCAAGCGGCCTTCAATAAGTCGAAGACATTCTCCGCAACGTCAAAGTGAAGCGCTTTTGGTCCTGGAGACACGATGATCCTACCGTTTATCAATTCGTCGCGGTAACCTTCCGGCGACTCGAAAGCAAGGTACTGCTCAATCGTGCTTGGAGGCGCAGAAAGTGCCGATACATCGCCATTAAATATAGAGCGGCTCAAACATAACCCGAGCGCGGCCTAGCTCTGCCGTGCATTCGTCAGCCCGTCAGTTAACCTTTTCGAGCCGAGAGTTTCTGCGCTGCGCGATGACCCGCCCGCCGTTCTTGCGTAGTCCGACTGCCATGGCGAATTATGTCCATCAATAGCCGGACCAGCAGACTGCGCTGCTCAACTGTGAACTTATTCGTGAAGGTGTTTGCAAGACCGTGGAACAACCCCAACCGACAACGGCATCCAGCTAACTCTGCTACTTGACCAAGAAGATACTCCAAGCTGAGGCCTTCTGGATTATTCATGAGATTCTGTTGGCGATCCCCAATTGCCTTGCGCTGAAGTTCCCGCTCCTCGTAGAACAAAAGGCGATAGCGATTTCGCCAGAGCTCCGACTGGAACTGATGCCAGCGCGACACATTGGGATTACTTTTCAAAGGTGCTGATCGCCTGGATACCACAAGCAGTGACAAGGGTCCTCTTCGCCTTACTGGGACAGCAGCGTCTGCCCGCCACCAGTGCCCTGATTTCCTAACCCAGTTCTACGGCCTGCTGCTTACGCCGCTGCATCTTGCCCTTTCAAGATACGGAATAGTCCCTCTAACGGGCCAGACAAACGAGGCCGCTGGCGGAACATTAAACAAAGGAGTATTTTTCAAGAAACCACCTATGGTCTATTCGAACCTTTATCCTAGCGCGATGCATAAAGGCCATTTTCGCCAACACTGGCATGAAGAAAAATGATTTGGAAGACAAGTGGAGGATTAAAGAAGAAAACAGGGAATATCTAGACGGCTTGGTAACGTGCTGGCGCGGAGCGCAAGCCAAAAGTTTTCAGATGAAGTTACATGCTTCCGCCAATTTACCAAAACTCCTAGGCAGTGGACTCGAGCAATCGAAAAATGTGCCGCGCAAATTCTGGGCTTGAAGTAGAAAGAAGGTGGTTCATGATTATCTGGTCGTCGGTTGGTGTATTGCTTTTTTCAATGCTGATCATGTGTTATCAGCTTCGCGTAGTCGTTATGAATCCGGCGTTGAGGCCGCAAATTGTGAACACTCAGGCCAGATTGGCTGTATTCGGCGTAGTGCGGTTGAGCACTACATTTTTAGGCGTGATCGGCATCTGGTACTCGTACGGATGGATTGCTGGACTGATGACTTATGTAGGAACAGAAGTGACTCGCTCGATCGCGCGTAGGCACTGCGCAATGGCAGCCATCAAAGCTCTCACTAATGATCTAGTGAGGTGCCAGATGACGGAACTATTCCGCATCCAGCTGATATCGCTGCCGAACAGATCCAAATAGCGCGGCTGGCGGCTTCCGGAGACTGTGCAAGGATGGCTCAAGGGCGAAAGCTAAACGGGTGAACGGGGACGAGGGCTGCGGCTGGAGGCAGTGGACGAGAACATTATCTAAAGATATTTGCCTAGCCAGCAAGATAGATAACGACGGGAACCCGCGACGCAGTCATCAGTCTGGAATTTTTTTGCTACGACCTTCATTTTGTGGGGCGGTCTGCCGATGACGCGATGGAGCGCGCCGTTCAATTAATCTACACTAAAATTCAAAGCCATGAGCGTTCCAACGGTCAGAATTTGTTTATTTAAAGCCAGCTACGATCCATTTCTTGAGCTGCTCCAACGCGAAGAAGTTGCATTCGACAAACTCCGCCGACCAGTCGGCGCCGTCATGAACAGCGGCACAGAAATCACGGTAGCGGTGGCCTTTTTCGGGGGGCTGGTCAAGGTAATCAACCAATATCTAAAAACGCGCCCAACAAGGAAAGTGAACATCACGACGAAGGATCATAAGGTCAAGATCATTCAGCTTGAAAATTACAATGCCGACGAAGTTGAGCGTCTTATCGGACAAGCAACTCGTATCAGACGTGATCCCTGAACCTTAGTTACGCTCTAGCGACCCGCACTTTCCCGAAGCCGTCCTGCATGCCGGTCGGGGTACGCTATCTTTGGCGCTTCCCCCTAACCACCACAAACTAAAAACCTTACGCCCCGCCCTTTCAAAATCGCCCATCCCCGAAATCTCAGTCACAACTTTACCCCACAAAGTGATATTTTTTATTTCCCTTCTTTTCAATTATTTACACGTAAACAAAGTACTCTTCTAAAAAGAGCGGTTCGGAATCGGGGGGTCTGCATGCTAATTTCAAGCAGGTCCGCCAGAGTGTCATCTCTGCTGCGGACCTTTTTCATTTCCCAAACCAAATAAGGAGAACCACCATGAAACCGACTTATCTGATGACCCGCAAAGAACGCCGCGAAGCCCAGAATCGCACCCAACAACAACAACAACAATCGAATCCTGCCACCGATTCCACTCCCACCGCGCCTGCGGAGCCCGTCGCCGCTCCTCCCGTTTCCCTGCCGCCGCTGAAAATGCCAAACCGCCCGTCTCCGCAGCCAAACTAGCCGCCAACCAAGCCAACGCCCTCCATTCGACCGGCCCCAAAAGTGAGGCCGGAAAGCGCGCCTCGTCACACAACGCCGTCAAAACTGCGTTAACCGGTCAAACCGTTCTTTTGCCTACCGACGATGTCGCCGCCTACCAAAACCTCGGCCGCGAATTTGTGGCGCGCTATCAGCCCGTTGGGTTCGAAGAGGAATGCTTGGTCCAGTGCCTCATCGATACCGAATGGCGTCTCCTCCGTATCCCCTCGCAGGAATTGTCCATCCTGGCCTTGGGCCGTCACCTACTCGCCGAGACCGTCCCCGCTGATCTTTTGGAGGCCGAAGTCTATCTGAAGTACGAACGCAATTTGAAGAATCTGCACATCCAGGAAAACCGCCTGCGCCGCTACCGCGCAAACGACCTCAAAGCTCTCCAAGCTCTGCAGACCGCCCGTCAGGAAACGGAAGCGCTCCTCAAGAAAACGCAGCAGGCCAAGCATCAACCGCCTCAACCGCAGCTAGCGGAGCAGCCGCAACGCCCCGTTGGGTTCGTTTTTGAAACTGCCGAACAGCCTTTAAAAATGGCCGTTTAGCCGCGTTTTTTGCTACCAATTGCCCTTGAACCAAGTACCCGCCGCGAGGCGAAAGGCTTACAGATTTTTGAAAACCGAATATGTTTCCCTGCGGCAGTGGCCGAACCACGCGTGTCAGCAAGTGGTCCTTCCGACCCCGCCCCCAGCCCAATGTCCGCAGGTCGTTTACTGCTACTAACAGCATTTAGCGTTCTGATACTTCCGCTTATGCTTGCCGTCAATGAACGCCCGCCATTCCCCCGCCGAATGCGCATGACCCGTCATTTGCAAATGCCGCGCATAAGCGCTTTCATCAGAAAGCTCGCGAGCTAAAGCGACTATGTACGCGGCCATGCGGCGCAAGATCGTCATACGTGTTCCACCTCGAGTTGCGTGGCCACAAACGGCGTCTCCGAACTCCGCGTGTCGCGCGTGCCGTTCAGTATGCCGTACCAGACTCGTAGTGAGTCCACAATAATCACCGTCACGAGCACCAGAAAAATCGCGCAGACCGCCGCATCCAGATGATCATTAAAAATCTGCGTTTGCGTAGCCGCCGATCCAGCCGTCTTCCCTGCCTCCAGGGCAGCCGCATGAGCCAGAAACCCCAGCTTCGGATCGGGTGCAAAAATCTTCTGCCAGCCCGCCGTAAACGTCACCGTCACCAGCCAGATCAGCGGTGCAATCGTAATCCATGAATACCGCGCGCCATAAGCTTTCATCAGCACGGTGGTCGCCACACAAAACGCAATCGCACTCAGCAGTTGATTCGAGATGCCGAACAACGGCCAAAGCGAGTTAATCCCGCCCAAAGGATCAATCACTCCTTGATAAAGGAAGTAGCCCCAAGAAGCAACCACCACCGCACTCGTTCCAATCACGCCCGGCATCCAACCCGTGCGCCCGAGCGGCTTATACACATGCCCCAGCAAGTCCTGCAGCATGAACCGCCCCACGCGTGTGCCCGGCGTCCAGAATCGTCAGTATGAACAGCGCCTCAAACATGATCGCGAAGTGGTACCAAAAGCTCACCAGCTTATCGCCCATGCCGCTGCTACGCAAAACGCCGCTGAAAATCTGCGCCATGCCCAGAGCCAGCGAAGGCGCGCCGCCCGTCCGGCCGAACAGAGTCTTCTCGCCGGCACTGTGCGCCAGTTGCGCCATCGTGTCAACCGTAACCGGAAAGCCCCACGACGTGATCTTGGCAACGGCCGCCGCCGGTGCAGCGCCCACAATGCCCGCTGGCGAATTAACCGCAAAATAAACGCCGGGCTGCATGGATGCCGCCGCAATCATCGCCATAATCGCCACAAACCCTTCCAGCAACATCGCTCCGTACCCGATCGGCCAAGCGTGCCATTCCTTCGAGATCATCTTCGGCGTCGTACCCGAAGAGATAAGCGCGTGGAATCCGGAAATCGCGCCGCAAGCAATCGTAATGAAGCAGAATGGAAAGAGCTTGCCCGCGAAGATCGGGCCAGTGCCATCAATGAACTGGGTCAGCGGCGGCAGTTGCAGCCGCGGATGGGTAAAGAAGATACCGAACGCGAGTAAGAAGACCACGCCTAGCTTCACAAACGTGCTCAAATAATCGCGCGGCGCCAGCAGCAACCAGACGGGCAGCACGCTCGCAGCGAAACCATAAACCACGATCGCCAGCGTCAGCGTGACGCCCGTCCAAGTGAACCAAACCGACCAAGTCGGCGACTGCCCCACAAGTTGCCCACCATAGATACTCGCCATCACCAGCACGAAGCCGAGCAACGAACATTCAAGCACCTTCCCCGGCCGCAAATAACGCAGATACAGGCCCATCACCAGACCAATCGGAATGGTCATCGCAATCGTAAACGTACCCCATGGGCTACCTTTCAGCGCGTTGACAACGATCAGCCCCACCACCGCCAGTAAGATAATCATGATCAGGAACACGGTAATGAGCGAAATAAACCCGCCCACCTTGCCAATTTCTTCGCGCGCCATTTGCCCCAGCGTTTTGCCGTTGCGCCGCATCGAACAAAACAGAATGGTGAAGTCCTGTACCGCACCCGCCAGCACCGCGCCAAACAGGATCCACAGCACGCCCGGCAGATAGCCAAACTGCGCCGCCAACGTCGGACCCACCAGCGGCCCCGGCCCCGCAATCGCCGCGAAATGATGGCCCAACAGAATCCATTTGTTCGTAGGTTCAAAATCGTGGCCGTCCCGCAAGCGTTCCGCCGGAGTAGCGCGCCGGTCATCCAGCGCCATCACTTTGGCCGCAATGAACTTCGCATAGAAACGAAAGCCAATCGCATAAATACAAGCAGCCGCGCCCACCAGCCACAAGCTGTTTACAGATTCGCCGTGATTGCCCGCGATAACCCCCAGGCACACCGCCGCACCGACCGCTACCGCAGCCCATAAAAGTGATAACAAATGACGCATATGAATTCTTAGAGATGGGACGCCGTCGCAAACCAAGCTGCGCACAATGCCGCCATAAGAGAGGCTATCGCAACCGCCACTACCGCCTTGTTGACATGCGATTTCTTGCCATCCTCCAACCGAATGGCCACCACCGCGGCCGGCCCTTGCTCACGCCTGAACGTCGCACGGTTGTTTGCTATATGCGGCATCTCTATCACGCGTTTGATGCAAGGCTGAAGGTCGCCTTCGTGCAGTTCCAAAGCTTTCCGCAGCCCCACGGTGAGCACATCCGTATGGTCGGAGACTGCGCCAATGTATTGCCGTGGAATCCAAAGCTTTGTTCCCGTTTGCGCATTCACCGCCTGCACTTCGGCGCGCGACGAAGCGCCCAGCAGCCAGTCATTCGGTCCACCTTTTTCAATAGGCGGATAGAACGCAAACCGCTTCCGGCCGATGCAATCGAGCGGAGAAGGCACAAACGGCGCTGCCATGAAATAAGTGTAGCGGAGGAAATCGGCCCAACCCCGTCCCCCATATGTGATGAAATGAGAATTCGCTTGCTTCGCCAACAAAGGATGCGGGCTAGCGGGAGTCTGTCTGTTCCCATGAGTAAAAGAATCCGGTCGACCACAATCCTGTGCGTCCGCCGCAACGGTAAGGTTGTGCTGGCTGGTGATGGCCAAGTCACAATGGGTAGTGAAGTTTTGAAGAGCGGTGCCAAGAAGCTACGCCGCCTCTACAACGGCAAAATTATTTCCGGGTTCGCCGGCTCCACTGCCGACGCGTTCGCCTTGTTCGCTCGCTTCGAAGGTAAGCTTGAACAACACAGCGGCAATCTGCCTCGCAGCGTCGTCGAACTAGCCAAAGAATGGCGCACCGACCGCATGCTGCGCCACCTCGAAGCCCTACTGCTCGTCGCCGACACGCAGAACATGTACATCGTGAGCGGCACCGGCGACGTCATTGAACCCGATAGCCCCATCGCCGCCATCGGCTCCGGTGGACCGTTCGCGAAATGCGCTGCCATCGCGCTGCTCGAAAACACTACGCTCGACGCCCGTGAAGTCGTGGAAAAAGCCATGAAGATTGCCAGTGACACCTGCATTTACACCAACGACAATCTGGCTTTTGAGGAGTTGTCATAAATGGTGATCTACTTGCCGCAACAGTCTTCAGCCGAGACGCCTCTTCTCGACGAACTCACTCCTCGCGAGATCGTCGCCGAACTGGATAAACATGTCGTCGGCCAGGCGGAAGCCAAACGCTCGGTCGCTATCGCTCTCCGCAACCGCGTGCGCCGCCAAAAGCTCGACCCTGAAATGGCCGAAGAGGTCATGCCCAAAAACATCCTCATGATTGGGCCCACCGGCGTCGGTAAAACGGAAATCGCGCGCCGCCTTGCCAAACTCGCCAACTCGCCTTTCTTAAAGGTCGAAGCCAGTAAGTTCACCGAAGTAGGTTACGTCGGTCGCGACGTTGAATCCATGATCCGCGATCTCGTTGATGTCGCCATCGACATGGTTCGCGAAGAGCGTCTTGACCAAGTGGCCGACCGCGCCGAACAGCAAGCCGAAGATCGCCTGCTGGAGCTGCTCATGCCGTCTCAGCCCGAAGAGACGGAAAGCGTCGATCGCACCCGCGAAAAGCTGCGTGAAAAGCTCCGTGCCGGCAAGCTGGACGACCGCCAAGTCGAAGTCGATGTCAAAGAACGTGGCCCCACGTTTGAAGTCTCCACCAACGGCAACATGGAGGAGATGGATATCAACCTCAAAGACATCATTCCCGGCCTCTTCGGTCCGCGCACTAAAAAACGTAACATGCGCGTCTCGGAAGCCCTCGAGTACTTAATCCAAGAGGAAGAACAAAAGCTCGTTGACATGGACCAAGTGACGCGCATCGCACTCGAAAGAGTAGAGCGCAACGGCATCGTCTTCCTCGACGAAATCGATAAAATCGCCGGCCGCGAGGGCGGTCATGGCCCCGATGTCAGCCGGGAAGGTGTGCAGCGCGATATCCTGCCCATCGTTGAAGGCACCACGGTGAATACCCGCCACGGCTTCGTCCGCACAGATCACATCCTGTTCGTCGCCGCCGGTGCCTTCCACGTCTCCAAGCCGTCAGACCTGATTCCCGAACTCCAAGGCCGCTTCCCTATCCGCGTCGAACTCAAGTCGCTCAGCGAAGCCGATTTCATACGCATTCTCAAAGAACCCAAGTCGGCGCTCATCAAGCAGTACATGGCGCTGCTCGAAACCGAAGGCATCAAGCTCACCTTCACCGAAGACGCCCTCACCGAAATCGCGAAGGTAGCCGCGCAGGTGAACGAGAACACCGAAAACATAGGCGCACGCCGTCTCCACACCATCATGGAGAAACTGCTCGAAGACATCTCTTTCGATGGGCCCGATCTCAAAAAGAAGACGATTAAACTCGACGCCGCCTACGTTCGGAAACAACTGAGTGAGATCGTCAAAGATCAGGATCTCAGCAGGTACATTCTTTAAAGTGCGAAGGCAAACGGGGGTCGCTCTACCTCTTTCACTCGTCTTGCTGCTAACCGGCTGCGGCTATGTCGGCCCCATCATGCCGCCTTCGCCTGGAATTCCCGCGCAGGTGAAGGATCTGGTGGCCGTCGAACGCGGCGGCAAAATCGAGATTTCGTTCCATACGCCGCCCCGCACCACCGACAACATAGCGATTAAGAAGTTCTCTGAGGTCGATCTGCGCATCGGCCAGACCGTGGTGCCGTTTGACTTCGCCAAGTGGGCCGAGACCGCTAAACAGTTTTCTATCCCCCCTCCGCCGCCCGGCGACCCGTTCGATCCCAAGCCCTTTCCGCTCTCCACATCCGTTCCCGCCGCAGACTTTCTCGACAAGCATGTGGCCGTGGCTGTCCGTTTGGCCATCAAGCAAGGCGATCATTACTCCGCTTGGTCCAATCGCGTGGTCCTCCAAATCATCGAGCCGCTGAAAACGCCCACCGGCGTCACAGCCACGGCCAGCGCCGACGGCGTTGTTCTCTCGTGGCCGCCCGTGGAGCGGGCCGAAAATTACCGCATCCTCCGCCAAGCCCCCGGCGAGAACAGCCTCACCGGCATCGGCGACAGCAAAGCTCCCCCGTTTGTTGACATAACCTCACAGTTCGATACCGCATACTCGTATGCCGTCGTCGCCCTCGCTTCTGGAGCTGAAAGTCTTCCCTCGGAAGCGCGCGAAATCACGCCGAAAGACACGTTCCCGCCGTCCATTCCCAGCGGGGTCACAGCGTTAGCTGGACCAGAGTCGATTGAAATCTCGTGGGCCCGCAGCCCCGAAACCGATACCGCCGGTTACTACGTCTATCGTTCGGTTGATGGCGGAGCTTTTGAGCGTCTCGGCGACATCGTAAATCTCCCGGCATTCAGCGATCGTCAAGTCGTGCATGGCAAGACCTATCGCTACCAAATAAGTGCCATCGACCAGAAAAATAACCAGAGCGAACGCTCGGCTCCAGTAGAAGTTACATTCTGAAAACTTGTGTTAGCATCGAGCAATGAGCGCAAAGGGGACGGGGACGCTTGAATCCGTGACTGTATTGCGCAAGTCTCTGCAAAGAAGTTCACTACCGGGGGGTCTTAGTTGCTCGACTTCCTGAAGACGTTGATCGCGTCCTTCCAGGATTTTCTTTTCCTCGCTGGCCGTTCTTTCCTCAACATTTTGAAGCGCCCGCATTACTACGACGATGTCTTCCTGCAAATGGACATCATCGGTTGGGGCAGTTTGCCTATCGTGATTTTGATCGGCGCTTTTAGCGGCGCCATCATCGCCCTGCAAATGGCTCGCGCGCTCAATCAATATGGCGCCAGCAGCGAAGTCGGCACCATCGTTTCGCTGACGCTCGTCCGCGAGCTAGGTCCAGTTCTAACAGCCGTCATGGTGGCTGGCCGAAATGCGTCTGCCATCGCCAGCGAACTCGGCTCCATGAAGGTGACTGAGCAGATCGACGCCATGCGCGCGCTTGGGACAGATCCGGTGCAGAAGCTCGTCACCCCTCGCCTCATTGCAACCACATTAATGCTCCCCTGCCTCACCGTCATCGCCGACGTAATCGGCCTCATCGGTGCCTATCTCATCGCCGTCCCATTGCTGAAACTCATCTCTGGCGGCGAATATTGGACCAGTTCATGGCAAGCGCTGGTGCTCAACGATTTAGGCCAAGGCTTACTCAAGCCCTTGGTTTTCGGCATGATCATTTCTCTCGTCGGCTGCTTCTATGGCTTGCGCACGACTGGCGGCACACAAGGGGTAGGCCGCGCGGTTACTGAGGCGGTGGTCTCCGCCATGGTTTGGATCTTCGTCACCACTCTACTCATCGACAAGGTTTTCGTAGGGCTCTAACCAATGGACGCGGCTCACGAACCCATCTTGGAATTCAAAGACGTCAGCCTCAAGTTCGGCGACACTTGGGCCCTGCGCAATGTCTCCCTCGATCTGAAGCCAGGTGAGACGCGCATCATTTTCGGCGCGGCCGGAGCTGGTAAAACCACACTTGCTTAAAGCTGTCATCGGTTTAGTATCGGTGGATTCAGGCGACATCAAATTGTTCGGCAAAGAAGTCACTTCCGCGAAGGAAGCCGATTTGTTCCCCTTGCGCGCCCGTGCCGGCGTTCTTTTCCAAGAAGGCGGGTTATTCGATTCTTTAACCGTTGGCGAAAACGTCGAATACCCGCTGATCAATCAGAAATCCAACCGCGCCTCTTCGCTCACTGGCGCCGACACTGAAAACATAGCCAAAGAAGCTTTGCGCTTCGTCGAACTCGAACACACCTTTGCCCAGTTCCCGTCTGAGCTATCCGGCGGCATGCGGCGGCGTGTCGGTATCGCCCGCGCTATCGTGACGGAACCACCGCTCGTTCTCTATGATTCACCCACTGCCGGCCTCGACCCCATCACGGCGAACACCATCATGGCCCTGGTCGCCAAAGAGCGCGATGTGCGTAACAGCGCATCCCTGATCGTCAGCCATCGCTACCAGGATGGCGAAATCATGTCTGACTTTCGCTACGATCAAGGACAAGAAGAGTTGGTTGCGCTGGGGGACGGCAAAGATACGGCATTACGCGAACGCACCAAGTTTATGGTGATGAAGGAAGGCGCTGTTGTCTTCCTCGGCACAAAGCACGAACTGGAAGCATCCAGCGACAAGTACGTTCAGAAGTTTATTCGACATGGCGATGAATAGGTCAATTTATGCCCAGTAAAGAACGCGTCAGTTTCGCCCAATTGAAAGTCGGAATTCTTGGCATCGTAGCCCTTAGCTGCGTAGCGCTGCTGGTTTTCCTGCTCACTGGCAACATGCAATGGTTCAAGAAAGAGATCCCGCTCCACGTCTTCACGTCAGACGCCGCAGGCCTCACCAAAAGCTCGCCCGTGCGTATCAATGGTATTCAAGCCGGTACGGTCCAATCCGTGGATCTCTCCGGCGACACAGACCCGGCGAAGGTCATTCGCATTGACCTTGTTATTGACGAAGACATGATGAAGCAAATTCCGGCCGATTCCGTCGCCCGCATTTCTTCCGACAATTTGCTCGGCAGCACGAAGTTTTTGCAAATCACCAAAGGCACCAGCCATTCGCTCATTCAGCCCAACGCGACATTAAACTCTTTCAGCAACCCGGATTTCGATCAGTTAATTGAACAGGGCTACAACATTTTCAACTCACTGCAGCTCCTTTTAGGCAAAGTGCAGGATATCGTCGGCCAAATCGAAGTGGGCAAAGGCACCATCGGCAAATTGCTCGTAGACGAAACGCTCTACAACAGCCTGCAGGCCACCGTGACTCAGTTGCAAACGCTGGCGACAAATCTGAACTCGACGAAGGGCACGATCGGCCACTTGATTAACGACGGGCAGTTGTACGGCCAGATTCAAGACGTCATGACCCAGTTCACGGGCCTTTTAACCGGATTGCAAAAAGGCGAAGGCACTGCGGGCAAGCTCCTCAAAGATCCCGAAATCGCCAACGACCTGCACACCACGCTGAGCCAGTTGAACAGCGTGCTCGCCGATTTGAATGCGGGTAAAGGTACGGCTGGCGAGTTGCTCAAGGACGATAAACTCGCCAAACAACTTTCGCTCACTCTCGACAAGGTCAACATGACCATCGACAAGGTTAACTCCGGCCAGGGAACCATCGGCCAGCTTTTGGTCAACCCAGCCCTTTACGACAGCGCCACTGGCACAACGCGCGAATTACACGAACTGCTGAAGGACTTCCGCGCCAACCCGAAGAAGTTCTTGTCCATCAAGTTGAACCTTTTCTAATCTTGCGCCGTCTCATTATTAACGCGGACGATTTCGGCTTCACCAGCGACGTAAACGCTGGCATTGTTCACGCCCATCTGAACGGAGTTCTCACTTCCACCACGCTCATGGCCAATGGCGAGGCGTTTGATGACGCCGTCCGCCTTGCCAAACAGACGCCCACGCTCGATATCGGCGCCCATCTGGTGCTCGTCCAAGGCTGTTCGCTCCTAGATGGCCGCCTTTTGCCCGAAGGCCCGCGTCAGTTGCTCCCAGTACTCGCAAGGCGTGGCTTGGACGTCTATGCCGAACTCAAAGCGCAGATTGAGAAAATCCGCTCGGCCGGTATTAAAATTTCTCATCTCGATTCGCACAAGCACACGCATCTGGTGCCATCGGTATTTCGAACAGTTGTGAAACTAGCCGACGAATTTGGCATCCCTTGGGTGCGCCTGCCTCCGGCGCCTTTCGGGCAAGGCTATTACCGGCGCTTAGCCGCAGCCAAACACGTCAAAATGCCCGATCACTTCTTTGGCTTTCGGCTCACTGGATCACTGACAGAGGCAACGATGTCCGAAGCATTAGGCAAAATCACAGAGGGCACGACGGAATTTATGTGCCATCCGGGCTATTTGGGCGATGAACTGAAGCAGGCGCGCACGCGCCTTAAAGAGTCGCGCGTCAAAGAACTGGAAGCTCTCACCTCGCCCCGCATCCGGCAGATCATTACTGAAAGCGGCATCGAACTCGGCCCGTTCTAAAAGCCCACGTACTGCACTTCTTCTTCTAGCTCAAACCCGAAGCGGTCGGCCACGCGTTTTTTACACTCTTTCACGACTTCGACCAGATCTGCCGCCGTCCCCGCACCGTCGTTGTAGATCAAATTCGCGTGATAGGTGGCCACCTGAATATCGCCTCTTCGAATGCCCATGACGCCTGCCTTCTCCAAAAACCAAGCCGACGCCACTTTTCCCTCGCGCACCTGCTTCTCCGGCACCTCCGCCTGTACCGCAGCCGGCAATTGGGCAAAGAACAGATTCTTAAAAATGCTCCCGGCGCATTTCATAGTTGGCGGATATTTCTTGTCGCGAATTTCGCGAATCTCATCGGCGGCCTTCTGCATTTCCGCCGGGTCGCCCTCTTTGAACAACAGAGTCGCACCGAGGATCACCCAGTCTTTATTGTGCTTAAACCAGCTGTCGCGGTACTGAAAATGACAGTCTTCATTGCTGAAAGTGCAAACCGTCAGGCCATTCGCAGCAATCACGCCCTCGATGCGCTCGTGAATGGATTGTCCGTACGCTCCCGCATTCCCATAAACCGCGCCGCCCAAATAACCTGGAATGCCCGTCATCGTTTGCATGCCATTCAAGCCAAGCGAAATGCTCGTATCCACCACGCTCTGCAGAACCGCGCCCGCCTCAACCGACAGTCGCAAACCTGTTTGGTTGATTTTCTTCCCCGCATAACGCAACACAATACCGGCAAAGCCCGCATCCGCCACAATCAAATTAGTGCCGCCGCCGATCACTACATGGGGCATGCCCCGTCTCTTTGATGGCCCTCAAGGCAACTTCACAAGCCTGCATATCGCCGGCATCGCAAAAGATCCTAGCAGCGCCGCCGATACCAAAACGCGTGTGGCGCGCCAGCGGCTCGTCGGCCGTAACAAGCAAATTAGGGATTGCGGCTAGCTGTTGCTTTACCGCGGGAGCCTCAGTCATTCTTCCCGATTATAGAGTCTCGGCCAATTTGTCCAGATTTTCGCCCGTCACGCGGTACATCGTCCAGGCATCCTGCGCCGCCGCGCCGAGGCTTTTGTAAAACTGAATCGCCGGCTCATTCCAGTTCAAGACCGACCATTCCAAGCGGGCGCCACCGCGTTCGCGTACCAGTTTGGCCAGATGCCCCAACAGCGCCTTCCCTACCCCAGCGCCGCGAAACTTCGGCTCCACAAACAAATCCTCTAGGTAAATGCCAGGCTTTCCCAAGAACGTGGAATACGTCGAGAAAAAAATCGCGAATCCCGCTGGCTCATCGCCCAAATAGCCAATCAATACTTCCGCGCAAGGCCTCTCACCAAATAAAGACTCTTCAATCCGCGCTTCATCCGCCGTTACTTTGTCCAGTAGCTTTTCGTATTCAGCCAATTGTCTTATGAAATAAAGAATTAAAGGGACCTGGCTCTTCGTAGCCGGTTCAATCCGGATGCTACCTCGCGCATTCTGCATCCTTTGATACTATCGGCTTAGGGCGCAAACCGCGCCTACAGTTCTTAAAGACAACATGAAGTTTTTCCTCGATTCAGCCAATATTGCCGAGCTGAAACGCGCATCCCAATTAGGCATAATCGACGGCGTTACCACAAACCCCAGTCTCATCGCAAAAGAAGGCGTTCCGGTGGAAGAGCAGGTCCGCAAAATCTGCGACATCATCGACGGCGATATCAGCGCCGAAGTCGTTTCTACTCACGCCAAAGAAATGATCGAGGAAGGCCGACGCCTTTCCAACAT
This sequence comes from Bryobacterales bacterium, assembly GCA_963840845.1. GTDB lineage: Bacteria > Acidobacteriota > Terriglobia > Bryobacterales > Bryobacteraceae > Bog-105. The sequence continues at coordinate 48,736 of CAWJBS010000090.1, forward strand.
TCACAAAAATGTTGTGGTGAAAGTGCCCATGATTGCGGAAGGCATTAAGGCTGTGGGCGCGCTTTCGAAAGAAGGCATCCGCACGAATGTCACGCTTTGTTTCAGTGCCGCGCAAGCGCTTGTCGCCGCTAAAGCAGGGGCTTACATCATTAGCCCCTTTGTCGGCCGCGTTGACGATATCGGCTGGCCCGGCATTGAACTTATAGACGACATCATGAAGATCTACGGTAATTACAATTACAAAACGCAAGTGCTTGCCGCTTCCGTGCGTGGCCCGCTACACGTGATTGAAATTGCCAAATCGGGCGTCCACATTGTTACACTCACGTCGAAAGTGCTAGAGCAATTGTTCCACCACCCACTGACAGACAAAGGTTTGGAGCAGTTTCTCAGCGATCATCGCAAAGCATTCGTAGAAGCAAAAGCCTAATCTTTCGGAGTACTTGCGCGCCGCAGACGATCACGGATGCCGGCCCACTCGGGCTTGTCCGGTGGCTCAACGACGCCAATCCAATCCCAGCCTTCTTTATCGGCCGCATGCAGATCGGCATAAAGAACTGCCGCACAAGTAGTTGGATTGTTGCGGCAGATTCAGAATGAGACCGCGGCCCACCGGTGTCTCAAAGCGAGTGGTCAACAGATACATGGGCGTGATCGGCGCATAATGCCGCGCATGCTGCCCTGGTGATTCCATCACTTCGGGTACATCTTGTCCATGATCCCAAGGACAGCCCGTTACAGCTTCTAATTGCTCCTGCGAAATCATCCCTGGCCGCAACACCACCGGGGTCTCTCTCCGCAGTGAGGCCACCGTCGATTCAATACCCACATCAGTCGGTCCGCCGTCCAGCACCATGTTTACCGTATCGCCCAAACCTTCGCGGACATGAGCGGCCGTTGTGGGAGAAATCCCCATAAATCGGTTCGCACTCGGCGCCGCAATCGGCACGCCCGCGCGCTCGAATCAACTCCAATGCCACCGGATGCGCCGGAACCCGCACGCCTACTGAATCCAGCCCGGCTGTCACCACATCCGGTACAATCTCCGCCTTCTTCAGTACCAGCGTAAGTGGACCCGGCCAGAACCGCTGCGCCAGCACGCGGGCCCGTTCCGGCCAATCCGCCGTCAGCGTGCGCGCCATCGCCTCACAGTCTACGTGTACGATCAGCGGACTTGCCAGTGGCCGCCCTTTCGCCGCAAAGATGCGCGCGACCGCCTGACGGTCTAACGCATTAGCACCCAAGCCGTATACGGTCTCGGTGGGGAACGCGACTAGGCCGCCCTGCTTAATAATCTGCGCCGCGCGGTCCAGTTCTTCGTTAGTCGGGAAGATCATCCTTCGTGTCCTCGCCCGACACGCGCCCCGTCTTCTTCAACACCAGGAACGCGTGAATGAAGGCATCAATGTCGCCATCCAGTACCTTATCCACATCGCCCACCGAAAGCTTCGAGCGAAGATCTTTCGCCAGCCGGTAAGGCGCCAGCACGTAGTTGCGAATCTGGCTGCCGAAATTAATTTCTAATTTCGTATCCTCCACCTTCTTCTCCGCCGCGCGCTTTTTCTCCATCTCATGCTCATAGAGCTTGGCACGCAACTGCTTCATGGCGCTCGCCCGGTTCTTGTGTTGCGACCGCTCGTTTTGGCATTGCACCACAATCCCGGTCGGCAAGTGAGTAAACCGCACCGCCGATTCAGTCCGGTTTACGTGCTGGCCGCCCGCGCCGCTGGCGCGGAAAACGTCAATCTTCAAATCATCAGGCTTTATGTCGATATTGATGTCGTCGTCAATCTGCGGAAACACAAACACCGAAGCAAAGGACGTGTGCCGCCGCGCATTCGCATCAAAAGGCGAAATACGCACCAATCGATGAACGCCAATTTCCGATTGCAACTGGCCGTACACATTCTCGCCATTGATCTCAATCGTGGCCGATTTAATGCCCGCCCCTTCACCCTCCAGCAAATCGGTCAGCACCACTTGATATTTGTGCCGTTCCGCCCAACGCGTGTACATGCGCAGCAGCATCTCGGCCCAATCCTGACTTTCCGTTCCGCCCGCGCCCGGGTGAATCGTCACGATGGCGTCGCGCGCGTCGTTCTCGCCGGAAAGCAGCATCGCCGTTTCCAATTCTTCCAACTTTGCCGCAAACGCCTTCAACTCGCGCTCGATATCGGGCAAAACGCTCTCGCCTTCGCGCCCCAATTCAAACAACGTGTCGATATCGGAAGCCGCGCCGGCTACGGCGTTCGATTGTTGAATCGCCTCTTCCAGCCGCTTGCGCTGCTGCATCACTTTTTGGCTTTTTTCGGGCTGGTTCCAGAAGTTGGGATCGTTAATCTCAGCTTCCGTTTTGCTCAGCTCTTTCTGCTTGCCCGGCGCGTCAAAGATAGCTCCGCACAGCATCACCTTGCTGGCGGAGCGCAACATACTCTCTTTCTAGCTCTTCTAAAGTCATTCAACTGTAGTGTACTGTGTGCCGCCCTCGCCTTTGTTTTTGTTCGCCACTTCAGCACTGCGTGTAACGAAGTTCAAGGTGCCTTCACTAAGCCACAGACGTGGTTGCACAACCCATAAAACGGGGCTTGGCGCCACCAATGTTTTTTCAAGACTACAGGAGACCAACACACATGAAAACACTGAATCTATCGACAAGATACGCCGCTTTGCGGGTATTGACACCATCACGCTCAATCAAAGGCGTTCTGATGGCCGGCACTCTAGCGGCCGCCCTCGGCATACCCGCTTGGGCGCAACAGAATGCAGTCGCAGCAGCGACCGACCCGGAGTCGGCCGCGCACGCTAACTGGCACGCCATTATGAAACAGGCCCCGGCCACGGAGCAAGGATGCTTCCATGCATCCTATCCCAACGTGGTCTGGGAAAAAACGGAATGCGCGGTTGGTGCGGCACGCGTGCCCGTACACGTTAAACCCAAAGCGGGAGACCCGGAGGTGGTTGGCAACGGTCATGACTACGTCGGTCAATCCAACGGAGGCGCGATCACTTCGGCGGCAGGCGTTTTCACTGTCAGCGGCGTAAAAACCGAAAAGAGTGTGGGCGTGGCGGCCTTCGGCGGAGGCGGCATCCTGGGCTCGAACGAATACTCGGTGCAAATCAACACGAACAGCAATCGGTCAACGGCGGCGTGTGACGGGCACAGCGGCTGCACGGTTTGGCAACAATTCGTCTATGCCACCGATTACTATGGTGCGGGCACGGCCGCGGTGTTCATGCAGTATTGGCTGCTGGATTGGGGCTCGTCCGCGTGTCCCAGCGGCTGGGGCCACTATGGTTCAGACTGCTATGCGAATAGCCCTTTGGCCGCCGCGCCGGACATTCCGATCACCAGCCTCAGCCAGTTGGAACTCGGCACGTCCGTGCAGGCCAACGGTATTGATTCGGTTACGCTTTACTACGGCTCAGATGTGGTGACCCTTAACTGGTTTGACTCTATGCTTGATATTTCCTCGGTTTGGAAACAAGTGGAGTTCAATATCGTCGGCGACGCGGGAGGCTCGCAAGCTCAATTCAACAGCGGAAGCACGCTCAAGGCCATTCTCTCCTTCGCTGACGGGTCGTCCGCTCAGCCGTCGTGTGTCGCCAATGCCGGCACTACGGGAGAGACCAATAATTTGAACCTCGGCTCCTGCTCGGCTTCTCTGGGAATCTTTGGGCTTCCTCTGATTGAGTTCACCGAATCGAACTAAAGCCAAGTCCGAGACCGAGAGGACAGCTTAGGGGGAAACTCCTAAGCTGTCTTTTTTTGTTTTGTTCAAAGCAAGGCCGCGAAGCGCTGATTAGGGCTGCTCAAACAGGTTGGCAATACTGGTAGCCGTGAACAGGCGAACACCTAAGTCTTCCAGTTCCGGCACTGACAGCTTGGCGAGTTGTTCGTCGTGAGCGGTTGAAATGGATCCAAAGCGAGCGTTGATCTGCCGGCGAATCAAAACGAGCGCTTCCTGGTGCCTGGCCTCTTCCTTGGCTCGCAAAGCCTCGAGCCTGCCTTGTGCCAAGCCTTGCTCAAGCCCCTGCGCAATGCCCTGCCGGATGGCTGGCCCCAGCAGATCGTGATCCATAATGTCGTCAAGAATCGGCATTGTCTTCGCCTCCTGTTTTACTACTTCTCCCAGCTTCCGGATACCCGCCAAAATAACTAGCTTGGAAAAAGCTGCGTCGAGCGCGGCTCCCTTCCCTAGTTTAGCGATTCTCTCGAGAATCCGCCGAATCGTTTCCCGCCGTTCCAAAAAGCGACCCAGAATTGCCAGCACACTATCAGCTGCAAACGGACCGTTGGCCAGCGATTCCGCATCCCACTCACGAATATCGACAATCTTATACCGGCACGTGTGGCTTGGACCGTCTAAGGCTGACGGCATATTCAGCGGATCAGTCCCCACGTAAAGCACATACTGCTCGGGAAACTGGTTATATAGCCGAAACACGCGCAGCGAATATTCCGCCATGCGAAGCGGCAGCAGCGAGTCGTTCCTACTCTGCAACTCCATGGCAATCAAGCGCGGAGGGATGTCAGCCGTTTCAAACAGCAGATCCACGCGGGTTTGGGTGACATTGGGCAGTTCGACGTTGAGCCAGCGCCCTCGGCGCGCCCCGGTGATGCTCTCAAAAAGGGAGTTCTCCGAATCCGTTAACAGAGATTTGAGAACCGTATCGTAATCGTGCAACTTCACTCACAGTGTGGCACGCGGCCGGATTGAGATTTACGAAAAGGAGTAGATACGAGCGGGACTATAGGCGGCGCCCATGCTACACTTCAATCTCTCCCCCGTTCCTCCCCCAACTACAGGTTCGCCTGTTCGTCTTGCTTTATGGAACGCGCCGCACATTTTATTCAGAAGAACAAACTCTCGAAAAAGGTCTTCTCGGGAAGAAGATCTAACGCGGGGCTGTCTGGCCCTCGGCCGTGGGCAAGGCCATCGCAGCCCATACGTCGCGGCTCACGCTCGTCCGCACCACGCTTGTTGTGGAAGTGGAAGACGCTATTTGGCAACGGGCAAGCCTTCACTCTGCGCGATCAGATTCTCAACCGCTTGCAGCGCGTGACCGGGAGCGCGGAGGCTCGTCCAAGACCTTGAATTCCGGATCGCCGTCCCGCGCCGCCAGCCGCAACGCGCCGAAACCAGGCAGAGCCCCGCCGCTACGCAAACCGCTCTGCCCTACGACGAAGCCGATTCTATCCAGGATGCTGTGCTAAAGAAGGTATATCGACTTTCTCGCAAGAAGGCCACCGCTTGAACCTATCTGAAAAAGACGTCCGCTATGTCGCCGATCTGGCGAACCTCCGCTTATCCGACGAAGAAGTGCCTCGCATGTCGCATGACCTCGGCGAGATTTTGACCTATATTGAACAGCTCAACGCGCTCGATACGTCGAACGTCGAGCCCATGGCGCAGGTGCTCTTCGACGCCGATGAGACCGCCACACTGCGTGAAGACATTCCGCATACCACGCTCAGCAATCAAGACGCGCTCGCCAACGCTGCCATTTCCGGCGCAGGCTATTACAAAGTTCCGAAAGTGATTGACCGAACATGAGCGTGCCCACTTCTCTTCCCTCGCTCACCATCGGCGCTGTTCGCGACGGTCTGCTTAAAAAAGAATTTTCCGCCACAGAACTCACCGAAGCCGCACTGGCCTTTGCCCAAGCCGAGAATCCAAAGACGAACGCTTACTTGACGTTCTCTCCTGATCGCGCTATCGCCGCCGCTGCTAAAGTGGATGCCAGCATTGCGAAAGGTTCACCCCTGGGCGCGCTCGCAGGCGTGCCTCTTGGCGTCAAAGACGTCATCGTTACCAAAGGTTTGCGCACCACTTGTGGTTCGAAGATGCTGGAGAAGTACATTCCGCCCTACGATGCCACCGCTGTCACTCGTTTGGAAGACGAAGGCGCCATCGTCATCGGCAAACTGAATTGCGACGAATTCGCCATGGGTTCTTCGAATGAAAATTCGGCCTATGGTCCGGTTCGTAATCCGCGCGCGCTTGATCGCGTGCCCGGTGGCTCGAGCGGCGGTTCCGCAGCCGCAGTCGCGCAAGGCACTGCTTGCATAACGCTGGGTTCAGATACTGGCGGCTCCATTCGCCAACCGGCCAGCTTCTGCGGCGTCGTGGGCGTGACGCCCACCTATGGCCGCGTGTCGCGTTATGGCTTGGTCGCCTTTGCCAGTTCGCTTGATCATATCGGACCTTTCGCCCGCACTGTTGAAGATTCCGCCATTGTTCTGCGCGCCATGGCCGGCCGCGATGAGCAAGATTCCACTTCCGCCTTCGCACCGATTGACGATTACGGCGCGCTCATGAAGCATTCCGTGAAAGGCTTGAAACTCGGACTGCCTACTGAGTATTTCGAAGGTCTCACTTCTGAAACCGGAGCGGTGATCGAAGCCGCCGTGAAGAAGCTCGAGAGTTTGGGCTGCGAAATTCGTAAGATCAGCCTGCCGCACACCAAGTACGCGCTGTCTTGCTACTACATCATCTGCACCGCCGAAGCCAGTTCTAATCTCGCGCGCTATGACGGCGTGCGTTACACGATCCGCTCCGAAAGCGCAACGCTGGCCGACATGTACCGCAATACGCGCGGCGCCGGCTTTGGCGCGGAAGTGAAACGCCGTATCATGCTCGGCACGTACGTGCTTAGCGCTGGTTACTATGACGCCTATTACAAGAAGGCGCAGCAAGTCCGCACCCTGATCGCGCGCGATTTCACGGAAGCATTCAAAGACCTGGATGCCATCCTAGCGCCCGTCTCACCGTTTCCCGCCTTCAAAATCGGCGAGAAAGTGGACGACCCGCTCACTATGTATCTCTCCGACATCTACACGCTCACTGGCGACCTTGCCGGAGTGCCGTGTATGAGCGTGCCCTGTGGTAATTCAAAAGACGGCTTGCCCATCGGGTTGCAAATTTTTGCCAAGCACTTCGACGAAGCGACCATGTTTCGAGTGGCATATAATTACGAACAAGCTACCTCGCGCTGAGCGAATTTTGTGACACGCATTGGCCCTGCCGGTTGGTCGTACAAAGACTGGTGGGGGATTGTTTATCCGGCGAAGAAGCCGCGTGGATTTTCCGAACTCACGTACCTCGCGCAGTATTTCGACACCATCGAAATCAACGTCACGTTCTACCGCCCGATCCCGTCAGCCACTGCCGTAAACTGGCTCCGGAAAGTGGCCGCCCATCCCGACTTCCGCTTCACGGCCAAACTCTGGCGCGGCTTTACCCATGACCGCAACGCCACGCCGGCGGACGAGCGCGAATTCAAAGACGGCTTCGCTCCGATGCTCGAACAAGGCAAACTTGGCGCACTCCTCATGCAGTTCCCGTGGTCGTTCCGCAACACACCAGAGAACCGCGACTACCTCACCCGTCTGCGCCACCGCTTCGCGGAGTTTCCGTTAGTCGTCGAAGTCCGTCACGGCACTTGGGCCGATCCCGGTGTTCTTGATCTGCTCCAACAACTGGACGTCGGCCTTTGTAATATTGATCAGCCGCTCTTCCGCAAGTCCATCACGCCCAGCGCGATCACGACCTCGCCATTGGGTTACATCCGCCTGCATGGCCGCAACTACGATAGCTGGTGGCGCGAAAGCAAGTACTACGGCGAACGCTACGACTACCTTTATTCGGTCGCCGAGTTGTCCCCCTGGCTCGACCGCATCAAGACCGTCGAACACTCGGCTGCGGACACCTACGTGGTGACCAACAATCATTACCTCGGCAAAGGCATCACCAATGCCTTCGAGATCTCTTCCATTCTTAAAGACGAACCGCTGCCTATGCCGGCCGAATTAGTGGAGCGCTATCCAGAACTAGAGCCCTTCGCTAAAGGAGTTCCTTCTTCATCTCGGCCATACTCTTTGTTTTCCAATAACGATTGAAGTTCTCCACCGTCATCAGCGTCCTTGGATACATCCGGTCAACGTAAACAGTTCCGGCCAAGTGGTCAATCTCATGCTGCAAGATCCGCGCATACCATCCCGACGCTTCAATCACCCGCGCATTTCCCTTGTGATCCAGACAATCCACGCGCACATTGCGCGCACGCGGCACCATAGCCGTAAAGCCTGAAAAGCTCAAGCAGCCTTCGAAGAACTCAAGATCAGCCGGACCCTCGATAGTGATCTTCGGATTGACTAGCACATGAAACGGCACCGGCTTCCGCTCGCGCTCTTTCAGGAAATCCGCAGGCGCATCTTTCATATTCTCGGGCTTGTCTTCAATCACGGCGAGTTGCAAACCAAGCCCAATTTGCGGGGCCGCCAAGCCCACACCCGGCGCGTCGTACATGGTCTCGCGCATCCATTCAATCAATTCCTGCGTCTCTCGGCTGCGAATTTCCTCCACTGTCAACGCCTTCGCCGGACGCCGCAAAACGCCCTCACCCACTTGTACAATTTTCAGCCTCATAATTCTATGATCGTCGTACACTTGACTTGAAAACATGGCATCAACCCAAACACTAGACCCTGAACCCCGCTGGCCTGCCATCATCGCTGTTCTCGCCACAGCATCGCTCTTCTTTTCATGCCCGAACGCTTAACCTTCGGCCCCAACTGGCTGTTGCTCGTTTTGGTCGGCATTCTGTCGATTCCCACGGTGCTCACGCGCCGCCTCGGCAACACCACCCTTAACTATTGGTTCGGCCTCTCGCTCTCAGCGGTCATCACGCTGGCCACCGTCTGGTCACTCGCTATGCTGATCGCCGGGCTGCCCGCCAAAAAAGAAAACCCGGAAGAACTTCTGCGCGCCGCTGTGGCTCTGTGGATCTCTAATATCCTGGTTTTCGCTTGCTGGTATTGGCGTCTCGACGCGGGGGGGCCGCACGCGCGCGATCTTCGTCACAACGCACACTGAAGGCGCGTTCCTTTTCCCGCAGATGTCCTTGCCGGTGGATTCCCCGCTGGCCAAAGCGCAATGGCGGCCCGGCTTCGTCGATTACCTTTTCCTGGCGTTCAATACGTCCACTGCGTTTTCGCCGACAGATGTGCCCGTACTTTCGCGCTGGGCGAAGGGCCTCATGATGATCCAAAGCAGCGTCTCGCTCAGCACGTTGGCCATTCTCGCCGCTCGCGCGATTAATATTTTGTAGGCGATGGAACTTTGTGCCCGCTCCGCGTCATTACCCGATTTGAGAGTCAGATGACAAGCGACGAAGACCTGATGCTGCAATTTCAAAACGGCTCGCGCGAAGCCTTCGAAGAGTTGTTCGCGCGTTACCGGCAGCCTTTATACCGTTTCTTCCGCCGGCGCATTCCGAACGACGCGCGCGCAGACGATTTGATGCAGGAAACGTTCCTTGCCGTCATCCGCGCCAAGGTGCGTTATGAACCGCGCTCACTTGTTCGCACTTATTTCTATGGCATCGCTTTGAAGCAAGTTCTAGCGGAACGTCGCTGGGAGGCACGACGCCCTGCCGTTCTGCTGTCGGACCAAGAGGCAAGCGTTCTTCAGCAGGGCGACACGCCGATCTGGGTCAGGCAAGCGCTCGTCAAACTCGAAGCTATGGATCGTGATATTCTCATGCTTCGCGAATTCGAAGAACTCAGTTACGTAGAAATCGCTAAGCTTTTGCATCTTCCCTTGAACACCGTCCGATCCCGCCTCTTCCGCGCTCGCGTTGCTCTCAAAACTCTACTGGCCGGTGACGTATGCCAATAAATATTCATCCGTTTAGCGGCGAAGATGTAATGGCCTACCTGGACGGGGGAACTCTCGCCCGAAGTCGCGGCCGAAATGACCGCGCACTTAACGCAGTGCCGAGCCTGCCAGGATCTCGCCGCCGATCTGCAAGGAGTCTCTCGCCAGCTTTCCAGTTGGACAGTGCAACTTCCTGAAGCAGAAGGAATGCCCGCGCAAATCGCTGGGGCACTGGAGGCCCCAAAACCTCCAAAATCTCATCGGTGGCGATTTCGGAACTACGTTGGGCTGCAGCGGCGTTCGCCTCGCTGCTGTTCTTCGTCCCAGCTCTGCTTTGGAGGTTGGCTGACAGGCCAGGTACCCCCCCTGCCGTGCATTCCGCAATGGTCTCAGCGCCAGACGAACCTATACAGGAGACTCGGACGATGAAGCCGGTGGCCGAGCCCGCGCCACCTGCGAAAGATATCCCGCAGACTCCTCCGCTCATTGTCCGCACCGCCGACATTCGGATCACCGCCCGCTCTTTTGACACGGTCCGCGTGGATCTTGATCGCATCCTCGCTCAATTCGGCGGGCACATCGCGCAACTTGACGCGGCTTCGCCGACCGGCCAAGCCCACTCGCTCGCGGCCACTCTCCGCATCCCTGCGCCGCAACTCGAAGGGGCGCTCAGCGAGCTACGCAAGCTAGGTCGCGTCGATAGCGAATCTCAGCGCGGTGAAGAAGTCACGCAGCAGTCCGTCGATCTCGACGCCCGCTTGGACAACGCCCGCCATACTGAACAGCGCCTCACGCAAATCCTGGCAACGCGGACTGGCAAATTGTCTGATGTGCTGGAAGTAGAAGAGAAACTCGCTCAGGTCCGAGGTCAAATCGAAGAAGCCGAAGCTGAACGAAAGAGCTTCAATAACCACGTCGGTTTCGCCACGGTTTCATTGCAGGTCACCGAAGACTACCGAGCGCCGCTGACAGCGACAACTAATCCGTCCGTCGGTTCGCGACTGAGCAACGCGGCTGTGGATGGCGTACACGCCGCCGCAGACGGACTCACTGGCTTCATCCAGTTCCTGCTAACCATCGGACCCAGTCTGCTGTTGATCTGCTTGCTATTGGCGCTACCGGCTTATTTCCTCTGGAAGAAGTTGCGGCATCGCTAACGTGCCCTTCTTTTTGCGCGAAACTAAGCGGTCCAGATAAACGTAAATCACCGGCGTGATGTAGAGCGTGAGCAGTTGCGAGACGACTAATCCGCCGACGACCGTGATACCTAAGGGACGCCGTGCTTCGCCACCCGCGCCGGTCCCAAACGCAATCGGTAACGTGCCTAGGAGGGCGGCCATGGTCGTCATCATGATAGGCCGGAAGCGCTGCAAACAGCCTTCGAAAATCGCGTCTTCCGGAGACTTGCCTTCATTGCGCTGCGCGGCCAGTGCGAAGTCGATCATCATGATGGCGTTCTTCTTCACAATGCCGATCAGCAAGATAATGCCGACAAACGAGTACAGATTCAGATCCTCGCCGAACAGCAATAGCGTGAGGAGCGCGCCTAAGCCCGCGGCAGGCAAGCCCGACAAAATCGTGATGGGGTGAATGAAGCTCTCGTACAGAACGCCCAAGACCAGATAGATCACCACTACGGCAATCAAAAGCAGAATGCCTAAGCCTTTGAGCGATTCCTGAAATGCCGCCGTTGTCCCTTGGTAACTGAAACTGATTGTACTGGGGAAATTCAGCGCGGCCGCCGCTTTATCGATCTGCGCGGTCGCTTCGCTCAACGCTACGCCCGGCTTCAAATCAAATTGAAAATTGATGGCCGGCAATTGTCCAATATGGCTCACCGATAGAGGCGCTACGGATTGCTTCAAATCGCTTACTGCCGCTAGCGGCACCATCTTGCCGCCGCTGCCGCGAATGTAAAGCTCACGCAAAGCAGCCGGATCGCGCTGGAATTGTGGAAGCACTTCCAACACCACGTCATATTGATCGGAGGTCGCGGTAATCGTGGTCACGCGCCGGTTGCCATAGGCGTCGTAGAGTGTGTTCGCAATTGTGTCCGGCGTGATCCCCATGGCCAGTGCCAAATTGCGGTCAATATGCAAGTCGAGCCTCGGGCTGGCCAGCCGCAGATCGCTATACACGTTAGTCAGCTCCGGAATTCCGCGCAGGCTGCCTTCCAACTTAGGCGCCCATTTATATAGCTCATCCAAGTCCGCATCTTGCAGAGCGAGCGAATACTGGCTGCGCCCTTCGTTTTGCCCGAGTGTGATCAGCGGCGGCGATTGCATAAACACCATCAAGCCTGGGATCTTCGAAAATTCGCGCTGCAACTGCCCGATGATTTCGGTCACCTTCGGCCGGTGTGGGTCTTGCTTGGCATTGAAGAACGCAAAGCCGGCATTCTGTCCGCCAGCGAAGCCGCCAATACCCGACCCGAAAGATTCGACCCATGGATTATTGCGAATCACGGCGTTCACTTGCTTTTGCAGGCGCAACATCTCATCAAAGGAAGTATCCTGGGCCGCTTCGTCGCCGCCGAATGCAAACCCTTGGTCCACCGTCGGCATAAAACCTTTTGGCATCACCATAAACAGCCAAACGGTTAGGGCCGTCAGCGCGATACTCACAAACAGAGTCGCCGGGCGATGCCGCAGAACAAAGATCAGAGTGCGCTTGTAGAGGTTATTCAGCCAGGTGAAAAATCTTTCGGACCAGCGGTAGAACGCTCCCGTAGGATGGCTCTCATGATGTAGAAAGCGGCTGCATAACATCGGCGTCAAGGTAAGCGAAATGACGCCAGAAATCAGAACGGCGACCGCAATTGTGATGGAGAACTCGCGCAGCAGCCGCCCGATGATCCCGCCCATAAACAGGACTGGAATGAACACGGCTACGAGTGAAACCGTCATGGATACGATGGTGAAACCGACCTCGCGCGCGCCGGCAATCGTTCGGCGGTGCCGATGCCGACGGCGTATATCTTGACGCCGGCAGCTCGCCGCCTCGGCCGCGGCGCCCGGGGATCGGTATGGTGGTCCTCGCCGTCGGTCAACAGGACCAGGGCCTTGCCGCCGGGATAGCGCTGCAGGACGCTTGCGGCCAGGCGCACCGCGGTCCCGATGGCGGTGCCCGGCACCGGGATGGACTCCACGGAGATTCCGGAGAGGATCTGCTTGGCCGCCTCCACGTCCGTAGTCAGGCGGCCCGGGTCTGCCCGCCGGTCCCGGGGCCGCCTGCGGCAAGATGTACCTCAACGCCGATCGCGCCGACGCGGCGGCGGCGAAGGGCGAAAAGGTTCTGCTGGTGCGCAACGAAACGTCGCCCGAATTTGCGCGGCATGATTGCCTCCGAAGGCATCCTTACCGCCAAAGGGGGCGTGAAGTTCGCACGCGGCCCTGGTGGCGTGGGGCAGATGGGCAAGGTCTGCGTCTGCGGCGCCGCCGCCTTGCAGATTGATTACACGGCCCGGACGATGACCGTGGACGGCGTAACCTACCAGGAAGGCGACTTTCTCTCCATCAACGGCACCGCGGGCGATGTTTATCCGGGCCAGATTCCGACCGCCGCCTCCGAGATTGTGCAGGTGCTGGTGGAGAAATCGTTGGCGGCCAAGGACAGCCCGACCTATCAGATGTTCCAGAAGCTGATGGATGGTGCGCCAAGGTGACCAAGCTGCAGGTCCGCACCAACGCCGACACCCCCGAGCAGGCCCGGAACGCGATGGCCTTCGGCGCCACCGGCATCGGCCTGACCCGTACCGAGCACATGTTCTTCGAGGTAATCGCATCGATTCGATGCGCGAGATGATTCTCGCCGACAACGTCGAAGATCGGAAGCAGGCCCTCGCCAAGCTCCTGCCTTACCAGAAGGCGGACTTCGTCGGCATCTTCAAGGCCCTGAAGGGGTTTCCAGCCACCATTCGTTTTCTGGATCCGCCGTTGCACGAATTTCTCCCGCACGAGGACGCCGCGCAGCAGGACTTGGCCACCAAGATGGGTGTGCCCGTGGCCAAGATCAAACAACGGGTCAAGGAACTGCACGAGTTCAATCCCATGCTGGGATCCGCGGCTGCCGTCTGGGAATTGTTCACAGCGAAATCAGTGAAATGCAGGCCCGCGCGATATTCGAAGCCGCCGCCGAAGTTCAGAAGGCCGGCATCAAGGTGAAGCCCGAGGTGATGATCCCGCTGGTCGGGTTCAAGAAGGAACTCGATCTCCAGGTTGAAGTCGTCCATCGCGCGGCCAAGGCCGTCATGGCCGAGAAGAAGGTGAAGCTTGAATACATGGTCGGCACGATGATTGAAGTGCCGCGGGGCGCACTCATGGCGGATGAGATCGCCCAGACGGCGGAGTCTTCAGTTTCGGCACCAACGACCTGACGCAGACCTGTCTGGGCATGAGCCGCGACGATTCCGGTTCGTTCCTGCCGCCCTATGCGGAACTGGAAATCGTGAAGACGAATCCATTCGCGTCGATTGACCAGGCTGGCGTCCGCAGTTGATGAAGATCGCCTGCGAGAAGGGCGACCAGACCCGTCCGGGCATCAAGCTGGGCATCTCCGGCGAACACGGCGGCGATCCCGCCAGCGTCAAGTTCTGTCACAAGCTCGGCCTGACCTACGTAAGTTGCTCGCCCTTTCGGGTGCCGGTGGCCGACTGGCCGCTGCCCAAGCCGCCTCGAAGAAGAGGCCGCAAAGAAAACGAAGAAGAAATAGGTGGGGACGGCCCGCCGGGCCGTCCGCGGACGCCGCAGCCCGTCCTCCGTAGCAGTTACTGCGGAGGGTGGAGCGGCATGCTACCTAAAAAATTACAAGGCCGCTCCACGACCGGAGCGGCTTTTTGTTATCAACCGCGAAATACGCCGAATACGTGAAAGGCCCGGTCGGGGTTTGCGGGTCAGCGGCGGCGATCTGGCAGGTCGCAACCGATACTGTAAGTAGCTGGTAGCCGGGCATGAAGTTGGAGGTTGTGTTTTTGAATCATTACGGCCAGCCAGTGACGGGCGAACATCCATAGCCAATCACGGCCCGTGTTGCCCTGGCCGCGGATTTTCCGGCGGAACCGTGGATTGTGGAAGTAAATTACTTCCGCCCGGACGGCGAGCCGGCGAATCCATTCGCGCGGCAGCTCCACGTTCAGCCATGCGCTGGCTTCCTGCCACACGGCCCTGGCAACCGCGCCTGGGACAATGGGTGTGTCGTGTTCGATCCATCGCCGGCGGCAACGGCGGGGAACATATCGTTTGCAAACCACCGTCTCATGCTCAATTTCCGGACGCGGCGCGGGGCGCGCTGACAACCGCGCGGCGTCGGCCTCATCCAAATCAAATATCCAGCCCATAATGCGGTCAGGTTACACCCGGCACATGGACAAAGGCTGTCCAAGCAAAACTTTTCTGTGACGCAATGGCAGCCTCGGAGAGGCGGAAGAAAATAGCCCACGGCGCGAGCCGTGGGTTTACGGATAGAAGGGTACAAGCCCCGGCAGGGGCGAAAGTAATTTTCCACATCACCCTGTCTGCCGCCCCTGCCGGGGCTTGGATGGTTTTTGTGGGTTTGAATCCACGGTTGAAACCGTGGGCTACG
>CAWJBS010000091.1:0-11032 GCA_963840845.1 Bryobacterales bacterium
GGGAGTAGCGAAGTCAAGCGGGCGCTTGGTCTGCAGGGCTAATACTGCACCAACTATTGTTTTGATTGTCGTGGTCTGCGATCGGCAGGGTGCTTTACCGTAGGGCCGAGGCGATCTCAGAAACCCAGTTGGGTATGGATGCTGCCTGCCAGGTGATCCGGCCACCCTCTGCTGATAGCATCGAGGCGTGCCGGGCGTCCCGCGGCGGCGGCTCGGGCGAAGTTTTCGCTTAGGATACTGAACTCAGTCATTGACTTCATTGTGGCGCAGACAACGGCGGGCGGACCCTCGTTTGGCGGACGCCCGATGTTCTGTGTTCCGACCGGATCTGTGACTGCGCGGTTCGCGCGCCGTTGATTCGAAAGTAATGAGACGTTATGGTTTGGGTGTCTCCCCAACGTGAAGCCGTTTAAAGTTTTCCGAAGCGTCCGCAGCGCGCAGATTTCAAGTATTAAATTTTGCGAATCTGGAGCCGTTAAAGGCTCAGTGGTTCGGCATAGGCGAAGGGGATTCTTTAAGGGATTCGCGGGCCTGCAATCTAAATCATCAAGCAGCGAACACTATCATTGAGCTGTGAGATTTAGTGTCGAGCCTATGTATGGATGGGGTTGGTCTTATTCGTCTGGCGAGAACGCCGGTGTGCCAGGTCCGTTCGTTATGGAGGCGGAGGTTGACGACAGGAACGGATTTCAGACGGCGATCGGGCAGATTAGTGACGCGAAGCATCCGCTGGCGGACAGGTGGATTGTTTTGTCGCCGATCCAAGCGATAAAGAAGTGGGATCTTTGCCACATTTGTGCATTTAAGGGGAGGCCGGATAGACCGGATGAGTTGGGCAAGATGATTGCGGCGGCGGATGCAAAGGGATTTGCGCGAGCCTTCGTGGAGGCTAACAGTGCATGAGATGGCCTTTTCGCGTGATTCTTCCTGTTGTTTTTGGCGCGCTCGCGCTGGTGCTGATTTTTTGGGATCGACAGATCCAGGAAGCTTGCTGGCGTTGCGATACTGGGCCGGCTTTTGCGGCGCCTCTTTTTTTGCTGCAGTCGATCAATGCGCCAGCGTTTGTAGCTGGGGCGCTGCTGACGTTGAGTGCGTTTCCCTCTTATGGTGTCCAGTTCGTTTTAATTTGTCTTTGGTGGTGGTGGTTTGGGAGGTGCGTTGATCTCGGCTTTCCGCCTGCGGCGGCTTTTCGGCTGTTCAAGCTGTGGGCGAGTCTTCTGGGGATGCTGGCGTGCTTTCTGTTGCTGGCGGGGTTGTGGGTCGTGCGAGAGATCTTTGAGGCGCCGGCGGGCGAGGGGTCGGCTTATCGACTTTTCTTGGCGCGGGCGATTTGCTTGGTAGTTTGGGCTTTTGCGCTAGCCGGGGGATGCGTTTGGGGTGCGATTCGGTTGGTGCGGGTTGGCCGCTATCAGGGTTTACGCACGGGCCTCACGTTATCGGGAAAACGTTGAAGCCTGATTTGATGGCGGTGTAGAGATGGATGCCGGCGACGTCATTGGTCCGGTGGCGGACTGGGGCCGATGCTGTCATGAGAGGAAAGAGGCAGCAGGCGAAGGCTATCTTAGATGAACTCAGTGAGCGGTACCTTCCTTCATTGTCGTAGATGGTGGTAAACCAAGGCGGGTTTGGAGACTATTCGCTTTGAAACGCTGGCTGCGAAATTTGGACTATACTCGGCAGTGAGGGCACTATGCAGGGTGTGTCAGGCCGTGGTTTCTTTCGCTTGGTAGCGGGTACGGGCAGGGTACTTGTTTTCCTGGGTATTTGGGGAGGTTGGGGCGGCGCACAGGTCGTTACTGGAGACCTAGCTGTCAACAACGAGATCGTTATCTGGCGAGCGGAGTCTCCAGGTCATTCCCGTTTAGGAGGACAAGCTGTTCTTCCGGCGAGTTTGCTTGCGGCGGCAGCAAACATTGGGTATACGATTCGGCTGGAGTCCTTTCCGTCTCAGCAGTTCGCAGGGAAGTTAATCAACGCAGTGGCGATTCATGAAGAGCCGGATATTATCTTTCTGGCGAATCGTATGGTTCTGACTGGCGGACGGACGGCGGGCGGCGATATTGCCGGGATTGAGCAGAATCCTGAAGTTAGTAAGAGCTTACTGGAAGTTACTGAACTTTTGAGCGGCCGCATAGGGGTGGGCACGGCCTGGAGCGGGTGGCAGTACTTGCTTCCTTCGGCAAGGCACTCTGCGGCGGCGCGGATGCTTGCGCTGCGGGCGCCCGATTGTGAAGGCCTGCCGGGTTCTGATCCAGTTTCCAGCGACTTGTCACTGATGGCCGAGACCACGGCCAAGGCTTACTTAGAGGGCTCTTCGTTGAGCCGTTATGAGGACGTGAAGCGGCTGAAGGCTGAGGGCGCGCGGCGAGGGCCGGTACAGGTGGATGAGACAAAAACGTGCGGGGCGTGGGGGAATGAGCGTTTATCGTTCTTGCCGGTGGTTTCCACGTATCATTCGCCGACTGTTGCCGGACACCTTCATTTGCTGATTGTGTTGCGCAAGCCGCGTGATGAATGGCGAGTGTTGGCCGTGAGCAGCGATCCGCTTTCGAACGGGGTGTTCCTGGACCAGATTGCCGCGAACGCGGAGGTTTTCCGGTTGAAGGACGTTGGCGCCGTTGAAGCGGGAAAGGCCACTTTGATTTCTCCGGGGGATCAACTTTACCCACAGCCGACCGATGGCCAGCGGTTTGGAACCTTCCGGTGGCTGCCGAGTCCTGATCCCAGTGTTGTTGCGGAGATTGCCGAGTTTGCGTATCTCAACGACGCGCGGCTTTTTCTTGGGCTGCCTTCGGAGAGAAAGGGCGATGACGCCATAGTTTCGGCAGGAAGCTTGTGGCATACCGGCGCGCCTTGGCTGTGGCGCATTTGGTCGGTGACGGATGAGGGAGACTTGGTGTTTTCGGAGACGCACAGCTTTGCCAACTGAAGCGATGCGGAGACGGGGCGGGCTTAAACATTTAGTGAAGAGTGAGGTGGCCGTGTTGCGAATTGTTCTAGCTTTTCTCTTGCTGGCAGGCGTGTTGAGCAGGGCTGACGCCGAGCAGGTTAGCAAACCGGAAGTTGCGCAGCTTGCCAAAGTGACGATGTTTGCTTTTGGCGGAGTTGGTTTTGCGGGCGCGAAATCGGCGGGGGAGATGGCTTATGGGGCAATCATGTCCCGGCCGAGCCGCGAGGCGTTGCTGGAGGAGGTATTTGCGATTGGCACGGCTGAGGCTAAACTGTACGCGCTGGTTGGTCTTCATAACTTGAATAAAGCGAGATTTGAAGTGTTGGCGGCGGAGATGCGCTCTTCGAAAGAGCCAGTCAACACGGCAATGGGCTGCATCATTTATCGGACGACGGTTGGGGCTGTGATTCAACGAATTGACGCTGGGCGATACGCGCGATACGTTTGAGAGGAACGCGTTGCGGGGCTATAGCCGATAATCAATAGGTTGTCGCGTAGTGGATCAACAACGAGCGAGCGGAGCCCATGTTACTGACGAGTAAGAAAACTCACACGGAGTTTGAGTTTCGGGCGGTGGGGTATGAGTTTCCCGAGATTGAAGATGACGATTATGATGCCAACTGGCTGCTGGCGAGCGTGCGGGTGCAATCACCGGAAGGGGCGTGGGAGAAGACGGAGCCTTGCCTTCTGACATGGGAGGGGCACCGGTTAGCGAACTGGATGGCGGATGTGGCGGCGGGGCTACCGGGTACGGAGGCGGAGATGAGTTTTTTGAACTCGAATCTGTTTTTCAAAGTGCTGCGGCAAGAGGCAGGCGAGATTGGGCTAAGCGTGAGTTTTGAAGATGAGCTAGCGCCGGCGGAGAAGAGCCTGGGTGCGGGGGAGCGGTTTGAGATTTTGCTGGTGCTTTCGCTGGCGGAATGGCGGGCGGCGGCAGCGGAGTGGCGGTGGGAGATGCGTTTGTATCCGATGAGGGCGGCCGGGGCGGCGGCGGGGCGTTGCCGGGCGAGGAACGATAAGCGGACTAGTTGCGCGGTGTGCGGGGCGGAGGGCTGATCAACTGCCGAAGATGCTGTTGAGCCAAGCGCGGAAGTTTAGCCATTCGATTGTGAGTTGGTCGGTCCAGGTAAGCGGACGAATGGTGTAGGTGGCGTAGGTGGGCGGTGGCACTTTGCGAAAACCTGGAGGCGGGTTGAAGAGGCTTGCGTCAAGGGGAGCGGTGGAGAGGGAGACGATTTCCGCTTCGTAATTCTTCGTTTTAAGCTGAACGATCAAACCGTGGGGCATAGGTCCGCTGCGGGTTGATATGACATCGGGAACGATGATGGTGCCGTCGGGCCCGGACATACTGAAGGAGGCCATCCCCCCGCCTGTGATTGCCTGTTCGTGATGCGGCAAGGGGAAATCCACCACCCAGAAATCTGTGTGTCCTTCATGAGTTTCAAGCAACTTGCCGTTGTACTCGTTGCGGGATTTCCAACTCAGCAGGTAACGGTGAGCGGTATAGCCGAACCACTGGCGCTGCTCTCCGGTGTCGGAGTAGGCCATTTCGTTGAAGAGCTTGCGGGCGGGATCGACGACTCGCTTGCGGCGCGCATAGCTTTCGTCTGCCGGATAATATTCCCTTTTTGCCGAATCGACCCTAAAACTATGTGCCGGGGTGGCGAAGTCATGAACTTGATAGGTATTGCCGAATTCGCTGCGGATGTGATCGCCTTGGTAATAGACAGCGCGTTCGACGGTTGGGTGCGTCGCGGAAGTGGTGCGGACCTTGAGGGTCAGGTCGGCATGCAGGATCGATGACGAAAGAGCGAGTAACATCACCACGCGACAAGGTGTCATGAACGATAGGTTATCAGGGATGCGAGCGATAAGTGAGCGGGGAGGGGTGATAAAGATTTTCCGTTTTCGGTGACGACATAGGGCGAGACTGTTTGGCTTCCGTAAGTGAGATTGACAAAACCAGACCATTGTTGCGCGGGTGAGATTTTGAGATTGGCAAAACAATCGGGTAAGCCGGCGGGGAGACGTTCGCCTAAGCCGACGATGCGGTTGTTTTCATCGATGAAGACGAGATGCAAGGGGTGAAGGACAGTGGATTTGACGTTTGTCCAGCCGGCGAGAGTAATTGCGGTGGAGAGTTTACGGCTGGCTGAGATGCCGCCGAGAGCGGTGGACTCTGCAGGAGCGGGAAAGACTGCCTGCGACTGGCGGCCGATCCAGGAGGGTTCGGGGCTGGAGAAGAGGCCGAGCTTTTCGGACTGCATGAGTTTTACGATATGGGGCACGAATTGGACGTCGGGATGAATGATGAGTTCGGTCTCGGGATCGAGGACGCCGCTTGCGACGGCGAGGGCGGCCCACTGTTGCGTGGCGTAGCTTTGCGCGATGGCGTGGGAGAAATTGGCAAACGCGGGTTTGTGGAACATGCGGAAGAGAAGCAGGCTGAGAGCGAGTGCGAAGGATGTGGCGAGAGCGGCGCCTAAACGAGGCACGCGTGCCAGGACCCAAATTGCGATGGCGGCGAGCACGCCCCAGTACGTTAGCGGCAAGGTGAGATAGCGAACTGCTCTGACGCTTTCCAGGTCGGGATTGCCGGGGATCATGCGTCCGGCGGCGATCATGACGCCGGTGGCTAAGAGGAAGGCAGCATAACCGAAGAGCACGATGGCGGTTGGGGTGGGAAGAAGACGGAAACGCCAAGCCGTGAAAAAGAAGATGGCGAGGACGGCGAGGCTGATGAGGCCGAGACGCACGCCGAATTCCTGTTCCGCACGTAACATGGCGAACGGCATGCTGAGGTAAGAGGCGATGAAGCGGGCTGCGTAGACGGGATGCGTGACGAGAGCGCGCCAGTTGACCGTGCTGATTTGTTTATAGGCGACGAAGTAGAGTGCGGTGCTGAGAGCGCCGGTGGCGGCGATGGCGGAGAGGGCACGCGCTTTGATGCGCAGAGCCGCTGCGAGGCCGAGTAACAGCGGCCAAATGAGGAGGCCATTGCCGGAGGAATAATTTGCGACGATGCCGCAGGTTAGTAACAGGAGTAACCAGATGGTTCTTTGGTAGGTGAACAATTGCGCGAGAGATACTAATGCGAAAATTGCGGCGAATTGATTGAGGGTCCACTGGAGCAGGAAGGGCGAACTGAGGGGATAGGCGCAACCGGTCCAGGCGATGAGGACGGCGGATAAGAAGATGGCGGCGTAGCGGGGGAGAGCGTTAACAGTGCGGTCTTTGTTCAGCGACCAGGCGATGGCGAGCCAGATGCCGAAGAAGGAGGCGAAGCTGAGGATGGTAGGTAAGAGGAGGCGGCCGCGGAACCAGAGGAGATCGGAAGCGATGACGATTTCGGGGAAGACGATGCGGTGTTCGTTGTGTTGTTGCCAGAAGACGCGCAAGTTTCGACCTTGTAGGCGGGGTAATGTTCGAGTTTGGAGAAGTAATCCCAGATGGGGAAATTAATGTAATCGCGAGTAACTTGGTAGGCGGCGTACCACCAGTTTGAAAGAGCCCAGAGGCAGAGGGGAAGGAGTAGGAGGGAATAAATTATTGCTTTGGATAGGCGGGGCAACGATAGGAGTTTAGCAGGGGGACGCCAACCGGCAAGGTCCCCCTTTCGCTTTCGGACGGTTAGAAGCGGAGTGAGGGCATACCTTTCTCCAAGAATTCGTAGCGGGGGCGGGTGGCGTCGGGGGTGGCGGTGACGGTGGTGTCGAGGTGGATGAGGGGGTAGCCGGCGTCGTTGTATTTGGGCCAGTTGGGGACGCCTGCGCCATTGGGGTCGCCGGTTTTGGCGAAGTTCGTCCAGTAAGTCATGACTTGCTCGCTGAGAGTGCGGTCTTCCGGGCGGACGTTCCAGCCGGGGCGGGTGTCGAGGGTGCCGAAGACGTATTCGATGTCGTCGGAGTGGAAGGCGAAGGTGCCGGGGTGATATTTGCTTGGGGTGGCGGCGAGTTCAAAGTGATAGCGATAGACGGGTGCCAGCGCCGGTTTTGCGCTGAAGTTCGAGCCAGTCCCAGGTACCATAGGCGATGAATTGATCGCTGCCGAAATCAATGGCGGAGCGGCAGAGCTTGGGCGTCGGTGTCGCCGGGGTAGAGTTTGAGGAACTCGGCGGCGCGGTCCGGGAAAAGTCTTGTCGGCCAGGGCTTTCCATTGAGCGGAGGTCATGCCGCGCATGGCCATGAAGCTGCCTTCGTCGGAATTCCAACCGGCGAGTAAGGGGATGTGGGCTTGCTTGCCGGCAGCGAAGGTGTCGCCGACTGGTTCGGTGAGGACTTTACCGTCCACGTCAGGAGCGAAGCCGACGCCGGGTTTTTTAGTGGCATCGAGGATGGCTTGGGTGGGGAGGGCGCGGAGATCGGCTAGCGACTTGACGTTGAGAGTGGCGACCCATTCGGCGTCTTTGGCTTCGCGATCGGTGAGAGATTCTAAGGCAGGGTTGCTTTGACACGGCGCCGCCGCTTTCGCCGATGGCCTTTGGCGAAGAGGCCATGGGCCGATGGTGAGGCCATCAGGGTGCTGACGGCGAAGGAGCCGGCGCTTTCGCCGAAGATGGTGACGTTGCCGGGATCACCGCCGAAATCTGTGATGTTGGCTTTGACCCACTGCAGCGCGGCGATCATATCGAGCAGGCCGTAGTTGCCGGCGGTGCCATTGGCTTCTTTGGCGAGATCTTCGGTGGCGAGGAAGCCGAAGACGCCGAGGCGGTAATTGATGGTGACGAGGACGACGTCTTTGAGCGGGAGGAAATCGCCATTATGGCGAGGTTCGTTGCTGCCGCCGCCGGAGAAGCCGCCGCCGTGGATCCAGAACATGACGGGGAGTTTGCTTTTCGTGTGGCGGTGGCGGGCGCGTAGACGTTGAGGAAGAGGCAATCTTCGCTGGGGCCGTCGTCCTGGAAGACCATGTCATCGAAGACGCTGATTCTGGGCGCAGTGGGCGGCGTATTGAGTAGCGTCTTTGACGGCGGACCATTTGGCGACGGGCTGGGGCGCTTTCCAGCGAAGGTCGTTGACGGGGGGCGCGGCGTAGGGGAGGCCGAGCCAGGCGCGGACTTTGCCGTCATTGATGGTCTTGCCGTGAACTTTGCCCTGCGCGGTTTTGACGGTGAGGGGGTCTGACGCCGCTGTGGCTGTAACAGCGAGAGCGGCGAAGGCGGTGAGGACACACGTGGTCTTTAGAAAAACATGTTTCATGAAATCTCCGGATCGTTTTGAGTGCTTAGAAAGACTAATGATACTAGGCGGTCGAGAGGTTGAGTGGGGCCGAGGTGGGTGAGTTGTTGTTGTTCGAGGGTGAGGTGGTTGCCCCAGACGACGTTACACGGTTCAGTTTGGGCGATGGCTTCGATGCGATGGCAGCCGAGGACCTTTTCGCGTTCGACGTAGAAACCGTAGGAGCGGCAGGCGATGGGGCGGGCCTGGTAGATGAGGCAGGCGTTGGTTAGAGGGTCGAGAAGAGGGCAGACGAAGGGGTGTTGCTGAGGTTGAGCGAAGCGGAGGCGGATGGCTTCTAAGACGGACGCCGGGAGGGCGAGCAGGGCGGCGACGAGGAGATGCCATTCGGGTTCAGAAATTTGGGGAAGAGACGCAAGGTTGCGGCAACAATCGGCGCAACCTTTATGGCAGGGCCAGGCTGGGTGAGCGGCGGTAATTTGGGCGGCGCGCGATTCGATTTGGTGTTGAAGCTGAATGAGCACGGGCGTTCATTTTTCATTATTATCTGGGTGAAAAGGCGCAGGTGGGGAGGGAATTGTTTGGAAACGGGTGTGGCGAATTGGCAGGACGCTTGCAGTGGTAGTTGGTATGAAAACGACTATTGTTTGTGGAGCGGCGCTCTTCTTGTTTGCGAGTTCGCGACTGGGCAGGCTGCGACCGGAGCTTTTGACGGGACTTGGCATACAACACTGAGTTGTCCGGCGAAGGGGAACACGGACGGGTACACGTGGAAGTTTGACAGTGTGATCGAGGACGGCAATTTGCGCGGCGAGCGTGGGACGGCGGGAGAGCCTGGCTATTTTCTGATTACGGGGAAGATTGCGAAAGATGGCAGCGCGAAGCTGAGTGCGACGGGGATTGTGGCGTCGCGACAATATGCGCGCGGTGTGTTTGCGCACAAGGGCGCGGAGTATAACTACGACGTGAAGGCGCAGTTTACAGAGACGGAAGGCACGGGGCGTCGGAACGAAGGGATGGGCGTGATTGGGCGGCCCTGCACGTTTGATTTTGTGAAGCAGTGAGCTGGCTTAGTTTTTGACGCCGGTGGTTTTGCCGGAGTTGCCGCCGCCGCTCCAGGTGCCGGTGAGTTTGTTGGGGCCGTCGGGTTTGAGTTCGATGTCGTAGTCTTCGCCTTGGTAGGGGACTTTGAATTTCAGGACGCCGTCGGTGTAGGAGAATTCTTTGGCGGGCATTTCGTTGTCGCCGGCGACGAGTGAGGCAGCGAGTTTGCCGTCGGTGTCTTTGAGGGCGAGGGTCCAGTGGACGGGGTCGTTGTCAGTTTCGGAGGTCATGGCCCATTTGCCGAGGAGGGGTTTGTAGTCTTGTGCGAGAAGGGAGATGGCGGTGAGGGCGGCGATGAGGCAGAGGATGAGGAGTGGGCGGAGTTGTTTTTTGAGGATTGCATGGTTGTTCTTATTATGCGATGAGAGAGGAGGGGGTTCTAAGGGCGAGGGTGGCGGAGTTTGCACCGGTGGTAGTTGGTCACAGGGATGTAGTGCTCATCAGTTGGGGTGTGTTGCGAGGGGGAAGTCGGACCGGAGGTCCTCCGCAGACGGGGACGTCCGCCCTACTTTGGACGGGCGGCGTTTTTGGTGGATGTCGAAGAGGGTTTAGGTGGCGGCGCTGGACCATTTGTGATCGGCGGGTTGATGAACGAGTCCGGCGCGGACGGGGTTGTGTTCGATGTAGTGGCGGATCTTTTCGAAGCTGGTGGCGTCCTTCATAAGTGATCGTAGGTTTCATTTTGCCAGAAGGGCTGGCCGGTTCGGCCGAGGACTCTGTTGGCTTGGTTGGCAGTGAAGGATTTGATTGTCTTGGTGAGTTGTGGGAGTGGGACTGTTGGGGTGGCTAGCACGTGAACATGGTTGGGCATGACCACGAAGGCGTGAAGGGTATATCTTTTGAGGACTGTCTGGGTGTGAAGAAGGGTTTCGATAACTAAGTCGGCGATGGTTGGCTGGCGTAAATAAGTTGGACCAACTCGTGCTTTGTCAAGGAGGCTGTCGTAGATGGCGAAGACTCTGCCGGAGGTTTGGGATTCGGCTGGGGAAATTCGCGATTTGCGGGGAGGCTGCCGTACAGGCGCCAAGTCAGGAAGATGGGCTGGTTGATTTCGTAGATGTGCGGTAGGCGGCGGTGGTAGATGGGCACGGAGAGGTAGTGCCTGTCAGGGGGGATTTGTTGCAAAGGGGGAAGTCGGACCGGAGGTCCTCCGCAAGCGGGGACGTCCGCCCTACTTTGGACGGACGCCGGTTGGGAGGCTTATTGGGGGGCGACTAGGCCTTTGCGGATGGCGAAGAGGACGAGTTCGGCGGTGCGGTGGATGTTCATTTTCTCCATGAGGTTGGCGCGGTGGACGGAGACGGTGTTGACGCTGAGGTCGAGGAGGCCGGCGATGTCCTTGTTGGATTTGCCTTGGGCGATGAGTTGGAGCACCTGCTTTTCGCGAGGGGTGAGGCGGTTGAGTTCGTCGTCGGCTTCGTGGGCGACGTATTTGAGGCCGCTGCCCATGTAGCGCTGGCCGTCGGCGATGGCTTTGATGGCGCCGACGAGATCGACGTCGATAGCGGATTTGAGGAGATAGCCTTTGGCGCCGGCATCGAGGGCGTTGCGCACATAGTTGTCTTCGGCGTGCATGCTAAGGACGAGAACTTTTGTCTCCGGTAGATGCTTGGAGATTTCCTTAGTGGCTTGAACGCCATCGAGTTCGGGCATGGAAAGATCCATGACGACAACCTGAGGTTTGAGCTCCTGAGCCATGCGGATGGCTTCGACGCCGTTGGCGGCTTCGCCTACGACTTTCATGCCTTCTTCGTCTTCCAGGATGCGGCGGAAACCCCGGCGCACCAAGCTGTGGTCGTCT
>CAWJBS010000092.1:0-95675 GCA_963840845.1 Bryobacterales bacterium
TCATGAGCAATGCAAGGATAGAAATTTTCGAAACAAACCGCCCCACAAAAGCGTTGGAGGAAATCCAAAAACTTCGGTACCAAGTGTACTTCAAGGAACTACAAATCGATTTGCCCGGCGCAGACCACCAACGCGAGACGCTGCCCGATTCGCTGGATGTGCCGGCCATTCACATCGCCGCCAGAATTGGTTCCGATTTGGTCGGTGCCGTCCGCCTGAATCTCAACACTGTGCCCATGGGTCTTGAATCTTCTGCTGCAAACGCCGCGGCTGCCGCGGCCCTTTGTGTACTGCTCCCGCCTCTACGTTTTGGAAGAGTTCCGCGGAAAGGCGTCATGCAAGATTTGTCCACAGCCTCTTTCCAGCAATTCTACGAGCGCAACGCCGCCGTCGCCATCTGCCACTGTTACCCGCACCTCTTCAAGCTTTATCAGCGCATGGGCTTTCGGAGTTACGGCTCGCCCTTCGTGTGCCGCATCTGGAGCACCTCGGCGCACAAACGCCCTTTCGTGTTTGCTCAGCAAACGCCAAATCGCCGCCTGATGTACCGCTGCAATGTGATGTCACACGCTTGGTACTTGTTCGCTCACCGAAATTAGCAGATACTCTGACTTATTCGCATGTGGAACGTCGGGAATTCTCGGAGGCTCGATGTTCCGCAACTCCTTTGGGAGGTGCGCAATGGTAATGGAAACGCCGCGGACGGTTTAATGTCGGTCCTTTATTCGGACTTGCGGAGGATTGTTCGCGGCGTGATTGCGAGTGAAGGCCGAAAGCACGCGTTGCGGCCGGCAGCGGTGGTCAATGAGTCGTACGTGGGTCTCGTTGAATCACGCTGTCGGTCCGCATCAGCCAACAAAAAGGGCGGCCTCGTCGTCGATTGGCAGTGTCGCGCTCATTTTCTATCGGTGGCGGCTCGACAGATGCGCTTGGTTTTGACCGATTACAGCCGGCGTCGGACTGCGGACAAAGGAGGAATCCGCTTGACCATCTCTCTCGGAATACAGCCTGCTCTTGCAGCGCAGGCGTTATTGATTTCGAAGCAATTGATCAGCTACTGAGAAAGTCTCTCGCCGGATACGCCGCCGAAGTGAGAGTGCTGGAGATGAGTTGGTTCGGCGGAATGAGTGACCGCGAGATCGCTTTGGTAGAGCATGTTTCACCTGCCAAGGCGAGACGAGACTTGGAAGCCGCTCGTCTTTGGGTCACGGACGTATTGAGCCTGGAATCTCAAGAGCAAAACGGAAAACAACTTTCAAACTAGGGGCTGCGCGGTGTCTACATTACAAGCAGAATCAATAATCGGCGGTTATCAGCTCATACGGCTCTTGGGTGAAGGCGGTATGGGTGAAGTGTGGCTCGGCCAGGACAAACTGGCTGACCGCCGCGTCGCGCTCAAATTCATCAAACCTCATCTCCTTGACGATCCCGGCTTTCGCACCCGTTTTAGTAATGAAGCGAAAACGCTCGGCAAACTGGAGCACGACCGCATTGTCACTCTCTACACCGTGTTGGATGAAGGCGACTACCTAGCGCTCGTCTTGCGGTTTATCGATGGCACGTCCCTAGCCGACAAAATTGACTCACAAGGCGTTCTGCCGTTGAGCTTTGTACTCGAGTGCGCGCGCGACATTTTGCCTGCATTGGGATTTGCGCACGAACGCGGTGTTATTCACCGCGATATCAAGCCCGAAAACATTCTTGTCGACAAGCGCGATCGCAGCTTCCTGATGGATTTCGGTATCGCCGTCGCGGCCTTCGCGGAACGCGGCACCATGACGGGTTTTGCCATCGGGACGCCGCACTATATGAGCCCCGAACAGATTCGCACACCGCGCGATATCACTCCCGAGGCGGGCGGACACCGCACGGACATTTACAGTTTTGGCGTGGTGCTGTTTGAGATGCTATGCGGCCGCGTGCCGTTCGGCCAGCATTCCGGGCTCGAAGATATCTACGCCATTCAACATGCTCACTGCAATGAAACTCCGCCGAGCTTGATCGAAATCAACCCCGCCATTTCGCCTGCGTTGGAAAGCGTGGTGTTGTCGTGCTTGGCCAAAGATCCGGCAGATCGGCCGCAAACCTGTATTGAGTTGCTCGGTCAATTGGAAGCGGCGGCGCTCAGCAATGCGAGTCATGCGCCAACGCCCAAAGCTTATCCGAAAACAGTGCTCGAACCCAGAGGGGACTTTGCGCCCAAGCCGGTGGCCGCCCCACCAGCGTCGCCGATGCCTGTTAAGAAGAAACTTCCGCAGGCAGTTTGGCTCGGAGCGGGGGCCGTTTGCATTGCGGGAGGGATCACTTATACAGTTATGAGCGGCAATCACACAACACCCGTGGTGCCCCAGAAGTCCGTCATTACCGACACAAAACCGGATACAGCAACTAGACCTAAGCAGCAGACGGCTACCAAACAGACGGCAACCGTCGTTGCCGGCGGTGGCAGGCCCGTTCCCGGCCCCGTCGTAAACCCTCCACCCGTGAATAACACGACAGTGATTTACGCACAACAATCGCACTCGCCGCCGAACACTTCGATGTTGGATCCAGAGGCAAGCGAGCGGGCTCAGCGAAAGAGCGAAGCCGAAAAAGAATTCCAGTCCGGCAAGAGCTTGTTCGAGCAGGGCGAATATTGCGAGAGCAAGGCAAAACTCGACGATGCGGTCAGCCTGTTTCCCGATCCTAGATACGTCAAGTACCAGCGGAGCGCCGCCAATGGATGTAATAACCAGTAATATTTCAAAACAATTTTTGAGCAGTTTCAATAGGTTTCTTCGCATTGTTGATGGAAAGAGGTAAATGATCTATGTTTCTCTCCGACAAGTTTCGGTTTTCACTAGTTCCGCGGCTACCGTTCACGGTGCTAGCACTTTGCCTAACTTTACCTATATTTTCTTTGGCACAGAGTGGATCGAAGTCTTCCGTTAAGAAAACTTCCGCTGTGCGCAGGGGAATGACGGAGGCCGATGTTGAAAAATCATGGGCGCAAGGGGACGATCTGCTGCTGTCAAGCCAGCTAACGACCAGGGGTCTGGCCTTTCCCGTAGAAGAGGATTGGATCAATCAACTCCAGCAGAAGACTGGCGTTAAGGCAGATCACATGCCAAAATCAGCGGCGTTTTTGAAATCTAAGATTGAAGAATCGGATGTCGCTGGCGTCTCAGCCGCTGCCCCGGCATTATTGGACAGGGTAAAGGATGCTGCGCAAAAGCGAGACGTCAATCAATTGACCACGCTGTTACATCCGGAATTGCTCAAAACAAAGGCTAAAGTCTATGACCTCTTCGACAACACCAATTACCGTGCCCATAGCCTCGGCAGATATTCATCGGAAGCCAATCAGGAAGTCAGTGTGCAGTTCTTCCAATTGACCACAAGCGGGGTCGAACGCATCCACTACGTATACTTCAGCACTATGCACGGAAAGGTAGTTGTTCGTGACGTCAAATCTGGGCCTGAGGAAGCACAGCGTTTTCTTCGAGATGAGCAGGCTCTCGCCGAAAGCAAGCTACAACTGATGTTCCGCGCCTTGAACGATGGCGACGATGCGGGCGTACGAACTCTCTGCACCGACGGCCTCTATAAGGCCATCAAAGATTGGGGCGGAGATAAGCATCCGGGTGATCGGCTCACACGAGGTCACAGTTTGGATCAAGTTGTCGTCAAGACTTTCGTAGCCACAGATCAAAAATCTGTTCGCGTGGTTGCCGATATTAGCTATCCGCTAACCAACAACAAGAAACTCGAGTTCCAAGCCGATTTTGAGCGAATCGGCAACGACTTAAAAATCGTCCGCGTGCGCGACACCGAGAACAAACTGGTCGTTTTTGACCCCGACATGGACAACTACTTAAATCGCCGATACGGTCAGCCCGATGCTCCCCCTCCTGACGTCACAATGACTACCAATGTCAACCTGATCTCCATCGAACAGATCCGCAAGTACGTGCTAGCCGCGATTGAAGATCACAACGTCGCTAGAGTCCAGGAATACGGTCAGACCTTGATTGATTCGAATCCCACCGGCGGCGAAGGCTATGGAATTAAAGCCGCGGCGGATCAGATGGCTGGCCATTTTGAAGACGCTGAGAAAGACGGTCAGCGTGCCGTACAACTCGGCGCAACCGCCTATTTTGTAGTTGAATGGCATTCCACGGGGATGCTCGACATGAGCGCTCAGTTTACGCCCGCAGTCATTTCGGTGTCAAAACAGAAAATCGAATACCTTCCGCCTTTGTCCAGTGGAAGACCCAGCGTTGATTTTTCGTGCGATACGGCGCGTAACTGCGAGATTCCAGAGGATGGCCGTTTCAAGAAAGGTGTCCCGTTTCTGCGCCTCACACACATCGAAGAAGAGGGCAAGAGAAAAGCGAAGGAGTTTGATTTCGCTGCTACCGGGACAACTTGTCCGGACCCCGCAGCCAAGCAGACTGCCAACCTTATTCCCTGGTCGAAGGGTGATTTCTGCGGGAGTGGCATGGCGCCGGGCGGAAGCGCTCTCGGAGCCGCGCTGAACTTAGGGAGACAAAATCCCAACTTCATTCCCCTCTACGTACCTCGCACTTGGCGTCAAGACCTCATGGCGGTTTGGCGCACAATTAATGCTGCTCAGAATCCGTCCGGCAAGTAGAAAGACTCACACACCATGAACCGTCTCACTCGAAGAAACGCACTGCTCTCCATGCTTGGACTCGCCGCACTCCCATTGAGTGCGGACGAGCCCAAGCCCGTCACGCCGGCCTATAACCACATGACCGACAAGGAGGAAATCTCGCTCGGTCGCGACATCGCCAAGGAACTAGAGAAACAGCGCAAGCTGAAGTTCATCGAAAAACACAGCCTCCAAGACTACGTGAACCACGTTTTCGAAAAGGTCGTCAAAACCAGCCGGCGTCCGAATCTCCCCTATTCCATAAAGATCGTGGACACCACGGAATTGAATGCGTTCTCCTTGCCGGGAGGCTTTGTGTACCTCAATCGTGCCCTCATGGAGTTCGCGCAAAACGAAGCGGAGATGATGGGAGTTCTGGCGCACGAAGTCGGACACGTCGTCGGTCGCCATGTGGCCAACAATATCAGTCGCGAAGACAGCGCCGATTCTTTAATGACCGAAGCCAGCCGCACACTGTTCGGCGACGATACGCCCGCGCGCTTAGTCAAGGAAATTGCCAGCCCTGTCGCACTGCTGGCTCTCCTCAAATACAGTCGCGATCAGGAGTCGGAAGCAGACATGCTCGGCTTCTACAACATGCAGCGCGCCGGTTGGGATCCGCACGGCATGGTCACCTTCTTCGACCGCCTGGACAAGAGCCCTGAGGAGCTTCAATCGATCATGGCGTTGGGATCAGATCATCCGGCATCTGCGGACCGGGCGTCACGGATTTCAGCCGAGATCCGCCAATTTCCGCCCGCACCGAATTTAATCCTCAACAGTGACGGTTTCAAAGAGATGCAGGCCGAACTCAAGAAACTCCCGCCAGCTCCCAAACCGTCAGCCGAAGTAGCTCAAAACTAAACGGGAGTTCGGACGTGAATCGCTACCTGCTTTTGCTTGTTTGCTGCTCGATCGGAGGTGCCTCGTCGCTCAGAGCGGCAGAGGCGCCACCTCCCATGAGGACGTCTGGCTATGACGCCCAAAGTCTGCCCAAGGTGGTCGCTCCTCTCGATGTGAAGCGCACTCCCAACGGCTGGCCGGCACTCAACGCTCAGGATTTTTCCCTCTGGGAGGACGGCGCCAAGACGGCGAACGGCGATCACGTCGTAAAATTCCGTGACTCCGATCTTGGGCTTGCGCTCATCGTTGCTCTAGACGCCAGTGGGTCCATGAATGGTAAGCCCATGGCAGCCATTCAAAAAGGCCTTGCGCAGTTAGTCAGTCGAAAACGCCCCGAAGATCGCATCTCGGTATTGAGCTTTGCCGACGAGACAAAGTGGGAGACGCATTGGGACACGTCGGATCAAGGCACGCAAGACGCCTTCAAGAATTTACAAACACGCGGCAAATTTACCCGACTCTATGATGCGGTGGAGGATGCGCTCACCGAATTCTCGCACCAGGCGGACAAAGAACGTGATTTCCCGATTCGCCGCTGCCTCCTGATCATCTCAGACGGTCATGACGAGGGCTCAAAGACCAGCCTCGCGCAGCTATTGAAAGACGTCGGAGCTTCGCGCATGAGAGTGGATACCGTCGGTTTAGCGCACTCTCCGGTGTGGTTCGGCAGTCTCCGCCAGATGTCAAAAGCAGGCTTCGGCGAATCACAAGCGGCGGCCTCCAATGACGGGCTGACTGACCTGCTCAGCCACGGCATTGATCTGCTCCTTGATATGCCTACGGTTGAATTTACCGCGAAGAACTTGTCGAAAGACGGCGACTTCCACCGGCTCGCCATCGAAAACCAAGCTGCTGGTCTGAAGCGTGACGAACTGTCGGTGAAATTGCCAGACCCCTTTTGGCGAACAAAGAAAGCGTTGTATGGCGCTGCCGCCGTTTTAGCGGTTTTACTCGTTGGCATACTCCTGGCTATGCGGTCTCGTAAACCAGTAAAAACGTATACGCCGTCGCCAACCATTCTGGAAACTCCCACACCCACCCCGCCCCCCACTCCTCCGCCTCCGCGCGCAGCCACGGTAGCTGAGCCCGGCTCGCGAGTCATGCGCCCCATTTCCACCATTCCATCAGTGCGCTACAGCACGGTAGCGCCACAAGCTGTTGTTAGTGTGGTCAAACCCGAGCGCATGCCGACAGCTTTGGCCTCTAACACTGCGCTGACCCAATCGATGAATGTCAGATTAACGGCGCTCACCGGACCTTACGCGGGCCAAAATTTCGCCATCACCGAGCAAGAGTTCTGGATTGGCTCCGCTGCCAACAATCACCTGTGCCTACCAGCCGACGAGGGCGTCTCTGGGAATCACGCCTGCATTCGCAGCGAACCTCCGTTTCGCCGCCTTTACGACAATGGCTCGCTCAACAACACTTGGCTGAACGGCCGTGCGCTCGGCCAGGAGGTAGCGATGATTCAGCCCGGAGATCGCATACGTTTGGGAGCCTCTGACTTTGTACTGGAGACCAATGGCGACGCTTGAATTCGCGCTTGAATCCGCAGCCGGCCAGAGAGCCGACAATCAAGATAACGTTTTGCAGTTCGAATCACCTTTCGGCAGTATCTTTCTGCTGGCGGACGGCATGGGAGGTTACCAGGGAGGCGCTATCGCTTCAAAGCTCGCCATCTCAAAATGCGAGGAGGTGCTCCTATCCCTCCCTGAGTCAACCCCGGCGGACGCAGCCCTCACTGAAGCAATCCGCGCGGCAAACCATGCAGTCTTTACCGAGAGCCGTCAGGGAGATAAATCTTTGCGGCGCATGGGCTCGACCATAGTGGCCCTATTGGTCTCCGAGACGCAAGACGGCTTGCTGGCGATCGGTGCGCACGTGGGAGATAGCCGCCTTTACTTTGTACGCGACAACCGTCTTTACCGGCTGACTGAAGATCACACCATGATTCAGCAGCTCATCAAAAACAACACGATCACCGAAGCACAGGCGGAAGATCACCCGCAAGCCAGCGTGTTGACGCGGACTCTGGGGCATCAAGAGGAGATTGAAGTGGATCTCACATCCTGGATGCTGCTTCGCCCGGGAGACACGTTCCTGCTTTGTTCTGACGGCCTTTCAGGATATGTCGATGACGAAACGCTGCGAGCAACCTTGAGTCAGCGTGAAGCCAGCGCCGACATCTCGCGGACGCTCCTCGACCTGGCGTTTAGCCGCGGAAGCGACGACAACGTCTCGGTCATGGTAGCCCGAGTCGTTCCCTGGTTTGACTGATCAGGACCCGACTTCCAAGAGCTTTGGATCGACAATGACGAACGTAAGTTGCGTCGACCCCGCACGGATGCTTGACAGATTACTCAGTGGGCGGAACTGCTCCTCAACCACTTCGCCGTTGAGGTAGGTGCCTCCCATACTCACCATGTCTCCCATGGTGAAACTCTGCCGGAAAGTGATGTGACTGTTCACGCTCGACAGCATAGGGTCGTCGGGTATCTTGATGTCGCATTCGTCACCGCGGCCGATGAGATTTCGCCCCTCGCGCACAGGAAACACTTGGCCCTCTGGCTTCCAACTGTAGGTCACCAAGACTGCAATGACGCGGCGGGCGGAAACAGCGGGAGCCGCACCAGCGGCCGCATGACCTCCCGAGGGAACGAAGATCGTCTGTCCCCGCCTCCCACTAGAAGCCGGTGCTGGGGCTGGCGCCGCTGCCGGGCCGCCCATGGCCATTGTTCCGGAAATGGGAGGTGGCGGAGACGGCCGGTACTCGATTTTCGGTGGAGGCGCTTTCGTGGAGGTGGTCATCGATTCGCTGATGGTGGGTATGCGTCTTCCGGGTCCAGTCGCGCGAGCAATCAGCGACGGATCAAGCACCATGCCGCACTGGCCACACGCGGCCGCATCATCTGGCGCCAGATTGTTACATTTTGGACAGTTCTTCACGGCGTTTCTCCTAAGAAATAGTAGATCACGTTACAGCGTTTCCGCCCGTACACTTTGCGGAATATTCTTGAGCGACATTGCGGAGCTATCGCTCTGTAGTAACCCAACGAACCCACCCTCAATCCAGAGCGGCGAACCCAGAGCCGAGACGCCTGCCGGGTCTTTTAACATCCACCGGCCGTTCTCTTTCCGCGCTTCGGTGATCCAAACAGATGGCGACGATTGTGCATCCAATGCGTTTCTCAATACCGCCGCCGGCTGCCATTCAGCGGAGTCGTCCTGAGCCTCTGACTTTGCCTCGTTCGAGTGCGCGGGGTGAGAGCCCGCAAGCTCAAGGAACGCTATATTGTCTTCGGCGTCGCGGAAACGCAGCTTGTATGTCGCGTGCTTGTGAGATGAAAGAACAGACTCGTATTTACCCTTCGGGCCGACGATTCCCACTTCGTCTCGTCTCGATGAGTAGTCATGCGCACCTCCCGTTTGGCGTACGGTGAGTTCCAGCGAATCCGGCAAAATCTCCACATCGTGGCGGCTGAGCGCCTCGGCCATGCTTGGATCGAACATCCAAGGCTCAACGGCCTCGGCAGTCGTGAGAATCCTGCCATTGGGCAAAAGCATACCGCCGAATTTGCTATGCAACGCGCTGGTTTCTCCATGGCGAGAGCGGATCGTATAGCTGCTCTCGACAGAGACAGCCGGTCCATTGAAAGCATCGTTGGCATGAGAGGCGAAGGTCGAACGATTACGCCGCCACTCTTGCGCTTCGTTCCCCAGAGTCCAAACCGGTTCCGCTGCGGTGAGTGAAGCCAGCGCCGCTGCCCGTCCCACTAAACCTCCCGGCAAATCGATAGCGAGATTTTGATCGAACTCGGTAGAGGCCCAGGCGTTGGTGCTGCGCAGCGCCAGCATCTCCAAGGGATTGAGAGAGAGCTGCGCCAGTAGATTCACGTGAACGTGAGCAGTGCCATCGCCCACGGCGGAACGCAGGGGACGCAGCGAAGGCATTTCGCGAAAGGCAACAGTGGCTTTTAGGACGGGCAAATCCCCTATCGGTTGTCCTTGCTTGAGTTTGAAGGGGCCGTAGATCGGTTTCACACGCACGGGAATGCCATTCACCGTCACCTCCTGAAAGAACATCGATTTCAGGGTTACTGACTTGGCGGCCACTCCGTTCATTTGTATTTCGAAATCCACGGAGTTGCTGTCGATTCGAGTGAGTTGAACGGTTTGCACGTGGATTTGGGCAAACTCCGGGTTGGCGGCGGCCGGCACATCGGCGGCCCGGCCTCCCACCGCTAACCCCAAAAGACACGCGGCGAGTAACAACGGATTGCTAACTTTCTGCATGAATATCCTCCGACTTTCTTCTGTACTTTTCGTCAAAAATAATGCTAGTTTCCGCGTATACTGGACATAGTTCCAAAATCCTCCCATGTCCTCTAATGCTGAAATAGCGGCCTTTGAGAGGCGCAAGCGGGCGCTTTTTGAAGCCGTGCTCGCCTTGCCCGAGAGCGAACGCTCCACTTACCTGGCGAATGTCGCGCGCACGGAGCCAAGCTTGGCCGATGCGGTTCGACGCCTGATTACGGCCAGTCATGCGGAGAGTTCCGGTGTTTTGAACCACCCGGTTTACGAACGGAAGCAAAACGCGATGCCCTCGAGCATTGCGAACTATGCGGTGCTCAGACACTTGGGAGATGGCGGAATGGGCAGCGTGTATCTCTGTCAGCAGCCCGGCGCCAGTTCGCCCGTGGCCGTGAAGATTATTCGTTCCAGCATGCAAACCAGCACAGTGCGGGCCCACTTTGCCAGAGAGCGCGACGTGCTGAAGGAGTTGAACCACCCCAATGTATGCCGACTGCTTGATGCAAGCGTGGCGGAAGGGGGCACGCCGTTTATTGTGATGGAGTGGATCCAAGGCGAGCACTTGGGGGCGTATTGCCAGCGGCTGGCGTGTTCGCTCGAAAAGCGTTTGCTGTTGTTCAGCCAAGTGTTGGCCGGCGTTGAATATTTTCACAGCCGGCACATCATTCACCGAGATCTGAAGCCGTCTAACCTGTTTGTCACGCCTAGCGGCAATATCAAGATTCTGGATTTCGGTCTTGCCAAAATGATCGAGCATGAAAAGGGCCGCACGGGCGTGGGCCCAACGGGCACTCACTCGCGCTTTATGACCATTGCTTATGCGAGTCCAGAGCAACTCACTGGCCGGCTTTCCGGAAGGGCGAGTGACATCTACACGTTGGGAGTCATTTGCTACGAACTGTTGACGGGCCGCCATCCGTTTCCGCGCGAGTCTCGACAAACGGCACAGACGCTTTATGAGACGATCTGTTCGCATATCCCCGCTCCGCCGAGTCAGAAAGTCCAAGGGTTGCCTCCCGCCGTGGACAACATGGTTATGAAAGCTTTGCAAGCGGACCCACATGATCGTCACGATTCGGCCGGAGCCTTTCTAAACGAGGTTCGGAAGTGTCTTGAGGTTTTAGAGACCCGAGCGTTGAAAGCGAGCAGGTAATGGAAGATACAGAAGATCAAGACCTCACTCTCATGCTGGCCGCGGCGGCCGGAGGCGACATGGTCGCCCGCGATCAGTTTGTGGAAGCGACTTACCAGCGTTTGCATCACTTGGCGGGCCGAATCATGGGTTCGGAAGCACCGGGCGCCACGTTGCAACCCACAGTCTTGGTAAACGAAGCGCTGTTGCGGCTGTTCGGCGGCCGACCCTTGCAAGCCGAAAGCCGCAAACATTTTCTGAATATCGCTGCGCAGCAAATGCGGCGCCTGTTGATTGATCGCGCCCGGGCGCACCATTCCAACAAGCGCAAAGGAGCGGTCATTGCCTTGGACGATGCGCCGCAAGTCTCTCTGGAGCGCAGCGCTGAATTGGTGGCACTGGACGACGCCCTTCATGTGTTGGCGGAGGTTGATCCGAACGCCGCCGACGTCGTGGAGAAGAAATTCTTTGGCGGTTATACAGACGAAGAGACCGCCGTGATTCTGAATACCAATGTGGGCCGGGTCCGCCGCGATTGGACCTACGCACGGGCTTGGCTGCATGACTACTTGACCAAAGCGTGATGCCATTCGCGGCGGATTCAGACGTTTCCCTGCCATTTTTTAATTCCCGTCAGTCACGGTCCATGATTCCTGCGTACAGACGTTGAAGTTACCGCGCTCAGCGGTTCGCCCATCCAGAAGGACGGCTTTCAGATCGTAGAGGCAATGCCCAGAACCGTCGTCGATGTTCACGTCCATGTAGCGATCGGTGCCGATCATGACCATCGGCCCCAGGATGTCTTCCTCCCAAGTGGAGCGATCTACGTTCGAGGCATAAAGGTAGCGAATGGGAGACGATGCCCGGTTGATGATCCGCACGCGGCGATTCTCGCCGGATTGAGCCGAGATGGTGGTTAGCCCGAGCGCGAAGAACGCAACCAGGCAAATGACGAGGCGATTTAGCTTGTTCATGTTTATCTCCTTTTGAAGAACTTCCGTCTTCATTTACCTAAGCGGAGAAACAGTGCCATTTCGTGCAAAAAAATTTAAACTTTTAACGTTGCGACTTCAAACTCAGTGAAGTCAGGATCAGTATCAAAAGAACGCCCAGTGAAAGTCCCAGCACCTGGAAGCTGCGCTCCAAAGACGAACGGCCGTCGGCCAGTGGGAAGGCCGTGGAGGCGATATCGGTTTGAACGGCAGGCGCTTGTTCGGCTTCGGCAGGCTTCGCGGAGCGGGTAGCTGCGGCGGGGTTGAGGCGCGCCTCACATTTGGCGACCGATGTTTGGCAGCTTTGAAACTTCTCGGCCATTTCGTTCTTGAATTCGGACTTACGGGCTTTCGCTTCCACGAGCAGATTTGCCTCATAGCCCCAACGAGTTGGACAAATCGCCGCGACCCAGCGAGCCTCCGCCGGCATTTCGTTGATCGGCTTGATGCCGCCGCCGAGCAGAATGAACGGCAGCAAGACGACCGGCAGGAAAGCAATCGCTGATTCCGTTGTGGGCGCCACGGCGGAGATCAACAGACCCAGTGAGGCACCCACCAGGGAACTCGCGATGAGAACCGCCAGCAGGGTTAGGTAGGGACCTTTGAGATCGCACCAGAAATAAGTAATGGTGAGCAGAGCCGTGCATTGGAACACGCAAATGAGCGCCAACACAATGAATTTCGAGAAGACGTAGGAGGGCAACTTGAGATTCACCATGCGCTCGCGGAGGAAGATGGCGGTTTCGCCCACGATGTCGCGCGCAGCATTGTTGCAGCCAAACCAAACTGCGGCCACGACCATTAAGAAATGAACACTGGCCACTTTGCTGCAGAAGCCGACCCATGTCTCGGCGTCGGTGAACTGCTTGTCTGGCAGCTTGCCAAACGCTACGCCTACGAGAATGGCGAAGAGCGGAGCTTGACCCAGCAGGATGAGTGTCTGCATCCGGTCGCGGAGCTTGAGTAACCCATTGCGCGCCGAGAGAACTAACGATTGCCCGATGCCGATATCGCGCTTAGGCTTACTCGGAGCTTGCGTCTGGGAGGAAACGATTTTGCCAGCGCGGGATTCGACGAAAGACTTCTTGTAGTTCGACCGGTCATACTCGCTGGCCCAGTTCGGCGTGGGCAACTTGGCTAGCCCAGACATCAACATCTCCGGTGTCATCGCAGCGGCTTTGTCGCCGTTGCCAGGATTGAAGAACTGAATGGATTCCGGATAGGCCGGGCCAAAATACACGAGCGCGCCGGCTTTATCGCCCTTATCGCGCGAGACCATGATCAGGGAATCAAACTGCTTGAAGATATCGATGCTCGGCTGGTGAATGGTGGTGATGATCGTTTTGCCGCTATCGGCTAAGCGGCGGAGCAATTGCATCACATGAAAAGCGTCGTGGGAGGAAAGGCCAGAGGTGGGCTCATCCAGGAACAGAACGCTCGGATCACTCAGCAATTCCATGGCGATATTGACGCGCTTGCGCTGTCCGCCGCTGATGACCTTGCGTTCGGGGGAGCCAATTTCGCGGTCGCCAATATCGTCGATGTTGAGGTCTTTCAGTACTTGCATGACGCGCGTTTCGATCTCCGAATCACGGAGGTCCGTTCGGAGTTTCGCAGTATAGTAAAGCGCTTCTTTGACGGTCAACTGCGGGTGCATGATCTCGTCTTGCGGAACGTAACCGATCTGCAGACGAAACTGCTCTTGATGGGCGTAGAGATCTTCACCGTTGAAGAGAATGCGGCCTTCGTCGGGAGGTGTGTAGCCGTTCAGCGTTTTGAGGAGAGTCGTCTTGCCTGCGCCAGCCGGCCCCATTAAGGCCACGAGCTCCGATGGGTACACCGTCAATGAAACTGGATCAAGCAGACGCCGACGGTTGGAACCCTTCTTGATTTCAACGACGATGCCAGCGGCCTCGATGGTTACATTACCGGCATAGTCTTTCTTGGCAAAATTACCAGCGTCGTCAAGGATGAAGCGGAAGCTGCCCAGCCCGACGGAACTGCCGGTTTGAAGAAGCACGCGCCCGCTGATGCGCTTGCCGTCTACAAAAGTGCCATTACGCGAATCGAGGTCTTCAATTTCGATACCGCGGTCGGTTCGCGACAGCTTGGCGTGACGCCAGGAAATCATGGGGTAGTTGAGCGGATATTCGCAAGAAGGATCGCGCCCAATGGTCATTTCTTTGCCGGTGAAACGAACCTGTTCCTGGGCGGCATCGCCCATGGCAATCTTGCCGGGTTCGAGCAGACGGGAGACTTTGATCTTGAACGAGCCGAAAAAGACGCTATCGCTCGCATCGACGGTGACCCGTTGAATACGATTGTCGGCGTGTTTTACGGCGGTGCCGTTGGTGGAACCTAGATCTTCGAGAGTCAAGGTGCCGGAGGCATCTTCGGTGAGACGCGCGTGATTCCAGGAAATCATCGGGTAATCGAGCACAACCTGGTTCTCGGGATTGCGACCGATGGTGATGGAGCGGCGGGCGCTCCCGTTAGAACTTCCGTTCGATTTCAGATTCTTGCCGGGCGAGGGCCAAGGCAATGGTGTGGAAGGCCCCAAGCGGATATCGTCAGTTTGTTTGACCCACTCAGGTTTGCGCGGTTCCATGCGCCGTTGATTCAGCCAGGTACCGCCTTCCGAGCCGAGATCCTCCAGCGCGAAGCCTTGATCGTATTCGGCCAGAATGCAGTGTTGTGGCGAGACAGTGTGACTTTGCACTACAACATCGCATTGCGCGTCGGTGCCGAACACCCACACTTGTTTGGAAGTGGAATTCATGAATTTGCCTACCGTAGTCTTGCAGAGAGTTTAAAGGTTAGCAAACAGGGTGGGCAAGTGCTTTGGCTGTGACATCACAATTATGCATCGAAAAAAGGCCCCACTGGGGTGAACCAGTGGGGCCTTGAAGGTAACCAAATGCTGGGTTTAGAAAATAAACTTCGCGGCCACCTGGATGATGCGTGGCGAGCTGAAGGTTGTGATCTGGCCGAATTGCGCGCTGGTGATGGAGACGGTGGGGTTGCTCCAATTGCCGTGGTTGACGATGTTGAAGAAATCGCCACGGAGTTCGAGATGGAACTTCTCCTTCAGAGCGAACTTGCGGTCGAGCGCCATATCGATATTCCAGGCACCAGGTCCAATGATGATGTCGCGACCGGCGTTGCCGTAAGTGCCGGTGGCTTGTTTGGTGAAGGCAGCGGTGTTAAACCAACTGGTCAGTGTTTGACTTGAGCCATACAAAGGCTCATTGGGTACCACGTTCGGACGGTCGAGGCCTTGGCCGGTTTGAGAAATGTCGGTACCACCGTCGGTAGGCGTGAGAGGCGCGCCGCTGCTAGCCGTGAAGATGGGCGACACTTGCCAGCCGCCGGTCACCTTTCGGAGAAGAGCATTGCCAACGGCCGGGCTATCAATAGCGAGCGAAGCGACCACCAATTGGCGGTGATCATAGATGCAACTGCCCTTTTCGCCATTGCGATTGTTGGGGTTCTGGTAGAGTGTGCCCGCGAGTTCACCCTGGAAATCGACGGTGCTTACGCAATGGGACCAAGTGTGATTCGCCAACAGCGTGAAGTGATTCGCAAAGCGATGCTGCACGGAAGTCAGCAAGCCGTTGTAACTGGAGATACCACCGTCGTCGGCTTGCACGATGCTGCTGTAGTACTGGCCGATGGCGGGATTTTCGAGATAAAGCAAGCGGCGCTGATTGGTGCTGGCTTTGCTGCCAGGGATATAGACGGCGGGGTTGATGTCGTAAGCACCCCAGATGTGATTGGTACGGTTACCAATGTAATTGACGGTCAAGAGCCAGTCTTTGGCGAGTTGGCGCTGATAGCTGAAGTTCCACTGCATCATGTAAGTGGGCTTCATGCTGGGAGGCACGCTGACATAGGTTCCGCCGATGGGGAAGATGGCCGCGCCGGGGAACGGGTCGCCGCCAGGATAGGAGCCCCATGGATTCGAAAACTGGATGCCGGTGGTGGAACTGGTATTGGTGACGGACGAAGCGTAGGGCGGATTGGTGGTCCAGCGTTCGTTAAAGAACAATTCGGGGTTATCGTGCATCAGGGCGAAAGCAGTGCGGATGGTTTGTTTGCCATCGCCTTTGGGATCCATGACTAAACCGATACGCGGCGAAGACGTGAGCCAGTGAGTGGCGGTAAAGTTGTGACCATACGGGTTGCCGGGATCGTTGTAAAAGAGCAGACCGGCGGGTGCGTTGGGGTACAACTTACTAACGGTGCCCGCATTAAAGGCCGCTTGCGAGAACTGGTTGCCGCGATTTTGGGCGTCGTACGCCGGCAAGGTGGGTTCCCAACGGAGACCGTAGTTCAAGGTGATGTGCGGTGAGATGCGGTAAGAATCCTGGGCATAGAGGCCAGTGACATATTGGCGCATGGCGTTGGGGTTGGGGTTGCCTTGCACATAAGAGTTCATTTTGCCGAGCAAGAAATCGGCCAGCGCGTCACCGGTGATGCTGCCGTTGAAAGAAGAGATGCCGTTAACCTGCTGATTGTTGACAATGTTCATTTCAAGACGGCGGGCGTCTACACCAAAGGCAAATTGATGGCTGCCGTGGATGACTGTGAAATCGTCAGAAAGCTGGTAAGTGTTGACGTCGAAGTGGCCGGGGGCGCAGGTACCGCAACCGCCGCCGAGGTTGTAATTGCTCACCGAGAAATCAATATAGTTGGGCAACAGTTCGTAACTATTAACGCCAAGGCTTTGCGGACTGATGAGATTAGGCGCTGCACCGCGGTTGTCGCGACGACGGTCGAAGGTGGCGTGGAAAGAATTCAGGATAGTGGGGCTGATGGAATAGGAATCGCCGAAAGTAGCCGTTTGGGCGCGGTCCTGATTGCCGGCAGTGGTGGTGGTTAAAAGGTTAGAACCATTGAAAGTGGTTTCGGCGGTGAAGTCGTAAATATAGTAGCGGAAGTAGAGACTTTGCTTTTGGCTGACAACGTAATCGCCGCGACCGATCCATTGGTCATCCGGGTTGTTGGCCGGAATGCCGAAGAGAGTGGTGCCGCAGGGATCAGTACTGGTGGGGAAATAGCTGGTGGCCAATTTAACAGCGGCGGGATCGAACTGAGAAACGGGAATTTGATTGTTGGCGTAGGCGGCCGCGCCCGCTACCGCGGAGACGTGAAGTTGAATAGCAGTTTTTGCCTGGCAACCGCCGGCGGATTTCAAGGCATCGAGCGTGGAGAAGTTGCCGGCGAGAGCGGCAGCGGTGGGGACATAGGCGATGGTGCTGGGCGGGTTACTGCGCTGGCGGGTGCCTTGATAGCCGCCGAAGAAGAAGAGCTTGTCTTTAATAATGCGACCACCAGCCACGCCACCATACTGGCTGCGGCGCAGAGTATCGCGGGCGTTGGTGCCTTCCTGCCGGGCGTTCAGATCGCCGTTGCGGAGGAATTCGAA
Source organism: Bryobacterales bacterium (assembly GCA_963840845.1). Taxonomy (GTDB): domain Bacteria; phylum Acidobacteriota; class Terriglobia; order Bryobacterales; family Bryobacteraceae; genus Bog-105. The sequence continues at coordinate 17,421 of CAWJBS010000092.1, forward strand.
AACGTCGCCATGAAAAGCGTTGGCTCCGGATTTTGTTACCGCGTTGACGACGCCGCCGGGGTGCAGACCATATTGAGCCGGGAGTGCGTTGGTTTGCACGCTGAATTCCTGCAGGGCATCGGGAAACGGTAGGGGCAGGTTGACGTTGCTGAAGGCATCGTTATTATCGCCGCCATCGAGCAGGTAGTTCACGCCATTGGCTTGACCGCCTGCGACGGAGACGGTGCTAGAACCGTTAGACCCTTGAATATTCTTGCTGCCGGTGAGATCGCCGCCCGGAGTAGAGGTAGCAGCACCGGTGAGGAGGATCAACTGAGTGGGGTTGCGGCCGTTGAGCGGCAGGTCAACCATGCGCTGTTGATCAATGACCTGGGAGAGAGAACTGTCTTTGGTTTCGACCATCTCCGCGTTGGCGGCGACTTCAACGCGCTCTGAGACGGAACCGAGTTGCATGGTGACGTTGAGCTGAACGTTGTTGGCTACCTGGAGCGTGATGCCGGTTTGGACGTAGTCTTTGAAACCCTTGCTGGTGACTTCTAATTGATAAGGGCCCGTGGGAAGGTTCGGAAGCGCGTAACGGCCTTGCGCATCGGTCACGGTTGAGTGGACTTGTTGTTTATCGACCTCGGTCATTTTGACCTGAGCGCCAACTACCCCGGCCCCAGCAGGATCGACTACGTACCCGTCGACCTCAGCGATGGCAACAGCCTGCGCCACGGCATGGGAGGGAAAAAGAAAAGCTGCGGAGGCCAATAACATTGCGGCCGCAGGAAGAATTCTACGTTTTTGCATCACGGAAAACCACATGGTTTCACTCCTGAACTTTGGCTGAACACCGTCCAGCCTGCACCACTTGCGAGTGAATTTAGTGTAGCAGTGGAACTACTAGATCGTTCCCCAAAAGGTATGAAGGGATCGTTTAGTAAAACTAAAGGATAGGGATTAGCAGCACTGTGAGGAGGCGCACCGAACCCGCCGCCGCCGGAAAACATATTCGGTTGTCGAAGAACGGTAAGCCTTTCGCCTCGCGGCGGGTGCTTGGTTAAAGGGGAATTGGTAGCAAAAACGCGGCTAAACAGCCACTTTTAAAGGGGTTTCGGGGGTTGTAAAAACGAACCCATTGCCGGTCTGGGGTACGGCCGGTTCGGGAGCGACCTGCTGCTTTTCCTTCGTTTGCTGGGCCTTCTTCTGGGCGGCCTCTTTTTCCTGGCGGGCGGTTTGGAGGGCTAGGAGAGCTTTGAGATCATTTTCACGGTAGCGGCGGAGGCGATTTTCGTGCAGATGCAGATTCTTCAAATTCCGTTCGTACTTCAAGAGGACTTCGACTTCCAAGAGTTCGGCGGGTACTGTGCCAGCAAGCAGGTGGCGCCCAGCGGCCAAAACGGCCGCTTCCTGGGAGGGGATGCGACGGAGACGCCATTCGGTATCAATGAGGGATTGGACCAAGCATTCCTCTTCGAACCCAACCGGCTTGTGACGCTCGATAAAAAAGCGGCCGAGATTTTGATAAGCAGCGACGTCGTCGGTGGGCAGAAGGATGGTTTGGCCCGTCAACGCAGTTTTGACGGCGTTATGAGAAGAGACCTGTTTTCCAGCTTCCGTCTTTGGGCCGGTTGAGGATTGAGCATTCTTTTGATTGGCGGCCAGTTGGGCAGCGGAAATGGGGTTAGCGGGTGCGGGAGTGGGAGCCGGAGCGGCGACGGGCTCGGGTCCGGGGGTGGCGATGGGGGTGGAATCGATGACAGGATTTGCTTTGCGGGCTAGTTTCTGAGCTTCTCGGCGTTGGGCGCGGTTCATAAAGATACTTCCTTTTTGCGGTGATTTTCAATAAAAAAAGCCCGCAACAGAGATGACACTCTGGCGGACCTGATTGAAGTTAGCATTGGCACCCCCCGATTCCGAACCATGCCTCCTCAACAGGAGAGCGCGGATGGCTTGTAAGCTATTGAGGGGACTGGAGATATAAAAATGATTAAAAAATATAAACTATTGTGACTGATAAAGATCGCATCAGCTTTTGCGGATAGGGGTGCGCGGGGACGTACGAATGCGGAGGCCGCAAAAGGTGATGTGATCGCGCGGTGAACTAAACGGCCGGGGTGATTTTGAGGGGGAGACTTATGGGTTTTGAATGCCCGTGAGGGGAGAAGATTGGGAAGCGGTTAGCGGAGAAGAGGCGAGAAGAAAGTGAGGAAGAGACGAAAATCGACGGCGCAAAAGGGCCGTGATGGATGGCGAAACCGCGAGGGGAGACACGTAGGGCTGGGGTGGCCGGAAGCACGGCCGGTTCGGCAATGGGGGTGAGTGGAAAGAGTTCTGGCTCATGAGGAATCGAGTGGCGCGATGGTGGGCCAGCGATAAGCGGGCAAGACGAGAATGCGCCGCATGTGACCGAGCCGGCATTGGGGACAACGAGGCAAAAATGGTTCCGAAAGCGCTTGGCGAAGTTCGCGGCAGGCGGTGGCCGGAGGCAGCAGATCGCTGCGCATGCCGTGCAGCAGTTGACGGCAGAGGGCGAGTTTCTGTTGCCGGAAGCGATTGGCCAGGAAGCCGAAGTAGCGAATGCGCTGAAAGCCGGGCGGCAACGTATGGATCAGAAAGCGGCGGATGAACTCCTCTGCCGAGACCGTCAAAGTTTTTGATTGTTGTTGTTTGTCGGATTCGCGGTAATCTTTCCACCGAAACGAAACTTGTCCGTCTTTGAGTGCCAGCAAACGTTGGTTGGCGAGGGCCACGCGATGCGTGTAGCGGCCCAGATACTTGAGCACTTGTTGCGGGCCGCCGAAGGGTGGTTGAGCGTACACCACCCAAGCGCGGTTTTCCATGGCGTAAAGGTAATGGTGAAAGAGGCCGGCATCGCGCAGCGGTTCGATGGAGCCGAGGAAGCGCAGGCGTTTTTGATAAAAGGCGTCTTCGAGCGCTTCGAGAAAGATGCGGCGGAACAGGCTCGATAACACTCTTACCGGCAGAAAGAAACGGCGTCCGCGGCAGGGCACGAAGCGTTCGGAATCGGGCGAGAGTCCACCGCCGGGAACGACGACGTGCAGGTGCGGATGAAAGAGTAGATTTTGCCCCCAAGTGTGGAGGATGGCGAAGAAGCCGAGTTGGGCGCCGAGATGTTTGGGGTCGGCGCCGAGAGTCAGCAGAGTTTCCGAGGCGGCGCGGAACAGGAGGCCGTAGAGAACTTCCTGGTTGTAGAAGGCGAGTTCGGCCAGTTGTTCGGGCAGCGTAAAGACGACGTGAAAGTATTCGACCGGCAACAGTTCGGCCTGCCTGCTTTGGAGCCACTGGGCGCGCGCCAAACTTTGGCATTTGGGACAGTGGCGGTTGCGGCAGGAGTTATAGGCGTTACGCGTGTACTGGCAGTAGCCGTGGTCGCATTTTTCGACATGGCCACCGAGCGTGGCGGTGCGGCACACTTCGATGGCGCGCATGATGTTGCGTTGCTGCGCGGGCAAAGAGTGTGCCGCACGGTAGGCTTCGCCGTGCTGTCGAAAAATGTCGGCCACTTCGAGAGCGGCTGGTGGCACCGGCGTGCGCTATTTCGGCGGCTGGGGCAGCGGCGGACTACTCTTGCCGGCCCCCGCTTTATTCTTCTTTGCCGGCTTGACCAGCGCATCGAGTGGGCTGGCGGTGCCGGCGATGACTTGCGCCGAGACGCGTGTGTAGCGCGCGGTGGTGTCGATCTTGCTATGGCCGAGCAACACTTGAATGACTCGCGTATCGGTGCCTTGTTCGAGCAGGTGCGTGGCGAAGCTGTGGCGCAAAATGTGCGCCGTTACGCGCTTGGTCAGGCCGCTCTGTTTGACGGCGTCGCGATTGGCTTGCGCGACGGAGTTGGTCGTGATGTGGCGGCCGATCAGCCAGGAGGGGAACAACCAACCTTTTTTATCCGGCCGGAACGCGCGGTAATAACAGCGCAAGACCGCCAGCAGGCGCGGCGATAGCATAGCGTAGCGGTCTTTCTTGCCTTTGCCCTGTTCGACGCGCAACAGCATGCGTTCCGAATCGATGTCGCTCACCTTCAGAGAGACCGCTTCGCTGATGCGCAGTCCGGCGCCGTAGCACGCCATGAGAATGGTGCGGTGTTTCAGGCCGGGCACGTGTTCGAAATACTGCGCCACTTCTTCCGGGCTCAGTACCACGGGCAGCTTGTTTTCCACCCGCATGCGCGGAAAACAACTTCTATCCCAAGGCATCTCCAGCGTGTTCAGATACAGAAACTGCACCGACGAGATGAAGGTGTTGATGCTTTGCGGCGACAGCTTTTTCTCGTGAATCAGATGCAGTTGATACTGGCGTATTGCTTCTAAATCCAGCTTTTCCGGGCTGGTGTTGTAGAACTGCGAGAATCCCACGGTGTAATGGAGGTAACTTCGTTGTGTGGTGGGTGCGAGGTTGCGTAGTTGCATATCCTCGATAAACCGTTTCCTGAGCGGTGTCATGGACACTCCTGATTTTTGGATTGCGGTTACTGCTAATAACCGTCTTTCCAATGTAGGAGACTCTCGCACTCCTCCACCTTCGCTCTTCGCTGCTGGTCTCGTCCCGCCTGCCGCCCACTCGCCGCGTCTCCCCACACTCTCTTAGTCTGCGGTTGCTGAAAGGTACTGCGCTAGCGGTTTAGTTCACTGACTTGCAGAACTCGGCGGAAAGGGTCTTGACAAGGCGGAGAGATTGTGAAAAACAGCGTTTTTATTAGGGTTTGTGAGAGTCGATGACGCTCGAAGTGTCGTTTTGGAGCCCGTTTCGCCCAGTACATGGCCCGTTTAACCCCGGCCATGAAGAACAATCTGCTTCGCGAAGCCGTTTCGTTGATGCCGCAAAGCCAATCAGCGGCCGCGTAAGCGTTGTTAGTCAGTCAATCCCGGCGCTTTCGCTTCTTCGCCGCAAGGTGTTCGAAGCTGTTGGCCCACAGATCTATGACAACCGAATATGTTTTCTGCCCGGGGTGGGACAAGTGCGCGTAATTCGCGCTCTGCAGCGCAGAGCATCAATCAAGCTGCCGGACTACGACATCCACATCCAAATCAGAAATCGATTCAACAAAAATGTCTGGCGCATAACCGCGCAGTTCGTCTGCAGCCATCGGTCCGCTCGCCACTGCGATCGAAAGAAACCATTTGCCCCGCGCCACGCAATATCGTTGCGGTGATCGCCGATAAGAGCTACACGGCAATGTAGGCAGCGTGTTTTCGCTGCGCGCGGATGCGGCGAGTCTTAGCAATGTCCGCGCGAGTCGTCCGTCTTCCGAAAAGGCGTCCGGTGTGGAAGAAATTTTTCAGGCCGGCTAATTGCATTTTGCGCCAGCCAATAGCGCTCAGATTACCGGTGACAAGAGCGAGCGCCGCCCACGTGCATTGTAAAGTCGCGGTCAATCAATTCGCGTGCGCCGCGACAAACAAACGGGCTCAAATCGTGTGAACAACTAGCAGATAAGCGCGTTGCATTCTTGCGCGATTTCGTCAAGCAATTGCCTTTCTGCCGGGCCGCCAAGCAGCTCTGGATGAATCCATGTCGCAGCGTCCGGCGGTGTCGATGCCCTCGAAGCTCAGCCGCACGGCCCGTAACCCGCTAACGCCTGCCACCAACGCCTCTTTATGGTGGCTGCCTGCTCCGCGCATAATCGTGCCGTCGATGTCGAACAGCACCAGCCTAGAACGGCTCACAGTTGTCGAGCCTTGGCAAAATCGCGTTCAGAATTTAAGAAAGGTGCCGGAAACTGGCGGCCGATTTCCAGAACCTCGTCCTGATCGAACTTGCGCCGCTCAAACCTGCGGCCAGATTCGTAACGCAAGAAATACCGAGCACCTCCATCTTCATATGGTTCGCGGCAATGCATTCCGCCACTGTGGACATGCCCACCAGTCCGCCCCAATCGTTTTCAGAAAACGAATTTCCGCCGGGGTCTCGTAGCAGGGTCCTAGAAACCCGCATAAACGCCTTCCCGCAACATGATACCCAACTCCGCGCCCGCCTGCCGCCGCCAGCGCTCGTAGCCGCGGCGAATAAGCTTCGGTCATATCGGGGAACCGTGGACCGAGCGAGTTATCGTTAGGGCCGCAAAGCGGATTCACGCCTTGCAGATTGATTTGGTCGCTGATCAGAACCAGCGCGCCTTTAGTAGCTCACGTCAATGCCCCCTGCTGCATTAGTAAGTACGAGCTTTGAATACCCAACGCTTTAAACAGGCGAATGCCCGCCACGACTTGCTGCGGCGTATGTCCTTCATATAGATGAAAGCGGCCGGACATCACCGCCAGATCAACGCGCCCCCGTGCCCAGCGAACCAAGCACCAGTTCGCCCGCGTGGCCAATGGCCGTCGAAATCGGGAACCCTGGGATGTCGCGATAAGGATGCGGGTCGCGCGTTCTCGAGCGCGCGCAAAGGCTCCGACCCGCTCCCCAGCACGAGGCCGACCTTCGGGCGCAAAGACTGACGGGTCTGAATAACTCAACGGCTTGCTGCATTAATTTATTCTCGCTGATGCGGAGATGCTTAGCGACTTGCGCAGCCTTCGGCGACCGCGGCCGCGAACTTCAACTTCGGTTCCGTATCTGCTTCCGCAATCAGGCCGTCCATCATGCTGTTCGTCAATGTGGCCCGGCTGCTCGTTAAGCGAGACAGGATAGCGAATGGTGATCTCCGAGCCCATTGTCATTGAACTGCAGCCTGGCTGTTAGGCGCCGGCGAAGTCTGTCGGAATCTGGTGCTTTGTTCAAACGCCTTGTGCTGCTGGTCGATGGCTGGCGGTAATCCTCATAGACGAGTACAACGGCTTCGTCAATCGCGCGCGCGCTTGCTGATAGTCGGCTGGATCTCTCCACGGTCACGGTGACCGCGTGCCAGGCGTAATCCATACCCGGTGCTTGCTTCATCAAGGCCGAAGGTTGAAAATCACTGAATTCGCGAACACCGCCAGACGTCCGGTCGGATGCAGATCGTTCCCGAACCCACCAATTCCATCAGGAACAAGCCGAATGAAGCCGACCTCAATCACTTGCCCGTCACACCTTGAACGGTGACGCGATCTCCAACGCTCAAACCATACTGCCGATGAGGAAAAAATACGCAACAGCCGAGAGGATGACGTTCTGCAAGGCCAGCGCGAGTCCAGCGGTGACGAAACCGAGCAGAGTGGCCATCGAAGCCAAGCTGGAGAAGAAAGCCGAAAGTGAGCAGAACGGCCAGCGCCAAACCCACCACCACGCGCTTAACAAGCAAGCAATTGCCGCCGCCGTCTGGGTTCGGTAACGTAGCGAAGATCGCTGCGCTGCCAAATGGCGGAAGCCAGCAGAATGAGCAGTACGCCGCCCAGCAGGCAGCGAAACGAAGCAGCAGATAGCGGATGCGTGGAGTTAGTATTCGCCGTCGAGTTCTTTTGCCATTCGTTCAGCGACCCCCGCGCCGACTGCAGCGACATCGCCGTCTCGCCGAGCGGAATGCTCACCGTGGAAAGTTGCTTAAAGCGCGGCTTAGTGTCGGAGATCTGCTTGTGGTTTCATCCATTGGGCAGGCTTGAGCGGAGTTGTCTTCGCTGCGTCAGAAATAGCTGTCGCTTTCGGCAACAATGGCGCGAATCGATTTCGAAGCGGCGCGCGAACTTCGTCAATCTCGTCAGCTCAACTGTGTTCGTTTCGTCCAGCAACCGCTCGATGTGGCTGCGCGTACTGTAAAAGCTCAATGGCCTTCGGTGGCAAGAACCACAATCCCGCGCTTTCCGGATGATAAACCGAGCGTCGCGGGTGCGTTGGCAGCAAGCTTGTCCTTGTCCTGGCGTCATGCTGAATTGCTACCGGATTCAGCGATTCCAGCTTGTTGATCTATCGAGCAGACCCTTGGCGCCGCTGCTTCGGGCGAGCTGAAAGACGTGATGGTTTTGACTGCCGCTTCCATCTGCTTGGCCAGTGCCAAGTCGGCCGCAATGGCGGTGCGCTCATCCACAAGGCTGTCACGCTGCGCACCGGAGGCTATGCTCAATGCGCGTGTCCAAGACTTTGCAGCCGTCTGCAGCCGCAGTGACGCGCGCGGACGCTTTGTTCAGCGACTGCTGAAGTGTCGGCCGTAGCGCGGGATTGCTTCGTTCGGCGGCCGGAGCGGGTGCGGTGCTAAAGCGCTGCTTGCGCGCGCGCGAAACGCAAAGGAAGACTGTAGGCGCGTTTTGCAGAATCGCGCGCGTTGTCGCGAGGCAGCACGTTTTCGTGTTACGCCGAGCCTTCGTCCAAGCGCCATCACATGTCTGATACCAGCGTGGCACGAGTCGAACTGGATTGAACACAGCGGGCTGCGTCAAGTGATAGGAGTTTTGCGTCTGGCGCGAGACTGCGGGCAACCAGCAAAAGACTAACGAATAGCGAAGAGACAGCGCTTGCGTCGCATGAGAAATCTTCTAAAGCAGTATGCCGGCAATGCAGGCAGACATGAAATTGGCGAGCGTCCCTACAATCATTGCCTTAAGACCAAGCCGAGCCAGATCCGATTTCCGGCTGGGTGCAAGCGCGCCAATGCCGCCAATCTGAATCGCAATCGAACTGAGATTGGCGAAGCCGCACAAGCGCAAAAGTCGCGATGATAAACGAACGTTCTGCAAGGTGGTTCTCACGGTGCCCAGATCCACAAACGCTACAAATTCATTCAGCACCATGCGGGTGCCAAGCAAGTTGCCCACGGTGGCGCAATCGTTCCAGCTAACGCCCAAACACCAGGCAATCGGCGCAAAGAGAAGCGCCAGGATCTTTTGCAGACTTTCCGGAACAAACGCCACATGTCCGATGAACCCAGCCAAGGCCAGCGTTCACCATGGCGATGAGCGCCAGAAAGGCGATCAGCATGCCCGCAATATTCAGGGCCAAATGCAGCCCGTCGCCGGCGCCCCGTGCGGCAGCATCAATCAAGATTCACGCCAGGCTTATCCACTTCCACTTTGACGTCGCCGCGCGTCAGCGGCTCGCCGGTTTCCGGCACAAACATTTTGGCCAGCATGATGGTGGCGGGCGCGGTCATGATCACGGCAGTGAGCAGGTGCGTGATAGAGACATGAGCGATGGCGACATAAGCACCCATGACGGAGCCTGAGACGTGCGCCATGCCGCTGGTCATGATGGTGAACAGTTCCGATTCCGTCATGGTTTCCAAAAACGGCCGCACAGTAACCGGGGCTTCGGTTTGGCCCATAACAATGCTGGCGGCCACGCAGGTGGATTCCGCGCCGCTGGTACCCATGAAGCGCTGCATCACAATCGCCATCGCCTTCACGCAGACCTGCATCACACCAAAGTAATACAAAATCGCGAATAGCGAGCAGATGAAGATGACAATGGGCAGGACTTGGAAACGCGATAATAACGCCGAAGCCGCCGTCGGGCAGACCCAGCTTATCGCCAAAAACAAAGCTGGCGCCGGCGGCCGAGCAATTCAGCAACGCATTCACAAACTGACTGAAAGTACTGAAAAGCGATGCCGAACGGCGTTTTAAGAACAATGAAGGCAAAAGAGAACTGGAGAATGACACCCCAGAAAACGACCCGCCTTTGAATGGCGGATCGCTTCGTAGAGAAGAGATAAGCAGATAAAACGATTGCGAACAGGCCGATGAGACCACTGAATCTCGCCATCGTCGCCCGGTTAGCTAACAACTTCGAGAATTAGGTCGCGTTCCTCAACAGCTTGGTTGGCAATTTTAAAGGCGTCTTCGAGCAATTCGGATGCTTCCGCCAAATGTTCTTCGCTGGTGTGATAGATGCGGCACAGGATACCGCCCGCATCGATCTTCTGGCCTACTTTGACTTCGAGGATGACACCGACGGCCGGGTCGATGGTGTCTTCCTTGGTGTTACGTCCTGCGCCGATCATGGAAGAGGCTTGGCCAATGAGTTCAGCATCGATCGCGCTCACATATCCGGCGCGTTGCGTGGTGATTTCCTGCGCGCCCGTGGCGTTGGGCAGAAGTTCGAATTGATCAAGCACCTTCGGGTTGCCGCCCTGCGCCGCGATCACTTCTTTGAACTTGCGGTAGCCGGAACCATCAAGCAAACGGGATTGCGCCATTTCGCGCGCTTCGTCGAGCGTCTTGGTGATCTTGCCGAGGTAAATCATGCGCGCCGCTAGTTCCAGAGAGATGCGCGTCAGGTCGGCCGGACCGGCGTTCTGCAAGCGTCTGCGAAACTTCCATGATTTCGAGCGCATTGCCAACGGCATAACCGAGCGGCTGGCTCATGTCGGTAATCAAAGCTTGTACGCGCTTGTCGAGACGGCGTCCAATGCCCACCATCATTTGCGCCAGGCGCCGCGCTTCCACTTGCTTCTTCATGAATGCGCCGGAGCCGACTTTCACGTCAAGCACCAAAGCATCCAGACCCACGGCCAATTTCTTGGACATGATGGACGTGGCAATCAGCGGAATGGATTCAACCGTGGCCGTGGCGTCGCGCAGCGAATAGAGTTTGCCATCGGCCGGCGCAATTTCGGCTGTCTGGCCAATGAACGCCAACTTGTGCTGCGGCGAGCTGCTTCTTGAATTCTTCGATGGTGAGATCTGTGCGGAAGCCCGGAATGGATTCGAGCTTGTCGAGCGTACCGCCGGTATGGCCGAGCGCCCGCCCGGAGATCATGGGCACCACCACGCCGGCCGCAGCGGCCAGCGGCGAGGCAATCAAGCTGGTTTTATCGCCTACTCCACCGGTAGAATGTTTGTCAACTTTAACCCCGGGAATGGCAGAAAGATCGACTTTGGTGCCGGAATTGACCATGCAATCGGTCATGGAGCTGACTTCCCGGTCTGACATTCCGGAATAGATAAACAGCCATCAAAAAAGCCGACATCTGGTAGTCAGGGATGTCGCCGCGAGTGTATCCGTCCACGAGGAACTGGATTTCATTGGCGGCCAGTTCTTCGCCATCTCGCTTACGGTGAATTAAATCGACAGTACGCATTTACGAATAATAAGGGTACCATTCTCAATAATTTGAAAGTCTTATACCGGGGTATATTCCCGTACATTTTAGAGGCGAGAGCGGCGCGTTGATTTTAGGGCAATTCGCCGTTCAAAAGCTGGCGTAAATCTTTCGCGTGAACGCGTATTCCGACGTAAAAGGATCCGAACATGGCATACACCGCGCTGACTTCATCGAAACGCATTTCATAAATCAGACGTCTTAAACACTAGCGGATCATCAGCAAAGAGATCAACACCCCATTCCCAATCGTCAAAGCCGATGGAGCCCGAAATGATCTGTTTAACCGAATCGGCATAGCGGCGGCCAATCATGCCGTGTTCATGCATCATGCGCTGACGGTCGGCCATCGGCACCTGATACCAGTTCTTGGCTTCGCCGCGTTTGCGGTCCATGGGATAGAAGCAAATGTATTTGCCGGACGGAATTTCCGGATGAAGGCGCGTCGCCATCGCGGCGGATTGGCGGCCGATCACTTCAGCGATGCCGGCATTCCATTCGGGCGTGTGCGGCGCGATGCCCTTTTCCGTGAGTGCGGCATAAGTCTTGGCGGTGGATTCGTAAAGACCGAGTTCCACAACCGAAAGATAAGAATGCGTGGGCTCTAGAAAATCGGTCAACTCCATTTGCTCAACGGCAAGTTCGGCGCGGTGCAAGATCTTCCAGCGAATCGCGGAAATGGACGAACATCAAATCGCCCTTGTGGCCGAGCATGGAATAAATGCGCGGTCGGTTTCGGATGGCCGCCTTTCGTGCCGGTTTCCATGGCTCCCAGCGTTTCGGCGGCGCGCTGCACAATGCGGTCGCAATGGAAGACTTCTTGCTGCCGCCATTCGGGGCGGGCGAAGCGAAACATTTGATGAAGGACGTACGAGCCCTCCATGGTGAGTGGAACTTCGGGCATATCAGCCATGTTGAACTTCCTCCCATTCGGGCGCGGGTAAACCTGGCATTTGATGCTTGTATTGGCCTTTGAAAATTTCCGCGAACATCGCGATGATTTCCGCGTGGATCAAGCCGTTATCAGCCAACAGATATTTGCCATGCAGGTCGAGCTTTTCGTTGCGCATACCGGAAGCCTTGCCGCCTGCTTCTTCGACGAGCAGCGTGCCGGCGGCCATGTCCCAAGGACTTAAACCGAATTCCCAGAAAGCTTCGGTGCGCCCGCACGCGGCGTAAGCCAAATCGATGGCTGCCGAACCGCTGCGGCGCACGCCGTGAGTGACCATGGCGAGTTGATAGTAGAAATGAATATTAACATTTTGATGACGCCGCCGGCTGGGAAAGCCGGTGGACACCAGCGATTCGTTGAGAGTGGGCGCCTTGCTCACATGGATGGGCGCTCCGTTCAGGCGCGCCCCGGCGCCGCGCTCGGCAGCAAATAACTCGCGGTTCAGCGGATCGTAGACGACGCCGGCGATCACCTCACCCTTCTTGGCAAGAGCCAAGGTTACGTTCCATTGCGGATAACCGTGCGCATAGTTGGTGGTGCCGTCCAGCGGATCGATATACCAGCGCAGCGGCGCTTCAGCGCCGCGCGGCCGCCTTCTTCGGCGTAAATGCCATGATCGGGGAAGCGTTCTTGCAGACGCTTGATGACGAGTTTCTCGCTCGCCCGGTCGGCAGCGGTCACTAAGTCGTGCTCGCCTTTCAGTTCGAAGGCCACGCCGCGGTGCGCCATGAGCACTTCGCCGGCTTCGCGCGCGATCTCAATCGCCGCGTCCAGAAAATTTGCCATATGTTTTCAGTTCAACACATGGAGAATTACTGATAGATGAATTGCGACCGAATTGCGCGCTGGTATCGGGCTATTGGAGTATCTGGCGTTCGGGCGCGCGTTGGAGCGGCGGCGCTTGGATATTTGGATCTGTGAGCGGATGCGCGGAGGGTTTTGATTCTGGGTGATGGCGATGGGCGGTTTACGGCGGAGTTTGTGAAGCGCAACCCGGTGGCAAGGGTGGATTCGGTGGATTTGAGTGCGCGCATGTTGGAATTGGCCGAACGGCGGTTCAGGTATGCGCGAATGTGCGATTTCGCATAGGAGATGCGCGCAGTCATTGCGCTGGACGGAACTACGATTTGGTAGTGACGCACTTCTTCCTGGATTGCTTTACCGATGCGGAAGTGGAAGCTTTGATTAAGCGCGTGGCGGCGAATTGTGAACCGGGCGCGCGTTGGATTGTTTCAGAGTTTGCTTTGCCGGAGCGTGGGTTCGCGCGGGCCGCCGCCGATTGCTGATTCGATTCATGTATTTCTTCTTTCGGGTCGACCACCGGTTTGAAAGTGAGCACTTGCCGAATTACCGCGCAGGCGCTGGATGGAGTGCCAGTTTCTCTGGTGCAGCGGCACACTGCGTTGGGGGGACTGCTGGTTTCGGAACTGTCCGGCGCTACTCAGCGCGCAGAGCGACCATAGGATCGACGCGAGAGGCGCGCTGTGCGGGGACCCAGACGGCGATTGCAGCTGCCACGGCGATGATGACCGATGTGGCGGCAATAGTGAGCGGATCGAAGGCGGCTGACGCCATAAAGGCTGCTGGCGGTGAGACTGCCCACAGCGAAAGCGCAGGCGCTGCCGACGAGCAGACCAATGGCGGCCATGGTAAATGCGTCTCGAAAGACCAGCCCGATGACGTCGGTACGGGTGGCGCCCAAGGCCATGCGAACACCGACTTCGGTGGTGCGGCGTGCGTGAGATAAGACATCACACCGTATAGGCCAACGCTGGCCAAGACGAGCGCAAGCGAGCTGAAGAAGCCGGAGAGTTTCGCGATCAGCGTCTCTTGTTCGAGATCTTCCTGGATCAACGCTTCAGACCATTTGATAGACGGTTCACGTAAAGTGGCGTCCACTTTGTGAATGGCTTGACGGAGCGATGCTTCGATGGCCGATTGATCTCTGGCGGTTCGCAGTTCAAAATGCAAGCCATCCGGCGCGTCATCCGCTCTGGATTGTAAATAGGGCGGTGTAGATACGGCGCTTGGCTGGCTCGCGCAAACTGTTCTCTTTGGCGGTGCCCACGACTCCAATGATCGTCATGGGGTTCTTGCCGTCTGGGTCTGAGACGTGGCGGCCAATAGCGGTTCGGCCGGGGAAATAAAACTTCGCGAATGCTTCGTTGACAACCGCTACGGGAAGGCTGGTGGCTGGTATCTTGTTCGCCGACTTCGCGTCCGGAAAGAATCGGTACACCAATCGTGGAAAAGTAATTCGGGCCGATTTTGTCGGAGGCGCTTTGCATATCTTCGGAGGTGCGCGGGGTAAAGCCTTCTACCGCGTTCTCGGTGCCCGATTCCGTGCCGCTGAAGATACCGTTTTCTGAAAATGTGACGCTGGTGACGCCGGGAATTGAACTGATGGCGGCATTCAAATTTTTGGCGAGCAGTATAACCTGCGCACCCTTATAGCCCGATGTCCACGGATTCATTTCCGCGATGAGCAGATTCTCCCGCCGGTAGCCAACGTCGCTCTTGTCTAAGTTTTGTAACGTGCGAATAAAGAGGCCTGAACCGTAAAGCAGCACGACCGATAGAACGATTTGCACGGCAACGAGGCCTTTCTCAAAGCGCTGCGCATTGCCTTTGGATCGACCCGTTCTGGTTTCTTTTAAATGGGCGGCCACGTCGCCTTGCGTGGCGAAGAGAGCGGGCGCGAGGCCGAATAATAAGATTGCGACACCGGAGACCGCGGCGGTAAAGAGAAGCGCGGTTGCGCTGATATGCGGCTCTAGCGGTAAGCGGCTGTTGTGAGAGGTGAATTCCAAAAGAAGACGGCTGATCCAATAGCCAACGAACACCGCGGATACTCCGCCGGTCAGCGCAAGCACCGCGCTTTCAGTGAGTAGCTGACGCAGCAAACGAGCGCGAGTGGCGCCAATGGCGAGACGCAGCCCCATCTCGCGTCCACGGCTCACAGCACGCGCCATCTGCAGATTCGCGACGTTTGCGCAACAGATCAAGAGCACCAAACCCACCAGGGCCATGAGTATTTTGAGCATAGGCGAATAGCTGTGGCGGATGCGGGAAAAGCCAGCGGCACCAGACTGCACCGCGATGTTCTGGTGACCGATAGCCTTCAGATCCTCGGGTGTGGTGAACGGCGCGGCTTGCTCACGAATGATCTCTAAGCCAACTGTATTGAGTACTTGAGAAATCTGCGCCATCGATACACCGGGTATTCGCCTCCCCATGAGTTGCAGCCAGAATGAATTGGCGTGATGCACATAATCTTGCCCCGGTTCGATTTCGGGCTCCACTTCGAGGGGAAGCCACAAGTCGGTTGGATAGCCGACAACATCGCCGAAAAACTCGGGCGGTGCAACGCCGATGATCGTGAAATCGCGACGATCCAGAACTAGCTTTCGTCCAATCACATTCGATTCATCTGGAAAATGACGACGCCAGAAAGCGTGGCTAATCACCACCGCTTCGCGATCATCGGGCAAAAATCCGCGGCCTTGAGAAGGACTTACGCCCAAAACGGAGAAGTAGTTGTCGCTCACGAAGCGGGCGGGAGGATGTTCGGCCTGATCCTTCAGATCGATTCGCACGCTTCGGCCAGAGGCGTACAGATCGGTGAATACGCCGTTTTCGCCGCGAAATCTTTTGAAGAACGGATAGGAGAAAAGGCGGACGTTGCCTCCGGAGCCCGTCGAAATGGACTGCACAGCGGTTGGGTCGCCGAGCGCTACCAGCTCTTGTGGATTCTTGACCGGCAGAGACTGCAGCATGATGTTGTCAATCAGGCTGAAGATGGCGGTGTTGGCGCCTATGCCCAGCGCCAGCGAGAGAACGGCCGTAATTGTGTAGCCGCGATTCTTTTGCAAGACGCGGAACGTGAAGCGTAGATCATGCCACAGGCGTTCGAGCGAGGCACCAGCCCAGACTTCGCGAGTCACTTCTTTGACCAAGCCGACGTTGCCGAATTCGCGGCGAGCGGCGTCTTTGCCGGAATCTTGTTCGGCCATGCGCAGATGGCTGGCAATCTCTTCCGGCTAAATCCTCGTCCTTTTTCTTGCGGCTAAAGAACATAAAATCATCCTTCGTTGCCTGCGGCTTCCAGCACGCCGCTGATGGCTGCCACCATTTGAGACCAGCGGTCGCGCTCGCTTAACAGACGCTTTTTCCCGCTCGTGGTTAGGGTGTAAAACTTGGCGCGTTGGTTGGCTTCCGTTTGCCGCCATTCCGACTTCACCCAGCTTTGCTTTTCCAGGCGGTGCAGGGCGGGGTAAAGAGAACCGGTTTCTACTTGCAGAAGGTCTTTGGAATTGGCGCGAATCGCATTGCTAATGGCATACCCATGCTGGGAGCCCCATTGCAGCGTTTGCAGAATGAGGAGGTCGAGCGTGCCTTGCAACAATTCGATGCGGTTCTGATAGCCCGTCTTAGGCGGCATGTAGGCAGTCTACACCCAAATGCTGTAGGTTGTCTACTGCCTTTCTGTAAGCCGCCAAACTCTTCGATTCGTTCGGCCAGCAGGTTCCACGCCACTTCGGGCTTGGTCACATCGACAGAGACAAAATGAATGCCCGTTGCCTTTGACGCCTCTTCTTTCTTCGAAAGAATCGCCAATGCTGGCAATCACCTTAAACTCTTTCTTGAGCTTTTCATGCATGCGCCGTTTGTGCTCTTATGCTGCTCACCCATTCCGGGCAGTAATGAACATTTCTATTTCCAGGCAAGCGATGAGCGGCTATAAAACTATCCGTTCCGGTCCAGCAAAGCCTGGTTCGCGCTGTTACGTAATGCACTTGCATCTTCAATTGGTTTATGCGCCGTAATACAGCCACACCGGATTCAATGGGAACGTCGAATTGGGTGCAGAGGGTCTCATCCAGATCCACAATAATGGCCATCTGCGTAGGTAAGGTCTTTTTGATAAACACTCCTTATGAGCTTGCCACGGGCGGCGGCAGTGAAAAGCCGTCCGCGGCCCGGGTCAGTTAAGGCTCGTAATAGCCGCTGCGGGCGATGGTGTGCATTCCTGGCTGCTTGACGGTAACGGATACGGGATGAAAGCGGCGAGCCTCTTCTTTTACGTCCTTAGGATAGAAGCCGACCAAATATTGCGTGCGTAGTTCACGGATGATATCGCCGAAGGCATTGTCTAATTCATCGAAACCGGAAGGGTTGAAAATCCGGCCGCCGGTGGCCACGGCGAGAGTCGTCAATGCATGTTCGCCGCCGCAGGTTGCGTCCCGCGTCTCCAGCAACGGGCACAACAACGATTGGATACATCACAGCATCGGCGATTTGTGCTGCGCGTAAGGCATCGTTATATTTCTTGTAGCTCGTGGTGTCGCCGCCGTCGGTGACAACCACGATCACGTGCCGGCCTTCACGCCCTTGCAGCGTGTCACCGGCCAGAAAGATGGCGTCATAGAGCGAAGTGCCGCCCTCGCCAATCACCATATTCAGCGCCTTTGCGGCGCGCCCACGGTTTCGGGAATAGTCCACTTCCATATTGGTCCGCCAGTTGAAGGTGAACAGCGCGAAGGTGTCGTCGGGGTTGCCGGAATCGAGAAGCGCGGAAATGAAGCGCAGGGTCGAGCCGGTCTCGTAGTGAAGGTCAATTTTGGTGCTGGCGCTGGTGTCCATCAGAATCGCGACCGACAAAGGCATGGAGGTGTTTCGCTCAAAAACCGGCTACCTGCTGATCGACGCCGCTGTCAAGGACGCGAAAGTCTTCCTTGTTGAGATTGGTGATGATGGAGCCGTGTTGATCACGCACGGACACCAATAAACGGACCAGGTTGACCTTAGTTGAGAAGAGCGGACCCTCGGCAGACGGCGCGGTTTGCACCGAAGGCGGCGGGACAGTGGAGAACTGGGCGACGGTTTAAACTGTGCCGCTAAAGGAAGAGTTACGAAAGCAGAGAGGCAAAGTGTAATTGCACCTCTCTTAGCGCGCCAAAAGCTTTTCATCCCACTCCCCATCCACCCAAACCGCCCCATCGGCGAAAAACTCTTTCTTCCAGATCGGGACTTCCCGCTTCAAACGGTTAATGCCCTCCAGCGCGGCGTCAAACGCGGGCTTGCGATGCGGGGCCGTGGCCACTATGACTACGCTCGCCTCGCCAATTTCCAGCCGTCCCAAGCGGTGTACCATCCCTAAACGGCCAATCGCAAATTGTGCGGCGATCTCACGGCCGATGCGCGCCATTTGTTCTTTGGCCATGGCCTCGTAGCACTCGTATTCCAAATGCGTGGTCGCCCGCCCTTTTGTGTTATTCCGAACCACTCCCTCAAAAACGACGACCGCCCCGTCTTCCGGCCTTTGCAACTTCTTCACCAGTTCGCGCGCATCGATGGTTTCGCGTACAATCTCAAAAATGTGACCACCGGCGTCAATTCCGGAACCGCCGCTAACAGGAGGCAAGAAAGCAACCTCATCGTTGTCGTGAAGAATGGTGTCCGGTTTGGCGAATTCCTGGTTCCTGGCAAATAGAATCGACGGACGCCTGGCGTTCAGGGTTTCGTAGCGTGCGGAATAACGCGAAAAAAGGGTTTCCAGCGTGGTTCCGGCGGGTAAATCGAGCGATTCTTCGGCCTTACCGACCATATCTTTTAGAACGCCGAAAAACAAGACTTTCACACGCATTATTCAAATGCTAACAAGTGGCCGGGAATTGGCTCATGGATCAAATTAGCGGATTGGCGATTATTGTTATGATGACGAGCCAGCAAACAACCTTGCGCGTGCGCTATGCGGAAACAGACCAAATGGGCGTAGTCTATTACGCCAACTATCTGGTGTGGATGGAAGTGGGCCGGGTGGAATTTGTACGCTCGCTCGGGTTTCAATACAAGGATTTAGAGCAGAGCGAGGGGCTGTATCTCTCCGTTATTGACGCGCAATGCCGCTATATTTTCCCGGCGCGTTACGACCAGGAAATCGTGGTGGAGACCAGGATTGTGAAAGCCACTTCGCGCACGGTTGAATTTGGTTACGTAATTCGATCGGCTGAACCCGACCGGTTACTGGCGGAAGGATCAACGCGCCACCTGTGGCTGAATCGTGAGTGGCGGCCGACCACTCTGCCTGAGCGGTTTCGCAGTGCTTTAGGCGTTCCGAGCCGGCCCTAGTTGAGATCGAGTTCCCAGGTCTGGCCCACTAGGTCACAGCCAAAGCTTCGATGGGGTTCTTCGCGAACCAGGCGGAAGCCTGCTTTTTGATAGATGCGCTGAGCGGGCTTCAAAATGCTTTGCGTCCAGAGAACAATCTTCTGGTAGCCGGCTGTCCGCGCAAACTTGATGCATTCGTTCACCAAGGATTGACCCAGGCCCATTCCGCGCGCTTCCGGTTCAACGCACAGCAAACGGAGTTTGGCCGTTTGGGGCTGCTCCGGATGCTTCACCAGAAAAATGTGTCCTAGTTGCTTGCCATTCGCTTCGGCCATCCAGCAATGCTCATGCACGGGATCGAACTGATCGATGAAGTCGGCGACGATGCGAGCTACGAGCGCTTCGAAGCGATGATCGAAGCCGTATTCCTGTGCGTAAAGCGTTGCCTGCCGGTGGACCACCCAACCCATGTCGCCTGCTCGGTGAGGACGAAGCGCGTAAGGTTGGGTTGCCATTACCAGACATTGTAAGTCTCAGCGGCCGTTGCTGGGCGCAAGGTGATAATCGCCGTGGCCGGTGCGATCGACAAAAATGAAAGTGCTGAGTCCGTCACTCAAACCTTCAACGTGGCGGTAACCCCATGATTGATACGGATGCGGCTTGGCGTCCCGGTGGGCGTCGATCTCATCGGGCGGCCCGTAAACGATGTACATGTGCCCGCGATCTGTCTGCCAGCCGGGCACGCTCGCGCTGAAGTGCGCGTTGGCATAGGCGATACGGCGGTAATGCTCGGTTTTGAATTTGTTCTCTGCTGATCCGGGTGCGGGGTTGCGGCGTTCCCAAAACTGATAGATGAAACAGGCGCGCTCGTCATTCGTCGTGAGCTTTTGATAAGCCTCTCGCTCGGCATCGTCAATGATGTAAAACACGTCTTCGTTCAACCACTTTTTGTAATCCGCTACAGGCGTGGCGTCGCCATGGGCCGAATCGGGGCAGGCGCGGACCGCGCTCGAGCGCGGCGGATCATTTTGGGGCCAAGCGCCCAGCGTGAAGGCAGCGGCGATGAACAGTGCGGAAGCGGCCAAGACCGGAGTCCAAGCCACGGCCGGAACTGTGGGATACAGCAAGCGGTGGATTCGTTTCATAAGACTGCCTCCTTGAGCAGCCACGGCCGGTTCGCGGCCAGACCAACGGGTTTCTTCTAGAGCGGCCAGGGCGTGGGCGTATTCGTGGGCATCGCCGGTGATGGCAACGACCAGATCGTCGCAACATTTTTCGCGTTCGCTGCGAACGACATGCGAGATCCACCAAACTGCAGGGTGGTAGAAGAGCAAACCATCCACTAAGTTCTGTAGCGAGTTCAGCAGATAGTCATGCCTGCGTATGTGAGCCAGTTCGTGGAGGAGAATGGTTTCGACCTGCGACACGGGCATTCCCGGTGAACAGCCCAACAGGCACAAGGATTAGTGGGCGGACATGGCCGATTAGTATGGGCGCGTGCGCTAGAGCCGATTCGACCAAGAGCACTGGGCGCGTGAGGCGCACCTGGGCGCTTAAGACAGCGAGTCTTTGCCGCCAGATCTCTGGGGCGGAACAAACGCCCCTCCGTCTCAATCGCGATAGGGAGACCAGCCCCAGAACGTGGCGCAGGTAGAGAACGAAGACACCTGTCAGCCAGCACGGCGCCAGCCAGGGTGCGACGGTAGAAAAAGTGAAGCGCCCGCCGTGGTTTGTGGCGGCGGCCGCCTGTCTCCAGATAGGGAAGGGAACTGCCGCTACCGAATGTGAGTGCGGCCTCGCATGCGGCGCGAGCTGCCAGAGAGTTAGGGCAAACGCCGCGATCAGACTTAGCAACGCCAGACAACCGGCGGCGTAGCGAACGCGCGGCGATTTTGTTGCCGCCATAACTGTTGCAAGCATGCCCGCAACAAGTGCGCCTTCCCAAAGCGAGTGCAACAAAGTCCAGCCAATGGCGGAGGCCCACTGGCTTTCGACGAACGATTGGAGCGAAATCATTGGAGCTCCCGATATTCATCTAACAGCTTGCGAATTTCCGCCAATTCCTTTTTTGATGTTCTCTGTGCAGACAGCGCGCCGACGAATAGGCCTTTGGCCGAGCCGCTGAAGACGCGTTCCAGCAGATCTCCGGCGAGTTGGCGCTGCGTAAACTCCTGCGGCCGGGCGGCGGTGTACACGTGAGCGCGCTGCGATTGATCAACCTTCACCAGACCTTTCTCCGTCATGATCTGCATGAATTTCAACAGCGTACTGTACTCCGCCGCACGTCGCCGGTTGATGACCGTATGGATGTCGCGAACCGTGCCTGAACCGATGCTCCACAGTGCCGTCAGGATTTCCAGTTCGGCATCGGTTGGCTTTGGTGGCGCGGCTGACATATACGAAGAGATTACTAGTAATGGTTTCGTATGTCAAGAGGAATTCGCTGCCCGATCTTCACCTCGCTACGATAAAGCGAGAACCATGATCCACGTCATTCTTCCGGTCGGCCAACTGCGCTGCAACTGTTCCATCTTCGGCGACGAGCAATCGCATGAAGCGATCGTGATCGATCCGGGCGACGAGTTGTCGAAAATAACCGACGTTCTCGAAAAACACCAACTCAAGGTGAAGGCCATCATCGTTACGCACGGCCATATAGACCATGTCGCCGGAGCGGCCAAGCTTCGGTCTCTGACGGGTGCCCCGGTTTACATGAACGAAAACGACGAGGCGCTGTTGAAGTCGCTTGATGTCCAGGCCAGTTGGCTGGGCATGGAGACGCCTGAGCGCCCGCAGATTGATACGCCAGCTAACGACGGAGTGTCTCTCAAATTAGGGAACGCCGATTTCAACATCATGACCACGCCGGGCCATACGCAAGGGAGTTTATCGGTTTGGATTCCGCAGGAGCAAAAACTGGTTGCCGGGGACACTTTGTTTAAAGAAACCGTGGGTCGGACGGATTTGCCGGGAGGCGATAGCCGCAAGCTTCTCAGTTCCATCAAGACGCGCCTTATGCCTTTACCCGACGAGACGGTGGTAATTCCCGGCCACGGCGCGCCCACTACTATCGGGTCACGAAAAACTGTTCAACCCTTTTCTTCAGGATCTTTAGTAACCTGTTGATTCGCTTTGAGTTCCAGGACGCTCGTGATCAATTCTTTGGCGTCGATCAGACTTTTGGTGATGAGCTGGATATCCATGGCGGGTTTACCCAGTTGCCGCACGCTCTGGCAGTAGACACCGTGCTGGCCTGCCAGAACAAGGGCATCGGTGATGCAATCGAGCGAGATCGCCAAGCGGCCGCGCTCTTTGCCCCACATGAATTCATAGCGTTCAAGATCGTCCTTGCGTTCTTCGTAAACTGTCATTTTTCAATGGGTTAAGCTGGATAATTAATGTGCCACGGGAGCAGGAGGATTGTTCGCAGTATTGATTTTTTGGCCGCCGACATTAAACGAAGTGTCGCCTTCGCCGACGAAGCCCAGCTTCCGCAGTTCCAACGTTTGCGTGGCTGGATCGCTTTCCAGGCGCTTGATGTGCAGTTTGCGCTCTTCCACTTCGCGGGCTAAATTGGCGTTCTCTTCCTCAAGCATGCGAATCTGCTTCTGCTTTTCAGAGAGTGCGCTCAACCCTTGGGGACCGCGCAACATGATCACCGCATACGCCGCAAGCGCGGTGAGCGTGGCCAGTGCTGCAATCGGACGTAGATAAGATCGAAACATTCCCTCTTCTATTTATAAACTGGTTTTGCGGAAAGGTCTAGTAAAAACAACATTTTATGACGGATGCGCTGGTTGTGTTCTGTACTTGTTCCAGCCGCGACGAGGCGCTGAAGCTGGCGCACGCGGTGGTTTCTGAAGAAGCGGCCGCTTGCGTGAACATCATTCCGTTGGTGGAGAGTGTCTATCGCTGGGAGGGGAAAATCGAAAGCGCGCAGGAGGTCTTGCTACTCATCAAGACGACTCGCGAGCGTTTTGCCGCGCTGCGTGATCTGCTCGTCAAGCTGCACAGCTATGACACGCCAGAGGTGATTGCTGTGCCGGTGGTAGCAGGTCTGCCGAAGTATCTAGAGTGGCTCGGCGCCACCATCGCGACTTGACAGCGGCGTGCTTCGGCTAATCGCCGCTAGCGCCTCTAGTGCGTCTCGTTGGTGGGGGTGGGTACAACTGCTTCTCGATGCCTAAATCCACTTCCATCTGTCGCAATTGGTGCTGTAGCGCAGCCAGAATTTCATTGAGTGCATTTGAGCCGCTCGGGGCTTGCGCAGAATTATGGGCATCTCTTAGCAATTGCTGTATCTCTTTGATCTGAGACTTCACATTCTCTTGCGTAGCCGAATCAAGCCCGAGCCGCGAGACTCTTTGCTCCAGATCCTCCAGCGAATCAAAGCGGGGACTCAGCTTCTGCTCAAGGTTGTTCAAGCGCGCTTCAATCTCTTCGTGCTTTCGAGTATCGTGTTCGTCCTCGCCTAACCACGAAATTACCTGCCGGACCGGCTGAAAATAAAGCTTCACCGCTTGTTTGGTGCTCTCCATCGTGAATTGCCACAATGTGGGTTGCCCTGTTCCCTTCATCCGCAGACGCTCCTTTTGCTGGTTACATGTTTCTTATCGTCGTTTTGAGGCTTTTCCATATGAAGGCAAGAAGCAACAGCACGTCGCACCCGAAAATCCCAAACTCCGCCAACCTTAACCCTAGGATTATGACTGGATCGGTCCGGTGTATGGACTCGAGCCAATCGACGCTCCAATTGAGCAAAACCGACGGTATCGCTACAATCCCAAAGATCATGCTTCCCACGCACGCATGCACCGCGAAGTCCCAGGCCACTCGCCAATGGCGAACCGTGTCGTTATTTGTTTCCAGTGCCGTGCCCGTCAACCCTACCTGCGATGAAGGGCTGGCCCGTTCAGAAATATTTGAAACCGGAACCACCTACGCACAAAGTCGGAAGCCGTCACAAAACTTCTCAATCAGCGTCACCAAACGTAGCAAATTTATCTCGCTTCCGGGATGCCACAATCTGAAGATGAGAGTCGCTCTTCTGCTCTGCTTCACATGCGGATTTCTACGCGCCCAGGAAACGCCGCTTCGCCAACTGCCGTACACTCCCGGTCTCGACATGAAGTTCGTCGATAAAAGCGTCAACCCGTGTGTTGATTTTTTCAAATACGCCTGCGGGCAGTGGAACAAGCTCAATCCCATCCCCGCCGACCAATCGCGCTGGGATGTCTACAGCAAAATGGATCACGACAATGCGCGTTTTCTTTGGGGCATTCTTGAGGAAGCGTCCAAAGGCGGAGCGAACCGCAGCGTTAATGAACAGAAGATCGGCGATGCGTTCGGGGCGTGTATGAATACGCCCGCTATTGAGAAAGCCGGCACGCGGCCCATCGCCGCCGGTCTGGCGCGCATTGCCGCGCTCAAATCGAATCGCGAGATCGCCGCCTATCTTGCCGCCGAACATTCGGGTGGTGTGAATTCCAATGTTTTGTTTCGATTCGGGTCCGATCCGGATTTAGACAATTCGAGCCAGATGCAAGCGGACGTCGGCGCCGGCGGTCTAGGGTTGCCCGATCGCGATTACTACACAAAGACAGACGCGAAGTCGATCGAAATACGCCAGCGTTATTTGCAGCATGTTGCGCAGAACTTCCGGCTTATCGGTGAGACTGCCGAAGAAGCCCAAAAACATGCCGCTATCGTGATGGCTATCGAAACGAAACTGGCCAACGCTTCGCTCACGCGCGTCGAGCAGCGCGATCCGTACAAATTGAAAAACCGCTACACCCGCGAAAAGCTGATCGCCTTCACACCGAACTTTCAGTGGGACGCTTACTGGTCCGATAGCAAGCTTCCTCCATTTAAAGATTTGAATGTGACTCAGCCTAAGTTTCTGGCCGCTATGAATGCCGCCCTCCAGCAAGTCAAATTGGACGACTGGAAGGCCTACTTCCGCTGGCATCTCGTGCATTCTTACGCCAACTATCTTCCTTCCGCCTTCGAGAAGTCGCGCTTCGATTTTTACTCTGCGTATTTGCGCGGTCTGAAGGCTGAGCCTCCTCGCTGGAAGACTTGCACGAATTTGGTGGACCGCCAGTTAGGTGAGGCACTGGGGCAGGTGTTTGTCGCGCGCACATTTACGCCGGAAACGAAGGCATCCACTTTGCAAATGGTGAAGCAGATCGAAGCAGAAATGGGCGCCGATATTGAGAGCCTCACCTGGATGAGTCCGGCCACCAAGAAGGAAGCTCTTCTCAAACTGCAAGGCATCATGAACAAGATTGGATACCCGGACCGTTGGCGCGATTATTCCAGCGTTAGAATTGCGGCGGATGATTTCGCGGGCAACGCCGCGCGCGCCGACGCCTTTGAACAACACCGCCAACTCACCCGCATTGGCAAGCCTGTCGATCGCAGCGAATGGGGCATGACTCCGCCTACCGTGAACGCGTACTACGATCCGCAAACGAATCAAATTAACTTTCCCGCCGGCGTTCTCCAGCCGCCGCTCTATGATTCCAAAATGGACGCGGCACCCAACTACGGCAACACCGGCGCGACCATCGGCCATGAACTCACCCACGGCTTTGACGATGAAGGGCGCCAGTATGACCCCGTTGGCAACTTGAAAGACTGGTGGACACCCGCGGACGCTCAGGCGTTTGAAAAGCGTGTTTCCTGCGTTCGCGATCAATACGCGCAATACGTGGTTATTGACGACATCCACATCAACAGCAAACTGACGCTTGGTGAAGACGTGGCCGATCTGGGAGGCACGATGCTCGCGTACTTGGCATGGAAACATGCCACTGCCAAAGAAAAGCTGCAGGCCATTGACGGGCTCACTCCCGATCAGCGGTTCTTCGTGGGTATGGCTCAATGGGCTTGTGGCGACGAGCGCCCCGAACAAAAGCGGATGAATGCTACCGTGGATCCCCATTCCCCGGACGAGTTTCGCGTCAACGGCGTAGTTTCAAACATGCCGGAATTCGGCCAAGCCTTCGGCTGTACAGAAGGCCAGCCGATGATGCGTGTGAACGCTTGCCGCGTTTGGTAGCGATTCAGCTAGGCGCCTGTCGCCGAAGCTTCCGCTTGATAAAAATTGCGGTACCACGCGTGCTTTTTGATCATCGCCAGCGTCTCCGCATCCAGGGGCCCCGCGCTCGCAGCGCGGCAACTGCTCTCGACGGTGGCCACGCGCCGCATGCCCGGAATGACAGACGTCACGGCTCGATTTGACAGGCAGAAGCGCAGAGCAATCTCTGCCAGCGTGCCCGGTTTTCCTGCCAGGTCGCGCCGTAACGCTTCCACATGCTCCACCACTTGCCGCTTCCGATCACCACGGAAATAGGCTTCGCGAAACTCACCTGGCTCAAACACGGTCTGTTCGGTAATCGTGCCCGTCAGTCCGCCTTCGTCCAGCGGCACCCGCGCCAGCACGCCCACTTTCATCCGCTGGCATAACGGGAATAAATTTTTCTCCGCCGTCTGATCGAACACGTTGTAGATCACCTGCACCGCGTTCACCAAACCGGTTTTGATCGCTTCCAGTGCGCTATCAGGCTCGTGTTCGGTAATCGAAATGCCGAAGTACCGGACCTTCCCACTGCGCCGCAAATCCTCAATGGCGCGCCGCCACTCCTCGGTGTGGGTCCAGGCATCCGTCCATACGTGAAACTGCTGCAAATAAATCTGCTCTACGCCCAAGTTACGCAAGCTCTCTTCCGTTGACTTGATGATGTAGTCATACGGAAACACCTGTTCAATCGGCGTCGCTGCCGACGCTGGCCACACCCGGTTCTGTGGTGGAATCTTGGTGGCTACGAAGATCTTGCGGAAGCTACTGTTCACCGCTTTGCCCACCAATTCTTCGCTGTGCCCATCGCCATAGGCCAGCGCCGTGTCTATCAAATTCACACCCAACTCAAAAGAACGGCGCAATGCCTTCAGAGATTCGTCATCGTTGCCTCCCATCCATTGGTTGCCGCCAATGCCCCATGCGCCAAATCCGATCTCGCTCACATTCGCTTCACTGCTGCCCAGGTTGCTGTACTTCATGTCTCTCTAGATCGTATAAAACGCCGCTCGCCAAAACAGAAAGACCGCCAATGCCCAAGCACTGGCGGTCTTCGTTCTGGCTATCTGGTCTCTTTCCTTAAGGGCGGTTTACATTCTCGGCTTGCAGGCCCTTCGGGCCTCGCTTTACTTCGAACTCAACCTCCGAGCCCTCATCCAATGTCCGGTAACCATTCATCTGGATGGCGGAAAAATGCACGAACACGTCATCCCCATTGGCTCGCTGGATAAATCCATAGCCTTTGGCGGCATTAAACCATTTCACAACACCTTTTTCTCTCACTACTCATCTCCTGTAACTTGATGCGTGAGGAAGGCCTGTGAGCCGGAAGGAGTGACGTCGGGAGGTCGCAGAGAGCCCCCCTTTCCGTTCGTCCAGGGCTCGAAAGCACAACCAGAAAGCATCGATTTCTGAAGGAAGTGTAGCAAAAGGGTAAGAGCCGGGCAAGCAGTAATACCAGCCTAGAATTCTTCGAAAACCTGGGATTTTGCGGGTGTTAGTACTTTGAATAGCGTTTTTGTGCTATTTTTACGCATTTTGGCGTCGTAATAGTACCAACTCTTCAATCTTGCCTAGTACCTGAACATCATAGGTGTCCAGCGCTTGCCGCCAGGGGCACTGCTGCTTGCGGAAAAATCGTCAATAATCGTCGCGACAGCTTAACCAACCCCCGCCGCTCCAAATGTTTGAGCGCCATGGATATGGTCTCGCGTGTAGCGCCGACTAAGTCAGCTAATTCTAGTTGGGTAATGGGCAGCGCATGGCCAAAGTCTTCCTCGCTCGGTTTCACCAGTTTCGCCAACTCCGCTAGGTGATACAAAATGCGTGCTTCCACATCTTGCAGACTCAGTAACTCCACCTTGCGGGCAAAACCCATCTTGCTGGCAAGCATGTGCCGCAAAAACACTTCGCTCAGTTCCGGATGTGTGGCGATAACCCGTCTGATGGCGGCCCAGGGAATCTTGTAAACGGTAGCCGGAGTCAATGCTTCGGCCTCCGCGTAATATTCGCCGCTGCCATCTAAAAACGCTTCCTCGCCGAGCACGTCATCGGGCCCAAAGAGGGACAAAATGAGCCGGCCTCCGGAAGAATTCGTTCTGGTCAGTTTGACCAACCCCTCCTCAACAAAATAGAGGGCGTTCGCCTTGTCGCCTTGTGTAAACAGTGTTGATCGCCGTAAAGCCAGCACGCGGCTCACGTCTATCTGAGACAGCAAAAGGTCCTTAAATAAGGACGTAAATTCATTATGCACGTTAAAATCCCCACTCGTTACTTAAGATTATAAGGGTGTTAACGTGTCTTGCCTAACGAAAAATATCGCTAAGTCCCAGAATTTTGCGGTTTCGGGGACGTTCGTTTTCGAATGCTGGCAGCAAAAGCCGTGGCCTGCTCGAAAGTGTTAGCTGTTTCACCTTCTCCCAAAGTGGCTTTTAGTCCTATTAGTACTTGAACTAACTCGTCAATGGCGCCTGCCACTTCCTTCTTGTTCGTCCGCAAGATGCTGTCCCATAACTCCGACGAACTCAATGCCAGCCGGGTCATATCCAGCAAACCTGTGCCGAACACTTGGCTCAGCCGGACATCTCCGTCCTTGGCTAGCGTTGCGGCCAGTGCCGTCGATAAAAGTTGCGGCAGATGAGACGTATAGGCCAGCGTGTGATCATGCTCTTCTGGGGACATTTCCATCACGTGCGCGCCGATCGCCTCCAGCATCGCTCGAAAATCTCGCACCGGAGGCGTCTCAGATCCCTTCGGCGTCAGCACATAAAGACGGTTGCGGAAGAGATCCTCGTCGGCCGCATCAGGCCCGCGTTGCTCTTTCCCCGCGATCGGATGCCCACCCAGGAACGAGCCCGGGCGCAAATGTGCTTCTGCACAAGAAACGATCGCGGCCTTCGTGCTCCCCGCATCTGTTACCAGCGTTCCCGGACGCAAACCCGCGGCCATGAGCGGAATGGTTTCTAAAATCCGGTCTACCGGTTGAGCCAGGTAAACCAGATCGGCGCGCGTTAGCGCCAGATCCAGTGAGGCCGCACTCGTAATAGCCCCGCGCTTCAACCCTGCCGCCAGCGCCCCCGCCGAACTGACCCCAATAATCTCGCCCGCGAAGCCAGTCTTTCGCAGCGCCAGCCCGAACGAGGCGCCGATCAGTCCGACCCCTACAATCGCTACCGTCTCCATTGCTATACCGAGGCAATATCCAACGCCTAAGCCGACCGTCCAATCGTTTTGGCGATCGCACGTACCTGCAGCACCATCTCGGCGAATTGTTCAGGTCGCAGCGTCTGCGCACCATCGCTGGCGGCATGATCCGGATCGGGATGTACTTCCACAATCAAGCCATCCGCCCCGGCTGCCACTGCGGCACGGGCCATTGGTAACACGTAATCGCGTTTCCCGGTGCCATGGGAAGGATCGCCAATCAACGGCAAATGCGTCAGCTTCCGCAGCACCGGAAACGCCGAGATATCCATGGTATTGCGCGTCGCCGTCTCAAACGTCCGGATACCCCGCTCGCAAAGCATCACTTCATAATTGCCGCCCGACATGATGTACTCCGCCGAAAGCAGCAACTCTTCAATGGTGGCCGCGATGCCGCGCTTCAACAAAATCGGCTTTCGGGTCTTCCCCAGTTCGCGCAGCAAATTAAAGTTCTGCATGTTGCGCGCGCCCACTTGCAAAATATCCGAATATTGCAACAGTAAGGGAATCTGCGTCTGATCCATTACTTCGCTCACGACCTTCAGCCCGTGGTTATCCGCCGCCTTGCGCATGATTTGCAAGCCCTTGCTCGCCCATGCCCTGAAAGCTGTACGGCGAACTGCGCGGCTTAAACGCCCCACCGCGAATAATTTGCCCGCCCGCCTTCGCCACAATTCCGGCCGATTCTTCAATCTGCTTCTCACTTTCAACGCTGCACGGGCCGCCCATCGTAATCACCTTGGGCCCGCCAATCTCTACTTCGCCAACCTTGATAATCGTTCCGCCGGGTTTGAAGCTTCGGTTCGCCAATTTATAAGAGGAAACAATGCGGTGGCATTCTTTTACGCCGTCCATGGCTTCGAGCAACGCCGTGTCGAAATCGTCCAGCGGGCCAACGCCGCCCAACAACGTGTGCTTTACCCCAGTTGACCGGTGGACCGTAAATCCCATTTCCACAAGCCGGTTGATTACCGTTTCTATCTGCGCTTCCGGCGCCTCTTCCTGCATCACCACTAACATGTTTTTTCCCCGGCTTCCATATTGTTCTTTTGTACAGTTCTCATCTCATCAATAATGCGCTCAAAGATGCGCTTTACGGCATCGCCCGGCAGCGGCCCTTGATTATGAGAAAGTATGTTGGCGTATACCTGATCTTCGCGCTTTGGTTCATAGACACCAAGCTTGCGTTCCTGCTTCACCCGGCCAATCTGTTCCACAATGGCCGTACGCTCATTCAGCAGATCCAAAATACGCCTGTCCAGTACGTCAATTTGGCAGCGGTAGGTTTCTAACTCGTCGGTTTTTTGTTCGCTCATGATGCGTGCAACGGGGCAGTTAGTTGACGGATGAAGACTTCCAGTTTTGCCGGCAGATCCGCCGCTGTGCTGTTCGCCTCAATAAACTTTACAATGGCGCTGCCCACCACCACTCCATCGGCCAAACGAGCCACTTCCGCGACCTGTGCAGCCGTACTGATTCCAAAACCTAACGCAATAGGTAGTTTGGTAAGCTGGCGCATTTTCTCAGCCAGTGTTGCTGCCGAAGCGGCTAATGACTGCTGTTCGCCAGTGACTCCGGTTCTTGATACAAGATAGACAAACCCCGAAGAGTGTTCGGCCACCAAACGCAGGCGCCTTTCTGAACTGGTGGGCGCTGCCAGGAAGACAGTATCCAACGATTGGCTGCGCAACCGCGCTACTGGCTCAGCGGCTTCTTCCACCGAAAGGTCAGTCAGCAAAACACCATCAATTCCCGCGGCCGAGGCATCCCGCGCTAACTTGTCCAGCCCATACCGAAGCAGCGGATTCAAATAACTAAACAACAGTAGCGGGATCTGCGATCGTTTCCTGATCTCGATCACCGTTTCCAGCAGCTTCGGCAAAGTAACGCCCGCCTGCAGCGCCCGGTCACTGGCTCGCTGAATGACCGGTCCGTCGGCGATCGGATCGGAAAAGGGAACTCCCAGTTCAATCAGATCCGCCCCGCCGCGTTCCAACGCTAAAACCAAATCCGGGGTCTGTGCCAGCGACGGATCGCCCGCCGTCAGATAAGCAATAAACGCTTTCGTGCCTTTCGCCTTATGTTTGGAAAATAAATTCGCGATGCGTGTCGATGTTTCCACCATTTACTGGCCAGCCGTCTCCTCATCGAGTTCCGGAAAGTTCTCGCGATAGATACCAATATCTTTATCCCCGCGCCCCGAAACATTCACCACATACACTTTGCCTGGCTCCGAAGGGGCGCGGCGTAGCGCTTCCGCCACTGCGTGTGCCGATTCCAAGGCTGGAATTATGCCTTCCGTCCGGGCCAACGTACGAGCCGCCGCTAATGCGCCGCTGTCGGACATCGAAACATATTCGCAGCGGTTCTGATCGTGCAGCCACGCATGTTCCGGCCCAATCGACGGATAATCCAACCCCGCCGATACCGAATGAGTCAAGCCAATCTGCCCATCTGCGTCTTGCAGTAAATAGCTGAACGTTCCTTGCAACACCCCGGGCGATCCACCATTGAAACGCGCTGCGTGCTCACCCAACTTCTTTCCGCGGCCTCCGGCTTCCACGCCGATCAGCTTCACAGGCGTATCGACAAACTTGTGAAAAATCCCAATTGCGTTACTGCCGCCGCCCACACAGGCAATCACCGTATCCGGCAATTTGCCAATCTGTTTTAAAGATTGCGCATGGGCCTCTTCGCCAATTACTTTGTGGAAATCCCGCACCATCATGGGATAAGGATGCGCGCCTAAAACAGATCCCAGCAAGTAATGCGTAGTGTCGATGTTCGTCACCCAATCGCGCATTGCCTCGCTAATCGCATCTTTCAACGTGCGACTACCGCTGGTCACACCCACCACCTGCGCACCCAGCAGACGCATGCGGAACACGTTCGGCTGCTGCCGCCGCATATCCTCTTCGCCCATGTAGACGACGCATTGCAAGCCGAACAGTGCGCAAACAGTAGCGGTGGCGACGCCGTGCTGGCCCGCGCCTGTCTCTGCAATAATGCGCTTCTTCCCCATGCGGCGCGCCAGCAGAATCTGCCCCAGGCAGTTGTTGATTTTATGCGCGCCGGTATGCAGCAGGTCTTCGCGCTTCAACCAGATCTGCGCGCCATTCAACGTTTCGCTCAACCGTTTGGCAAAGTAAAGCGGCGTGGGCCGCCCCGCATAGTTGTGCAGCAAATCCTGCAACTCGGTCTGAAACGTGGGGTCGCTCTGTGCTGCCGCATAAGCTTGCTCTAGCTCTTCAAGCGGCGACATCAAGACTTCGGGAACATAGCGTCCGCCATAAGGCCCAAAGTGGCCGCCGGCATCGGGCTGGGATGTGGTAATCATGAATGCATTTCCGTCTCTAATGGCATTTGCGCACGAAACGCGGCTAACGCGTTTTCTACAAAATGTTTAATCCGCGCTGGGTCTTTATGGCCTGGTTTTGACTCAAGTCGTGAACACGCGTCCACGCCCCAGGGCCTTGCTATTTGAATGGCTGCGGCCACATTTTCGCCGTCTAAACCGCCTGCCACTATCGCTCGTCTGGGGAAACCGGCCGCTAACGACCAATCGAAGGTCTTGCCCGATCCGCCATGGAGTGGCGTTGGTGTATCAAGCAGCCACGCTTCTACTGCCGGATCGAGCGACGTTCGATCAAGAGTTGCGTGTCCGCCTTTCCACACGCGAAACGAATTGGCTAAATGCGCCTGTGCGCGATCTCCATGCAACTGCAATATATCCAGCGGTACCTGAGAAGCTATTTCCAGCAGTTCATCTTCGTTAGGGTTCACGAACACACCCACCTTGATGAACTTACCCTGCATTAATTGCGCCAGTTGCCGCGCCCGCTTCATTGTGAGATAGCGCGGGCTCTTCGCATAAAAGTTGAAGCCGATCGCGTTGGCGCCCGCTTCCACCGAAGTTTCCAAATCCTCTTCCGTAGTAATCCCGCACACTTTAACAATGAACGGAATATCTTGAGCGCCCGGCGGATTTCTAACCATGATGCGTCGGCCCTATCAGCGTCTTCAACGCACCCGTGGGATCGTTCGCTTTCATCAAAGATTCCCCAATTAGAAAAGCGTGAAAACCAGCCGCGCTGAGCGTTTCAATATCGGCGCGCGTAAAAATGCCACTCTCGGTAACCCGCGTGACACCGGCCGGCATCAAGTAACTGAGCTTCAGCGACGTATCGAGCGAAACCTCAAACGTATCCAGATTGCGATTGTTTACGCCGATAATCTCCGCGCCCGAATCAATCGCCTTCGTCAATTCGTCGTGGTTATGCACTTCCACCAGCGCCGCTAATCCTAACGAATGCGCCAACTCGCGCAGGTGCTGCAATTCGGTCGTGTCTAAAATCGCCGCAATCAACAAAATCGCATCCGCTCCATGCCCGGCCGCTTCAAAAATCTGCAAACGGTCGATGGTGAAATCCTTGCGCAACACCGGCAATTGCGTCGCGGCTCGCGCCGCCTCCAAATCATGCAGCGAACCTTGAAAAAAGTTCTTGTCGGTCAGCACCGACAAGCACGCCGCTCCACCCTGTTCATACTGATGCGCAATCAACGCCGGGTGAAACTCGGCTTGCAACAAGCCTTTGCTTGGCGAAGCTTTTTTGATCTCCGCAATAATCGCCGGCCCATGCCGCCGCAGGTGCGCCGCAAACGGTCGAGGCGCAACTTTCCGTTCGTGCGCAGCCTGTTCCAACTCGGCGGCGCGCGTGTGTAATTCGGCAACTTCCTGTTGTTTTTGTGAAACGATTTCAGCCAGGATGCCGGATGAAGTGCGAAGCATCATCGCGGGGGATAGAAAATTAATCGTAACAGGTTCACCACCTGCATATTTCTAAACCCCCGCGCAACCCTCGTTAGAGTGCGAGCTGACCCTTATAAGTCATTTCCTTCAGCGGAAATTTCGCTTTCAACGTCATCCGCCCCAACTGCATTAAGAGGACTACTTCTTTGTCTTCAGCCGTGATCGGATTGCCTGCTCGCGGAAAGCGGAATCGCCAGATCGGGCCGTCATCATCGTCTACCTTCTGAAAGCCGCTCGGCGAAATCGGCTCTTTGCCTTTCACTTCCAGCGTTGTCCCATGCATCAGGTCGGCTTCCCGTGCGTTGATCGTCATCGCTTTGCGAAGAAGACGACTCATTTGCCTCTTCATGCGGACGCACGTGCAATCCGCTAACGCTGATGATGTAAGAATCCGCAGCTTCGGCCGGCAAACTTTTCTTCAGCGCCGCACTCACCGGCGCCGCGCTATCCCAACGCACCACGGCGTGAACACTGGGTGTTCTTTCTCCGTTCTGGCCGCTGTCCGATCCATCCGCGCGACCGCCCCATACCGCCGCCGCCCATTCCGCCCATTCCCCCGCCACCGCCCATACCGCCGCCACCACCCATTCCTCCGCCACCACCCATTCCTCCACCACCACCCATCCCGCCACCACCACCCATCCCTCCACCGCTTCGGCCCATCCCGCCGCCGCCCGGCATGCCGGTCTGACCACTGTTCGGTGTCTCCACCGATGCCACCTTCGCCCAAGGCGATTTGGTCAGCATCTGCGCTGTTTCTTTGTCGCTCCACTGCGCAGGGTCTTTTGAATTCCAAAACTCATCTTTGCCAAAGGCAAAAGCACCGCTGCTCAGCAGGGGTGCGGTCGCCGCCAGTCTCAGCACATTGCGTCGAGTGATCATTTTATTTCTCCGTTACGCTCCTTATCAATGGCTACTCCCTGCGGTACCCCACTACCCAAATTGATTCTAATGCTTCGCCCCATCCATGCTTCGCAGAAAAGCCAGGGCATCTTCATATCCAGGTTTTAACTCCAGCGCTCTTTCAAAATCGCCTCTGGCCCGAACTTCGTCTCGCTGGTAGAGTAAATGATACGTCCCCAGAAATAAATGAGCCCGTGCATCCCCCGGCCGCATCCGCACAATTTCCTCCATCACCGCCGCTGCTTCGTTGAACATTTCAAGTTGGTGGTATTCGGCCGCCAAAAAATCTAAGCGCGTACTGTCCTCCGGATCCGCAGCAATCTCTTCTTTCAGAATTTCCACATACCAGTGATTCTTCTTCCGCCGGCTCTCCCGGTCCGAAACAAACCTGTGCTCAATCCCGATCTTCGTTGGAATCAGCCGCCCGCCGCTCGCTAAAATCGCCGCATCCACCGTTTCATGCACCCGTCCCCGATAGCGATACTCCGCTCGATTTGGAAACACTCGCACCACATGATCCGTAATCGCTGTTACAGCATCCGATGCGTGGTTATGGCGTTCTAGAAAATATCCTGCGTTCTCATTCTTCGCGATCAGTTCCTTGATCTTCTCCGCGCCGCCAGTCTCCAGTCGCTCATCAGCGTCGAGCACCAAAATCCACTGCCCCTTCGCGTGACCAATGCCACAATTCCGCGCCGCCGCAAAATCGACTTTTGTGAAATCAAAGGGAAGCACTTTTGCGCCACGATCGGTGGCCACGCGCACCGTCCCATCGGTAGACCCCGTGTCCACGATGATCAACTCGCTCGCCAGTTCTCGCACCGACGCAAGGCACCCTGGCAGATCGCGCTCCTCATTCTTCACAATCATGCAGAAGCTGAGCGCACCCGGTTTACTCGGCATGCTGCTTTGATGATAGAACCTACTTACTCAACAGAATACTCACCGTCTCACCGTCCGCAATCTCGTGCGAAATCACAGTAGCCCCCTCCGCCTTCACATTCACCCTGATCCTCGCCCCATCCCGCGTCACGTCAATATCGAAACTATACCCAAACGCCCGCACGCCCTTCAACTTCATCTCATTCCATCCCGCCGGCAACCGCGGCGTCATATCGAACGAACGTAATCCCGTGGGCCGAATTCCAAACAAGCCTTCCGTATAGATCCGGCAATACAACGCACTCTCCGCCGCCAGATGCCGCTGATTCCCCTCCGGCCAAGCCTCTACCGGATAAGGCACATGCTCACCCAACAACCGTCGCGTCGAATAATACGAAAGAAACGCCAGCGCCCTTTGCGTCTCACCTGCCGCAAACGCCCCGCGCAACCCATACAAACTCGCCCGATCCCAAAACGTTTTCTCCCCTGCCTGCGTCGCGAGCCCATCCTGCGTCCAAAGCCGCGGTGAAAACAACGCCTCAATCGTTCCATGCGCCCGTTCGAAAATGCCTACCGTCAACGGCGTACAAATCCAAGCCCGCAGTGCCGTGTTGCCATCGTAATAACGATACGTGGCAAACCCTTCCACCTCCGCCCCGAAATACCGCTCAATCGCCACGCGCATCGCCTTCGCCCGTTCGCCATATTTCGCCAGTTGCGCCTCGTCCACGTTCCCCAAACTCTTCCCCAGAAAGACCGCCGAATTCAGCGCATCATAATAAAGCGACGACGTGTTCAAATTTGCCTTCCCGGCTGGAAAACGCCCCTCCAATTCGTCGCTGTCTGACTCAATCACTCCCGCGCTATCCTTCTTCCGCTCGCAATATTCCAGACACCACTCAATCAACGGCCACAGTTGCAGCGCCGTTTGTTTGTCCCCATATGCCAGCGAAAATCGCGCCGCGCCATAAGCGATCATCGCCATATCGCCACGATCGCCCGCTCCGTTCCAAAAACTCGTTCCCTCCGCAATAATCGAACTCGGAATCGGCTTGTATTCCGCATTCATATACTTCGCAAAAAGTCGAAAAGCGTTTACGGCCGATTCATTCGCCGTCTGTATCTCCCAGAAACGGAAAGAACGGATTCGCATACTCCGCCTGATCGTTCGCCCAAATCGCCGCGTAGTAACTCCCGCCTCCGGGCCCATGCATCAACCCACCTTTGGTTTCGTAAACGCTTTCCGCCGTTCGAATCTTGGCAAATGCAAACGCTCGATTTAGCACCGCATCCGGCGTCTCTAAAATAAGTTTTGAAAGATAACTATCGACTAGCGACCGCCGCGCTGCCTCTTCTGCTGCGCCGTCCACTTGCGGCTCATCCTCACCCGCTTTGCGCCCGCTAAAAACGATATTGAACGTCGTACTCTCCTGCGGAGCCACCAATCGCTCACCCGCATCCATCACCCGCGCTGCCAGCACATACTCCCCATAAACACCGTTCCGCGCGTTCGTATGCACCACTTTTTCTGTCTGCTCCACTTCAATCCGCCTGGGCGTCGCCGAAGTATTCGTAAAGGTCAACCGTTCAATCACCATCTGCTTGGTTGTAGAAGGGAACAGCGTTCGCGTCAGCAGAACATCCTGCTTCCGTCCCAGCACACTGCGCACCGTCGTCAAGCCGTGATGCCCAATACTCCGCACCGTTTCGTTCGCCGCCACTCGCCCATCGATCAAAATTCGCGGCGTGGCATCCTCGCCAAAAACGTAACCCAAACTCGCATGCGTATCATTCGGCATCGTTCTCAGCAGCGGAAACATCACCTGCCGCTTCAAGAAAAAATGCGCTTCGTTATCGACCCCATACGTCAAAATCACCGAAACCTTCCGCCCGCTCATCTCAATCTGATCTTGATGCGCCGCGCCTGGTTGAACCGTCCACTCAATCCCGCCATCGTCAGCCAGTTTCCAACGCGGACTCTCCGCCGCATCAGCAACTGCGAGACAAATCAAACACGACAAAATACTTCGAACAAGCAGTGGCATAACTGAAGACATCCTATCCTTTCGATTTCCGATCACAAAACTTCAAAATTTTTTATTTCCCCCTAAGCTATTGACCAGAAAAGGGTTACTTGCGCCAGCCGAAATCGCCGTCATCTTGACCGCAGCCGCGCACAGGCTATTTTCAATCAGGTTCGCAGTCGATCCATTCGCGCGGACTCCACATTTATGTGCATCTCAAGGAGTCAAAAAATGACACCGCAGTACATCTACGACCGCGCCGCCGCGCGCAAAGAAGACGAGGACAGAAATACGATTCCTCAACCCGAATTGCATGGTGCCGCGACGCCGGCGCCTCTTCCCTCTGAGCCGGAGCCACCACCAAACGTTGTTCCGCTGCCTAATCCAGCGGAGCCGGTGCAGCCTGAGTCGAAACCGCCCCAGCCGCATACCCCGATTGAGGTGAATGGCCGCTGGGTAGGCCTCTTCTTCCTGCCGAATGAATCGCCGGAAGAGTTCACCGCGTTCTTTGAGCGGCTCGACGATTACTACATGCCGTTCAACGAAGAAGAGCGCGTCTGCGTGGCAAAATTCGCGGAAGCCCGCTGGGGCCTCAATCGCCGTAAACGCGTCGTCGAAAGCATCGAAGGCGCCCTCTACGCGGCTCATCCCAATCCCAACGATTGGTCCGAATCCGACTTCAAACGTCTTGCCTTGGCCGACGCATATCGCATGCAAGGCGAAAAGATTGTGCAACATTGCCAGCGCGGCGTCGAACGCTTTTCAAAGAATCGCGATTCCGACTCAAAATGGCAAACTCACTACGCTCTCGATGAGCGGCGCTTTGATTTCGAAAAGCAGAAATTCGAACATCTCCGTCATCGCCGATCAGAAGCCCGCTCCAAAAAAGCGGCTGCCTGACAAAAGACGAAAAGGGAAGGGGACATCACTGTCCCCTCTCTCCCGGCTGAAACCAATCCGCGCAGTTACAACTCAATCCCCGCCGCGGCCATGACAATTGTCGCCATAGCGCGTCAGCGCTAACGCGGCACTCCTACAACAGTAAGTAATGAGCGTTCCTCTCACGCGTCCACCCGGAATTCGCAACAGATTAGACCGCGAAGCTTATTTATAGCCTGTGGCTCCGTCTCGAGAAGCCTCTGTGATTAGAATGTCTTTGGAGAATCTTGTTCCGGAGCGCCGGAGACTATCGTCTTAGATCATTTGTGATCGCCGGAACAACTTAGAAACTGTTACACACACCATAGGAATCCATGATGAGCGATGGGACATCATCACCCGCTGACAATGGACACGTCTCTGCGGAGGCAGTGCAAGCGCAGCTACAGCGCATCCTAATGAACGAACTATTCAAAAGTTCACCCCAGCATCAGCTACTCTTGCGAACGATAGTTAATGAATCAATCACCGGCCATACGGACAAATTAAAAGAGGTGGTCCTCGGCACGCAGGTTCTGAACATAGCCGACTATGATTCTAGCCAGAACACTCAAGTTCGTGTAGTTGTTAGTCTGCTGAGAAAAAAGCTAAAGCAGTATTATCTGCAAGCTGGCCCAGCAGACTTAATCGCCATCGATATCCCTTTGGGGCACTATGTCGCCAAATTCTCGGCGCGCGGCTTGCCTCAACAAGAATTGCCTGCCAGAGCCGTCAGACGTCATCCAAAGTATATTGCAGCGCTTGCAGTTCTTTCCAGTGTCATCATTGCCTTAATTTTGCTAATCGAACTGGCTACCCGCAAATTTGCGGCCGATCATGGCGCACGCGCGCCTGTCCAACTCACTTTCGACGGTGGATCGACGGAGCAGCCCGCCATCTCGCAAGATGGTTCCGTTCTTGCTTATGCATCCGATCGCGGGGCCAGCGGTAGACTGGCTATTTGGATTCAAAAGAGCGGGGGACCACCACGCCAACTCACCGATGGACCAGCGCAAGACTTCACTCCTGATATTTCTCCAGATGGCAGCCAGGTGGTCTTTCGCTCTTGGCGGGAGCCTGCGGGAATCTGGGTGGTCAGTGCGTCGGGTGGCGCACCCAGACTGCTTGTTAAAGACGGTTATTCTCCAAGATTCTCTCCAGACGGTTCGAAAGTGGCGTACATAAAAACCGGAGTTGATGACGAAGAGCACGTTTTCGTGAGCGACTTGAAAGCGGAAACTGCCCAGCGGCTCGATTTTGGCGTGGTCGAAGCTGGCTGTCCAGTCTGGTTTCCCGATGGAAGAACGCTGGTGTTCCAGGCTCGTGACGCCCACGATGGAAGTTTTGATTACTGGACCGCTCCCGCATTCAATCCATCTTCTAAAGATAAAGAGGCCCACCCGCTAGGTATTAACGCCGCTCTTGTAAAGCAAGATTTCCCCCCTATGACATCCAACGCCCACTGTCCGCAAGATTGGGACGGAGACCATCTACTCGGTGTGACCTATCGCTACTTGACGCCTGTCGCCTTCAAGATCCGCATCGATGGGCATAACAAGATCGGTCCACTAGAGCCGTTGTCAGTCACCA
The DNA here is from genome assembly GCA_963840845.1 of Bryobacterales bacterium. GTDB lineage: Bacteria > Acidobacteriota > Terriglobia > Bryobacterales > Bryobacteraceae > Bog-105. Next base: position 57,849 of record CAWJBS010000092.1, read on the forward strand.
TTGGCGGCGACAGCTTCCGCATTTCCCGCTCCGGCGAACGAGGAAAAGTGTTAGTCTTCTCCACGCATATTGCACAGACCAACATTTGGACGCTTGATCGAAAAAGCAATCTCACGCAAGTAACGCACGATAACTCTCTCATGCCAGGATTTACTGGAACCTGGCCTGCCTTATCCACCGATAGCCGCAAACTCGCCTATATTACTGAAAGATTTGGTAAGCCTGACATTTGTCTGAGGGACCTAGATAAAGGCTCGGAAACTCTCTTGGGCGCGGCGCCATTCAAACAGAGTCCGCTTTTCTTGGACGCCAACGGTGACCGCATTCTTTTTGAAAAAGGAGAAGACGAGAAGCGAACCATTGTGATCCGGAACACCCGGACCGGCACGGAAACGCGTGCTTCCTCCACATGCCCAGTGATCCAAGACTGGCATTCGCGGCTAAATTTGCTCTTGTGTTCGAAAGGTCCCGATCTGTTTTTGCAGGCAGTGGGCCAGCCTGCCAGCAGGCAACTTTACCATTTATCGACCACTGCTATCCAGGCGCGACTGTCGCCTGACGCCCAGTGGGTTTCTTACACTCTGGCCACTGGCAGCAAAGGAATGATGCAGGGATTTATTAGCTCTGTTAATGGCCCAAGTCAAACCTTCGAAATCTACAAGGAGCTTTACAATTTATCGCTCCATTGGGCTAACGACGGCAACAGCCTTTATTACTGGACCACGAAGGACGGTTCTAGGTGTTTATACTCGCAGTCACTCGATCCACGAACTAAGCGTCCCCTCGGGCCGCCTGCGGCTCTCCTCCATCGCCACGCCTCTCAGCATTACCCTTGGGGTGGGGCAACGCTGTCGGTCAGTTCTTCGCTCATCGCTTTCAGTTTAAAGGACGAATTGTCCAACTTATGGAAGATCGATCTCTCCAATTAACCCGTTAACTCACCTCCATTAACGTCAAAAAACGTTGTCGATTCCTCTAAACCCGCGCAAAGTGGAGGACGCAGATAGCTACGAGACTCGGCTCGTCGCTTTGCGATACAAGGAGGTAATCACGTAATTAATGGTCACGTTTAGATTTTTCCACGGCACACGCAAGAAATGCCTGCCTAAATCACTAAGTGCGCTGGCTGGGATCCTATTTGCCAGCATTTCTCTTCAGGCTGCTGATTTTGAAGTAGCTGGAGTCTTCGGGGCGAGTAACAGCCTCCCAAACTTCACGTCAAGCTTACAAAGCGGTCTTGGTTCAGGTGTAACTGTTTCCGAATCGGGCTTTAGGTGGCTGGTCGGCGGCAGCGTCGGATTCGGAGTGACGTCGCGCTTTATGGTCCTCGCCGAGACAAACGTTAACCGGGCGTGGAACGCGAATATCGCTTTCGCCACTGGCCTTGGAAGTGGGTCGTTTACCGAGTCGGTCTATTTGGCGGACTACACCGCCGGCGTTCATTTCATGCCTCTCGGCCGCAAGAAGGTTAGTCCATATGTGGCGGCAGCGTTTGGCGGTGTCTCCCAAATCGTCAGAGCAACCTCTTCGGAGATTGCAACCGTTTCGGCCACGGTAAACGATCTGACGTATAACGCTGGGGGCGGCATCCGCTACCATATCGGTCCGTCGTGGGGTTTGCGTCCCGAAGTCAAATGGGTTCATATCCCTGGCGAGAATTTTTTCCGTTATGGTGTTGGAGTTTTTTGGGGTTCTAGGCAGTAAATCCTAAAGGGAATCGGGGAAGTCAATGAGAAGGTCATTTAGCTCTTGGTCTTGGGTCGTGCTTCTGTGTGTTGCTGCCGAGTTGGCGCTAGTGCACAACGCTTTAGGCTCTCATGCCTTTCCCGATTATCCCGTGCGTTCGGCGTCAAGTTATACGAACAAGGTTCAAGTCACCGGGTTGATCATAGCTGTTGAAGCTGTCGATGATCAGGATCAACAAAAACTCTACTTTAAATCTAAATTGACCGATCAAGGAATACTGCCGGTCCTTATTGTTGTGCAAAATGTCTCGGCCGACCAAACCTTTATGTTTGATAAGTCTGCCGTAGGTTTAGGAGAGTCGTCCGAAGGCAACGGAAAGGTCCGAAGCAAGATCCAAGCGAGTCAAGGATCGGGCGGATTAATTGACTTAACTCAGGTCAAACAAACCAGTGATGTAATCCAAAATTTAATGAAAAAAAGCATTCAGAGCAGAATGCTTCAGCCAGGCGTCGCTGTATCTGGTTTTGTCTATGTTCCCGTCTCGATTAGTTCACCCAAGAATATTCACCTGCAAATTCCAGTTACCAACGGCGGCAGTGGTGAAACGCAAGTACTGAATTTGCAGTTATCACCAGGAGAAAGATGATGTTGTCATTTAAAAATGCAATCTGGTATATAGTTCTCTTTTCTTTGGCGCCAGTCGCGTTGCCCTCGGGTGGTCAACAAGCCCCCGCCCCAGCGCAGCCGAGGACGCTTGCCCTCACCGCTGCCATTGTTCTGACTCCGGAATTCTGCGCTTCCGTGAAAGAAAAAGGTCATGAAAAATTTGCCGTGGGCAAATCCGCCTGCGCGCAATTGGAACCCATTCTTAAGCCTGTCTTTCAAAGATTGCTTTCAACAGACGATCCGGCGAAATCCGGGAACGCGCAAATCGTCCTGGAGCCGAAATTTTCGGATATAGGAGCTACTCAACGGGCCTTTGCGTTTTCCGATCGGGAGTTGGTCGTGCTTGTCGAATGGACCGTGCGCGACCAGTCAGGGAAGGTGCTTTGGCTCGACACAGTAGAAGGTCACGCCAAGCGACACAACGGCAACCTGTATACCTACCGATCAAATCTGAAGCATATCGTCGAAGATTCGGTCAAGGACATGGCGGAACAGTCAGCGGCGAAGATCTCGACGGCGCCCTCGTTAGCGAAGCTGAGCGCGGCCCCGGTGAAGTAATTGAGGTGAAACTGAAAGATGTCCCAATACCTAATGTTCTTCTTGCTGATGGCCCCGCTTGTAGTGATCAACGCGCAGGATTCGGAAAAACAGTCCCTTCCTACCTCTACAACGCAATCGGATAAGGGAGACAACGCTGCAAATCCGCTCACGCTCCCCGACGGACTGCCCATCAAACTTCGGCTACTGAACCCGCTTGATTCGAAAACCGCCAAGAACGAAGATGAGATTCGCTTCGCCGTCGTGAACGACGTGGTCGTAGGCGGACGGCTCATTCTCCGTCGCGGGGCGATCGCAACTGGGAACGTCACCCAAGCTGCGCCCAGCAAGACCATGGGCCGCGCTGGCAAACTCAGTTTCACTATCAATGCGATCAAAGTGGAAACCGGCGCCAGTGTGCCGGTGCGCGCCTTTAACCGGACAAGTGGCGAGAACCGCACAGGCGAAGTTGTGGCTTTGATGATAGAAGCTCCTATGATCGCCGCGCCATTTTTTCTTCTGATTCACGGCACAAACACAACTTTTCCTCGCGGCACCGAGATTACAGCGTTTGTCAACGGCAATTTGCCTCTCCAGTTTCCTGCGTCGCCGGGCGCCGAAATTGCTCATTGAGAGAAACCAAAATGAGGGGACAGCGCTGTCCCCTTCGCTCTTCAATGAATCTCCGGCTCCGCCGTGGCCATATGCTCGCCAAGAAAGTCAAAATCACAACCGCGATTCGCCTGCGTTACTCGCTCTAAATACAGCGCACCGTAGCCGCGCCCGTACGAAGCTACTGGCTTCTTCCAAGCCGCGCGTCGCGCAGTCAATTCTTCTTCCGAAACAAGTAAATTCAGCTTACGCCCCGCCGCGTCAATCGAAATTTTATCGCCGTCGCGCACTAGCGCTAACGGCCCACCCACATGGCTCTCCGGCGAAACATGCAATACGCACGTGCCATAAGCCGTCCCGCTCATCCGGGCATCCGAAATTCGTAACATGTCGCGCACGCCCTGGTCCAGCAGCTTCTTCGGTATCGGCAGCATTCCCCACTCCGGCATGCCAGGCCCACCCAGCGGTCCTGCGCTCTGCAAAACTAGCACCGAATCTTCCGTTACGGCCAAATTGGGATCGTTAATCCGCGCTTCCAAATCGTTGTAATCTTTAAACACCACCGCCGGTCCCGTGTGTTGCAATAAACGAGGTGTCGCCGCCGAAATTTTAATCACTGCTCCATCCGGCGCCAAACTCCCGCGCAGAATCACCGTGCCGCCCGTCTCTGCCAGCGCATTGTCTCTCGGCCGAATCACATCCTTATTTATGATTGAAGACCCCGCCAAATTCTCGCCCATCGTGTGCCCGTTCACCGTCTTCGCATCCAAATGCAGTAAGTCGCCAATCTGTCCCATCAGCGCCCGGAGCCCGCCCGCATAAAAGAAGTCCTCCATCAAGAAGGCGCCCGACGGTCTGATATTCGCCAGCACCGGCACCTTATGCGAAATTTGATCGAACACTTCCAAATCCAGCTTGATCCCGCACCGTCCCGCGAGCGCCACTAAGTGGATAATCGCGTTCGTCGACCCCGCAATCGCCATATCCACGGTGATCGCATTCTCAAACGCCTCACGCGTCAAAATGTCTTGCGGCTTCAGGTCTTCCCAGACCATATCCACAATCCGATTGCCGCAAGTAATCGCCATCCGCGGGTGATTCGAATCCGCCGCTGGAATCGACGACGCCCCGGGCAGCGTCATCCCCAAGGCCTCCGCCAGCGCCGTCATTGTGGACGCTGTGCCCATCGTCATGCAAAATCCCGGCGAGCGTGCAATCCCATCCTCCACGCCCAGCCACTCTTCATCCGTGACATGGCCCGCACAGCGCTCTGTATAGATCTTGCGCACGTCCGTCCCGCTGCCCAAAGCCTTTCCGTTCCAATTGCCGCGCAGCATCGGCCCCGCCGGAAAATAAATGGCCGGTATATTCATGCTGATGGCGCCCATCAACAGCCCTGGCGTTGTCTTGTCGCACCCGCCCATCAACACCGCGCCGTCAATCGGCATGCAGCGCAGCAGTTCTTCCACCTCCATCGCGAGTAAGTTCCGGTACAGCATCGGACTCGGCCGCATGTAGATTTCCGTGATCGGCATTGCCGGAATCTCCACCGGAAATCCGCCCGCCTGCCAGACGCCGCGCTTCACAAACTCCGCGCGTTCGCGCAAATGATAGTGGCACGGGTTGATCTCGCTCCAGGTGTTGATAATGCCAATCACCGGCTTACCCATGAAATCTTCGCGCCTGTACCCCACCTGTTTCATTCGTGACCGGTGACTGAACCCGGGAATATTCTCAGGCGAAAACCAGCGCTCGCTGCGCAACTCTTCGGGCTTACGTTTTGTCATGCTCAAAAAGCAGTTTACTCCTAGCCCGCACACCCAGTGCCAGCAGACCCGACAATAACGAAAAACTAGCCAACGCCAACAGCCCTGCGCGCCAACTCCCCGTGGTCTTTCGTAAGTATCCAAAAGCCCACGGCCCCATGAACCCGCCCAAACTGCCAAACGAATTAATCAGCCCCACCGCCGTAGCCGCCGCGCTCTTCCCTAAGTAACTCGTCGGCATTGTCCAAAACGCCGGCAGAAACGCTTGCGATGTCCCCGCAGTCAAGATAAAGAACGTCAAGGTCACTGGAATATTCGTCCCGGCCACCACCGCCGCAATTAACATCGTCGTCCCAAACAGCATCGGCGTCGCAATGTGCCACCGCCGCTCGCCCGTGCGTTGCGCCGAAAAACCCGCCAGCATAATCGTGAAGAAACCCAGCATGTAAGGCAGCATCGTCATCACTGTTCGAGTCGTCACGCTCAAACTCGTCATCTCATTGATTACCGACGGTAAAAAGAAAATCAGCCCTTGATTGCTGCTCGTGATGAAAAAATAAATCAAAATCAGCAACAGTGTGTAAGGATGCCGCAACGCCGCCAAAATATGTACGCGGCCTTGCGCTTCCCGTTCACGCGCTTCTTCCGTCAGCGCGCCGTTGATCCAATCTTTCTCATCTTGTTCGAGCCACTTCGCATCGCCCGGCCTGTCGGTTAAATAGAAGAAACTGAAGATCCCTAGCAGCACCGGCGGAATCCCTTCCAAAATGAAAACCCAGCGCCACCCCGCCGCTTCTAAAATCCACCGCGAAATCCCATAACCCAGCAAGATCGCCAGCGGCTGCGTCATCATGAAATACGTTTTCGCTCGCGCTCGGTCTTCAATCCGGTACCAGTGCGAAAGATAGACAATCACTCCCGGGAAAAATCCCGATTCCGCGGCGCCTAACACAAACCGCAATATCACAAACTGCTGCCGCGTCTGAATAAAGCCGCTCGCAATTGCTACTATCCCCCAGACGATCATGATCGTGGAAAGCAACTTCCGCGCACTCCACCGCTCCACAATCAGCGTGGACGGCACTTCCAGCAAAAAATATCCAACGAAGAAAATCCCCGCGCCAAACCCAATCAGTTCGTCGTCAAAACCCAAAGCGCCCTGCATCTGGATCTTGGCAATGCTCACGTTCGCGCGGTCAATATAGGCAAACAAATAAACCAGCATCAGATACGGCATCAGCCGCACTGTTACTCTCCGTCGCGTCCGTTCGCCTAAAGTAAGCACCTGAAGATGCTATCAAGGCCCACCCAAAATTCTCTTGTATTCGTCTGAATCCGCTGTTATATTTGAAAAACGTAGCGGTCCCGGTTCCGCGCACCGTGCATAGTCGCTTGATGCGAAGATACTAAATACTCCGTCCGTAAGCCGCTCATCGAGGGCAGGGAACATTTGATGCCTAATTATTCTGTTCTTCATGGGATCGATTCGGAGTTCACACAGCGCGACGTGACGGCAATTGAATCGAGTGCGCCTGCGCTGCGCCGGTCTTTTGAAACTTTGGCGGCATCCGGTGCGCTGGGCGATTCTCCTCAGGTCTTCCTTTCTAGATTGTCCAGTAATTGGGCTCCGCGAATCTTGACTGTTGCTCAAGACAACAACCTGTTAGGCCTGGTCTACGCGAAGGAACGCAAGATTCTCGGCGTTCGTACCGGCTTAGTGTATATCGAGTCTGTTCTCGGCACTGCAGTTTTCGCTGAACCTCAGTACACTAGGCGAGTTCTTTACGCCAGCTTGACTGCGTTAGCGAGGCACCCGGAAATCAAGGGTCTACGATTGCTAACCCCAAGCGGCGCCGACCATTCCGAACTTGCTCCTTTGATCGCGAAAAAGTTCGGATTGGATATCGTGTCGTCCACGCTCGAACATCACGCGGTGCTCTCTTTAGCGCCCACTTATAACGAGTTTCTCGCAGGTTTACACCATAATACTCGCTATAATTTTCGACGCTACCGTAAGCGCTCGGAGCTTGCCGGGCACCGTTTCTTCACTGAAGTTTCCCTGAACGAGTTCGAAGACGGCATGTGGGAACTTGAGAAGGAAAGCGTCTTCGGAGGCAAGCCTAAGAAATTGACCGTCGCTATGGCCATTTATCGAGCAGCACCGCGTCCGCTTTTGATGGGTCTGCGGGCCGATGATGGTAAATGGTTGAGTCTCATTGGTGGCTGGTTAGACGGTCATCGTGCCATCGTCAATTTGCAGATGAACAATCACCAGCGATATCCAAAGTTCTCTCTTTCGGTCGTGGCCCGCGGGCACGCGATTGAATGGCTCATTACCGCAGGGTATCGAAAAATGGTTTTTTACGCTTCGGTATCGGAACCGCTGTGCTACTACACTCAACCAATCCATATGACGCGCGTCTATCTCGATAAACGCCTGATGCACTGGCGCCTGTTCCGGCATTTGACTTCCCGATCCAGTCGTGTGCTCAAAGGTTGGCCAAGCCGAATGGCGGAGTGGATTGTGCCATTCGATAAAGATGCCGGGTGTTGACTTCTTAACTAACCTGTCTAACCAGCTTCCCGCCCGATAGCTGCTATCAATGCCCCCCACAAAATTCTCTTGTATTCGTGCGAATCCGCTGTTATATTTGAAAAACGGAAACGAAATCGGTTCCGCAGTGACTACTATGCAGATGCAAACAACCTCAGCCAAAGACCCGCGGCTCACAGCCACTAGTCTTATTTCGGAAGCTGCGGTTGCTGTAATTGCGTAGTCAAGCGTCCTAAGCCAGCTTCCCAACCGTTAACAGAACTATCATCCGCGCTAGTCCTATGCGCGAAGATCCTCGGAGTGTTTTTATGCAGCAAGAGCAGGTAGAACAACTAGTACCCCAGCCGCCGCCGCCGCCCGCCGGCCTCTGGCAGACCCTCACCGAAGCCGTCAAAGGCACCCATCAAGATTTCACAGAAATCTCCATCAGCCGCGCCGTCATCTTTCTCGCCATCCCCATGGTGCTGGAGATGTTACTCGAATCTCTCTTCGCATTAGTCGATATCTTCTGGGTCACTCGCCTAGGCGCCAACGCCGTCGCCACCGTTGGTCTTACTGAGTCCATGCTCACGCTCATCTTCTCCATTGCCCTCGGCCTCAGCTTCTCAGTCAACGCCATGGTCGCCCGCCGCGTAGGCGAGAAAGATCTTGAAGGTGCGTCCACCGCCGCCATGCAAGCCATTTTCCTGGGCATCGGCATCTCGCTCATCGTGGGCCTCCCCGCAATTGTCTACGCTCACGAACTCTTAAAGTTCATGGGTGGCGACCCCACGCTCATCGCCAGCGGCCACCGCTACACCGAAATCGTCTTCAGCAGTACCGCCGTCATCATGCTGCTCTTCATGAATAACGCCATCTTCCGCGGTGCCGGCGACGCCTCCATCGCCATGCGCGTCCTCTGGGTCGCCAACATCATCAATCTCGTTCTCGACCCCTGCTTCATCTTCGGCTGGGCCTTCTTTCCGAAACTCGGCGTCACCGGAGCCGCCTTGGCCACGCTCATCGGCCGCTCCTGCGGCCTGCTCTATCAACTTTGGATGCTCACCAGCGGCAAGTCGCGCGTGCACCTGCTCTTGCGCCATCTCCGTGTCGTGCCCAGCGTCATTCTGTCGCTCATACGCGTCTCATTCACAGGAATTCTCCAGTTCCTCATCGCCCACATCAGTTGGCTCGTCCTGGTGCGCATCATCAGCACCTTCGGCAGCCTCGCCGTGGCCGGTTACACCATCGGCATGCGCGTCTTCATGTTCATTATTCTTCCGTCATGGGGCTTGAGCGGCGCTGCCGCCACCATGGTCGGCCAAAATCTAGGCGCCAGGAAACCCGACCGTGCCGAGCGCGCCGTCTGGATCACCGCCGGCTTCAACGCCATCTATCTCGGCATCATCTCGCTCGTCATGATTTTCGCGTCGCACTGGGTCGTTGCGCTCTTTTCCGCCGACGCCACCGTCTCCGCCTACGCCGCCGATTGCCTCCGCATCGTCGGTTACGGTAACTTGGTTTACGCCTTCGGCATGGTCATGGTGCAAGCATTCAATGGCGCGGGCGATACCCTCACGCCCACATTGATTAACATAGTCAGCTTTTGGCTCTGCGAAACGCCACTCGCGTGGTATCTAGCCAATCGCACGCCCATGAAGGTCATCGGCGTCTTCGCCGCCATGCCCATCGCCTACGCCGTCATGACCGCGATCAGCCTCGTCATCTTCATGCGCGGCACTTGGAAGCTTCGCAAAATCTAACAAAGTGGCGGGGTGCCGCGCGACTTACTGCCGTACCCCGCTTACACCAGCCTTCTTCTGCCGCATCGCAATCAGCCGCGCATCCGACGCCGCCTCCACCGCCTGCCGCGCCGAATCGATCATCTCTTTATAACGCTTCTTCTGATAAGCTGCCTCGGCTTGGCTCAAGTAACCATTCGCCTTCGCCAGCGTCTCAGCAGCCGCCTGCGCCGCCCCATCCGCTCTGGCAATCTGCACCGCATTCCGCGCCTGATACAGCGTCGTCGTCGCTTCGTACTGCTCCATCGAAACGCTCGGCTGATTCTTCATACTCGCCGACGCCAACTCCGAAGCTCTTATGTTCATCGTGTATTGTCCGCGCGGCAACAACTCCGCTTTGGCCTCCACTTCCTCCACACGCCCCACCGTATCGGCCCGCACCGCGCTTTCCATCACAATCACATCGCTAGGGTAGGGAACTGAGAAATACGGTTCTGCCGTCACCAACAAGCCAAAGGTCGAATAGGGTGATGTTACATGCAGCGTTGCTTTCGAAGACCCGCTCGTGATCACCTCAGCCAGGTTAATTGCCTTCCCATCCGGCGTAATCGCCCACAGTACATAGGTCAAAAACTCCGTCCCGAAAATCGTCGGCGACTCCACCTTCTTCAGCACCAGGTCCAACTTCGTGTACCCGCTCATCACCTCTACCGTCGCGCGCCCCTCCGCTTTCGGCATCAGCACCGTCCCGCGCATATCGATATCGGTAGGCCCCGCATGTCTCTGAAAATTCACCGCCTGTAGCGCCCGCTGTACCACCGTCACCTTGAAAATCGGCGTCCGGTCATTTCCTTGAGCTGCTACGGCTGTCTGTGCCGCCGTTACGTTCAGCCCAATCGCAAAAACAACAGCAGGCAGGAGTATTCGCTTTTCCATGAAACCTCGGTTACGTTAAACAGTCCTAATAGGACGATTCCCGCACCGCTCTGTTTCAAGGTTTCTTCAAGTACTTGGGATCGTTCCAGATCGCCAAATTAGCGTCGTTTGGGTCGAGGTGCGTTTTGTCGTAAATGGAATGTCGCAACTGCTTGATGAGTTCGCCGAGGTTCCAGCGCTTTTGCTCCGCACTTGCGTGGGAGTACTGCACATAAGCATCGATTGCCTCATCAGTCCCATATAGGCATAACGACGCGATGATCTCGGTCCTCTCCCCCGCATTCTTGGTTAGTTCTCGGTTCCCCAACCAGGCAGTGGCGGACAATTCTTCTTCCACTCTGCAGCGCTCTTCTGCTGTTTTCGCTCGTACGTACTCGGGCGAGGCGTTTAGCAGTCGCCCAGTAATCGCATTGCGCCTAGTGATATTGCTAACAAGACGAGAATAGATCCCTTGTCTGATTTCCCGTATTTGCGCCTCCCGTTCCAAATTCTTCTGGTACGCATAGCCGGTTAGTAAGGCCAAAGCGCTGATGAGAGCCGCCAATACCGGTATCACGTCTTTCATTGTTAAATGCACAGCAATACCTTGCACAAATTGTCCTTTCTTCTAACAGCCCCTACCAGTTCGAATCACTCGGCAGCTTGGAAATATCCAGTGCTGCGCACGCGTCCGTCGCTCCGCCGCTGGCTTCCGGAGCCATACTCACCGTTCCGCCAGCCAGGCAATGGACCATTTGTTGATGGAAAAGCCGAATGTTCTTGCCGAGGTCAGCGATACTCGCAGGCCGGCGAAATACACATGTGATCTAACTCATCTGCCGTGCAGGTTCCAGTCACAATTCGATCGCCTTCAAATCTTGTTCCATAGGCCAGATCGTTGGCAGTCGGAACAACAATCGCGCCCAGCACAGCGACGCTCGTGTGATATTCCGTCGCCGGTCGGAGCGGAATGCCAATCAGACACCCAATGTATGGGATTTCCAAGCCTGGAATGGGCAATAGCGGGAATCGCGCACGCGACCGTTCTAGTTGCGCATACAGCGACGACACCTCAAAGATCCTCAGCGAATCCACCCGCATTTTCGTCGTGGTGTCGTGCTTCGCAACACGTGAAAAACTGTCGCCCGAGCTAACAGCCGTACCGCCCGAATATATTGTCGGCTCAGCGGTCTCTTCCACCGTCATCGTTACATCAAGTTCGGCCGTAGAGGCGCCAGGAAGGCTGCGCGGCATCAGGTCGATCTTAAAGCCGCGCCCCACCTTCGCTTCCGTCGGCTGCATGGCATTCAACGCGCCGGCTATAGTTGTAGCTGCATTCGCGCTAAGGTTGGTTGCCATAATTCCTGGAACAGAACTTTTGGCCTGCGCGATTGAACTCATCATTTGTGCCAAACTGGGCGCCGAACTCGCGTCAAGATAGCTTTGCGTAGCCGTATCAACAACTGTTTCTTTTCCGGCAACAGTATGCACACTGATCAATCCGTAGTTACGAAAGGCTTTGCTGATCTTTCTGGCGCTTATCGCTTTCGTTTGTGCGCCATCTGCTCGGTTTCGCGTTTATCATTCTTGTCAGCGTCTAACGGGAGTAGCTTGTCCGGCTAAGTTTCGCTGGTAGACAATCAGATCTTCATTGAACGATCGATCAGCGGACTCAAGGCCATGTTCAGAGCGTTGGCGCTCAAATCCAAATCGTACGGGGAGAATTCATGTGGAAACTCGTTCGACATCTTGTAGTGAAACAGAAAGTCGGCAACAGAACTCCGAAGTAATTGCAACGGCATTCCGCTTCGAGATTATTCCCCGCCGCTCGTACGGAAGCATTCAAAGAAAGGACCGCCGGATCCTTATAGGATTTATGGTCTACAATTTCACAACCCTCCGGCTCTTCCTTGATCAGTTGACAAGGTGGTCTTGCGGCTTTCCATCTCATCACGGCGGCGTCCACGGCATCCAAAGGATTCTGCATTGCGATGAGAACCATCAGCAGGTTAGTCAGTTGGGGTTTCACCGGATCAAAGAGGGACGAATACCCGAGGCAATATTTCGTGGCATGGCAGATCCCCATTTATCACGTTGCTATTGCTCCACGTCAATTTGCCTTTGTCCCGGTACTCCAGAAAAGCCTGCGCCGCTTCTTGATTTGTGATTGGCGTCTTCGCTTGATCCGTTGTTAATGTCTTCACGGCGGGGCTATCTCCGATATAGCGCCGCGCTATATAGTCATAAAAAGCATGGTTATAGAAGTTTCCGCCGGGACGTTCGCTCTGCTGTTTCACCACCTTCCAGCCCCTAATGACCGCGGCTTGCAGGCTGATCGTTAAAATACGAAACTTGTTCGCGAACTTCTTTGTTAGCCCTGCGCACCGTTTTGTAGTCCTTGCTTGAAATTTGAAAGGACATTGCATTGACGATCATCTCTGGCCGGGGCAGATCCAACGCCGCCACGATTCGCCGCTTCTCGTTAACCGCACGGTCGTCCCCTGGATTCGCCTCCGAAAAAACTAACAGGTCCGGCGTCGCCGTCGCTGCTGCTGTTGTGCTCTCTGACCCCTGCTGCTTTGTGGATGTATCCGCCGCAGAGGATGACGTCTGGTCTGTAGAATCGTCTGTGTCTCCGCCCGTGGGCTTGTTGGCGCTTCCGCTACTGGACGCTGTCGTTTGCGCTGACTTGCCTTTGCTCGTGCTCTTACCGGAACTCGGCTTACTGCCCGTCGCGCTTCCAGTACCCCCACCGGCGCTACCGCTGCTGGCATCACTCTTATCCGCGCCCTGACTGCCGATCGCGTTCACCGTCACGCTCGGATTGTCCGATTTCTCTCCCCCTCCGCCTTTACCGCCTCCCCCTGAATTCAATGCCCCCGCCAAATCGGAAGAATTGAGATAGAACACTCTGTCAACGGGACTGCTGCTCTCCGGCCGCCAAGCCATTTCTCTCAAGTTGGTGAGAAACTGCCGCCACTCGGAGCACTCGGGTGCGCTTTCCGACGAAACGCGAATTCGGTCTTCTCCTACCGCTTCAACCGTCAGACCCGCAGAGTGCAGAGCTTCAACCTTGGTGACGAGATCCCCCACGGCCCGAGCATGTGGAATTTTGAGTTCAACTTCGAATGTCCTGAACTGCGCTAACTCATTGATATGCTTCTCCAGGACTAAGAGCGTCGTCTTATCTACCTTCTCCAGGCTTGAATAAATGATGAGCTGGTCCGCCCCATGCGCCTCAACAGAAAACGGCACAGGATCGCCAATCAAAGCGGCAACTTCCGCCATGGTTAGCTTTTTGTTTTCTTTCTCTGGCAGCAAGTAAGCACATGACTCAATCTCGTTCGCAGGTCCCACCTTCACCGGCTCAGCCTTTACCGGTTCCACCTTCACCGTATAGATCTCTTGCAGATATTTAGCTCCGGTAGCCGGTGCCGGATTCTCCTTTGCGATGTTCCTCTTCCCCGAATTCGTCTGCGCCTGAGTCGGCCATCCAGACGCGCACAGAACCACCGCAACTAATCCAATCATGAGTTTCATTGCCGGTCTCCTCTCCTTGACTTTCCGTTCGCCCTCTCTGATCAGTTCTTCTTCCAAAAAGTCCTGAAATAATTTGTTGTAATTCTGCTTCACGGCTTCCCACGTTCCCTGAACCGCCTCACTCGCCGCCCAAGTGCGGAAAGTCTTAACCCAGCCGTAATACTCGGGTTTTCCCCGATTCGCTTTGTTTGCGAAATCGAGTTCAAAATAGACGTCTTCCATCAGTTGAATCACCTCGAGGCAAAAATCGAAATCCTTTCGGCTGGCAAGCGGAAATGGGAAAAACTCCGCCTTCACTGTTTGTAGGCCGTTCTCCTTGCCTAGGCGATTCATCAAATCTGTATAGCGTTCAGTGAAGTTGCTACCCTTTTCCGCCGCCACAGGCGCGTGCCATTTGCGGTACAGATCTTGAAACAGCCCAAGCAAATGGTCTCGATGAGGTTCATGATGTTTATCGCTGGCCTGGTTATGGATTCGCTCAAAGGTCGATGCCAATACATGCTCACCCAATCGGCGATAACTTTCAAACTGCGATTCGCCAAAAAATTGCTCTTCGCTCGATTCCTGCGGAAATAAGGGATGTTCGGTCTGGTATTGCTGTATGTCTTCGGGCTCATCACCCGTCATGTTTGCTTTGAAATAAACTAACCAGCCCTCTATCTGGTCGCTCGGCTCTTGGGTTTCGCCCACTTCTTCGCACATAGGATCGGGGCGCCGCCCGTGTTGCGTCTCCGGATAACGAATGGTTCCCACCACGCAATGGCAAGCACTAACCTTTTGGCCGGCCTTGAGCTTCAGTGGGTCCGTGTCTAAACTAATCTCCACGCCAAAATCGGCCCGGCATTTGCGAATCGCGCTTCCCAGCGCCTCGAACGAATAGTTTGGATCGGCTTCGCCATCGCCAACAATGATGTATCGGCAGCGCCGCCGCACTAACTCGTAAAGGCCGAGGTTTTCGAAATGGCCGCCGTCCGAAAGGTTTACATACGCGCTGCGGCTTGTGGTCAACGCGAATAGCTCAGATAGCAGCGTTAACAACGCAACCCGTGGCCCCTCTCGCCCGCTTTCTTTCGCGCGCCGCGGATTGCCCACCCACCAGCCCATCCGGATGTCGAAGAACGTCATCAAGAACGCCAGCGGCGTAGACGTGTGATATCCGCAGTTCGGATTCCCGGCGGCGCCGGAAATCGCCATCGTCTTTCCTAAATCAGGGCCCCACGGATGCTCGAGAAAGTTGCGTGTCTCTCGGTACCCGTGCCTGCTCAAGCCGCCTTGGTCCTTGGTGCGGCATAGACGTTTATCTAGTTGTGAGAGCTTCGGTTCAAACCCGCAGGCACGCGGAGTGAATACAAAAGATTCAGACTTACGTTCCGCCGTAGCTAGTTCGGTCCCGACATTTACGTTGAGCGCGCAATTGAGAATAGGGCACGGGCCGAAGTATTGGTGCGAAGGATCGAGCGACGACAGCGGAAAATCGTCATTTGGATCGAAGCCGGTGAGCCGGTTCGCTTGCCGTGTCTTGGCCTTGCTCGCGCCCAAGTAACACCGCACCAAACGGTTCTTATAAAAGTTATGCATGGAAAACTCGTTGATGTTTACGCGGAAAGACAGTAGCAGAGTTATGGCGAATCCACCTAGGGACAAAAAGAGCGTGGCGTCGGCGGGTGATGCCGACCTGCCAAGAAGGGACCAACTGGCGCCAGGTGCCCACGCAGCAGGTTGAGCGGATCTGTCACAGACCTGCGAAGCTGTGGGGTAATAACACCAATACTGATTGTTCTCCCGAACGAGCCACTTATGAAATGTCGACGGCGGGTCAACATCCTCACCTTTGGGCAACTTCGGTATCAAGCCCACACTCAAGTTGCTATCGAGCGCTACCCATTTCATCGTTTCTGGTGGAATCTGTTCCGGCGATCGTGTTTCGGATCCGGTGGCTGGCCAAGTCATGCAGACTCCCACCAGTAGATGGGCCCCCAAGGCAACCATCAAGAACGTTAGAACCATAAAGACAGGTGGTGCTACTGCGGCCACGGCCTCGAGTCGCGGCGCACTTTCTCCCGGGCCGAGAGACGTGTCCTTGCCGCCCCTCTTTGCAAGCAGCGAAAGCAGCGAACCAATCACTTCACTCGTCTTGCTGCTAAGTCCCGCGAAGTAAGAGCCCACGCCAGATAGCACCCAAAACAACAGAGTAGATCCAAACACTTTGTCATGGTGAAGCGCTAGCTGCAAAAGGCCGAGTGGCCCGTAAACGCTCAAGGCCACTACTGCCGAACATAAAAGGCTAGCAATGAGAAGGAGGGAGCCGAATTTCGAGAGCCATTCCCGGGCTGAATCCGGAAAATCGCCACCCATCAAGCCCATCTGCAAAATGACGCCAAATTTCCAAATAAGAACCATGAGCGCGGGGCCGATGATTAAGGGAAGCCAAGACACCGCGGTAAAGGACGGCCCGTCTGGCTCCAAAAAGTGCAACCAGCGCCAGGCAAGATACATCGAAGTGGACGGCGTCGCATTTGGATCTAAGGAGTACAACCAGTGCCAAGCAAGAGACATAAGAGCAGCAGTAGCAGCCGCGCAAATCAACGGTATGGCAATAGACCACAAAACAATCTGCGCGCCGCACTGCCATTTGCCTCCCGAGCTGTGGCGTTGCCAGAAGCAAAATGGAAACCCGCCAAGGGTTTGGAGAACGAGAAACAATACCGACATAGTGAACAGGACTCGAATAAAGTGGTCTTGATCAGCGTCGAGCGCGTGCGGAGCGATTCCGAGAACATACGCGGCCATCATGGTGGTGGCGACTGCGGCCCATGACCATTTGTTCGCTATGGGCGGAATCTCATGCGGATGACTTTTTGTCTGGTCCGGAGGAAACTCCATCAACCGTTGATGAAAATGCTGGAACGCAATCCAACACAAACACCAGGAAATTATGCCAACAGAGCAGGCAACCGGGAACATCCAGAATCCATCCCAGGCAGCTGTGGCTTTGTCGGGTACGTACAGAATTGCCACCATGCCGAGCCACCGAGTCAGCAGAACCACTGCTCCAATAAAAGGCAGGATAATTAGCAGATTCAGCAGCATATTCCGCAGCCAAACCGCCGCAATGGTCCACCTGTCCGGACTGAATAAGCCCGATCGGGGTGCCAGATAGTTGCTGTATTTGCGTAAGAAAGTGACCGGGTCGGAATCCGCGTCACCAGGCGTACCGCCCGGTGTTAAATGGCGGCCAGCGGAAACCGGGTCTCCATGGAACTTATTGCGAATAACGCCGTGCAGCCACGATCCGATGTAACCACCGCCCGAAACCGTTGAAAGATAATCCACATAAGGCAAGAGTCCTTGCTGGCAAAGACCCTGCAGCAGCCCGAGGTTAAAAGTCGCGCTACGGATGCCGCCGCCGGAGAAACAGACACCCAACGGCCGCGTATGGTGTGCTTCTCGAATACTTCCAGATTCGGATATCGCGTCCTCCAAATGTAGATATTGATACTCACCCACCACGCGTGAGGAAATGCCCTCACGCTCTAAGTGCCGGTTAACCCCAGCTCGGCGACTCTTCAGCTGCTCCATTTCGTTCTTCAGCACCTGATGAAACCCCAGCCCAGCCCCGGAATCGTTTGCGCCGTCTTTACGCTCGTGATTCAAGATCTTCATAAGCATTGCGGCGTGTTCGCCCTCCAGACACACATCACAATGCATGTAAAAGTCCACAAAGAGACGCATCGCCAACGCCCCTAACGCGAATCGATGTGCGATTCCGCGCATCTTGAATCGCAGTTGCGCTATTTAACCCTTTTTATAAGTGAGAAATGTACAAGCGGTTATCTCGAAGCCTAATTGGTTGTATAATTGCCTCTGTCTCGCATAGACTGACCGCCATCAACGTCGGCTAAAGGAGGTCGATATGTTTACGCGACGCAATGCGCTTCTTACTGTGCTGTTACTGCCAGTCCTCGGACTTAATCAAGAAAATGATACGGCGACCAAAAAGGCGGCTAAACGAGATCGCAGAGAAAGGGCTAAAGATGCCACCGCTACTGACAAAATGGCGGCTCCGCGTGCGAGGAAACGGGATGAAACAGATCCTGACCTTACTATCAGCACTCCCGAAAAGGACCCGGATCAGCCTAGATCCGATCCGCCTGCTAAAAGAAGGAAGCGCTCTCAGGCCGAACAGTCTTCAACGCATTCGTAGATCGGCCGCCTACAGCCCCGACAGAAAACGATAGTAGGTGTAGCGTCATGCCTAAGCGGCAGAACAGATACCTTAAGAAGGCGTTGCGGTCGATCCATTCCGGCCTTGTGCGCCGTCACGTCTCCACCAGTCAACTTACCATCCTAAAGGATCTAATCGCGGTTGTTCAGTCCATCGCAACCGTTTTCGCTCTTGTGGCCGCTCTCTATTGGTTTTGGCTTCAGCGGGAGTCTGAGCCCAGGATTCGAGTTGATCAAACCTTGACGCAGCATCCGAACCCGGCTGATGAACGTTCTATCTTTTTGGAAGTCGACGTGACCGTTACCAATATCGGTAAGGTTGTCGCTACGCCCGTTTGCGCCACCGTAGAAGTGAAGGAACTATCGCCATCAAACGCAGAACTGAAGTTCGAGAAGATGCAGGAGTTCCGATTAGAACCCGGAGAAACAGACCAGACTTATTTCAGAGTGTTGCCGCTTTCGAGAAGCCCTCGACTCATCGCCGCTGCCACCCACATTGTCTTAAAAGGCGACGAAAGTTGGGATTGGCGTACTAGAAGTGTTTTCACTCTCGCAACTGATTCCAAGAATGAGCCACGCTCGATTACCTCAAGCACCGACGGGTCTCATTTGCTGCAGCGTGACCCAAACCCATCCCAGTAGATGGGGGCAATAGCAGTTTAGACACTTCGCGAGCCAACACCGAACATTTCAGGATGCAATCGCGTCTGAATGTTAATCTACTCCGGGCTCACTCATTTGTTTCTGAATGCACCCGCGGTCGTCATCGGATATACACGTTCGCTTCCGTTTCTACCTAATCAACTCCCCTAAACGAAAACCCTTCTACAAAACTCCACGGCCCCCTCTCATACCGCCAAAGGTCCAGTCCCACAAACAGCAGTGGCCGCGGTCTGAAATCGCGCTGCAGTTCATCCATCAGCGTTCGTGCTGCCTCCGGCGAAACCTTGTTCTGAATAGTAATATGCAGCCGCGGAGTTTGCCGGTCTTGCGCTGTCAGATCGCTCCTCCATATCTGCGCTAGCGAGGCCCGCAAAGAAGAAAGCCGCGCACAATCGACGGCGAAGGCCACTCCCTTTCCCAAAAATTGCAGCTTGCTCGCGCATCCTTCCATCACCGTTTCGCCTCGCGCGATGTCCTGTAGTTGCTGCATCATGCTGGCCCTGTTCTCTTGCGGCAGCGCATGAAATAAGGTGACATGCGCCGCAAGAAAATTGCGTTCTGCTGGGAAATGCCGCCTCCGGAGCTGGTCAAAGTAAGTAAGAGAGTCTTGCGGCAGTCGTGCCGTCAGTATCAGCGGTTCCACTTTCTCAGTATGAAGGCCTCTGAAATCGCTCTCTCCAAATTCAGTCACCAAAGTTGTTTAAAAATCTTCTCATTGTTTTCAGCAACTTACAAGCCAAAATTTTTTCCGCCGCGAGGCGCCCGGCCCTAAGCTGAAAAAGTTAATGCGTAAAAGGCCTTCTTTACGCCTGCTGTGCCGCCGTTGTCGCGCGCATACATCAACCGTTGAAAGGAATAACCATCATGGCTACCGAAAAACAAAAAGCCGCTAACAAAGCAAACGCGCAACACTCAACCGGCCCCATTTCCTCCGACGAGGCCGCCTTTAATAATTGGCGTCACGGACTGGCTGTCAAAACACACGAACACTTCGGCTTTCTCATGGACGAGAGCCAAGAAGAATTCGAAGCACTTCTCAACCAGCTCAGCCACGACCACCAGCCGACCTGCGAAACCGAGTTCATCATGGTTCGCCACATGGCCGAATCCGCGTGGTTGCGCGCCCGCGCCATCCGCTTGCAAGCCGACTGCCTGGTGTTCGGCCTCAAAGATACCGACATCGCCAGACTCGCGCTCTTCATCCGCTACGAAACCACGCATGAGCGCGCCTTCTACAAGGCCGTAAACGAGCTGCAAAACCTAAGAAAACAAAAACAAAACTCGCAAATTGGGTTCGAATCGCACGGCCTCAAAAAGGCAGCGGAATCCAGAGCCTCCGAAGCGCTCAATTTGAAGAAAGAAGAGTTCCAACTCAAAAAGGAAGTCGTGCAAATGAAAAAGGAGGCGCAAGAACGGCGAAATCCGCCCGTAGCGAAGCCGGATCTGACCGATCCCGGCCTCGAAATGGCCGCCTAACCGCCTCCAACTTGAACTGCTCTATAACGCATACGCCAGTAGTGTGCCCAAACGATCAACTAAGCGTCCGCCCGCCGCCTTCTTCCCCTGAAGGAACGTCCCGATTTTGCCGATAACTCTAACAGCGCATCAGGTTCCGACGCGCCCCGGAGTCTATTCTTTGCTGCTCTCTCGTCCTTTAAACCTTAACGCGTCGCCAGATTTTCAAACTCGCATTCCTCTACACCGCCTTGTCGTGCATAATCTCCAAGTCCTCTTGCGCGGCTTGGCATCCTCTTCTCTCGAAGGCGATCCGGAAGAGCGTCAAATCTTCCGTAACCGCATCAACCGTATTCTCCTGAGTTTCGACGAAGGCTGTTCCGCCGAAGACCTTGATTCGTTAATCACCGAAACCCTCTTCGCCCTGAGCGAATACCATCGCCATGTCGGTGCCGATTTTCAAAAGCTCATCGCCGAGTTGCGCACCATGCTCTGTGCCATGACGGACACTCTTATCTTCCTTTCCGCCTCCAGTGCCGGCTCCGTCAAGCAGTTGAATCTCGTCGAATCCAAGCTCCAGCAACTCGCTACTGTGCCCGATGCCGAAAAAACACGCAGCCTGGTCGAAGAATGCCTCGTCCTCGTTCGCAGTGAGGCCAATCACGCGCAAAATCACAATGCAGTCAAACTCGCCGCGTTGCAAGCCGAAGTAGACCGTCTGGTGACTCACGTCAATTCAGCCGATTCCGACACCTCCGCTCATGACAAAGTAACCCTGCTGCCCAACCGCGCCGATGCCGAAACCGCCATCACTGAACGCGTTTGTAATGGGGAAGAGTTTGTCTCGGCCCTTTTCGTCGTCGATAGCATGGTCTCTATCAACAACCGCTTCGGCCGCGCCGCAGGCGACGATATTCTTCGCAAATTTGCCCAGTACATCGCTCAAACTCTGGGCGGCGCCACACTCTATCGCTGGACCGGTCCCGCTTTCCTCGCCCTCTTCGATTCCAAACTCAGCCCCATCATCGCCGAAGGCCGCGCCAAACGCGTTGCCAGTTTTCGCCTCGAAGAAAATCTCGAAAAGGGGAATCGCACCATTCTTATGGTCGTCTCCTGCTCCCTTCACCTTGATCGCCTCTCGGCGAAGACACCGCCCGAATCCGCCATCCGCCGCATCGAAGAGTTCGTCGCCGCCCACTGGTCAAACAATCATGTCGCCTGATCATTTCCGCGCAAAAAGATTGAAAAGGAACCACTTGCACGCCACCTAAAATGCTCCGCCCACGCGCTGAGAGTTTTCGTGCATCCCGTCCACCTTTCTTCAGTATGGTTGGACTACAAGATCGTGAAGCAAAGGCGGCGGTTCGCCGTTTTCCCGCGCCGGTTGTCGACCTGCGTTTTCTGCAAGAAGATCTAGATTCCCATCCTCAATCCACCGCTTCCGTTCAGCACTCTCTGTTACAACAGGCTGACATTCTGGCCTGTCCCCGCTGCGGCGGCGATCTCGAAATGTTCCTTGACGTTCTGGAATGCAAATGGTGTTCCAGCGCCTATCTTTCCGATTCCGGCATCCCCCAACTCTTTTTCCCCCACGATGTCTTATACGGCCCGCGCGACGTTACTCACAAAGTCAAAGACTTTTACAATGCCCATCCTTTTCCCAAATACGCCGATTCCGATTCGCGCGATTCCCTGCGCGATAAATTGTTGGCTTCTCCCCTCGCCCGTCTGCTAGATGAGCAACTTCCCGCTACCGCTCGAATTCTCGATGCAGGCTGTGGCACCGGCCATCTGGCGAATTTCCTTGCCCTGCAAAAAGAGAATCGCCAAGTCATCGGCGCCGATCTTTCTCTCAGCTCCTTACATCAGGCCAAACAATTCAAAGACCGCTGCGCCATACAGAATGCCGGATTCCTGCAAATGAATTTGTTCCGGCCCCCGTTTCGCAAAGCCGTCTTTGATGTCGTCATCGCCAATAGCGTTCTGCATCACACCAGCGATCCTTTGCGCGGCTTCTCCTCGCTCACCGCATTGCTAAAACCCGATGGCTTGCTCGTCCTCAGTCTTTACAACCCGCTCGGCCGCGTCGGCAATGACCTGCGTCGCCTGTTCTACCGCCTTTCCAAAGATCGCCTGGCATTCTTGAACTGGCGCAACGAGACCCAGCGCGCGCGTTTCATTCAGCGCTATAAACAGCCCCACGAAAGCCGCCACTTCCTAGCTGAAATTGCCGAAGAATGGTTTGCCTTTCATCAATTCGAATTTCTTTATTCATCGCCGAGAATTGGCTCCAAGCACTTGAGCGGTGGCGAAGACCTTCGCTATGGCCGTTGGCCGGGAGACCGCAGCATGCGGCTCAAAACCGAAGTCGGCATGTTTCTAAGAGGTCTTGTGAACGATGGCGTCTTTGTGATGATCGGTCGCAATAAAGCGCAGACGAAACAAATTGAAGCTGGCGGTAACCTGGTGCGCGCCACTGTCGCCTAAAAATGCAGAACGGCTGGAACCCCAGCCCGCAGTTTCACTGTTTGTGCCGCCGCGTTTCCTTGTGCTGTCACTTGCACTTCGCCGGCCCGCGACGATCGAATCGTCGCTTCGCTAATCGCGCCGCCTTTCCATTCCATGTCCACCGTCAAACCGCCGCGTGCCCGCAAGCCGGCAACGCGCCCGTCTTTCCAAGCGGCTGGCAATGCGGGCAGAAGCCGTAGCGCTCCATTGCTCCGGTCGATCAACAGCCGCGCGATGCCCGCAGTTGCTCCAAGATTGCCGTCAATTTGAAAAATCTCCGGCGGATGCAGGTCGAACAAATTCGGCCAAGTTGATTTGCTATACAACACCCGCAAGCTCTCGTCCGCCTTATCGCCCTCGCCAAACGTCGCCCACAGACAGACCACCCAGGCCCGGCTCCAACCTGTACCGCCGCCGCCGTTGGCTAACCTCCGTTCGAGCGATACCCGCGCTGCTTTGAAAAGTTCCGGTGTCATCCCGTTGATCTCATCGCTCGGATACACCGCAAACAAGTGCGACAAATGCCTGTGCCCAGGCTCCACTTCGTCGTAATCGTTGCGCCATTCCTGCAACTGGCCGAAATGCCCCACTTGCAAAGGCTGGAGCTTCTTCAGTGCGTCTTGCAATTCCGAAACCAGCGGCGCATCCACCTTCTGCTTATTGGCTGCATCGATCACTCGCTTGAACAGCGCCGTCGTAATCTCCACGTCCATCGTCGGCGATAAGTCGAGCGAGGCCTTCTGATGATCCGGTGTGAAGTACCGGTTCTCTGGAGATAGCGATGGCCCGCTCACCAAGTGCCCTTTGCCATCGTCAAACAAGTTATTCAGAATGAACTCTGCCGCATTTCGCATCAATGGATACGCCCGTTCTCGCAGATAAAGCTGATCGCCCGAATAGTCATAGTGGTCCCACAAACTCAGAGTCAACCAAGCCGCGCCCATCGGCCAAATGCCCGACGGAACTCCATCAATCGGCTGCGTATCGGCCCAAATATCGGTGTTGTGATGCGCCACAAACCCATTCGTCCCGTACATCTTGTGTGCCGTGTCTTGTCCGTTGTCCTGCATGCGCATCAGCAAGTGATACAGCGCGTCCACCGTCTCTCCTAGGTTGCAAACCTCCGCCGGCCAGTAGTTCATTTCAGTGTTGATGTTGATGGTGTATTTGCTGCCCCAAGCCGGATCGAACTTGTCGTTCCACTTGCCCTGTAAGTTCGCGGGCATCGAATCCTCGCGGCTGCTCGATTGCAACAGATATCGCCCATAAGCAAAATACAGCGCCGTTAGCGCCCGGTCATCGCCGCCCGCGGCTGTCCGCTTCAAGAGTTCATCGGTGGGAATGGTGTTGGCAGAGTCATCGCCCAACCACAGCGAAACCCGCGCAGCCATATTCCGAAAGTCAGCTTTGTGCCGTGCCAGCAATTCCGCATACGGATGTGCCGTCGCATCTCGCAAAATCTGCCGGCACCGCTGCCCCGCGTCCGATCCCCACACATTTGTCGCTGCCGTCAGAATTAGGGTCGCTTCTTTCGCATCGCGAACTTGATAGGTTGCGGCGCTCGGCAATAGCCTGCCGTCCGCATAGATGCGCACCGCTCCGGCAAACTTCGCGCCTTCCTTCGGCTCATCGGCGTAATTCTTGCCCGAAGGCGGCAGCGCCGTCCCCGTCATGACAATCGTGTTGACCAAGTCTGGATCAAGCTTGGCCGTCGCATCCTGCGCCCGTGTCAATGACACGTTGAAGTTCAAAGTCCCCGCCTGACTTGACACGATATGCATCACAATGGCATGATCTGGATAGGAGGCAAACACCTCCCGGATATAGTGAGCCCCGCCCGCATCGAAGTTCACTGATGCAATCCCGTCGTAAAGATCCAACGCCCGCTGATAGTTCTGAATTTCGCCCGTGAGATCGAAATGAAGCTTGAGATCGCCCAACGGCTCATACGGAGGTTGCCGGCGCGGAATGGCGAGCATGTCCTTTTCCGCCAGATCCTCGGCTTCCTTCACTTTGCCGTCGAGTAGTAACCGTCGAATGACGGGAATATTTTGCCGCGCCGCTGGATTATTGCGATCCATGCGCTTGCCCGCGTAGATGCTTTCTTCGTTGAGTTGGATTTGTTCGTCGGCTGTTCCGCCGTAAACCATGCCGGCCAAGCGGCCATTGCCGATGGGCAAAGCCTGGCTCCAATCGGCCGCGGGCGTTTTGTACCAGAGTCGGGGAGACTGCTGCGCGGCTAATACAGCGCTAAGGCAGAGTGCCAGGAGACAAGTTTTCACCTGTCCAGTTTACTTGTTGTCTTGGTACTCTTCTAGCCACGCCATTTGGATGGCTTCGAGCTTGCCCTCGGTCGAGGCCCGCGGGTCGTCTTTGAAATCCGGCAGCTCAGTGATCCACTTGTGCAAGTCGGTGTACCGAATGTGGGTGGGATCAATTTCCGGGTGCGCATCATAGAGGCTCAGCGCGATATCTTCGGTATGGTTCCAGGTGAGTCCGGGCATCTTAGTCGATCTTCGTCCCTTTCAGAGCGCCGCGCACGGCGGTGTTCATCATGTTTTCGGCTAGCTTGTTCGTGGCTTTATTCAAATCTTCAATGCGCGCGTTGATAGCGCGGTGGTCGGGCTGATTGTAAACCGCCAGCAGCGCCCGCTTTGCTGCCTCAACCTTGCTCTGCTCGTCGGCGGTCAGTGTTTGCCAAGCGTCGTTACGCTGGGCCTTTTCGGTGGCCGATAAAATGTTGTCCGCTTCCACCCGCGCCTCGCGAACCTGCCGCTCGTTCATGTCGGCTTCCGCGTTGTCCAGGCTTTCGCGGATCATGCCTTCCACTTGCTCGTCGGTCAGTCCGTATGATGGCTTCACTTCTACGGTTTGTTCTTTGCCCGTCCGTGCATCGCGCGCCGTCACGTTCAGAATCCCATTGGCGTCAATCAGAAACCGGACTTCAATCCGCGCGAAACCAGCCATCATCGGCTCGATATCTTTCAGATCGAAACGCGCCAAACTCCGGCAGTCCTTCACCAACTCGCGCTCGCCCTGCAGCACATGGATCAGCACATTCCGCTGCCCATCCACGGCCGTTGTAAACGTCTCCGTCGCGCTCGCCGGAATCGTGGAATTGCGATGAATCAGCTTGGAAACAACCCCGCCCATCGTTTCAATACCCAACGAAAGCGGCGTCACATCCAGCAGCAGCTTATCTTCAACATCGCCCGCCAGAATGCCAGCTTGCACCGCCGCGCCCAGCGCCACGACTTCATCGGGATTCAGTTCAGTATGCGGTTTGGCCTTGAATAAGCGTTCAACCGCGGTCCGCACCAGCGGAATGCGCGTTGACCCGCCCACCATCACCACTTCATCAATCTGCTCCGGGGTCAGCTTCGCATCCGCCAAACAAGCCCGGCACGGTTCGAGCGTGCGCTCGACAATCGGCGCAATCAACCGTTCCAGCAACTCGCGGCTGATCGCGCGCTGGTAGCTCTTTCCGCCATACGTCAGCTCGATCTTGGTATCCGGAACAAACGAGAGCTCTTCCTTAGCCTTGATCACCGCTCGCCGCAGACGCTGTACTCCTTCGGAATCCTGCGGGATGTCCGAATCTTCGAGCGCAATGCGCAGCAGCAGATTATCGATATCGTCGCCGCCCAAATGCGTGTCGCCGTTAGTGGCCAAGACTTCGAAAATGCCATCGTGCAGACGCAGAATGGAGATGTCAAACGTGCCGCCGCCAAAATCGTAGACCGCGATGATGCCGTCTTTGCGCTTGTCTAGACCATACGCCAAGGAAGCGGCGGTCGGTTCGTTGACCAGCCGCAGCACTTCGAGGCCCGCGAGACGCCCTGCATCCTTCGTCGCTTGCCGCTGCGCGTCGTTGAAGTACGCCGGCACGGTGATGACCGCTTCCGTCACAGGTTGGCCGAGCGCTTCCTCCGCATTGTCCTTGAGCTTCTTAAGAACCGCCGCCGAAATTTCAGGTGGCGTGAATGTCCGATCGCCGAGCTTCAGTTGAATCGCCGAATCGCCCTCACTGGTAATGCGGAACGGAAACAGCTTCAACTCTTGCTGCACATCGCTCGCCGACCGCCCCATCAGCCGCTTCACCGAATAGATCGACCGCTCCGGATGCGTCAACAGCATTTCGCGCGCTGCATCACCGGCAATCAAGCGGTTGTTGTCCGCCAGTGAAACAACAGAAGGGACAATCTTGTTACCTTCATGGTCTTCGATGATCCTCGGTCCGGTCAGGTCGAGATACGCCACCAAGCTATTGGTGGTGCCCAGGTCAATCCCGACGATTTTAGATGTGCGGCTCTCGCCGAAATCGATTTGAAAAGTTCCCATTGCTATAAACGATCTTCCACCGGCACTGCCGTAGCGGCCGGATTCAAGGCACGATCCACGTCGCGCAGCAGGTTATCAATGTAGCGACGCCTGTTCAACAATCCGCCGATTTCAGCCAAGCCATCCTTCGTCGCATCATACTTGGCAAACAGCCCTTGCAATTGCTTATCTACGCCGGCCTGCATAGCGGCAAAGTTCGCACGCGCCGTTTCCAGTTGGGCTCGTGCATCCGCATCTCCGCCCTTAAGCTCTTCGAGCATCATGTTCAACTCGAAAACTTCTTCCAGTAATTCAGGTGGAACGTCTTTCGAACGCTGCTCGCCGATTGGAAAGCCTTCCTCTTTGAGCAGATATTCAGCGCGCTTTACGGGATCTTTAAGAGTCCGGTAACCGTCATTGAGGATCGACGTTGCTTCCAGCGCTTCTGCTTGCTCTTTCGCACTCTTCCGGCTAAACCGATCCGGGTGCCACTGTTTGCTCAATTCGTAGAAGCGCCTTTGCAGCGCATCCGCGTCCACGCACAACTTCGATTCCAGCCCGAAGAACTGGAAGAAATTTTTCGAAAGAGTGGCCATTTAGGAAGAAAACGAAGTGCCGCAACCGCAACTCTTAGTAGCGTGCGGATTATGAAAAACAAAACCAGACTGCAACAGCGCGTCTTTCCAATCGAGCGTCATGCCATCTAGGAACAACATGCTTTTCGGATCGACAAAGACCTTCACATCTTCAAATTCGAAGACATGGTCTGTCGGCCGGGGCTGCGGCGCGAACTTGAATTGGTAGCTCAGACCAGAGCAGCCGCCGCCTTGGACGCCCAGACGCAGACCTCCGCCAGTAACCTTTTCACGCGCGAAAGCGGCGCGGATTTTCTCCACCGCTTTCGGCGTGACGTGAACCTGTTTGGTGGGTGCGCCTTCAACCGGGGCAGTCCCCGCCTGAACTTCCGGCGCACCCGGAAGCTGAGTCAACTCAGCCATATTTTAGTATCTCCCAAAATCCAGAACTAGATTAATGAACCGACACGGCTTCAGACTTGCTGACGCCAGTCTTTTTCGCCTTGTAGTCGCCGATGGCGGCCTTGATGGCGTCTTCAGCCAACACCGAGCAGTGAATCTTCACGGGCGGTAAGGCCAGTTCGTTCACGATATCGGTGTTTTTGATTTCGAGCGCCTGTTCAACCGTCTTGCCCTTGAGCCATTCGGTTGCCAGCGAAGAACTGGCAATCGCGCTGCCGCAACCAAAGGTTTTGAACTTCGCATCTTCAATGACGCCGGTTTCAGGGTTAACCTTCACTTGCAGCTTCATGACGTCGCCGCATTCGGGCGCGCCCACCATACCCGTCCCCACATCGGGGCTATTCTTGTCCATGGAACCCACATTGCGCGGGTTGTTGTAATGATCGAGAACTTTGTCAGAGTAAGCCATGCTATTTGTGTCCCTTTGTCAAATCTAAACTTAATGCGCCGTCCAAGATACCTTCGAGAGATCCACGCCTTCTTTCGCCATTTCGTAAAGGGGGGATAGCTCTCGCAACTTCTTCACCACCTCGGCCACTTTATTGCCGACGTAGTCTACTTCTTCTTCCGTGTTGAACCGGCCAATACCGAAGCGAATGCTGGAATGCGCTAGGTCATCGCCCGCACCCAATGCTTTCAATACATAAGATGGTTCCAACGTCGCCGAGGTACAAGCCGAACCGCTCGAAACCGCGATGTCATTGATGCCCATCAAAAGGCTCTCGCCTTCTACGTAGGCGAAGCTGATGTTCAAGTTGTGCGGTAAACGGTGCGTCCAAGAGCCGTTGATATAGGTCTCGTCCAAATCGTTCATCAAGCGATCTTTCAGCTTGTCCCGCAAGAAGCGCAATCGCTTCGTTTCTTCAGCCATTTCCTTATGGCAGATTTCGCAGGCGGCACCCAACCCAGCGATGCCGGGAACGTTCAACGTGCCAGACCGCATCCCTCGTTCGTGGCCGCCGCCATCCATCTGCGCGGTAATCTGCACGCGCGGGTTACGACGCCGGACATAGAGCGCGCCCACACCTTTCGGACCATAAAGTTTGTGCGCTGTCAACGAAAGGATGTCAATGCCGTCTGTATTAACGTTGACAGGAACTTTACCAACCGCCTGCACGGCATCGCTATGAACCAAAACGCCTTTTTCCTTAGCAATCTTGGCAATCTCGGCCATAGGCTGGATGACGCCGATTTCGTTATTGGCGTACATGATCGAAATCAGGATGGTCTTATCGGTAATCGCGTCACGCAACTGATTCAAGTCAATCAGGCCGTCGGTTTTGACCGGCAGATAAGTGACGCGAACGCCTTCTTTTTCCAGGCGCTTGCAAGTGTCGAGCACTGCTTTATGCTCGGTAGCCTGAGTGATGATGTGGTTGCCGCGCTCGGCATACATTTCCGCAACGCCCTTGATGGCCAGATTGTTCGATTCGGTGGCGCCGCTAGTGAAAACGATTTCTTTGGGCGTCGCGCCAATCAAATCGGCAATCTGCTTGCGAGATTTTTCGACCGCTTCTTCCGCTTCCCAGCCAAAGCTGTGGTTGCGCGAAGCGGCATTGCCGTAGATGTCTAAAAAGTAAGGCTTCATCACTTCAAACACACGCGGATCCATCTGCGTGGTGGCGTGATTGTCCATGTAAATCGGCAGTTTCATAAAGTCAATTTCCTTCTTGTGTCTCGTGAGGAGTCGGCGACTCCTTCCAACGCCACCAGCGAAGCGGAAAGAGTTTCCGGCGTGGGGTCATCTTCCGAATCCCGCAACATATCTTGGATGCTCACGCTGCTCAAGAGGCGCAAGATTCCTTCGTGAATGCGGCGCAGCGGTTTCTTGATGGTGCAACGGTCAGCGTGTCCGCAAGACTTCGAAGCGGTAAAACAATTGGCCAGCACGATGGGGCCGTCAATGGCGCGAATCACTTCAAGTGCCGAGATGTCGCGCGGGTCGCGCGCCAGCCGGTAGCCACCGTTAGTGCCGTATTCCGACACAAGAAACCCGGTTTTGCCTAGTTTTTGCAGAAGCTTTGATAGCAAAGGCAGAGGAATGCCGCTACTATCGGCCAGTTCTTTGGCGCTCAGCGCCGGCGCGGCTGCGGTTCCAGCAACGGCTCGCACGGCCGCGAAATGCTTCAAGGCGATAAGGCTATAGTCCGCTTTTTTGGTGAGCCGCAGCATTGTGAAACGGTCGCGACGTCAATCTACGACCGAAAGTATCCTATATAGTTATAGCACGAACTTTCCAGGCGTTCAAGCAACAAACGCCCTATCATAAAGAAAAGAAACCCTAACCATGTCTACCGCTCATCGCGCGCTCAGCCTGCTCACCGCCGCAGTCTTTTTTCTCGCAGCTGGAACCACTCAAGCCGAGCCGGCCCTCTGGGTGGTGAACGGCCCGCACGCGACCGTCTATTTGTTTGGTTCGGTGCACGCGCTACAGAAAGATCACCCTTGGCGCTCACCGAAGATTGACGCGGCTATTCAAAAAAGCAGCAGCCTTTGGCTTGAACTCATTGATGATGACGACACGCAGGCGATGCAGGCCATCGTCATGAAATTGGGGATCGATCCGCAACATCCGCTTTCTTCGCTGCTCACCAAAGAGCAGGTGGCGAAGCTTGACAAGGTGGCTACGTCGGTAGGCTTTCCGGGCGGAGAATCGGGACTTGAGCCGATGCGGCCGTGGATGGCAGCTATTGCGCTATCGGCTTTGCCTATGATGCAAGCCGGCTTCGACCCAAACAGTGGCGTAGAGAAGATTCTCAAGCCTGAATTTAAAGCCGCAGGCAAACAGCTGCATGGATTCGAGACCATGGAGCAGCAGCTACATTTGCTGGCGGATATGCCGCAAAAAAATCAATTGGAATTCCTGAACTCGAGCGTTGATGAATTCCCCGAGGCTGCGGCGAAATTTAAGGAACTGGTAACGGTCTGGTATGCCGGCGACGAAAAAGCGTTGGACCGGCTTGTCAGCAGCGAGATGCGCGATAAATATCCAGAGCTTTACAAAACCATGATCCTGAAACGCAATGAGGGCTTTACCAAGCAGGTGAACGAATTGTTGAAAGGCGATGGTGTGAGCTTTGTTGCCGTGGGCGCTGGACATTTGGTTGGGTCGGACGGCGTGCCTGCCATGCTGGAGAAACTCGGATTTAAAGTTGAAAGACAGTAATTGGCTTCAGCGCGCCACGGCTTCGATGGCCAGCAGAACTCTGGTTCCCATTTGATCGGGCAATTCATAACGGCACAACTGATCCGCCTTGATCCTGTACCTTGTAACGGCCGCCAGTTCGTTTTCCACTTCCGGTCCTTTATAAAGAATCAGCTTGGCGCCTTGTTTCATGGGTTTCGCAAAAAGATCAAGCAGGCGGTCGAGCGGCGCCACCGCCCGCGCGGTAATGATGTCGGGCCGTTGTGTGAGCGCAATCTGTTCGGCACGATCACTCGATACTTCCACATTGTGCAGTTCGAGCGATTCCACCGCGCCATCGACGAAGCGCGCCTTTTTCTGCGTGGATTCCGCCAGAGTGAAGCGCACATCAGGCAACACCAACGAGAGCGGAACGCCTGGAAAGCCAGCCCCGGTTCCGGCATCGAGCACGCGGCGCGCGCCTGCGAAGTGCTGCCATGGCAATACCGAATCGAAAACGTGTTTGATGGCGGCCTCTGGCGCGTTAATGATTCGCGTAAGGTTAAAGTGTTCGTTCGCCGCCAAAATTAACGACAGGTGCCCAGCGGCTTTTTCTATGAGCCGTTCACGATTCGGAATGTCATTAGGAAGAACGCGGGCCAGTTCCGCGGCGAATTCCATTACCCTCATCATTACATCCGTTTCGGTCCGCTTGCCTCTCGCTCACATATAATTCCATCTGACGAAGTGCTGGACGAAGGAGAATTTCATGCGAACGATTTGCGTTTTGGGACTTTTGCTAGGGGCCGCGGCATTTGTTTACGGTCAAGACGAGACCTCACGGAAAGTGGCCGGCGGCGGTATTAGCGCAGCTGGTTGGACCGGCAAGATTGACGCGAACGAAGAGAAAGCGGGGCGCACCCTTAACGACGACAAGCTTTCCATGGAAGGCGGCGATCTTCACATTACAACTGGCCCAGCGGTAACGTATTGGAACCCGGCGAACAAAGCATCGGGCGACTACACAGTGAAAGCGACGTTCACCGAGCCCAAATATATGAACCTCAACAGCCACCCACACCCTTACGGCATTGTGGTGGCCGGCAATGACATGGGCACCGATAATCAAAGTTATCTTTACTGCGCTGCTTATGGGAACGGCAGCTTCATTGTTCGCGGATTTGGGCCGACGCCATTTCAAATGAACGGCCGGCGCGCCGAAGAGAATGCGGCCGT
Source organism: Bryobacterales bacterium (assembly GCA_963840845.1). Lineage (GTDB taxonomy): Bacteria > Acidobacteriota > Terriglobia > Bryobacterales > Bryobacteraceae > Bog-105. Next base: position 90,413 of record CAWJBS010000092.1, read on the forward strand.
TCACAAAGCCGCGGCTGTGGGTGAACCTGTGACGCAGGAAATTGCCGTCTCTGTCAAGGGCGATAAGGTCAGTTGTGCGATCAACGGAACGGTGGTAGCGAGCTACGACAAATCCGCATTGGTCATAGCCGGGAAATTGAAATCGACCGACGGTGTGTATGGGGTTCGCGCGGCGCACAATACGGATTTGGTGGTGAGTCACTTGACCGCAACGCAATAAGTTTTTGACCCTATACGCGAAAATAGAAAGGAATGTTAAGAGCTGGAATCGTGGGTCTTCCCAACGTAGGGAAAAGCACCCTTTTTAATGCGGTGACGCAGACCCGCAAAGCAATGGCTGCCAACTACAGATTTTGCACCATTGAGCCCAATACGGGCGTGGTTACGGTGCCGGACGAGCGGCTGGAAGTGCTTTCTAAATTGAGCGGATCGTCAAAGTTGATACCGGCGGTTTTCGAGTTTGTGGACATCGCCGGCCTTGTCAAAGGCGCGAGCAAAGGCGAGGGATTGGGCAACCAGTTCCTTGGCCATATTCGTGAAGTGGACGCGTTGATCCAAGTGGTTCGCTGTTTTGAAGATTCAAATATAGAGCATGTGATGGACACGGTTGATCCGGTTCGGGATATCGAGATCATCAATACCGAACTGGTTCTATCCGATTTGGAAGCGGTAGAGAAGCGCAAGGCCAAGCAGCAAAAAGCTTCGAAAGGCGGCGATAAGAAGGCGCTGGCGGAAGTGGAGCTTTGCGAAAAGTTGGAGGCCCATCTGAATACCGGGAAAACGGTGGTCACCATGGAACTGACGCCGGAAGAAAAGGCGCTGGCGAAGACATTCTTTCTACTAACCAGCAAGCCGACTTTATTTGCGTGCAACGTGGCGGAGGGCGATTTGGCCGATGCCGATAACAACAAGTACGTTAAGCAGGTTCGCGCGTATGTAAAGGAGCACCACGATACCAGCGCGGTGGTGGTATCGGCGGAGATTGAGTCTGAACTGGTGACGCTGTCTGAAGAGGAGCGGCAGGAATACTTGGCCGGGCTGGGCGTGAAAGATACGGGCGCGAGCAATTTGATTCGCGAAGCGTATCATCTGTTAGGCCTGCGAACATATTTGACCACCGGCGAAAAGGAAACGCGCGCGTGGACCATTCATGCGGGCGATAAAGCGCCGGTGGCCGCCGGCGTGATCCATTCGGATTTTGAGAAGAGCTTCATCTCAGCCGAGTGTGTTTCGTACAAAGATCTGGTGGCCTGCGGTTCCTTCGCTCGCGCCCGCGAGCAAGCGAAGCTGCGCACGGAAGGCAAAGAGTATGTGGTGCAAGACGGCGACGTGATCGAATTCAAGACCTTTCTTTAGCATGCGTCAGTTTGCGGAGCTTGATGACTTCACTGGCCTCAAGCTCACGCCACTTACCCATTGGCAGGTTGTCCAGTGTGAGCGGGCCAATTCGTACGCGCACCAGTTTTAGCACTTTACTGCCGACCGCTTCGAGCATGCGCCTGACTTGGCGATTCCGCCCTTCGCGGATAGTGATCTCCAGAAATGTATACTTCTCTGCATCGCGCTCACGCTTGACAATAGCCGGCGCGGTCATGCCATCGCTCAACTCAACGCCCTTTGCCAATTGGGAAATTTGCTCGTCGGTCAATAGTGTGGACGCTTTCACCAAATAGGTTTTGTCCACTTTGTAAAGCGGATTGGTCATGCCTTCGGCGAGTGCGTTGTCATTGGTGAGCAGCAACAGGCCAGAGGTTTCCAGATCGAGGCGGCCCACGGTGCCTACGAACTGGCCCAAGCCTGGAATCAAGTCATAAACGGTCGGGCGGTTTTCAGGGTCTTTGTAAGTAGTCAGGTACCCTTTTGGCTTATTGAGCAGAATGTAGCGGAGGTCTTGCTTCTCAACCGGCTTGCCATCGAACGTGATGCGATCTCGGGCCATATCTACCCAGTGATCCGGCGTCTGGATGACTCTGCCGTTGACTTGGACGCGGCCCGCGCCAATCCAACTGCGTGCTTCGGTTCTTGATCCTAAGCCCGCTTTCGATAGCGCGCGATCGAGCGTTTTAAGCTGTGGCTCAAGCTTCTTTACTTTTTGAACTGGTCGAATAAGTCACTCCGGTCGATATGTTCACCGCGCAGGAAAACGGCATTGATGTGTTCGGTAGCGGTGATGTCTTGCAAAGGATCACCGTCTAAAAGTAAGAATGTTGCGTCCATGCCTTCTTTGATGAGGCCAATACGGTTTTCCTGATGCAGTGTCTTGGCCGCATTGTAGGTGGCGGCTTGGAGAGCCGTCGCATTGGGAATTTTGGCGTCTACCCAGAGTTCCAATTCGTGCTGCACGGTCGGTCCGTGGATCACCATTGGATTGCCGGCATCGGACCCGACAATCAGAGTGACGCCGCTTTGATAGGCGCGGAGCAGGTTTTGGACCGGTATTTCGAACAACGCCTTGGCACGCGCGATGTTTACTTCCTTCGGCGGCTTTGAGAAAACGCTCTTTGTATTGTTGATGAGATCCACCGGACCGACTTGCTGCAGCAGGGGCCGGTCGAGAATCTGAGTTTTTCCTTGCGCCAGTTCGGAATAGGCTTCGAACACACTCAGCGTTGGATCGTAAACGATGCCGTGCGCTGTCATCGCAGCGAAGGATTCGTCCGGGATGAGGTCAACGGTAGAGCCATGCTCGATGCTGTTGCTGCCGGCGTCAATGGCCAGTTTCACATCGGCGGCACTGCCGGTATGTGTGGCGGTGGGCAATCCTTGTTTGGTGGCTTCGTCAATCACCGCGCGGTAGATTTGCGGATCGAGGCGGTTGAATTTGCCCCAGCTTTCGTTGCCCGCCTCCAACACGCCTTTTACACAATCGACGCCGGCCCGTTTAAGAGCGTCTACCTGCTCGCGTGCTTCGGCGGCCGTTTTGGGTTGGCGCATGAACTGCTCTTTCGCCATCTTGCGCATGAATTCGGGGAAGTTTTCCAGAAGCTCTTCCGGATGGCCTCCCGGAGCTGTGAAGAGCGGACCGCACGTGTAGAACTGGGCAACGGTATTTTCGTCCGACTGAGAGCCCATGCGCACTTCTAGGGCGCCTTCGAGCAAATCGCCGGTACTGCGGACTGTGGTGATTCCGCTATAAAGATAAGCCGCTAAACGACGCATCTCCGCGTGTGGATCGGCGTAGTCTTGGGGATTTTTAAACACGCCGCCTGGTGCGCCGATATGCACGTGCATATCGATCAAGCCGGGCATGAGCGTTTTGCCTGCTTCGTCTTCAACCTCAGCGTTCAAAGAGGCTGTATCTAAGGGAGGCTGGCGGAAGACTTGCGCGATCTTGCCATTCTTGATGAGCACTGCGCCATGTTGGATGACTTCGCCATTGCCGACGAAGATGTTCACGTTGTTGAATAAAACGCTGCGCATCCGCGAAGCTTGGCGGTCTAACTGCTTTTCGCGACCGACGCTTTGTTGTGAATAAGCTTGATACGCGCCGCTCAGGACAAACGGCGCCAACACCGCTAGTATCCAAAGCTTTGCTTTGCCGGCGATCTTCTCTTCCTTCTCCCAGCGAAACAGCTTAATGCCAACAAAGAGTGCCACGGCCATGGCTGTAATCAAGGCTAAGGCGGCCCAGAGATGGCCCGGGAAAACGCACTTTCTCCGCCGACCAGGATTACTTCATGCCAAGAAATAGATAAGTGGCGGGCAGAAAGTTGGCGATGTTTTTGACCCAATTCGGCAGCATTTCTAGCGGGAACGTTGCGCCGCTCAAGAACAGCATGGGCAAATAGAGCAACTGAATAAGGATGGTGGCTTCCTGCTGCGAATTGACAACCGCGGCAATGATCATACCCATCGCGCGAAACGCGAAAAGGCCGATTGTGATGAAGAGGAACAATGAGAATAGATTGGACGGCAGCGGCGCGTGATAAATAAACTTACCGAAGACCAGAAACAAGCAAACGGTGGGAATGTAGGCGACCCACCCGGAAACCATGGAGGCCACGATGATGGGGCCAGGGCCGATGGGCGCGACTTTGAAGCGCCGGAGCACATTGGTTTCACGGTCGAGCACCGTTCTAATGCCCGCACCGAAGAAGCCGCTGCCCAAAACGCCGATGATCATAACCGAGGCGAATACTTGTGACATGGCGCCCGGGCTTGAGCTTGCGCGATAGGCCTGCGCAAACGTAAAGAAAAAAACCAACGGAAAAAGCGTGCTGAAGAAGAGGACAGAGCGGTCTCGGCCCATCAACCGCAGATTGCTGGCGATTTGTGCGATATAGGGTTTCATCCTTCGCGTAGCCTTTTTCCGGTGAGTTCGATGAAAACGTCTTCTAAAGTGGGCCGCTTCATATGAATATCGAGCAACTCAAAACCAAGCTGATCAATCCAGCGCACAAGTTCCACTATGAGTGTGGCCGGTGTTGAACTTTGGATAGTCAGTGTGCGGCCTCCATTGCTTGAAGTGTGTTTTTCTTCGCGTATCTTTTCAGGAAGAGCATCCAGCGGCAACGCAAGTTTTGTGGTCACCTCAACCTGTGTTTGGCCGAGTACGCGCGATTGAATTTCGCGCGGTGTTCCGAGTTCGATGATCTTGCCAGCATCGACAATGGCTACGCGGTCGCACAAGCGTTCGGCCTCTTCGATGTAGTGCGTGGTGATCAGGATGGATCGGTGGTCCTTTTTGAGAGTCCTGAATCACATTGTGAATTTCCAGCCGGACTTGCGGGTCGAGCCCGTGGTGGGCTCGTCGGGAATAGCAGACTGGGGTCGTTTACCAGAGAAAGGGCTAAGGCTACCCGTTGTTTTTGTCCACCAGAGAGCGTTTTGTAAAACGCATCTTTCTTCTCCCAAAGCTGCAGGCGTTTTAATAGTTGATCGCGATCGGCGTTTTTTGAATAGAAGGCGCGCGAACAGATCCAGCGCTTCATGCGCTTCCATCTTGTCGGGCAAATTCGTTGCCTGCAAACAGACGCCGATGCGGTCTTTGATCTTTTTGCTTTGCGCCGCGGGATCGAGACCTAGAACCGAGACGGAGCCACTGGTGCGAGGCCTTATGCCTTCGAGAATTTCGAGCGTGGTTGTCTTGCCTGCGCCATTCGGACCCAGGAGACCGAAAACCTCGCCCGTTTTCACTTCCAAATCAATGCCGCGAACGGCTTCAAAATCGCCGTAGGACTTATGAAGATTTTCGACCGCTATGCAAGGAGGGCCAGACATTCTCCCTATGGTAGCGATTCGCCGCGAATCAAATCGTCAAATG
>CAWJBS010000093.1:0-8637 GCA_963840845.1 Bryobacterales bacterium
ATCGGAGACGATGCCCACCGTTCCTGTCGCACTATCAAACACGGCGATGGGTGACATGGCCGTTCCTTGCGCTAGCGAGGTATTGGCCAGGGCGGCGGCAATATCCAAGTAGCCGGCGCCTACGGTGAAGATGTCGTAGTAGCTGAGGTAGCTCATTCCTGTGGTTGGATCGGTGGCGACGCTCGAGGTGGGAAATGTTTTATAGGCGGTGAGCATCAGGCGCGCCTTCACTTGATCGGGCGTCATATCGGGGTTAGCTTGCAGAAGCAGAGCGGCGGCGCCACTGACAACGGGCGTAGCCATACTGGTGCCGCTGAGTTGGAAGAAAGTGTTGCCAGGTTTGGTACTGGTCGTGTTCATGTAATAAGAGCGGGGCATGATGTTAGAAGGGTTCTGGACAACTAAGGTTGCCGTAGTGCTGGCTAAAAGGAAACCACCAGGTTGCCGGGGGCTACGAGATCGGGCTTCACAACGGCGTCCACAAGGTTGGGCCTTTCGAGCTGTAACTGGCGATCAAATCGTCCGTCCGCGTGTAAGTGGCCTCGGTCTTCATGGCGCCTACCGTAATAACGTATGGATCGTTGCCTGGGGCGCTGATCGTGCCATAGCCGTTGGTGCCGAATGAGTTATCGCGGCCATCGTTGCCGGCTGCGACAACCACGACAATACCTGCTTTCCAAGCTTGTTCCACAGCTTGGCAAAGCGGATCGTTCACATAACTTTCATAAACGGGACGGCCGAGCGAGAGGTTGATCACGCGGATGTTGTAAGTGGACGCTAAGTTGATGGCGTGCGTCGATAGCGGCGATGACGTCGCTGTCGGTACCTGCGCCATTAGAATCGAGCACGCGCAGATTGATGATATTGGCGCCCGGGGCGATGCCTTTGATCGAACGGGTGCAAGCTGCGCAAGAGGAAAGAGTGCCGTTACCGGCTAGGATGCCGGCCACGTGTTCACCGTGGCCGAAAAGATCGGGGCCAATGGTGGAGCTGGAGACGCTGAGGACGCTAGACGACGTGCCTCCGACAGCAATAACAGTGGAAGAAGAGGAGGAGGACGTGGAGGTGGAAGTGCTGGAAATCGTGACGGCCCCGGCGGCGGAGAGGCTGGCTTGCGAGGCGGGACTGGAGGTGAAATCCTGACTATAGACGATGCGGGAGCGCAAGTCGGTGCTGGGATTGACACCGCTATCGATGAGGGCGATACCGATGCCGCTACCGGTTAGGTTCGAACTCCAGGCAATGGCGGCGTTGACTGCAGCTGCAGTGTAATCGAGCCTCGGATGGACGGGACGGTCGGGGACGATGTAGGCGACGTCCGGATCGTTGGACAAATCGTGCAGTGCCGCGGCGGGGACGATATAGGCGCCAGAGAAAAGCGAGTTGTAGCGACGGCGCACGAGACCGCCGCGGCTCATCACTTTAAGTGGGAGATCTCCGTGGGTTTGTGCTTCCAGAGGACGATGACGTTGACTTGCGTCGTAGGATCTTTCGTTGTGAGCTCAGGGGAGAGCTTAGGGGAAGTGGTACCCGTGCTTTGGGCGGAAGCCGCAAAGACCGCAAGAGCGAGAATAAAGGTAAATTTTTTCAGCAAACGACCGACTCCTTCTTCATGGGCTGACAGCTCGTTCGATAGTGCCGACGGCCATCCGCCCTCAAGAGGCTTATCGGTGAGAGGCCCCCGGCTTTAAGGAATGTAAAGTTTCGAAAGTACTATTCCGATGACATAAGTGACGGGCTGCTCTTTGCCTGTCGGTCTAAGTTTCCGCTGATGCTGAAGAGAATTATATTGATGACGATCGCGCTGTTCGGCGCGGTGTCACCTAGTCGGGCGAGTCTTGACGCGGCAAAGGGCCTCTCACAGTACGTGCGGCAAAGTTGGAGTGGGGAAACTGGCCTGCCGCAGAGTTCGGTGCAAAGCATTGCGCAGACGGCGGACGGATATCTCTGGGTGGAACGGAAGCGGGTTTGGTGCGCTTTGACGGTGTGAATTTTACGGTTTTCGATAAGAAGAACACGCCCGCCTTACATAGCAACCAAGTGACGGCGCTCTTGGTAGATCGCGATCAAACGCTGTGGGTCGGGACGCACGGCGGAGGAATCAGCCGCTTCAAGAAGAGCGATATGGGGCAAGCGGACCATGTGCCTGAATCAACCGACCTGACGGTGAATGTGCTGTTTCAAGATAGGCGTGGCACGCTCTGGGCTGGCACCTCGGGCGCGGGGCTTTTGCGGTTTACAGGAGCCAAGACGGCTTCGCTTACTACCGAGAGCGGACTGGCAGACAATTCGGTGTTTGCGATCGCGGAAGATGCGAGCGAGACGCTGTGGGTTGGAACGTACCGTGGGCTCAGCCGCTTGGTCAATGGGAAACCGCAAGCGCTGAGTAAAGAGGAAGGGCTGAGCGGACTTTATATTCGGGCTCTGTGCACCGATCGTAGCGGAAACCTGTGGGCTGGGACGATCGGCGAGGGGCTGTGGCGGATTTCTAAAAGCGACCGGCGAAAATTTAGACAAGCGGATGGCCTAACGGATAACGCCATTACCGCGTTGTTGGCGGATGGAGCGGGGACGATTTGGATCGGCACGCAAGGGACGGGATTGAACCGATTAGCGCGCGGCGAGATTAGCCATTTTTCGGACAAGAGCGAGGCTACCGAAAATGGTATTTGGGCGATTTTTGAGGACCGCGCGGGAAGCCTTTGGATGGGGAGTTCGGTGAGCGGCCTGACCCATCTGCGGGATGGCGTGTTCACAGCGTTGGGCAAGGCTGAGGGGCTGGCAAGCGATACTGTGCTGCCGGTTTTTCAGGCGCATGATGGAACAATTTGGATCGGCTCCGACCAAGGCCTGACGCGCTGGCAAGACGGGAAGTTTAAGCGCTATACCGTGAAGGATGGCTTGCCGGACGATCTCGTTTTTTCGATAGCGGAGGACACGGCTGGCCGGCTTTGGGTGGCTACGCGCCATGGTCTAGCACGCATGAAGGGCGAAACTTTTCAGATCTATGGCATGAAGGACGGACTGCCCAAATGACAGCGTGCTTTGTCTGTTGGCAGACCGGAAGGGTGGATTGTGGGTGGGAACGCGCGGGGGATTAAGCCAGCTGAGAGACGAGCATTTTGAGACGCTCACGACGGCGAATGGATTGTCGAACGATTTTGTTCTTTCGCTTTATGAGGATCGCAGCGGCAATTTGTGGATTGGCACTGACTCAGGTTTAAACCGGCTGCGCGATGGAAGGATTACGGTTTATACCATTCGCCAGGGGCTTTCCAATGACGTGGTTTGGTCCGTCACGGGCGATACGGATGGCGCTCTCTGGCTCGGGACAAATGGCGGCGGTTTGAATCGCTTTAAGAACGGGAAATTCGTGAGTGTGACGAGCGACGCGGGGTTAATGGACGATGCCGTGTTCGATGCTCTCGACGACGGCCAGGGACGCTTGTGGATGACGTCGAATAAGGGGATCTTTTGGGTCAAGAAACGTGAATTAAGCGAATTTGCCGACGGTCTGAGACAACACATTACGCCAACGATCTACGATACGCGAGAGGGATTGCGAAGCCGTGAATGCAATGGCGGCTTTCAGCCCGCGGGCCTGGTTACCTTCGATGGCCGAGTGATGTTCCCTACAACTAAGGGCTTGGCGGTGGCTCGGTTGTCCGCGCTGGCAGACGAGGGAGAGCCCTTGAAGATAAAGCTGGAACGGCTTGAGGCCAATGACCGCGAATTTCCGCCAGCAGGGCGAGCCTGATACCCCCGGGATTGGGAAATTGGTGTTTTCGTATACCGCTCCCTACTTTAGTGAACCGGATCGGTTGCGCTTTCGCTACCGGCTAGAGGGATTCGACCACGATTGGAGCGCATTGACAAACCGGCGGGAAGCATATTACACAAACATTCAGCCGGGTGAGTACCGCTTTCGGGTGATGGCTTGCTTAGGATCGAATTGCAGCGAAAACAGTCAGCAATCGAGAGTGGTGCTACGGCCCTATTTTTATCAGACGGCGTTTTTTTCCATGTTACTCTGCGCCTGTCTGGGTGCGGCGGCCTTTGCCGTTTACCGGCTGCGGGTAAAGCATCTGCATCGCCAGGCTGAGAAGCTTTCGCAACTCGTGGATGAGCGTACGACCGATCTCCGCAAACGAGAACAGGAACTGCGGCACTCCCGGGACGAGTTGGAAGTTCGGGTGCAGGAACGCACGCAAGATTTGTTGCGGCTCAACCGCTCATTGGAGAACGAAATTGGCGTACGCACGGCGGCGGAAGAGCGGGCGGCGGCGGCAAATCGGGCCAAGGGCGATTTTCTGGCGAACATCAGTCATGAGATTCGTACGCCCATTAACGGAATCATGGGAATGACGGCGCTTTCGCTAGCAACGGATCTGAACGCCGAACAAAGAGACTATCTGGAAACGGCACAGGCGTCAGCGCAGGTATTGCTGCGCGTGGTGGACGATATCTTTGATTTTTCGCGCTTAACTGATAATCGATTGGAGCTGGAAAATCAGACGTTCCAGTTGGCGCGCAGCTTGGGCGTGCTCGAACACGATTTCGCGGCACGAGCGAAAGAGAAAAATCTTAGTCTCACGGTGCGCCGGGACGCGGGCACTCCGGAGTGGCTGGTGGGGGACGAGAAACGGCTGCGGCAGATTTTGTCGCATACTGGTCGATAACGCCTTGAAGTTTACGCGCGAAGGCGGGGTATCGGTCATTGCTGCCATGCGTTCGGATGGGTCGAAAGAGCTACAGTTCTCCGTCATAGATACGGGCGTCGGCATACCGGAGGACAAGCAAGATGCAATTTTCGAGGCGTTCGCCCAAGCCGATAGCTCATCCACCCGTCGTTATGGCGGAACAGGCTTGGGCTTGACGATTTGCTCAAGACTCTGCGCACTGATGGGCGGAAGAATCTGGTTTGAAAGCGGACCGGAAGGCAGCGCCTTCTATTTGACGGTACCGTGCATTACCCCTGAAGCGACGGCGGGTAAGAGCGAGATGGGTGTTGTGGGCCGGGTGTGAGATCCTGTTGAAAACCGATGCGTTTTCAACATTTTCTTATCTATGCGACCACGCTAGCGTGCGCGGCGGCGTCCGCCAATGCTCAAACAACCACCAAAGCGGCGCCTCAAGACGGCCGCCAAGAAGACATCTACGACAGCGCCGGGACCGCGCGCCGAACGACTGGGGGAGCACTTGTGACCGACGACGATAAAGCAATTTACTCGATTGGTTTGAGCATTTACAAATCGCTTGCGCAGTTCAACCTTTCGCCGGCGAATTAGATCTGGTCAAGCGCGCTATGTCCGACTCGGCAGCGGGAAAACCGGCGGTCGATTTGCAGACGTGGGGACCGAAAATCGAGCCGCTGATGAAGGCGCGTACGGCCAAGGCTTCGGCCGTATTCCTGACTAAAGCTGCCGCGGAACCGGGGGCTGTCAAGACTGCTTCGGGCTTGATTTACAGAGACATAAGGCCCGGCACTGGGGCGTCACCCTCCGCTGAAGATAAGGTGAAGGTGAATTACCGAGGTACGTTTACCAACGGTCAAGTATTCGATGCCTCCAAAGAGCCGATCGAATTTGGTTTGAACCAGGTGATTCGCTGCTGGACCGAAGGCGTGCAGAAGATGAAGGTGGGGGGGAAGGCTCATTTGGTGTGTCCGTCGGACATAGCTTATGGCGACCAAGGCCGGCCGGAAATTCCTGGCGGAGCGACACTCGTGTTCGACATTGAATTGTTAGGAATCGCGGGCAAGTAAAACAGCGGCGAACGCTGCGAGACAGACCTCAGATCCTCACGCTGTCTGATGCGCGTGAAGGGATGGGGTCTTTTTTGTTTTACAGACGTACGCGCAAAGCAGAGCGCCCCGCACACGCGACAACCGGGTGGAAAAGCCCCATGCCATACCCGGATGCGGTATGGATTCACGCACGTTCTGTAGACGCGCGTCGTAACATTTTGCGCCGGCTAGCTTGCCGGGAGTCGCGAAGATCATCCAATTTCTCTAAAATGTTATCGGCCAGGATCGCTGCGGCAATAATGTTTCTGACCTATATATAAGAAAAGTGGCGGCCAGCAGCAAGCGTTACTGTAATGTCGCAGATTATTTCCTCCGAAACATAATGTATGAGCAACACGCTGGCCCTTGAGGAAAACGCAACCTTTTCAGAAACACCCATCACGCTGCATGCGAACAAGAACTTCCGGAATCCGGCCAGTGAATACACAAAGACTAAGCAGGCGAAGAGCCTGTCAGATGAATTTGGAATAAACGCCGAGAATCTGGCGGCGCGGCGCGCATTCGTGAGACTGGGTCCGAATGAAGCCAAAGTTATGGCTGATCTGGCCCCGTGGGCACAATCGGTGGCACAGCAGATCGCCAAGGAATTCTACGATTGGCAATTTGCCTTCCCGGCTACCGCTAAGTTTTTTGATCAGTTCGCTAAGCGGCACAGTTTAACGACAGCCGCTCTTCGGGAAAGGCTCGAAAAAACGCAAGCAGGCTACTTCACAAGCTTATTCGAGGGCTCCGCGAGTGAATGGGGTGCCGCTTATTTCGAGAGCCGTTTGAAAATCGGCGAGTTGAATAGCCACATCGATCTACCGATCAAATGGTATCTGGGCGCGTATCCGGAACTGCAGCGACTGACGTCTCATTATCTTCGCGAGAAGATAGCAGACCCAGCACAGTTGTACGAGGCCCTGGAGGTATTCGGTCGAGTTCTCAACTACGACCAGCAGGCGATTCTAGATTCCTTTCTCATGCGGCTGCTGGATTCGATGAGCGTCGATGTGGAAAGCATTGTCCCCGACAAAGACAGTGACAGAACGGAGCATCTGGATCAGGCGAAGCAGGCTTTGTCCACCATCGTGGCGCAGGCGGACGCCTTGGCGACCGATCGCCTGCATGATCCGGTATTGAAACTCATCATCCCGTCCGCAGGACGAATCGGGCAATCCCTGGCACGTCTTCAGGAGTTCCTGGCGAAAATTGCGGAACAAGCGGACGTACTGGCCGCCGGCAATCTGAAGAGCGCAAAGCTGGAACCGCTGAAGGAAGTAAACCGTTCGCGAATTCTGGCGAGCAGTATGAGCCGGCTCTTACATGCGCAGAACCAGGTTGCTGAGGTCGCGGAGGCAGTATCTCACGGCAACATGGATTTGATCATTCAAAGCCATTCCGAGTCTGACATTTTGTCGGTGGCGATTCGGGCGATGGTGGAGAACATTCGCGGATTGATTTTCGAAATCGGTAAGATGGCGGCCGAACATGCTGTGGGCCAAATCGACGCGTTCATTGCCGCGGACGATTTCGAAGGTGCTTATCGAGCTGTCGCGCAAGGCGTGAACAACATGGTGGCTGAGCACATCGCCGTCAACAAGCGCGCCATGAATTGCGCCGCCGAATTTGGCAGAGGAAACTTTGAAGCGATGTTTGAGCAGCAGCCCGGGCAGCGCGCGTTCATGAATGAAGTGATTGAGGGAATCCGCAGCAATCTCAAGAATCTAATTGCCGACACCGATCTTTTGGCGAAGGCGGCGGCACAGAAGAATCTACGGGCGCGCGTGGACGCCAACCGGCATTTGGGCGATTATCGAAAGATCATCGCCGGCATAAACAACACATTAGAGGCTGTCGTGGAACCGCTTCGCGCTACCAGCGATAACGCCAACACGATCGCGGATTCGGCGGAGGAACTGACCCACACGAGCCGCTCGATGGCCGATGGAGCGGAAGCCACCGCCCATCAAGCTAACTCGGTATCCGCCCATAGTCAGGAAGTATCGACAAGCGTCACCAATGTCGCAGCAAGTTCCGAAGAGATGCTTTCCGCCATCCGGGAGATCTCACGAAATGCCCACGAGGCCGCCCGCATCGCCAAAAGCGCAGTCGCGGTTGCCACTTCAACCAACGAAACAATCGGGCAGTTGGGCGAATCCTCCAAAGAAATCGGCAAGGTGATCAAGGTGATTACCTCCATCGCGCAACAGACCAATCTTCTTGCTCTGAACGCCACAATCGAGGCCGCCCGCGCGGGAGAGGCCGGTAAAGGATTTGCGGTAGTCGCCAACGAAGTCAAGGAACTCGCCAAAGCCACCGCCAACGCCACAGAGGAAATCAGTCACAAGATTGAGGCCATTCAGTCGGATACGAAGAGCGCAGTGAGCGCCATCTTTGAGGTCAGTTCGATCATCACTCAAATCAACGATATTTCCAATTCCATCGCCTCGGCGGTGGAGGAACAGACGACCACCACCAACGAGATCGGCAGAAACGTGCATGAGGCGGCGCGCAGTACGGCCGAAATTACAAAGAGCATCACAGGAGTAGCCACCTCAGCGAAGGAAACCGCGCGCGGAGCCATCGAAACCCAGAAAGCGGCGCAGTCATTAACGGAGCTCGCTCCAGAATGCAAAAATTCGTTCGGGCGTTCGACTTCTGATCCAACCAGAGGAAGACCACCGTCCGAAATTCTTCGCTCAACGCTCAGAGAGGGCCGAGCTTCTGGAGATTTGGGAGGCTTGAATGGATAGCCTGCCACCATACGGGGTACAATCCGAGGCGTGAGTGAGAATTGATCGTTTCCGCGCCCTCAAGAGCAATACTGACGAGTCCAGCAACGACATAGC
>CAWJBS010000094.1:0-5351 GCA_963840845.1 Bryobacterales bacterium
TCGCGTCTCGAAAGTGGATGTGATTGTGGGCGAAAGTATCTTTATTACAGACCTCACTGGGCGCGGCACTTTATGCGAACGAAACGCTACAGGGCGTTTACGGCGGCTTGCGCTTCGTTTGGAAGGGCGTCACCAAGTAAGGCGTACCCATGACGGCGATCGAGCTATCCAGTGACGCCGGGTTGGTCGCCATGGTTCTGCTCACGCTGAACATTTTGCTCGGCCTCTTGCTTTCCGCGCGCTACAACACGGTACAGAACTGGCCCCATCGCCGCTTGCCGATTTTCGATATACACAATTGGACGGCGTACCTCGCGCTCGCCTTGATTGTGTTGCATCCGATCATCCTGACTTTTTCGCCAACGGCCCATTTCCGCTTGCCGGATATCGTCTGGCCCATTGATTCGCCGCACCAGACGCTCTATAACGTTTTGGGTGCATGTGCCTTCGATCGCGTGGAATTCGTGGTCGTGACGTCGTACATATGTTCGCGCTCTGGGCAGCCGGCTCTGGAAAAAGCTCCATTACGTCTCCTACGCCGGAGCCGCTTTCTTGTTCGTACACGGCATCATGATCGATCCCGATTTGAAAGAACGCGCTCCCGATGTTTTGGACGGCGAGAAGGTGCTGGTGGAAGTTTGTGCGCTCTTGATTGTGGCCGCCACGGTCTGGCGCATTCGTTATCAGCCGAAGAAAAAAGCCGTCAGTGCGAGCGTAAGCAGCGCCGATTACGAGCCAGTGTGATAAGTTTTTACATTCTGCTTGCTCTGGGAGAACGAATGAAGAACTATCGGATGACGTTGGCTTCACTCTTGGGAATTTGTGCCCTTGTGGGCACAGGGATGTATCTGGGGCTAGCGAAAGCGCAAGCGCCCGCGTATCACATTCCGCACGTTCTGGTCGTCGCCCAAACCAACGGCTTCGAACATGATTCCGTATCCGATGCCATGGCCGCCGTTTACAAAATGGGCCACGATTCGCATCTGTGGGAAACCACCCTGCGCACCGACACCGAGAACCTCACCAAGAAAAATCTCGAAAAAGGAAATTTCAAAAATCTCAACTATTTCGACGCCGTCGTCTTCGCAAGCACCACCGGCGAACTCAGCCTGACCGACGAGCAAAAAGCCGATTTCATGTCGTTCATCAAAGAAGACGGCAAAGGCTTTGTCGGCATCCACGCCGCGCTCGACACGAATTACAAGTGGCCCGAGTACGGCGAGATGATCGGCGGCTGGTTCAACGAACACCCTTGGGGCACTTTCAACGCTCCGATTATCTTGGAAGACCCAACCTTTCCCGCCGTGAGGCACTTCCCTGCAGCGTTTATGAAGCGCGATGAAATCTACCAGGCGAAAGAATGGTCGCGCGACAAAGTAAACGTGCTGCTGCGCTTGGACGAAAGCAAACTCGACCTCAAGAATCCGCGCGTCCACCGAGAAGACCACGATTTCGCAGTCGCCTGGGCGAAAATGCACGGCAAAGGGCGCGTGTTTTATTCAACGCTTGGACATACGAAAGAAGCCTGGGACGACCCCGATATTCAGAAAATGTATTTCGAAGCCATCAAGTGGGTTCTAGGCATGACCGAAGGCCGAACGGCTACGCATGTGAGCCATTATTAGTCTTCCTCGAGCCTTCGAAACAACTCCGCTGCCCATTTTCTTCCGAAGGTAAACGGTTGCTGCAGCGCTGCGAACCTGCGAGATTCTGTAGGAGCCCCCGGGCTTTCGCTTGCTCTTGCACCGTGCACAAACGAGACGGCTTGCGCTACCCTGGCGCAGCGCCTCAAAAATGAGCTGAAGAGACCTAAAGCGGTCAAAAGTTCAAAACTTGGGAACAACAGCGCCGCGGTTGGTAGGAGACGCCAAATGAAGCGTTTGGATAGCGATTGAACTGATTGGATAGCCCCAATATAGTTTTTTCGATTCCAAGCAAAGACTTGCGAGTTGACTATCAAATTGCCAAACGGTTACCTACGGTCTTTTCGCCAGACGAATTTCAGAACATGCATAAAAAACAGCACGTGACACCCTTAAGAATGATGTCGCAGTTTAGTGAAATGTTTATTCGATCCGTTTTGATGAGTGCTTGGCAAAACGCGATGATTACGTATTCGCTAGTGCCGCAGGAGGAGGGTTTTCGAGTACTTGCCGTCCTTGACCGGGCTGATCTACAAGACTTTGCTTGCCATTTTGCCAATACCCGGATAGACGGCGTACGGCCTTTCTTATCTGCGACTATCGAAACCGTACTTTCCGGCAAGTTGGCTCCCCGGACTGCCAGCCCGAAAGCGCCGAGACACGATTTCCGCTGGCAAGTATTCAATAAGAGGCTGGCCACATTTGAAATGTGGGCCTTGGAGTATTTGCACAATGTTGTGGAAGCGCAAAATACTCCCCTTGGATTTTCGTCCGACCTCACTGATACGCTCCCCCAAGTTGGTGCAAAGCCGCCTGGTCTCACAGACGCCAGTTATGAGGATGCGGCAAATTCTCTTGACGTCGAGGTAGAGGCAATTGAAGCAGTTTCGGAAGTGGAGTCCGACCGCGGCGGCGGATTTGAAGACGGGAAACATCCTACGATCCGATATGAATTGCATCAATTCAATCAGCGAACCAAGTCTGTTTATTTGCAGACTCATCCTTGGTTGGCCCAGCGCAAGTGGGACCAGGGCAAAGCCTACCACAACTTAGGGCAGCAGGGAGAATATTTCGATGCTCTACAATGCAATGATTCTGGGACGCCCCCGTCTTAAGATTGAACAGGCCCTTTCTTCTGCCTCTTGGGGACGTTTCGGTGATGGGATTTAATTACCAGTCTGTGGGCTGGACAAGTGTAATCGAGTTTGTTCTGGACATGTACAAGAATGAAGGCAACCAATTGAAGGCGTTTGTAGGCTTCATCAAAAGCGTCAACCTGGAATCCACACTGCAAAAGCATGATTGGGGAGGTTTTGCCCGAGCTTATAATGGCGGCGGACAGGTGGACCAATATGGCGGCAAGATGAAGACAGCGTATGAGCGCTTGTTAGTGCAGCGTCCCAAAGCAACGCCGAAACCTCAGGAGTTACATGCACCCACAAGGTAAGATCGCCACCTTTCTGCTCCTCACGCTGGGGATCGCTGGTCAACCCCTGCAAGGACAAACGTTCTGGCGAGGTGAGAGTGGCGGTTATCAAATTCAGTGGACTGCGGCCAACCTGAGCGCCGCAAAGGGGGGGCCCAATTCTTCTATCTCTTTCGACGGTGCTGCCACCGCCAAGGCCAAGTGGAAAGAGATCTCCGCCCCCGCCTCTGCGCCCGCCCAGGACAGCGCGGAATATTCTTACGAATCTGACTATCGGTTGCTCTCGGTTGTTGGCCCCATCATGAGCATTGAGGAGGGGGAGGAATGCGATTGCGGCGGCGCTCATCCCTCAGAATTCACAGGATTCATTGCCTACGATCTGTCTAAGAGTCACACAACCAAGCCTGTGCCTGCCTCTTTACTTGATTACTTCTCTGCCGAGACTCTCTACTCAGCACTGATCAAAGACCCAGTCGTTAAGAAAATTCTCGCCAATAAGAAACCCATATCCTTGAGTGAATTGAGGCAAGACCTGCCCTTTGAAAACTACACAAATGGCAATTGTGATTATGAGTTTGGCCCAGACTTTCTAAACCACTTCGCGTTCTATGACCATCGGCCCGGTTTTGTTTCTATTCGTATCAGCCTCTCACATGCCGTAGAGACATGCCGTGGCCAATTCACGCAGGTTGGACTCGAATTGCCGGTTGCCGATCCCATTCTAGAAGAGGCGCTTACACGAGCAAAAGCTGGCCAAAGCGGTATCCTCATGAAGGCGTTGCGGCAAAAGGCTGGCGGCAAACCTGTCACCTCACTAAGTTTTCCCGATCGCGGATGTTCCCAGAATCGCACTCGAATCGGGTGAACTGCGGGTGCCGCAAGCGGTCGAGTCGATCAGTTTGGTTCCGTTGGAAGAACCGATCCCGGTCGTCAACCTTCCGCCAGAGTTCTCGCCCTCGGCCAACACGATGTCCACCATGCCGGTGGCAAGCACGATGCCCGGAATGCCCGGCTTGCCACCAGTGCCCGTGCCCGTCGCTCCCATAGCCGTCGCCGCACCCAAGGTCGCAGCGGATTCCGATGGGGTGATTCACGTAGCGGAACCTGAGCCGCTGGAAGCGAAAGACGAGATGCGATCATCTCCGTTCAGGCAGCCCCGCTTACGCCGCAGCCATCGTCTGCGTCGCTAACGCCCCCTGAGCCCGTTGAAGACGAACCGTTCGCCATCGCGGAGGCCGTTTCTGCTGAAGCCGTTGCCGAGGCAACGCCTGTTCCTGATCCGCTCCTCGTCGCGACCGCAATCGAGGCGGAACCGATTCCGGCGGCAGAGCCTGTACTGTGGATGGATGCTGTGACCGACAGCGAGCGCCAACCGAGTTGGAACCCGCACTCGAAGTTGTGGCGTCACCCGTTGAGGAAACGCCTGCGGAACCGGTCGTCGTACCTTCGCCTGTCGAGGCCGATTGCAAGTGAACCGGTCGTCGTTCCTGTTGTAGAACTCGAAATTGAAATCGCGGAGCCGGAGCCAGCGTTTGCGATTGCTGCAGTTGTCGAGTCGGAAGCCGCCCCACGCGGAGTTGCTCCTCCGATTTCGCTTGAAGCCTTAGTTGATTTGACCGTACACGTCGAATCCGCGTCGGTGACACACGACGAATCGGAGTTGACGACCGAACTCGAGATGCCGTTTTCGATCGACCCAGAACCTGAGACACACGCGGAACGGCCCGCAGCCGTGGTCGAGAGCGAAGTGGTGATCGCGGCCACGACGGTTCCCGAGCCAGTCGTTGCCGAGTCGACGACGGTTGTGGAAGCCGCACCAGTCATGGTGAGCGAACGGGCACCCGTATCCACCGCATCGGTCGCATTCGGGTCGGCGTCCAGTGCGGCGGTCCAGCCGCCGCGCCAACTCCGGTGGATGAAGGCACGGCCGGCGACGAGTCCGCAATCTTCACGCTCGAGGAGGTCGCTCCAGTCCCAGACGGTGCGGTTTCTCTTTATTGCGCCGGATGCCGACGGAAGCGGATCAAGTAAAGAGTCTTTCGGTGGCGAAGGTCGAGCCGGCGAAACCCGAACCGCGAGGCTCGGACGATCAACCGGTGACCGTACCATCCTCCGATCCTTCGTTGAAGCCCATCGTCAAGATTGGGATTGCAGCCTTGAACGTTCACAACCTAAACCAGATACGGGTGCGACTCCAGCCCCCCGCGTATTCGGTACAACAGCAATGCCGAAGCCTGATGCCAATGCGACTCCGATGCCTCGACCGGCTTTCGGCTCCGGAC
>CAWJBS010000095.1:0-199454 GCA_963840845.1 Bryobacterales bacterium
TGTCCTTGGGTGATGTCAGCAGCCAAATCCGAGTGCCTGCCGGTGCCACCTCCGCGACCATTTCGCTGAACCATGTCAAGCACGGCCCTTGCCGCTTGGAGGCCGCCCTGACGTTCGCCGGAAAACCTTCCATAGGTCCCCACTATGTAAACGTGCGGCGTAGTGCAGACCGAGCTTAGAGTTCGAAGTATTCGTGCTCTCCGAGGGGCTGTGCCTATCAGTCAACCGCGCCTTTGCCAGGGAGAGGAGGAGTGGCAATCCCGACAACCCATCCCAATACTCGGCCGTGCTCGGTGTAACGGAAAGAAGGCGCAGATTTAGGTCGTCCGCGCCTCCCGGAAACCAGTTCTTCATGATCGGCGCAAACAGGCGCTCCATCAGAGGTCGGTCGTTGACCACCCGCGCTTCTCCCACGATCGAGACGTAGGTGTTCTGGCTCGGTTCACAAAATCCAAGGTTCACTGTTCGCTGGGCGCGAATCTGCTGAACCGTTTCTGAACTAGCGCGTGTGAAGAAAAGCAACCCCTTGTCGTCGGACCACTCTAAGAATGACATCGGCCGGCTATGCAGCGCTTTGTCGAAGCCGATCGTTGTCATCATGCAAAAGCGGATTTTCTCAACCAGCGACTTGAGCCTGTCAAGCTTCTCCGCCGCTTCGCTAGCGGTGTCCGTCATAACCTACCCGGCTACCTTTCGGTAAGCTTTCTTAGCCTGTTCAAGTCCACGGGCTACATTTTCCTTGTGCTCCTGTACACCTTGGAGGCCGCGCTCCAGAAGGTCTGACGCAGAACTGGTGAGGTCCTCCACTCGGTCTCTAATCTCGTCCAGACTCCGATCGGCCTTCTTGGCAATCGCCGCTCTCGTCTTGCGGCCCGAGTTGGGAGCGAACAGCGCTCCCAGGCCGAAGCCTATGCCGAGGCCAACCACTAAGGCGGCGAATGTCTGACTGGCGATCGAATCGTTATCTCTTGAGGTCATGGCCACCATATTGGCACGTTGGAGCCCATTGCCGATGTTGTTGAGATTGCTAGGTCGGGTCGATTTTTGTACTAGGAAAATTTGTAACAGCCGGTAATTATGCTTGGAGTTTATGGGCGATAATTTCTACGGTCGCATCGTTCAGTGTCGCCGTAACCCGGTTGGGGTCCAGCTCGAAATCAAAGACAAGACGATGGCTGAGCCGCTTTTCGATGGTCTCCGTCCAGTGCGTCCCATCAAAGGTACGCCTTTGTTTAATTCGGCCTTCGATCGTCAGGCTGTCCCAGTCGGGCAGGACATACAACTCTAGGGCGCTAAATCCCAAAATAGGAACTCGCACAACCACTTCACCGGACCGCTCCTGAACTTCAGAAGGAGATGACGCCACGATAGGGGTGTTCGCCGCTGTGGGATGGGCGCTGGTCTTAGAGGTGATTCTGGCTAAGAACTGCCGAACTTTGCGAACGATATCCCTGGTTCTTCTATCAATTCTCCGTCGTCGCAAAACTCCCTGACGCACTGGCACAAGAGACATGTTTAGGAATTCCCGGATTGACCCACCACTACGTTGGTGAGATGTTGGCGCTGCACCCGTTGTTACTTGTCAAGTTAAGCAGTGGAGGGAAATGTTATGAGAGCGCGAGTGCCGCCGGTTCGGTTCGGCGCCAGACTTACGTGCGCTCCCGCTAAATGCACGATGCGCCGGCAAATGGGCAGGCCCATGCCGAAGCCAGGGAAATGGTCTTTGGATTGCAGTCTAGCCAACGGCTCAAAGACGTGCTCTTCCTCGCCGGGTAGGATGCCGATGCCTTCATCCGTGATTGTGACGCAAACAGTGTTGTTGAAGTCAGGATGGACTTCTATGGTGACCGGACCGTTTTTCGAAAACTTCAGAGCGTTGTCAATCAACTCATGGAAGGCTCTGCTCATATGCTGCGGAACCATGATTTCCGCAGCCAGATCGGGCATGGGATGAAGGGTAATCGACCTGCCTGTGAAATGCAAAACTGTGGACTCGATCACAGTGTTTAACGGAAGCGGGCGTCCTTTCGGCGGGTGCGCCGCACTCGCATAATCGGACAGCCGGGACAGGAAGGCCTCCATGTCTTTGTTGGCGCTGATGACGCCCTCTAGCCGTTGGCGTTGCGCCGGTTCAAGCCCATCGGCCAGGGAACGTGCAAGAAGCTGCGACCCAGCCAGACTCTTTCGAACGTAGGCCCGCAGATCGTGTACCAGTGCCAGTAAAAAATCGTCCGCGAACGTGGATGGAAAGTTGTCCATGTCTAATCAGACTCTTCACTCACCGACAGGCGGTATTGTTTTAACTTGATGTGAAGTGTTTTAGCGCTGATGCCCAAGATCATCGCCGCTCTGGTTTTGTTGTTGCCGGTATGTTTTAACGTCGCCTCAATCATGCGTTGTTCCGCGTCGTCCAACGTCATGCCGACATCCACGCCTACTCCATTCGCTCCGTGGTTCGCCCCGGTTGTGCTTGTTACCTGACCCGTTCGATAGCTATTCGGTAGATGCTCGTTTTTGATTTCGCCGGAGCCCGCAATTATGACAGCGCGCTCCATTACGTTCCGCAATTCGCGCACGTTCCCCTCCCAAGGCAGCGACAAGAACAATTCCCGGGTAGCGGTGCTGAGAGATGTGACTCGAGTTCCGTATTTTGCGTTAAACGACTGTATCATCGCTTCCACCAAGGGGTCGATGTCTTCGGTGTGCTCGCGCAATGGCGGAAGGACAATGTGAAAAACGTTCAGCCGGTAGAACAGATCCTCGCGGAGCGAACCGGCCTCGATGGCCGCGCGTGGTGGCCGGTTGGTGGCGGCGATAACTCTCACATCGGCCTGAATCTCTTGCTTGCCGCCAATTCTGCGATAACGGAAATCCTGTAAAACACGGAGGAGCTTGGCCTGCATTTGTACCGGCATCTCCGCTAGTTCGTCCAGAAACAACGTGCCCTTCTCGGCCATTTCCAGGCAGCCGATGCGGCGATCCACCGCGCCCGTAAATGAACCTTTCTCATGGCCGAAGATCTCACTTTCCATCAACGCTTCGGGCAAGGCGGCGCAGTTCACCGCGATAAAGGGACCATTTTTTCGCGCGCTCAAGGAATGAATGGCACGCGCCGCTAGCTCCTTGCCAGTACCACTCTCTCCAGTGAGCAAGGCCGGCGCGTCTGTTGGCGCTACCTGCCGGATCGTGTCGAAGATCTCCTGCATCGGTTTCGAGATGCCCACTAAATCGCAAAGCACACCCCGCAAACTCAGTTCGCGCCGTAACAGCTTGTTCTCTTGGACGAGCGTAGATTGAGTGCCTGCGCGCTCCAATAAAAGTTCTAAAGACGTCACGCTGATCGGCTTCTCGAGAAACCAAAAACAACCTAATTCATGTACCGCGGAAAGCGCCATGTCGAGACTGCCGAACGCGGTCAGCACGATTGTCGGCGGAAAATGGCCCGATTCACGCAAGCGCCGCAGCAATTCGAACCCGTCCATTACCGGCATTTTTAAGTCGGTGATGATGACCGCCGGAGCAAACTGGCCCATCAACTCCAGCGCTTCCGCACCATTGGCGGCAACTGCCGTTTCATGACCCCATGCTTTAACTATGGACGCAATCGAATCACGTTGCTGTTTTTCATCGTCAACGATCAGCAGCTTCAAACAAATCTCCTAGGCGAATTCCACATTTACTGCGTTGATGGAGATCTTTCAATCACTTCCTTCAACACGCCCCCAATGTTAGAAAACTCGTCGAAATCGGCTGATTTGCGCAGGTAGCTGGTATGCGGGTATCGCTCCTTCAGTGAGCGGTCTCGATAAGCGTTCGACGAGGAAAAAATGATGACGGGAGTATCGCCTAACGCACGGGAAGCGCGTAAGGCCGCTAATACGTCGGCACCACTTCGTTTCGGTAAGTTCAGATCGAGAATGACCGCCGATGGGTTGACACAATTATCGGTCAAGTCGTTCTGCTTGATCCACTCGATGGCCTTCTCGCCGTCGTCTATGACGACCAGTTGGACGCTGAGCCGGTGAAGCTTGATGGATTCCTGCAAAAGGAACACATCATCCGAATTGTCCTCCACTAACAAGACGACCTTATCCATTATGGTTGCCACTCACTGATCTCTGCGTTTCATCTTATACTCACCGGGCTTTGAAACAGCAGGTGCTCGGCGGGCGCGGACCATGGACTTTTTCACTTCAGGTTACGCAGCTCGCGCAATTGGCGTCTCTGCAGCGTAGCGACGCAACGCGGTTCTAGCTCTGTGCAGACGCACTCGGATGCCAGCCCCGCTCATACCGTGCATTTGGCCAATCTCTTCCATATTGAAGCCGGCTGAGTAATGGTACTCCATCAGCGATTGATCGAGCGGGGAGCAGCGTTGCAGCAGCTTCTGCGCATCTATTTTCGCGGCGAGCGGCGGAGGATCGTAAACGTAGTTGTCCTGTAGCTCCTCTAGGCGATGTCCGTTTCGCTTGGCGGAATACATCTTGTGAATCGCAATGGTATTCACCCAAGTCATAACGCGCTCAGGCTCTCTCAGTTGGTGGCGGGCTTCCCAACCACGCGCCCAAGCAGATTGAGCGAATTCCTCCGCTTCTTCAATCGAAAGTCCTTTCGAGAGCAGAAGACGTGTCGTCAGATGGAGACCTTTTCTATAAGCTTCGCTGAAGTATTCGGAAGTCATTCTGCGATACGTATAGGCACGCCATGCGCCAAACTCTGAAGGCTCGGTAAAACAACGAGATACATATTTCGGCGTAAGACCAACTGGTTCGAAAGGTGCGGCTCGTAATTGACACAGGGAAAAAACTTCCCATTGATCCGCATAAACAAGAGATATATGCTAATCTCTTCGGTGATGTCGCACGGAAAGAAACATGACGGGGAAAGCCGGATGAAATTCTTAATAGTGGACGACAGCTTCAACGACGTAGCTTTGCTTCGATCGGCACTTGAACCTGTAGAACATGTGGAGATCACCACGATCGCCAGCGGCTTGGGGGCTCTACAGTCCTTGAACTCCGATGAGGCCGGCGTTTTTGATTTGATTGTGATCGATTGGAGGCTACCAGGAATCACCGGCGATAAGCTCGCGCAGGCGTTTCTGAAAAGTCCGACCATTCCTTCGAAGACGCCCGTGGTTGTACTATCTTCGCCGCTTCCGCCGCCTGTTGCCGACCATTTGCAAGAGTGTGGCGCTTTCGTCCTGGAGAAGCCGGTAGATTTGGACGGCTATGAAGTTTTAGCGAACCGACTCTGTGATTTAGCTCGACAAGCGAAACCGCGATTGAGTGTTTCCGTTTCCTAAAAGGTGAAGCGCCTTCCGGTGAGCTGCAGTGATGCGGAAAGCGCTCTCCTGTTTATGGATTACACGCGCCTCGCGATAGCGTGATAGACAATTAGAAACAGCGTTGCTCCCACGACTGCAACGAGCAAACTATAGAGGTTGAGGCCGGTGATGCCGGCGGCGCCAAACATATTAAACAGCCAACCTCCTACCACTGCGCCTACGATGCCCAGGAGGATATCCATGATGACTCCTTCTCCAGACTTGTTTACAATCTTGCTGCCGATGAACCCCGCTATCAAACCCAGTACGATCCATGCTAAAAACGACATTAGTTTTTCCGCTCCTTTGTGCGTTGAACTTGTTCTTCCTCTCCTTAGAGCGGCCAGCTTTCGCTAGCGTTACCGTTGCTGGTCCTTTCATCGTGCGCTTTGCGCGGCTTCGATGGAAGTTGTAAGCTGGAAGGCGACACGCACGTGAGCACCACTGAGAAAAATAAGAATTCCGGGGGTTTCGCCTTGCCAGACTGGGCTTCCGACTGCGAGTTATACCGGATTCAGGTTCGCGAAGTGACTCAATATGCGATGTTCACTCTCGATCCCACGGGGACGCTGCTCACATGGAACGCCGGCGTTGAACATATTCTTGGCTATTCGGAAAAGGATTGGCTGGGCAAACACGCTTCGATGATCTTTACGCCTGACGACAATACTCGCGACATCTGTCAATCGGAGATGAACATGGCGGTGAGAGAAGGGAGTCTCCTCCGATATTCGCTGGCATTTGCGCAAAGATGGCAGTACGGTCTTCGGGCAAGGGTGCATGACCGCGCTGCGGGATTCTAGCGGCATTCTGCTCGGTTTTGCCAAGATTTTTTCGGATGAAACGGAAAATAAGAAGCTGCAGGACTCCCTTACAGAGTCAAACTCCGCCCTGGAACAGTTCGCTTATATCGCCAGCCATGACTTGCAGGAGCCTCTGCGTACCATATCGTCATTTGCGGAGGTTCTGAGCCGGAAATATGGGCACAGTTGGATGAGGAAGGGCAGCACGTCATCGGCTTAATCACGAGCGGAGTGAAACGTATGAGCGCGCTGGTACAGGATCTTCTCGTCTATACGCGCGCGTTCAAACTGAAACAGATCGGCCTGCTTCTTCTTCGCTCGACGAAGTTCTGGAGACGGCATTGTCGCAATTGAAGACGTCGATTGAGGAGTGTGATGCCATCGTCACCCACGATCCGCTACCGCAGATTCCCGCCGACCAAGGACAAATGGTCCGCCTCTTTCAAAACTTGGTGAGCAACGCACTGAAATACCGTAAAGCCCATATACGCCCGGAGGTTCACGTCGCCGCGCGCGAGGAGGGCTCCGTTTGGATATTGTCCGTCAAAGACAACGGAGTCGGTTTCGACCCGCAGGAATCTGCGCGGATCTTCATGCCTTTTACACGCCTCCACGGCCAAAGCGAAATTCCAGGTACCGGAGTAGGTTTAGCCATTTGCCGGCGAATTGTGGAGAACCACGGCGGCCGTATCTGGGCGGAATCTAAAGACGGCGAAGGGGCGAACTTTCTATTTCACCCTTCCGCTTGAGGGCAAGGTTCCCGCCAAGCACACCAAATCCATCACTGCGGGTTTATGAGCAGTTCTGCTCTGCGTGCGCTCAAGCAGCGTCCTTTCTTCGCTGCCACGCGTTAGCAGATGCCGGATTCTACGGCGGGCTCTCAGTAGCCGGATGCGGGCAGCGGTTTCCGACCAGTTATTCTGCCGAGCGATTTCATCCAGTCTAAATCCGCGAATGTAGTGAGCCTCTAGAACAATTCTGTCATTTGGGTTGCATTTCTCTGAGAATCCGCTCAGCGTCGATAGCCTCGCCAATCATTTCACGCTTTGGGTCTTGCAGATCCACCAGAGCCTCGGTCTGTTTCTCTCTTCGCAAAGCGGTGCGGTAGACATTCAGGGCGATGCTGTTGACCCAAGTGAACACGAACGAGGGATTGCGAAGTTGATCTCGCCGCTCCCAAGCTTTGGTCCAAGCCCCTTGTGCGGTGTCTAGGACAAGATCTGTGGGAACGCCACGCGAAGAGAGGAAGCGAACGGTTTGGGGGAATCCTTTTTGATAGGCTTTGGCAAAAGACTGTTCGGAAAGTTGCCCTATCGCGTCGAAGTTCGTGGCTGTTGTCATGCCAATGCAGAGGCATTTTGGAGGCCATTGCAAACCTGTGCGGGCACTTCTTGGTAATTCCCTTCGCTTTCAACGGCGTATCGTCAGTGAATCAGCAGCGCGCGGAAAAAGGGGGCCCGACGCGATGACGAGGGCAGTTACAAAATGTTGTAGAGCCCGCGAATCCTTACCTAGGGGATATTACGACTTCTTTTTTTTTAGGATTTTTGCGCCATCTGATTTTCATGCGGGCAAATCTTCTACTGACGGAAACCCATGCTGCTGACGTCCGATTTTTCCATCATACTTTTTCGTCGTCTTATAGAGTTCGAACCTGCCGTCGGCGGCAAGCGAACGAGCTGAATTGCGGATCTTCGCGAGTTCGATTTCGTTCAAAGGTTTGAATCCGCGGGCGACCACAAGGTTTTGTTGCAACACTTCCACGCGCTCCATGCCGCTGATAGTAGTTGCCACAGGCAGGCTCATCGCGTAAGCAAGTGCGTCCTCAACGCGAAGGGCTCCGTTCTTTACCATTTCTCCGCTTCCGCCCAGGCTCTTCATTCCTAATGGAGCCATTCCTTGTTTCAGCACTTCGGGTAAGACTAAGTGTTCAAAACTGCGTGGATATGCTGCATCCAAAGCATTCAGCGGCATCTGCACCGTATCGAATGGGAACCCATGCGACAACATCTTCAGGTGGATGTCAGGATCTTTGTGCCCGGTGAATCCGACAAAACGCACTTTGCCCTGCTGCTTGGCTTTCTGCAACGCTTCGATGGCTCCGCCCGGCGCAAAAATCAAATCCGGGTCGTTATCGTAGATCACTTCATGAATTTGCCAAACATCCAGATAGTCGGTACGCAGGCGCCGCAAACTTTCCTCCAGCATCCGCATGGCGACTTTTTTGTCGCGCCCATGCGTGCAGACCTTCGTCATGAGGATCACCTTGTTGCGTTTGCCTTCGAGCGCTTTGCCTAGGCGTTCCTCACTTAAACCGTCATGATATTCCCAGGCATTATCGAAGAAGTTCACGCCGGCATCGATGGCGATGTCGACAATGCGCTGCGCGGTGGCTTCGTCCGCTGCGCTGCCCAGATGAAAACCTCCCACTCCCAATGCAGACACCTCGACTCCGGTTTTGCCAAGCAGACGCTTTGGGAGGTCGGCGTTTTGCGCCGTAACGCTATTGGCGAGTGCCCCCGCCAAGGCTGCAGTTTGAAGGAACTCTCTACGGTTTGTCATGTTTCTATTTCGGCGAGGGCGGCATGGTTCGGTACGGGTGTCCGTCGTTCTTAGTCGCTTGCAACATTTCTTTCACTTCGACAGATTGATCATCAATCGGAAACCCGTGCGCCAAGCGTGCTTGTGGATTGTCGTATTTGATGGATGTCTTGTATAGTTCGTACTTGCCATCGCCGGCCGCCGTGCGGCAACGTTCGCGGAGCGCGCCCAGTTCTGTCTCGTTCATGGGATCGAAAGTGCCGGCTATCCTTAGGTTTTGTCGAAGCACGGCGAGGTTATCCGCGCCGCTGACCGTGACGCTCACTGGTAAGCTCATGGCGTAGCGGAGCGCCTCTGCCGCCGTCAAAACGCCTTGCGTGATTGGGTCACCTGCGCCCGAAAACGGCTTCATGCCAATGGCGGCAATGCCGCGTTCGATCAACTGCGGCAACACCTTCTGTTCAAAGCTGCGAAACGTGGCATCGAACGGATTCAAAGGCATTTGCACGGCATCAAAACGAAATCCGGTAGCCAGCATCTTTAAATGCAGTCTTGGGTCTTTGTGGCCGGTGAAGCCGGTGAAGCGCACTTTGCCTTGTTTCTTGGCCATTTCCAAGGCTTCCGCGGCACCGTTTGGCCGAATAAATAGGTCCGGGTCGTTGTCGAAAGAAACGCCGTGAATTTGCCATAGATCCAAATGATCTGTTTGCAGACGCCGCAAAGACTGCTCCAGCATTTCCATACAGAGACTCTTTTCGCGCCCGTGGCTGCAGACCTTGGTCATGAGAAACGCTTTGTCTCGTTGCCCAGCCAAACCTTTTCCTAGAAGTAGCTCACTGAGCCCGAGATGGTACTCCCAGCAGTTGTCAAAGAAGGTGATGCCATTGTCCAGCGCCTCATGAACAATCTGCAGCGCCTCCGCTTCATCCTTCGTCTGGCCGAGGTGATGGCCTCCTAGACCGAGAGCCGAAACAGTGACGCCTGTTTTGCCAAATTCGCGAATTGGAATCATGGTTATTGCTAAAGCAGCTTGTCTAAAGTGATGGGCAAATCTCGAACGCGTTTGCCCGTCGCATGGAATACCGCATTCGCGATGGCAGCGGCAGCGCCCGTAATGCCGATTTCGCCAATCCCTTTGGCGCCGAGTGGGTTGATGTGACTATCGTGTTCGTCGACCCAAATCGCATCCAGTTCTGCTACATCCGCATTCACCGGCACATGGTATTCAGCCAGATTATTGTTCACCCAGCGGCCTAAGCGTTTATCCATCTGGGCTTGTTCTTGCAGAGCCATACCAATGCCCCACACCATGCCTCCCAGCAACTGGCTGCGCGCTGTTTTCGCGTTCAATATTTGTCCAGCGCCAAAGCAGCCGAGCATGCGGGCGACTTTGATCTGACCTAAATCTTCGTCAACATGCACTTCTGCAAATTGAGCGCCGAAGGCATACATCGAATACTGTTCCACTTCCGTTCCCGGCTTCGCTTCCGCCTTTGCTTCAAGAGCCTTTCCGCCGTTGCGCCGCAGCAGCGCGGAGACCGTCTCACTTCGTGACGGATCGCTGGTCGCTGAAAGTTTGCCATCTGCGATAGTGACATCCTGCGCGTTGGCCCCTTCAAAGGCGATTGAGAGTCGCTGACGGCCAGTTGCACTAACTTTTCGCGCAAAGCTTGTGCCGCCGCGTAAACGGCCGAGCCGGTGCTGGCCGCGGTCTGCGAACCTCCGGAAACGGGAGTTTTGGGAAGCAGGGTATCGCCTAATCGAAATTTCACTTGGCTGGGAGGCAGGCCAAACATCTGCGCGGCGATCTGCGTCATGATCGTGTAAGTGCCTGTTCCCAAGTCTTGTGTTCCGGCATCAACGAAGAGTGTTCCGTCCGGGTCGATTCGCGCCGATGCGCTGGAAGGGCTGCGACGCGTCGGGTAAACCGCGGTAGCCATGCCGTAGCCAATGAGCGCAGTGGCCGTTTCTCATTGAACGCGGCTCGCTCGTCCGCTTGGCCCAATTAAAACGTTCGGCCCCTACTCGATAGCATTCGCGAAGAGACTTGCTCGACCACGGCCGTTTCTTCTCTGGATCTTCTTCGGCATAATTCTTGAGACGGAATTCGATGGGATCCATCTTCAGTTCGTACGCAAGTTCATCCATCGCCGATTCCAAGGCAAACGTGCCGGAAGCTTCGCCGGGCGCGCGCATGAAGGATGGCGTGCCCATGTCGGATTTGACAATCTTGTGCGTTGTGCTGTTATTGGGCGTGGCGTATAACATTCGCGACGCTAAGCTTGAAGTTTCCACAAACTCATCAAAGGTGGAGGTGTGCGCGAGCGTATCATGCCGCCATGCCGTTAAACTCCCGTCGCGCTTGGCTCCTCCGACAATTCGCTGATGAGTGGGTGAGCGATATCCTAACATCCCGAACATCTGCGGCCGGTCAACCGCCAATTTGACCGGTCGGCTGATCTGGCGCGCGGCCAGCGCGGCCAGGATGACGTGCGACCAAGCCGGGCCTTTACTGCCGAATCCACCTCCTAGATAAGGAGAGATCACGCGGACGTTTTCGGGGGTAAGGCCGAGCAGAGCGGCGACTCTTTCCTGATCGGAAGAGACGCCCTGCGTAGCGTCGAAGAGAGTTAGATGATCCGGTTTGTCCCAAACGGCAATGGTCGCGTGAGGCTCCATTGGATTATGAACCTCCGCCGGTGTGGTGTAGATGCAATCAATATGCGCGCTGGCGGAACTGAGTCCGGAGTTGACATCTCCACGCAGAGAGTTAGATGGATCACCGCCTCCGCCGGCTTTGGCTGGAGAATAAGCTGTCGCGGCGCGGGCTGCCAGATCGACATGGTGAGTCTCCACCGAGTAGATTGTCTGTACAAGGCGAGCGCCTTCCTGCGCTTGCTCAAGTGTTTCCGCCACTACTAAGCCGATGGGCTGGTTCGCGTAGTGAACCAAGTTGTCCTGCAATACGTTTAAGACACGGCTGGT
The DNA here is from genome assembly GCA_963840845.1 of Bryobacterales bacterium. Lineage (GTDB taxonomy): Bacteria > Acidobacteriota > Terriglobia > Bryobacterales > Bryobacteraceae > Bog-105. The sequence continues at coordinate 11,656 of CAWJBS010000095.1, forward strand.
AGGGGAACTGGCTTTCTGGTTGTTGAGCGTTGCCAATTTGGGCGAGTTGAATGGAGTCATTACGACTAGCACGCCCGGAGCGCGTTCGGCCGCAAGCGTGTTCATGCTTTGGATGCGCCCTTTAGCGATGGTGCTCATGACTAAGACCGCATACGCCGGATTCGCTACTACGTGTTCAAAAGAATAGGTTGCTCTTCCGGTCACCTTAAGAGGTGCGTCGATTCGATCAATCCCTTTCCCCAGAATGTTATTCATCCCAGATCTTCCTTTCCTGCGGCCGTCATCATCGCTCTCACTGTGGTTCTTTGAGCCAGCTTGATTTTGAATGCGTTCTGACTAGTTGGGTGCGCAGCCTTCAACTCTTCTTCGGCCGCGTGTTCAATTCGTGAGCGCTCGAACTTCTGGCCTAGTAGTAATTTCTCCGCTAAGTTAGCGCGCCACGGTTTATGGGCCACGCCGCCCCAGGCAATTTTCAGCATGCGGATCTTCTCGTCCGAATCGAGATCAATCAGCGTTGCCACAGACACCAGCGCGAAGGCGTAACTGTTCCGGTCACGCACTTTCAGGTAGTGGCCGGCCTTCGCCGAAGTGGATGCGGGTAAGTCAATAGCCGTGATCAATTCGCCCGGACGCAAGTTGTTGTCAAGTTCCGGCTTGTCGCCGGGCAAACGGTGGAAGTCTTCAAACGCAATCGTTCGGTCACCGTGTGGCCCGCTTACTTGCACGCGGGCTTCTAAAGCCGCGAGAGCGATACACATGTCACTTGGATGAGTGGCGATGCAGTGCTGGCTTACTCCCAGAATGGCGTGGGTGCGGTTGACGCCGAGCCTTGCCGCGCAGCCGCTTCCTGATTTGCGTTTGTTGCATTCGGCATAAGTGGGGTCGTAAAAATAGGGGCAACGGGTTCTTTGCAGAAGATTGCCGCCCATGGTGGCCATATTGCGCAATTGTTGGGAAGCTCCGGATAAGATCGCTTGGCTTAGAAGGGGATAGCGTGTGCGAATCAGTGGATGGTTGGCCGCATCCGTGTTCGAAACGAGAGCCCCAATTCGCACGCCGCCTTCGCTTTCGGAGATGCCGGTTAAAGGGAGGCGGCTGATGTCAATCAACTGGGAGGGTGCTTCTACTCCCATCTTCATGAGGTCGAGAAGGTTGGTGCCGCCGCCGATAAACCGGGAGTTCGTCGCACCCTCGTAAGCTCGAATCGCTTCATTAACCCCGCTCACTCGTACATAGGAAAACGGATTCACGCTTGGTTTCCTCCGCTGGCTTGCCGTACCGCCGCCACGATGCCAACATAAGCGCCGCACCGGCAGAGGTTGCCGCTCATCCGCTCACGAATTTCGTCGTCTGTCAGTTCAATTGGCTCGAGGTGCGTCAAATTTTGAGTGACCGCGCTGGCTTGTCCCTGCTTCACCTCTTTCAGTAGGGCGACGGCCGAACAGACTTGGCCCGGCGTGCAATAGCCGCATTGCAAGCCGTCATTTTCAACGAACGCCGATTGGACCGGATGCAGGCGATCTGCTTCAGCGAGACCCTCAATGGTGACAATGTCGCGGCCGTCGTTCATAACAGCGAGACTCAAACAGGAGTTCACTCTGCGGCCATCCACTAATACGGTGCATGCGCCACACTGCCCGTGGTCACACCCTTTCTTGGTTCCTGGAAGATGGAAGTGCTCGCGCAGTGCGTCAAGCAATGTGACGCGCGGATCAAGCTGCGCTTCGTGACGCTGGCCGTTGACCAGCAAGCTTACCGGAATGGCGGGATCTGGGCCAGGCTGCGTGCTTGTACTTGCATGAAGCGGAAGAATACCGGCAACGGCTGTCGCCACAAACTCGCGCCGGTTGAAGCCGCTCTCCAACAGGCATGGGTGTTCATCGGAATCCATAAGGTCCTCGCTGAAATGGGAAGTGTCCTCAAGCCAGTTAGACCTGCGTTATGAGAATTTGTGACTCGCGTTCGAGGCCGTCAACTCACCAGCAAACGGCCCTTCTGCTTCTTTTCCATGCCCGCCACTACCTGGGCGTGGTTGAGCGCCGCAGTCAACGATGTTCCGCCAATTATGTTTCCGAGCAAAGTGGGTAGCATGTAACCGGCGACGACTTGCCACCAACTGGCGGCTCCTGCCATGGGCAGAAACAGAACCTCTACCGCGCCGGCGATGATGTGTGTCAAGTGAGAGAGGCCGACAACATACGTAAGAATGACGATAATAGCCACGCGGCCGCCATCGACAGCGGCGAGAATCCAGACCATGAGAGCGATAAGCCAACCGGCAAAGATGCCGCGCAAAATAGCGAGGCCGAATGTGACATGCATGGCGTCCTGGGCGAGTTTCAGCATCGCGTTTTGCACGTCCGGCTGGAAGATCTGGGTGTTTGCAACGACCCAAGCGAAGAGATGTGCGCCGACTAGATTGGCCACGAGCACAACACCCCATAAGCGGCAGACTCTTAAGAAATTTGAGCGCGTCTTTTTGGCCAGCAGGGGAATGATGGCCGTTAGCGTATTTTCCGTAAAAAGCTGTTGACGGCCGCTGATCACTATTAAAAAGCCAATGGAATAACCAAGATTCACAATGAGCGGACGCCAAGGTTTGTCCGGCAAGTAGGCGTACAGCAGCGCTTGACCCACAAAAGAAAAGCCCATCGACAAGCCGGCCGCCAAACCCGACCAAGCCAGCGCTGAGACAGCGCGGTTTAGTTCCTCTTCCCCATCGTGCCGGATGGCTTCATGCACCACGTCCACGCTGACCGATGTGCGCTGCTCGGCTTCTTCCCGCTGCTTGTCGGTTAGTTCCGGCGCAGTGACATCCGGATCTTGTTGGTCGTCGATCAACATAAGGTCTCCCTAATCCGTAGAGGCGCGGGTACTGCGAATCATTACAGGTGGTTCGTTTTGTGGGAGTTGTGTGTCAGTTCGTCTATCGGCTAGTCCTGGTATTTGTGCGCGCGACGCCCGTTAAAGCGTTGAGCTTTCAGGCAGCAACGTTATTGGTATGACGCGTGCAAACTAACAGCGGTCTCCCATGAAAGGACGACTAGTAAATTGGCAACACAACACACTCACCAAAAAATGGACTTACAAGGGCTGTTAATCGATTCGTTAAAGGATCTCTACAGTTCCGAATCTCAGTTGATCAAGGCGCTACCTAAAATGGTCAAGGCGGCCGAATCTAATGAACTGAAAGAAGCGTTCCAAAACCATTTGGCCGAAACCGAGAACCAACTGGATCGCGTCAAGAAGGCTTTCGCCGCTGCCGGCCAGCCCGCTAAGGGCGAATTATGCAAAGGCATGAAAGGCATTGTGGAAGAGGGTGACGAGCAGATAGAAAAGAAAACGGGCGATCTGGGATTGATCGGCGCTGGCGAACGCGTCGAACATTATGAAATGGCTTCGTATCAAACGGCCATTGCTTTTGCCAAACAGCTCGGCATGGACGAGGTGGAATCGCTTCTGTCTGAATCACTTAAAGAAGAGGAGAATGCAGCGAAGCTTCTGTTGAAAATATCGAAGAAAATGCTGGATCAGGCACCTATGGCGGCCTCGGCCAATTAAGGCAAAGGCATTTTAAATCTCGAGCGGGGTGGAGAGCCCCGCTTCCTCCTAAAGACTAACCGAACACTCGCCAAACCGTCACAAGCTACCTGGAACACTGGCTCCTTGCGCGCGATAATGGGTTTCAGGCTTATGGCTACGATCCCCGCGCAAACAACCAGCTTTCCGTCCTCCCAAACTCGCACGAGCGTTGCCGAGAAAACGGCCGCTATTCCTTGGTACATCTGGTGCGCCACTGTCGCTGTCACTTCGGCCACCATTGGCGCTATTGGGACATCTCCTGGCACTCCTCTATTGGCCGCGATACCTTTTGGACGCCTGCCCACATGGCCATCCAACTCTGTGGCGTGCTTGCGGGTATCGCCTTCGGCTATCTTATCCTTCACACCACCTTTCCAAGAACTCGCCGCTTGCCGGTTCTTCGGTCCATATCTTTGGGTTTAGCGCTCCACTCGGAGCCTTTATCGCTTCTTGGGGCGGCATCGCGATGCTCACGTCGGCGCCGTTCGATAACTGGTGGCACGACGCCTATGGGATCGACGTCAAAATCGTCAGCCCACCGCATATGCTGCTCATCTTTGGTGAATATGCGGTTGTAATTGGCACCCTGGTCTTGTTGGCGGCGCACATGAACCGCTTGACCGCTTCGTCTCGAAAAAACGAGCGCCGTCTGGCTCTCTATATAAACGGCATCATGTTGGTGCAAGTCATGATCCTTCTTATGGAATCAGCGCAGCGTGTGCTCCTGCACTCAGCGGGCGCTTATATCGCCGTGGCGGCGATTCCTCCCATCGTGCTTGCGCTCTCGTGGCGACTGACTCGCTATCCATTCGCCGCGACCTTCGTCACGGTGTTCTACACGCTCTTTCGTATTGGCTTGATCCTGATTTTGCCGCTTTTCCCGGCGCAACCCAAACTCGGGCCGGTCTACTATCAGGTGACTCACTTCATCCCGCCTGATTTCCCGCTTCTCTTTATCGTTCCGGCGTTTCTGCTTGACCTTATCTGGCATCGCACTTCAGAATGGAATCCCTGGAAAATAGCCGCAGTGAGCAGCGTTCTCTGGACATCGGTGTTTTTGGCCGTGGAATGGCCCTTCGCATCTTTTCTTATGAGCCCCGCATCCAGTAACTGGTTTTTTGGAACGGGATATTTGTACTTCGCGCTTCCTCCCAAATCGTTTCTAGCGCGTCATGTGTTCTATCCAAGCGGCACGCCGCTCGAGTTCTCTTTGGGGATTCTGGCGGCCATTCTTGTGGGCACACTGACTTTTCGTTGGGGCATGAGCCGCGGTGAGTGGCTGAGAAAGATCAAGCGGTGAAATTCTTTTGTTTAGCTGTGCCGGTTTTTGCGCTGGCTACGCTGGTGCAGGCGCATGTCGGCAGCCCGGATGTTTTTCTCGAGGGCAAAGCGGGCCCTTACCAACTGTTCGTTACGGTTCGTCCTCCGCTGACGATTCCGGGTGTTGCCGAAATTGAAGTGCGCTCTGAATCTCCAGGGGTGCGCAGCATCAGCGCCGTGCCGCTGGCAATTACGGGTGCGGGCTCTAAGTTCGCTCCTATTCCGGATGCGCTGAAGGTCTCGGCCAACGACCCGCAGTTTTTCACGGGCGCGCTCTGGATGATGACTTCCGGCTCTTGGCAGGCGCGCCTTTCCATTGATGGAACGCAAGGTCCGGCCACTTTCTCGGTTCCGGTGGCGTCCGTCGCACGTGCGTCCAAGCGCATGCAGTGGGGCCTGGGCCTTTTACTTTCTTCGGTGGGACTCTTTTTAGTGACTGGGCTCATTGCGATTATTGGTGCCGCCGCTCGCGAGGCTAAGCTTGACGCCGGACAAGCGCCGCGAGACTCAAACCTTCGCACGGGTCGAAAAGCTACCGTCGTGGGAGCGGTTGTCGTACTCGCAGTGGTGATTGGCGGCAACCTGTGGTGGAACAACGAAGCCAACGCCTACGACACACGGATTTATAAGCCTCTGAAGATGGCGGCCTCGCTAAACGGGGCGGACCTCAGTCTCAAAATGAGCGAGCCCGGCTGGATGCAAGCCACGACTCTGAACCAAGCCGCCTATCGCATCTTCACTCGCAAAATGGACGATCTAGTCCCTGATCACGGCCACATCATGCACCTATATATGATTCGGCAGCCGGGACTCGACGTTGTGTACCATCTTCATCCGGAACAACGGGACACGGGTTTATTCGTGCTCCCATTGCCTTCAACGGTTGCGGGGCACTACAAGCTCTACGCCGACATCGTTCATTCGGACGGGTTTCCCGAGACCATGACCGCCGAGATCGATCTACCAGCGCTGAAGTCGCGGTCTCTTGCCGGCGATGATGCTTATGGTTCCGGTCAGCCTGCCAAGGAAAACATCTTCACGCTGCCCGACGGCTACAAGATGGAGTGGGTGCGCGACGGGAAGCCAATACACGCCAGCCAGCCGATGTCTTTCAACTTTCGTCTAACGAAGCCCGACGGAACGGCACCTTCGGATATGTCTCTGTATATGGGGATGCTGGGGCATGCCGCATTCGTGGCTACTGACGGATCGGTATTTGCGCACATTCATCCCAACGGTTCAGTGTCAATGGCGGCGCTCATGCTGGCCGAAGGGATGCCAGCCGACATGAACATGGACGAAGCGCCGCGAGCGTTACCCAATATAGTGAGTTTTCCTTATGCATTTCCTTCGCCCGGACGATATCGCATTTTTGTACAAATGAAACACGAAAAAACGGTGGAAACTGGTATTTTTGACGTCGTTTGCTTGCCATCCGGGAAACGATAATTAGGCTAGGGGTGTCTTGAAGGTGGTCCGTTTTATTGTGCTTTTTTGCACTTTTCTGGTTGCCTTGCGCGCAGATCAGAACTATTACTGGAAATCTACGCAAGTTGACGATTCAGGCGAGCTTCTCACGTTGTTCTCGCAGGATATTCCCCTGGTAGCCATTCTTCGGGACCGGCTGGGGAGCGATCGCCTCAGCTACGTTTGGCTGCTCACCTATTCGCGACCCAATTTGGCGCAGCGCGCGCTATCCGCCGTACCGTTCTTCTATTGGAAAGTCGGAGCCGGCTCGACGAAAGTCAGAAAAAACGATGTGCGGCCTTTGCTCAACATGACGATACCGCAGCGTTCGATTGTGCCCTCTACCGTTCGCAACGTGGTGCAGTGGACGGTACTCGACCCACTCTCGATGCCGGTTCGCGCTTCTAGCCGGGCATATCAAACGAACAAGCATGATCATGAACTGCTTCATCTGGAAGAAGCCAAGAGTTACTTGCGAGCGGCGCCGACTACCTATCTGAGCGAGAAAGAAAGAGACACGGTCATTGCGCGGCTCGATCTTCGGCGGAGCATGCTTGGCGATTTCGTGGATACCCAGCGTGCGCCCGAGTTTGGTTTCAATGCGACCTTGGAGCAGGAGCGCACGCGCGTGCGGAATTGGGAACTGCTGCGGCAATGCGCCGATAAGACAGGGCTTATCTTTCAACCGATTGATCTGGCTGGGACCAAGAACGAATATGCCATTCTCTCGGCGCCGGTTGACCGTAAACCACTACCCGCTGGGGTTCGCCTAGGTCCGGTTTGGAAGCTGTTGGATATTAAAGATCCGCCGCCGCAGCGTACCCAGATTCCATTGGGCGTTTACAGCCTCACGTATCCGAAGATGCCGCTACTGTTGATCGATTTTCGCGACGGCGTCCATTTGAAGAAGCATGAGCTCACTCAGCGGGCGATCACCGAGGTCACCAGCGGCGTGATCGGAATTTCGCGCTTAACAAATTGGTATTACTTCGTGGCGGCAGATTTGTACGATTTCTACGCGTCACGGCGCGGCACCGCCATGAACCAACAAGAGCGGCTCAATTCGTATTCGCAATTTCGCGTCGCCCTGGCGCTTGACCATACGCTTGATCCTGACTTGCGAAGCGCCATGCAGAAGCATGTCTACACGTTTTCGGTGAATCCGCTGGAGTCCTCGGCCCGGAATGAGTTCATAGCGGCGCAACGCCGGTACAACTTATTGCTGGTGAGCCCAATGGTGCGGCGCCTGCAGAACGACCGGCGCGCGGAGTTGGCGCGCTTTGAGGCGACGCGAAGCCAACAAGTGCGCGCAGATATTTTGCATTACGTAACCATCGGTTTATACACACGCCGAGCTAAGGGCGAAGATGTTTCAGAGCGTCTGGCTCGCTACCGTCGCGTGGATTCCTATTTGGCATTCCTGGATCGTGTAGAGGCTCCAGGAACGCCGCCCGAAGTGGCGTACGATGTGGCGCGCATTAATGCCGCCGTGAGCGGATTGAATCAGCTTCTGCCTGGCATCGATTCTCCCGCCACGCGGGAACGCGCGCAAAGAGCTATTGAGAGGTTACAGAATCTTTCCGCTACCTCGCCGACAGGGTCAACCGGAGCAGCCGGGGCCATTCAGTGAACTTGCGCCCTTTGGCTGGTTTCTTTTTTATTTCTTTGGTAGCCTACTCCGCAACGCCGCGCCGGCTTGTCATTCTGAAAGTGGATGGTATGGGGCAAGATCAACTGATGGCCGCACTGCAGCAGCGAGATGCGGAAACGGGCAAATCGGTGCTTCCGTGGCTGCATAGAATTTTCGCGGAGAATGGATCAATCTACGAAAATTTTTATACGCGCGGCATCAGTCTTTCGGCCCCGTCGTGGTCGATGCTCGATACGGGCCACCACTCCATTATTCGCGGGAACGTGGAGTTTGACCGCTTTACCGGCGAAGTCTACGACTACCTGAATTTTTTCCCGCTTTACATCGGTTACGCCGAACAAAAGCAGGCGGATATGCCGGGTGTTGCAGTGCTCGACCGAGCCGGAATCCCCTTGATTATCGACCGCTTTTCCTATCAGCAGGTCTTTCAGAGTTTCCAGCTCTTTCAGCGAGGCGTGCGTTGGGCGACTCTAGAAGAGGTATTGAAACGGAAGTTTTCCTCAAAGTCGATTTTCTCGATGCTGGAAGGGGCCACGCCTTCGTACGATTTGCTGCTTGAAAAGGAAACTCAAGCCGAGTTGGAAGAGGGTTTAGCCAAGCCGCAAATTCTTTATCTCGATCTTTATTTAGGAAAGGTCGATCACGAAGGGCATGCCACCAGCGAGCCAGCGGCGATGCTAAAGGAGTTTCGCGAAGTTGATGAATTAGCAGGCCAGCTCTGGACGGCCATCCAGAAAAGTCCGCTTGCGGCACAGACTTTGTTTGTCATGGTCTCCGATCATGGAATGAATAATGTTCCAGGTATCATCAGCCAGACCTATAGTCTCACCGATTTGCTGAACAGCCCCGCCGGCGGCGCCCACCATGTTGTCACTAACCGCGAACAACTGAGTGACTTTAAGTTCAAGAGTCTGTATCCGTTGCTGCACCGGGTTGTCAATCCGAGCGATGCTTCTTTCTATTTAAATGGCGAGGCCGATCAATATCCTACGGCGTGGCTGGATATTGACGGCAACGAACGTGCCGCGTTGCATCTGCGAAATAGCGATCTGAACAAGATTCACATTCTGCTGCAGCAACTGGCGCGTAACAAAATTCCGCCGGAACTGCGTAAGGCAGCGGCGCGCGCTCTGGGCGAGGTCGATCGATTGGCACCGCAAGGAATGGGTGACGACGGCCAATGAACTGGATGCCGAACTCAAGGCGCTCAATGCGGAGATTGAAGCTCGGCGTCCGCTGATCGCAAAGCAGCCCCGCAAATGGACCCGCGAACAGATGGAACGAGGAGAGCATCGCGCCGCCTGGCGGCTGCGGCAGGAGTTTGAAGATTGGAAAACCGAAAGCGAAGGGTATGGCAAGTATTTAGCAACGTTGAAGCGGCTCTTGAGTTTTGAGCCAAGCACAAAGGAAGTATTCAAAGGAAGAATCAGCGACTTGATTCCTGAAATGAGTGTCGGTAGCCCGAATACTCGAGAGCAATTGCGCCACTACGTCGCAGGCCCCTCAGCCAGCGGATTGCAACTTGCCGCCGATGGATTGCTGGACGAAGAGCGCTCATTCCGCTTTGTGGACTATCCTAAGCTTTTTTCGGAGCAGCGTGCGCTTAATCATCCGCAGGCGCAGTTGAGTGTCAAGCCTATCGACTTCTCGGCAATACGGATAGAAGATTCACAGCCGGGCGAACACACCTACTGGCTTTATGGCGACGAGGCGAACCAACTGGAAATCTCTGAGCGCCGCGGATGGGCGCATCGCGGTTAAGCCTTTGAACGGCGGATGGAGAAGTGGGCTGCCTCTGGCGCTATTCGAAGATCCTCAGTTGCACGTTCCGGCCGGCGCGACCAAGGAAGTATGGTTGAGCCAATGGCATAGCGAACAGGAATGGCTGCGGGCCGTCCACCAAACCCGTTATTCAAATGGGGTGATCGGCATTATCGAGGAACTGTCTCCTGTGGGCGAGAACGTGCCAGGACGAGCGGGGATGAGTCCGGTCCTTTTGCGGTATGAGCGGCGTCGTCGCGAACTTGTGCAAGCAGATATTCACTTGTTTGCCTCCGATCATTGGAACTTCAATGTTCGCTTTCCAAACCCCGGAGGGAATCATGGGAGTTTTTTGCGAATTTCAACGCACTCTGTTTGGATGATGGCAGGTGCGGGAGTAAAACCGGGCCGTGAGGATGAACCGGTAGACAGCCTGCAATTCGCGCGCGTCCTTCTCGATATGCTGAGAAGTCCGGCGGCACCTTAGCCCGTACAGTGTTAAGGCACAACCTTGACGTGGATCGAGTGCTGGGTAGATAAAGATCTGGCTCGCACTTCGCCGATACACAGCTTGAGGAGTGTCTCTTTTGAGGGCACTTCCCCAGCCGTGCGCAGTTTTATTGGAATGCCAGTCTCGCTACAACTTCTCCGCCATGCGCCTTGCGGTGCAGCGCCGTGAATCGCAGCGCGGGAGTGCGCTTGTTGAACTGGGGTTGCTGTTTAGTTCTGCTCATGCTGTTGCTGCTCGGGGTGATCGATTTTGCGCTGGTGACGCAGCAAGCAATGGTAGTAAACGAAGCGGCTTATGCGGGTGCACAATATGGGGTTCTCTCGGGAAACACGACGAATTACACGGGCATGCAAACGGTAGCCACTAATTCGGCAAAAGGCGTTGCCGGCTTTGTAGCAACTGCTTCTCAATGGTGTGCCTGCTCTCCCGGGGGAGCGTCGGTGAGTTGCAGTTCTACCTGCACCGGCTATGGTGCGCCGGTTGTGTACGTCCAGGTTGTTACAACCGCAACAGCTTCTTTGCTATTCAAGTACACGGGCATCCCATTAACCGTTCCTCTGCGCGGTATCTGTGTGCTTCGAGTGCAATGATTCCCATTTCACAGCGGCGTCATAAACGGCAAAAGGGCTCGGCCATGATCGAGTACGCCCTGGTTTTGTCTGTTTTCTTCCTGCTGGTGTACGGTTTCGTGCAAATCTGCCTGGTGCTCTTTGGTTTTAACAACGTGACATATGCAAGCCGGATCGCGATTCGGTATGCCGTTGTTCACGGTTCTACGGCAACTTATACGTGTACCTCAACTGACATTTCTAATATTGTTACGCCTTTGTTGTGGGGTGCACCTTCAGGTGGAACTACCATCGTGACCACCTGGTCGCCTAATAATACTCCTGGCAGCACGGTGAGTATCAAAGTGGCCGTGCAATATTCACCCAAGATCCCGTTTTTCCCAAGCAGGATCTTCACTGTAGGCACCACGGCTTACGGGACCATTCTTCAATAGATCCCATTAGAACGAATAGGCCGCCATGGCGGTCTGTTTCAACTCCAACTCGCCGTATTCAGGCAAGGCGCCAAGCGGTAAGCCTTCGCTCCAGGCCTCAATTTTTATTAATAATTGGCTTCCTGGCTTGGCACGCAAAGCCGCTAGCGAGATGCGGATTTCGTACGCTTCCTGCAGGGCAGCTTGAACCGCTCCTGCAGCGAGCGAACCGGATGAGATCACGAGCGCGCCGCGGTTTTGCAAAAGACTGAATGAAAATTGTTCAGCGCTGGCATTGCGAAGGTAGACTTTTAAATCGACGCCATTCCAGCGCAGCTTCGATTCGCCTTGCCCCAGCCACAAAAAGAGATTCTGACCATCGCTGCCGTAGCGCAATTCCTGAATAGGCGGCCGCTGGCTGTGCATCGGGCCGGAGGTGTGTGCTGCCCGGTAACGTCCTGCATTGGCCCATTCAGCGTGGGATGTTTGTTTGCCATCAATCACGGGCTGAATCATGCCCGCTGGGGCGCGGTGTTGCGGTTGCTGTTGCTTGAGCAAAGTCTGTGTCAGTTCAGGCGGGACAAGATCGCCCAATAACCGATATACGTTTGCCAAATGATTGCGAAATAACGTGTCGAACTCGCCGCGGCTGTCTGCGGAGTGCTCTGGACCGTACCACCAGCACCAGTCGCTGCCTTCGGCAATCATCAATTCTTCCCAAGCCAAAGCTCGCTTCTCACTGGTGGCTTTTTCGGCAGACGCATCGAACCTTCGGCGCGCGTTGAGCAGCAGTTCCCATGCTTTGTTGTCTTCTTCGGCGCCAATCCAAATGTCAAGATTCCCGTCAATCCAAGATCCGGGGAAAATTCGGTGCAGCCGTCCCGGCGCTGCGGATTCTAAAGCTTGCGTAACGGTAACGGCTTCTACATTTGCGTCTTGAACGATTCGCTGGTAGAGGGCGCGGAGGAACGGCCGCCCATTTTCCAAATAGCGTTCCCAGGCGTTTTCCCCATCCAAAATAATCGGCACAGTGGCATCGTGTCCTAAATGAACTAGCGGATCGCACGCCTTGTGCAGTTCCCGCATGAAATGGGCGGCTGCTTCCTGGGCATCCATGCGGGCGTAGACCACGCCAATCAGTTCGCACAACCGGTGGTCGCGAAACAAAACGTGAATTCGGTCGTCTCCTTGTTGCCAAAGATAGGGTCGATACTTTTGTTCAGCGGTCAAGTCATGGCCTAGTGTTTGCTGAAGCACGCTGTCGTCCGTTGCCGTCCAGCGAAAGCCGGCCTTCGCGGCACGGGCCAGAACTTCATCCGACACGGCGCCTTCCGGTGGCCATAAACCGGCGACCTCTGAACCTACCGCGCGCCGCAGGCAGTTTTGGGCGTCTCTTATTTGAGCCGACGCATCGTTCGGATATTTGAACTGCGGCGGCAGCGCCACGTAGGGATGCGAAACATCGGCAATATTTGAATCGCAGAGTAAAGGCAGAATCGGGTGATAAAAGGGCGAAGTGGAGATTTCAATCTGTCCACTGGCCGCCGCCTTGCGATAAACGGCCACCACCTTACCTAACAGTTCATGCTGTTTCCGGCCTAATAAGCTTTGATCGGCGAGGGTAAAATCGCGGCCCTTTCGCTGTAATGCGATGATCTCGGCATCATGCTGCAAATACTCTTCGTCGAACCAGGCCAACTGCGAAAGCACCTGCAGATCGCGAATCATAGGGGCGGTGAAAGCGCTGGCCATCCGGCCCGGAATCTGGCCGCTATGCCTCGCCAAGTCCCACAATTCGCCGTAGCGGGGAAAACGCCTGATGAGCCGTTGTTCGTTGGCGCGAAAGGAGAAGCTCAATAGGAATTCTTTTTCTTCCGACGTCAAGCGTTCAGCTTCCTTCAGCGCCAGATCCAGAAAGCGGTCTTTGGCAGTGCCTGCGGCGTAATCCTCCAACTGCTGCACAAGCGACGGTACGAGATTAAAAGTTTGCCGGATGGCGGGAAACTCTTCCAAAATCTTTACCATGCCAAAGTAGTCTTTGAGAGCATGCAGTCTCACCCACGGTAAGCGATATTCGCCGTTCACCAAATCACAGTAGTACGGCTGATGCATATGCCACAGAAAACAAAGTTTGATTCGCGCCATTTGTGTTGTTTCACTCGCTTGAAATAAGACTGGTTAACAATAAAAGATTGATCATTTGAACCATGAGCCAAACCGCCATTCGCCGAAAATCGCCGTTCGTCCTGATGGGGGCTCGCCTCATGTCGTTTTTAGCCGTTTTAGGCCCCGGTTTCATCACGGCCAACGTAGACAACGATCCGGGCGGCATTCTGACTTATTCGCAGGCGGGCGCAAAATTCGGATACCAGCTCCTATGGACGCTGATACCCACAACGATTGCGCTGATTGTTGTGCAGGAAATGGCGGCCCGCATGGGTGCCGTGACGGGCAAAGGCTTGTCCGATTTGATTCGCGAAGAGTTCGGCCTGCGCGCGACGTTTTTCACGATGCTGGTACTGGGCATCGCCGACTTCTTTAATATTTCGTCCGAATTCGCCGGATTAGCATCCGGTATGGGGATCTTCGGTATTAGTAAGTATATCGTTGTTCCCATTGGCGCCGTGGCGGTATGGACGCTGATTGTGCGCGGACGTTACAAGCCAGTAGAGCGTTTCCTCATACTGGCGTCGCTGATTTATTTCGCTTATCCGGTGTCGGCATTTTTCGCAAAGCCGGATTGGGATCTTGCGTTGAAGCAAACAGTGATGCCCACCTTGAGCAGTAATCCCGAGTATTTGACGCTGATCGTGATTTTGGTTGGCACCACCATTACACCCTGGATGCAGTTCTATCTGCAAGCCGCCGTGGTGGAAAAAGGGGTGGACACGCGCCATTACGGGATGTGCCGTTTGGACGTTATCGTTGGCTGTATTGTGACCGATGTGATTGCCTTTTTCATCGTGGTCGCGTGCGGCGCGACGATTTACCATAGCGATCATCCCGAAATTACCGATGTGGCGCAAGCGGCTGTCGCGTTGGCGCCGGTTGCCGGTAAGTTCGCTTCGCTTCTTTTTGCGGTCGGACTGGTGAATGCGTCCCTGCTATCGGCGGCCATTCTGCCGCTTGCCACTTCTTACAACATCTGCGAGGGACTGGGATTTGAATCCGGTATCGATAAACGTTTTTCGGAAGCGCCGATTTTCTACTGGCTTTATACGTTCCTGGTGTTCGGCGGCGCTGCCGTTGTGCTGATTCCCAATCTGCCGCTGCTGAAACTGATCCTTTATTCGCAACTGGCGAATGGCATCCTGCTGCCATTTGTGGTGGTTTATATGTTGTTGCTGGTGAACCGCCCGCGGCTCATGGGAACCTTCAAAAACAAACCATGGCAGAATTGGATCGCCTGGGCGACCGCGGCCATCATGATTTGTCTTACCTCTGTACTGGTGTTTAACACAATTCGCGACCTAAGGCACCAGTAGTAAGCTGGCTTTGGTTACGATGAGAAATTCCTGACGCTGAATTAAAGCGATGTGACACCACTTTGATCCTAGAGGTTTTTCTAGGATGTGTCCGCTTTGCCATTCAAAAAGGGTGCGTCGTTCCCGCCGCCGAATGTTCGATTTCTTCCTGAGTCTGATTTTGCGGGCACAGCCGATGCGATGTCGAACCTGTTCTTACCGCTTTTACAAGTGGCCATGGATGAAACCGGCTGACCCGACGGTGCCCTCTCCTGAGCAGGCGCAACTGGCGGCCACAGCGGCGGCGAGTTCAGGAAAACATTGATTGCTCCCAACGAATAGTCACAATCGATTATCGCGCTACATAAATTCATATGTTTGTGCCTAATCGGTATCCAAAAGTGCTATCTGATGTACCGCTCTGGGACGCAAACACGTCGGATTTGAGTATTAGATGACGCACCTCTACCTCCCAAGGGACAGCTTCTTCAGAAACTCACTAGCCGTAAATTGAACAAAAATCTGGGTCTTTTGGTCGAAGAGGGAGACAGAAACGGGAAAGATTAAAGTAGCGGATTTTGCACTTGGTTATCAGATTGCAGAATCAAAGTTAGAGAGAAAGCGCCACAGAGCGCTGGTTCGAAGAAATCATCGTCGATACAGGCGAGGAAGTTGGAGTTGGAGAAGAAATGACTATTTGTAGACAGTGTGGCTGTACAGCGCATCAAGCCGCGGCAGATGCGGCGGTTTTGGGTTTTCAGGAGGAGTACAACGTCGGCACGTACACTTGTTGCCAAGTGGTAGCTTGGGCAGATGAGCAATGGCTCGCGTGGGCGGAAGCGGCCGCCGAGGACGGAAAGTCAGAGGAAGAAGCTACCAAGCCGCTCGAAGTGATTGAGTGCCCCGGCGTTGTTCCGGTCCGTCTCCGCGTATTCCCGAAGTCCTAAAGGACCGTCCGCGTCTAGGAGGGCTGAACGCCCGTAGAAATGCTTGCCAGCGTTTTCTGGAAGAAGCTTCCGTAGAAGAACAAGTAAAAGGGTTGTGGTTTCGGCTCAGGCGTGATTCACTGAGAGAGTACGAATAATCTCTGTGAGTTCCCGATATTAATCGCATGAAATCGGCAGTCCGTCCGCCTCATGTTCTGATTGTCGAAGATGAAGCCATCATTGCTCTCGACATAAAGCGGTTGCTGTCCAGTTCCGGATTTGGCGTCGCAGCAGTTGCCTCCACGGCCGAACAGGCGATTCGCGCTATCGAAACGTCGAAACCCGATCTAGTATTGATGGACGTCCATTTGAAAGGTGCCAAGGACGGTATCGAGACTGCGCTCCACATCCGCAATACGTACCATCTTCCTGTGGTATTCGTTACCGCGCATGCGGATAAGGCGACCCTGGAGCGCGCTCGTCAGACAGAGCCATTCGGCTACATCGTCAAGCCTATTTCCGCTCTGAGTCTAACTAGCACGGTTGAGATGGCGCTGCATAAGCACCGTATAGAGCGCCAGTTGGAAGAGCATCGCGCTTGGCTTGCCACTGTGCTACAGAGTATTCCAGATGCGGTGATCGTCTCAGATTTGGCTGGGCATGTGCAATTCCTGAATTCGGCGGCCGAGCAGCTTCTTGGCGGCGAGCAATTCAGGTTATTAGGTCAACCGGTTGACGAGTTATTGCCTTTAGCGAGCGGCGAACGTGGTAATTTAGCGTCGGCCACACTCGACAAAGCCGAATGGGGAAATCGGGTCGCCTTCCCGAAAGACGCCTTGCTGACGCTAAAGGAAAGCGGCCGCCAAGTTCCCATTGAGGGCGATGTGGTGGTGAGTTACAACGGCGACCAGCCAGTAGGCGCCATTTTTACTCTGCGTGATATTTCGCTGCGCGAACAAGAAGAAAGCATCGAGCGGCAGGAAGAGCGCATGCTGGCGTTAGGACGTTTAGCTAGCAGTATTGCGCATGATTTTAATACCCTGCACAGCCTTCTGAACTCTACCTGCAACGATCTCTTCACGTTATCTGAGTCTCTCGGGCATGACCAGCGTTCGATATTGCAGGATAAGGCCGATACCATATCCCGAGTGAACGCGATTGGTTTGCTCATGACTGAGCAGTTGATCAGCTTAAGCGAGCAACCAAAAGTTCGGGCGACTTTAGTAAGCGCATCAGGGGTGGTGGCTTCGGTTGAGCCGCTCCTGAACAAATTGCGAACGGCCAGTCTGCAGGTGGATATTCATCTTACCGACGAATCAACTTTGATTCTTTGCCATCCGGACAGACTATCGATTTTGCTGGTGAACGTTTTCTTGAATGCGCGCGAACGCATGTCGGGCACCGGCCGTATTCGCGTTTCTACCAATCAGGCGCCTGGCGGGCGGGTGGCAATTGAATTCGATTTGGAGCACATGGGGAGTTCCGCTGTGCGTAGTCTCTCGTTCCCGCTTGAAATGGAGAATCCGGATTTTAGTCTCTCCATTGCCCACGCATTAGTGGCGGCCATGGAAGGTTCCATTAGCTTTATGCAACTATCGGAAAAGCAAGGCCGGATTGAAATTCTTTTGCCTTTACAGCGGGCAGCGCAGGAAACGGTAGAAGCCCGTAATCGGCGCGGGAATGTGTTGTTAGTCGGCTCAGACCTCAGTCTTTTTGGCAAGCTCGAAAACTGGTTGAGTGAGGCCCACTACGGCGTGATTCGCTGTTCGAGCGCGGTAGAGGCTTTGTTGTTGGGTCAACTTTACGACAATAAGATCGATTGTTTAATCACGGACGGAAACGGCGTGTCCTCCGCGAACCGGCGAAAATTGCGAGCTTTCTTTTACAGTCGAAACGCCGCCGCGCGTTTCGTCAGATTAGTGCCCGAGGAACAACTCGACGAGCCGGGATGGCTATCTTTTCAGAAGTCGCCGGAGACTTCGGTGGTAGAGAAGTTGAGCCGCCTGCTGGGCATCAACAATCACAAAATGAAGGCCTCTCTCTAAGCTTGAACGCTCGGACAAAATTTGTCTATGCCGTCTTTTAAAGACGATCTGATTGCCGATTTAGGGACGCTCGCTCCCGCACAAGTGAGGGCGGTTGCCGCATACGTAAAAAAGCTGCGGTTGCACAACTCACAAGCTGAGACGGTTGAACAATCCGAGGACCGCTCAATGCCAACAGGCCGCTCTCAAGCTACTGGCGACTTATTCCTGACGATTGATGGCGCTCAGCTGCGGGTGGTTGAATGCGATCCCCTCGCGCTGACTATTCTTGGCTATGTGCCTTTGGGGCGGTCGTTCGCCGAGTTGCTCGATCCGGAATACCGGGAAACCGCGGAGCAAGCTTTCGCCGTTGTCCACACCCACAAAGAGATCAAAAATGTCCGATTGCGTTTGATACGAAGCCATGGCGCCTCGTTCCCGATCAACATGGCCGCGCGCTGGGTTGACGCCGATGAATCCCATCCCGCGCTGATTGATATTTTATGCCGCGATATCAGTTTTTTGAAAAAGCTCGGCAATATTGAGATTTTCAGCGAAATGCTGTCCATCGGCATTGCGTTGGTGGATGAGCATCGGCACATCGCCTTCGCGAACACCTGCGCGGAGCGGATGTTCGGTTATGAGCAAGGTGAGTTGTCGCATCAGCCGCTGAGCCTCTTGTTTCCCGATGTGAACGATCCGCAGCTGCATATCAAACTTGATGGGCACAGGGATCATCACCCACAAATCGAGCCTGACCGGGAATTGCCGGGGCGCCGCAAAGACGGCTCGCCCATCGCACTGAAAATTGGTTGGAGTTCCATCCGGCTGACAGAGCACCGTTTTGCGGTTGCCAGTATCACCGATATTACGGTGCGCAAGTCTATTGAAGGTGCTCTGCGGCGACACGAAGAGGAGAGGGCGCTGATTTTTCGCGAAGGGTTGGTAGGAGATTTTACCTGGGATATCGTCCGTAACGAGGTGGTGGCGCACCCCACGGTCTTCAGGCTTTATGGCGCCGAGCCGATTGCCGGCCCCGTGCCAGGGAGTTGGTTCCAATCTCGCCGGTATCCCGAGGATCGATCTGAACTCAGGTTTAAATGGTTAAGTCAGATAGCCGAAGGCGGTCAAATTGCCCTGGATTTCCGGGTCCTGGGCGATGACGGCGTGGTGCGTTGGATAGAGTGCCGAGGTATCGTCGTTCGCGATGAGAACGGCAACCCTCGCCAACTGCACGGCTTGAATTTTGATATTACAGCACGCAAACAAGCGGAAGAGCGCGCCAGAAGTGCCGAGGAACGTCTCCGCACCGCAGTGCAGTTTTCGAGCGCTGCGCTGTGGCGTTGGGAGTCCGATGAAGATGTCATCCACTGGTTTGGTCCCGTCCAGGAATTAACCGGCAGGCCGCCGGCCGCACTAGCGAGCTTCGCTGAGTTTAAGAAAATCCTTCTTCCGGCAGATGTTGGTTTGATGGAAAAGGCTGTCGCGCGTTGCCTCAACACCGGCGTGGAATATCTGCATGAGTTTCGCATTGTCAGGCCCGACGGCGAGATCAAGTGGCTCGCCGGCAGGGGAGGGCTGTTGCGCGATGACACCGGGCGCGTTTGTGGGATGACTGGGGTCAATATTGATATCACAGTCAGAAAAAACGCCGAAGAAGAACTTAGCCAAAGCGAACGGAACTTTCGTGAACTAGCCAACGTGCTTCCGCAAATCGTCTTTACAACCGATGCCGCCGGAGCCATAAATTACCGCAACGAACGCTTTTCGGAAGTGGTGGGTTCTTCATCCACTCAAGGCGACTCCACTCGCTGGGCGGATCTGATGTACGAAGGAGACCGCGAAGCGACGATTCAGGCTTGGCGCGCTTCGATTGCCAGCGGCCAGCCTTACGAGCGCGAATGCCGTATCAGAGACCAGCGCTTTACGCAATTCCGCTGGTATTTGGCGCGCGCTGTTCCGGTGCGCAACGCGGAGGGCGCCATCGTTCGCTGGATTGGAACGGCCACCGATATTCACGATCAGAAAACGGCGGCCGAGGTGTTGGAACAGGAAGTGCAGAGCCGGACGCGCGATCTGAACCTCTCGCTCACGTTGCTTCGCGACCGCGAAGAACAGCTGGAAAAATCGCTGCACGAAAAAGACGCCATGCTGCGGGAAATACACCACCGTGTGAAAAATAACCTGCAGATTGTTTCGTCGCTCTTGAGTATGCAAGCGGCAAATGCTCCCGACAGTGTGGCGCTTGCCCCCTTGCGCGATAGCGAGCGGCGTATTTCCAGCATGGCCATGATTCACGAGCAGCTTTACGGCACCGACGATATGCAGACCGTCGAGTTCGCCGAACATGCTCGGCTGCTTTCACAAACCATGCTGGCGTCCATGGCGGAGAGCCCGCTCGTGACATGCTGTCTTGAGCTTGAACCGGTGAGCCTCACCATTCATCAAGCCATTCCCTGCGCGCTGATCCTGAACGAACTGCTCACCAACGCCTTTAAGTATGCCTATCCTGGTGAAACGGGAGGCGAAATTACCGTGCGCCTCTCTTGCGTCTCCGGGTTGGTCAGTATGGTTGTTTCCGATCGCGGTGTAGGTTTGCCTTCCCATGTCGATCCGTTTGCCCCTAAGACGTTGGGCATGGAGATTGTGCAAGTGTTGGTGAATCAAATCGACGGCGAATTGATTGTGGGCGGAGGACCAGGCGCGTCGTTCACGGTGCGCTTTCGTCCGCAGGAAAATGCAAACGAGTCTGAAAACGCGCTCGCTCGTTCGGCTGTGTTGAGCCGCAACTGAGTGGTCGTCTATTTGAGTTTGCGGGCAAAGAAATCAGCCGTCGCTTTGTAAGCCGAGACCCAATCCTTCTCGCGCAAGAAATCATGAATCTCATTTGGGAAAATCAATTCTTCGAAGGCTACGTGACGCGCTCGCAGAGCCTCCGCCAAGATCTCCGTTTGGGCGAACGAAACGTTCCGGTCGTCGTCTCCATGGATGAGGAGCACGGGACTCTTCCAGCCATCGACCGTTGCCATTGGAGACGAATCAAAGGCCAAGCGCAGCTCGTGTTCGAATTCCTGCTTGGCTTGGGGGTCGCCTCCCTCGGGTGGATCTGTTTCCCGCAAGCTGCTCCAATCATGCACTCCGTGAAAATCCACGCCGGCTGCGAATAAATCCGACGCTCGCGAAAGCCCCATGGCTGTCAGGTAGCCGCCGTAAGAACCGCCCCACAAACCGATACGCGCTGGATCAACGTCTGGCCTGTTCTTCAAATATAATCCCGCGCCCACCACGTCCTGATACTCGCTGCCACCGGCCGCTCCGTAGTTCAGGGCTTCGCGAAACTTCATGCCGTAGCCAATGCCGCTGCGATAATTCACCGAAAGAACGATGTAGCCTTGGCTCGCTAAAAACTGATTCATTGCGAAGGCGTTTGAGTAGTAATACATGTAGTGAAAGCCCAAGAGCATTTGCCGCCGCGAGCCCCCATGAAAGAAAGCCAGTGCCGGATGCCGTTCGCCCGGCTTGGATTAGGCGGCAGAAATAACTGCCCGTGTACCACCATTCCGTCGGCCGCTGTAATCATCACAGCTTGCGGCTTCACCAAACTCGCTGCGGGAAAATCAGCGGGTACCAGTGCGTCAGCCACGCCCTGCACTTTCCCCGAACTCAAGAGCACCATCGGATGGGCCTTTTCTTTGTAACTTGAGGCCAGAAAGAACAGCGCGGAGCCATCGGACGCCGGCGCCGGAGCCCAGTCGATGCGTTCGCCACTGGTCAACTGTTTAGGCGTCCCACTGTCTATGCCGACGCTCCATAGATGACGCGCGTCAATTTCACCGGTATTGGCCGCGTAATAAATAATTTTCTGATCCGCTGAAAGGGAAACATGCTCGACCTCGCCCTCGCCTGGTGTCAGTTCGACGGGTATTCCACCGTTTACGCCGATGCTGTAGAGATGGCACCAGCCTGTCTTTTCCCAAGGAAAAATGAGCTGATCTGCCTGGGTCCACCAGATCTGTTGACTCGATACGATGGCATGAAAAACGCTGCCAACCCCGGTTGAAGCTTGAAACACAAGGCGAGCATCACCGCTCTTTACATCCACCGTTCGGATAAACCAGGGTTCACCGTCGCGATGCGGCGCCGGACCCACATGCGGAGTAACCGATGGCGTCCTGAGGTAAGCCAAGTGCGAGTCATCCGGCGACCACACCGGCTCTGAATCGTAATCTGTACTCGCATCAAAGAAACGGAGTGATTTCTCCGCTAGCATGTAGACGCCGATGAAACTATGCCCCCGCCGAGTGCTCACAAAGACCAGGGACCGGCCATCGTGCGACCAACGTACATCAGCCTGATGGCCTTTTTGCGTCACAATATTCTTCACTTCTTCACCCGTCGGGAGCATTGTGAAAATCTGCCCGCCGCGCAGAAACGCGATCAAGCCGCCCAACGGTGAAACGGCCGGAGCGCGTCCCGTGGTTAATTTCTTTAGTCCGCTTCCATCCGCATTCGCATACCAGATTTCTTGTTCGGGCGTCGTCGGATTCATATCTGGATTCGGGTTGTCGCCGCCGTTTTCCAGATCGCCGCCACGTACGAAGACAACATAGGATCCGTCATGCGCCCACGCTAATTCACCAATCTCCTGACCGTCATCCTGGCTGAAATTGGTTATTTTGATCGCCTTCCAATCCGGCGCAGCGGCTACATACACATTGCGCCTGCCCTGTTCGTTTTCGAGCCAGGCTACCTTGCCTCCACTTGGCGATGCGACCGGCGCACTGGCAAACGGCGCGCTCATCACCTGGTCGATCGTGAACGGCCCGCTCGCAGCGGCGAAAGCCGGCGCAACGAAAGCAAGAATGGAAAATAACGTTCTCATAGAGTTCTTCATAATATAGCTAGCGGAGTGGACAGTTGTGATTCAGCGCCGGCTTTTTCCAACTAATGCGTCGGCCAGTCTGATTTAATAGCACTGTACACACATGGCAACGAATCTTGTCCCTATCACCGTCGCACATGGCGACGGTATCGGCCCTGAAATTATGGCCGCCTCTCTCCATATCATGAAGGCTGCCGGCGCGCGCATTCAGGAAGAGACCATTGAAATCGGCGAAAAAGTCTATTTACGCGGCATAAATGCGGGCATCGAAGATAGCTCCTGGGAGTCCCTCAGACGCACCAAAGTCTTCTTCAAAGCGCCCATTACCACTCCGCAAGGCGGCGGTTTCAAATCGCTAAACGTCACTACCCGTAAGACACTCGGCCTTTACGCTAACATCCGGCCTTGTGTTTCCTATCACCCTTACGTCCAAACCAAGCATCCCGGCATGGACGTCGTTATCGTTCGCGAAAACGAAGAGGATCTCTATGCCGGTATCGAACATCGTCAAACGGACGAAGTTTATCAGTGCTTGAAACTCATTTCTCGGCCAGGTACTGAGAAAATTGTCCGCTACGCTTTTGAATATGCGCGCCAGAACAATCGCAAGAAGGTGACGTGCTTCGCCAAAGACAACATCATGAAGTTCACCGACGGCCTGTTTCATAAGGTCTTCGATGAAATTGGTGCGGAGTATCCCGAATTCGAGAAAGAATTCTGGATTGTTGATATCGGCGCGGCTAAAATGGCCGACACGCCGAGCGCTTTCGACGTGATCGTCATGCCGAATCTCTATGGCGACATCCTCTCAGACGTTGCTGCCCAGATCGCCGGCTCCGTAGGCCTCGCTGGTTCCGCCAACATTGGCGACCGCTGCGCCATGTTCGAAGCCATTCACGGCTCCGCCCCGCGCCGGGCCGGACAGAATCTCGCGAACCCTTCTGGTTTGCTGCTGGGCGGCGTGCTCATGCTCAACCACATTGGTCAGCCCGACGTAGCCGAACTGGTTCACAACGCGTGGCTCCGCACTCTGGAAGAAGGCGTTCATACCTACGACATCTTCAAGGAAGGCGTCAGCAAACAGAAGGTCGGGCACCAAGGAATTCGCCGAGGCCGTGGTGGCCCGGATGGGCAAGAAGCCTGAGCAGTTCAAGCCCGTCACTTACTCGCGCGAGCCCAACAAAGCCCTGCATCAAACCTTGAAGGTTCACACGCCTCAGAAGAAAGAACTGATCGGCGTGGACGTCTTCTTTGACTCGAAAGACCGTGACCCGATCGCCTTCGGAAAGAAGCTGGAAACGTTCAATGGTGGTGGAATCAAAATGTTTGCGCTCTCGAACCGCGGCACCAAGGTGTACCCCAACGGTTTCGAAGAAACCTTTTGCACCGACCACTGGCGGGCCCGCTTCATGAGTGAAACGCAAGGTGGACCCATCACGCATGCGCAGATAGTAGGCCTTCTTGATCGCACCGGCAAAGCGAATCTGGATTTCATCAAAACTGAAAACCTGTATACTTTTGACGGGCAAAAAGGGTTCGTTTCCGAAGGCGAGTAACTAACATTCCATGAGTAGTAGCGGCAGTCACTCTTTGCCCTCTTCCGACAAGCCATTGGTTGGCGTGATTATGGGCAGCAAGTCAGACTGGGAGACTATCTCCCGAACCAGTGACTTGTTGGAAGCTCTTGGTATCCCTCATGAGTGTACGGTCGTTTCGGCGCACCGTACGCCGGATTGGATGGCCGATTACGCCAAGACGGCGGCTTCTCGCGGCTTGGAGGTTATCATCGCTGCTGCGGGCGGAGCGGCTCATCTCCCGGGCATGGTGGCGGCTCACACGCCCCTTCCTGTACTGGGAGTTCCTATCCGCAGCAGCATGCTGAACGGCATCGATTCACTCCTCTCTATCGTCCAAATGCCGGCGGGAGTTCCTGTGGGTACACTGGCCATCGGTCCTCCTGGCGCGGCCAATGCGGCGCTTGTTGGCTGCGGCGATTCTCGGGCTCAAATATCCCGCCGTTCGGACGCGCCTTGAGTCTTACCGCAAACAACAAACTGAAACTGTCCTGGGAGACCGTAACCTTTGAAGCCCATTCTGCCTGGCAGCGCCATTGGTGTTCTCGGCAGCGGGCAGCTAGGTCGCATGTTCGCCATAGCCGCGCGGCGCATGGGCTATCGGGTGCACACCCTATCGCCGGATGAAGACACACCCACCGGCCAAGTGGCTGATTTAGAAGTTAACGCCTCTTACGAAGATCTGGACGCGATCGCTAAATTCGCGTCGGCCGTATCCGTTGTCACTTTTGAATTCGAAAATGTGCCTGCGTCCACCACTGCGGCCGCCGAACGTTGCGCGCCGGTTCGTCCCGCCGGCCACATTTTACACACTACCCAGCACCGCCTCCGTGAGAAGGCATTTCTCGCCAACGCCGGTCTACCCCTAACGCCCTTCCGTCGCGTGGCTAGCCTTGACGATCTAGCAAAAGCCGCTTTGGAGATCGGCCTGCCTGCGATTCTCAAGACAGCCGACTTTGGTTACGATGGCAAAGGCCAACACCGTATCACCACCCCCGCCGATTTTCCCGCAGCCTGGAAGACCGTCTCGCAGAGTGAGTCCGTTCTCGAAGCTTTTGTCGATTTCGATCGGGAAATCTCCGTGGTCGCGGCTCGCTCCATTGATGGTGCTTTCATTCACTACGGCACCATCGAAAATCAGCATCGCAACGGGATTTTGCATATTTCGCTCGCGCCGGCGCGCGTCGCGGACTCTGTAACTCGCGCTGCGGTTGAGATTACTCGCACCGTCCTTGAAACTCTTGGAGTGGTGGGCGTGCTTTGTGTGGAATTCTTCGTCACCAAAGACGGTACTTTACTCATTAACGAACTTGCGCCGCGTCCTCATAACTCCGGGCACTTCACGTTTGACGCCAATGTTACAAGCCAGTTCGAACAACAATTGCGCGCGGTGTGCGGCTTGCCATTAGGATCTCCCAAACAGCTTTCTCCCGCTGCCATGATCAATTTGCTGGGTGATCAATGGGCCCAAGGCGAACCCAACTGGGCCGCTGCCACCGCTATCTCGAACGTAAAGCTTCATCTTTATGGCAAACTCGCTCCGCGTCCGGGCCGCAAGATGGGCCATTTTACGGCTCTCGCGCCCACAGTGGCGGACGCTTTAGTCGATGCCCAAAAGGCTTTCGACGCTCTGTAACCCAGGAACGTCAAAAAGCAGTATTTATCCTGTATTTAGGAATTACCGTGACTGAACCCCAACCCTTCGTTGCGTTTCCCATCAGCACTCGCCACAAAGTCGTTTTCTTTTCCATCATTAGCATCCTAGGTACAGTTCTCTATTTCAGTACCCTCCATTCAACCCGCTTTGACCCCACAGTCATACCGGCCACACGGTTAGATGATCTAATCCCCTTCGTACCTTCCTTCGTGGTGGCTTACATCTCTTTTTTCGTCTTTATGCCTTTGACGCTTGTTTTCATTCGAGATTTACAAGAGTTTGTGCCGGCGTCCCTTGGGTTTTTCTTGATTCTCGTCATCTCAAATACGATCTTTCTTCTCTGGCCCACCGTGATTCCGCATGGCGCTCCGTATGACCCCTTGTTACATGGGCTATTCGTGGTAGATCGCGATCGTAACGCCTGCCCGTCGCTGCATGCATCGCTAGCTCTCTTTTGCGCGCTGTATATGCAGAAACATACTTCAGCCAGACTCACTACAGCGGCAATTTGGATCTGGGCCGCTCTTATCATTGCCTCGCCTCTCCTGATCAAACGCCACATGGTCATCGACATCGTTGCTGGCGGGGCGCTGGCGAGCTTCATGTATGTTGCGGTGAATGCATTGCCTGTCCGTTTTCGGCAGGGCTTCCGCACATAAGCGTCAGTTTGGCCGAGAGCCAATCGATATGCTGTATGAATCATGAAAATCACCCTACTCGCTCTCTCTCTGCTCCTCCCCCTTGTTGCGCAGGAGCGGGTAGATGAAGCCACCGATGCAAAGATGCGTAGCGAAGAATTGGAACATTCGCAAATCATGCATACGCTCCACATGCTCACGGATCGTTATGGCCCACGCGTTACTGGCACGCCCAACCACGAAATGGCCGCTAAGTGGGCGGTCAAGCAGATGACGGAATGGGGCTTGAAGAACGCCCATCTTGAGCCTTGGGAGTTCGGTCATCCCGGGTGGCTCAACGAATCCGCCAGCGGCCATCTTGATGCCCCCGTGCATGAAAATATCAAGTTCGAAATTTTGGCTTGGACGCCTTCTACTCCCGGCAAAGTTGTCGCATCGGCCATCCAAATCATTCCGCCGCAAGGTCCCTTCCCTTCAGAAACCCCCGCGGCGACTAACGGCGCTCCGCCCCGTCCCTTCGGACCTCCCACCCGGCTTGGTCCACTCAAAACCGAATTGGATCAATGGATCGCCGAAACTCAACCGAAAGTGCGCGGCAAAATCGTGCTGATCGGCAAAGCTGCTGTCATCCCTATTAATTTCAATCCAGCCCCAAAACGCCGGGCCGATGAACAGGTCAAAGCGCAATTTGATCCGGCTCACCCGAGCGGGGGCGGCTTCGGTCCGAGAGGTAACCCACCCGCGCCTGATCCGACGCGCTACACACCCAACGAAGCCAACGCTAAGGTGGACGCCATGCTTGTTGCGGGCGGTGCCGCTATCCGTATCAACGACGCTGCACGCGCCGATGGCATCATCGTGGCTCAACAGCACCGCGGCTATGATCCGGCGACCGCCGTCCCCACCGTCATCCTCCGCAATGATGATTTCGGCCGTATTGAACGGTTGATGAACGATGGTGAAGAAGTGGAACTAGATTTTGAAATCACCAACCACCTCTACCCCGAAGGCAAAACGAGCTACAACACCATTGGCGAAATTCCTGGGTCCGATAAAGCCTCAGAAGTAGTCATGTTGGGCGGTCACCTCGATTCCTGGCACGGTGGCACCGGTGCCACTGACAACGCCATTGGGTGTTCCATCATGATGGAGGCCGTGCGTCTCATTCAAAACTCGGGAGTCAAGCCTCGCCGGACCATCCGCGTGGCTCTTTGGTCCGGCGAAGAAGAAGGGCTGCTAGGTTCCTTGGCCTATGTAAGGGAGCACTTCGGGACGGCTGAAGATCCAAAGCCGGAGTGGGCAACGCTAGATGCCTATTTCAATGTCGATACGGGTACGGGCCGCGTACGTGGTGCGAGCATCTTCGGACCTCCTGAAGCCGCTGATATTCTACGCCCCGTGTTCGCTCAGTTTCAAGACTGGGGCGTGGCGGGCGCTATCACCACCAAGAGTCGCGCTGTGGGAGGCACGGACAGCACCTCCTTCAACAACGCTGGCCTCCCGGGGATTGGTCTGCAACAGGATCCCATCGAGTACAACACCATGACTCACCACACCAACCTCGACACCTATGAAAGGATTATTCCAGAAGATGTGGAGCATGCTGCGGCCATCGTGGCAGCTGCGGTGCTGCACTTGGCGAATCGCGACGAAATGGTTCCTCGATTCCCCAAGGACCAGATGCCCGCACCGGTTGCGATTCCGACCTTCTAGTCAATCCGCGGGAGTTTCATCGCTCCCGCGGGTCTTTCTTCACGGTCACCGACTTCGTGTAAGTCTGTCCATCAACCGTTAACCGAACCGTGTACTGGCCGGGCGCCAACGCCGGAATACCTCCGCGAAACCCTCTGCCCGTCGGCGTCGATGCTTGTACTGCGCCCGTACACGCATCCTTCGGCGGCGGAGCCGCAGCGCGGCCAAATCCACCAAATCCTCCGCGCCCTGTTGCTCCGCCGATCGCTATCCTCTGCATCCCTTCATTGGCGGACGGCGGTTGTACCGGCTGCTCCCAGACTGCCTGCACATTAATCGCTTCTGTATCCACTGGCTTCACTGGCGCATCACTCGCCAGACAGGCGCGCGTTACCCCTGCACTATTGACCAGTTCCAATTTCAGCGGCTGGCTAGGTGCCGTTTTGAGCGCGTAATACACCACCACGCCACTTGGCGGATTCGAAAGCTGCGGTTCCTCGTGCGGCAACGGTGTTCCATTCATACTCCCAATACGCGCTGCGACCGTCTCTCCCGGTTGAAACAGCCACACCTTCGCTGAAGTGATCTCCGGGCCGTGCGCGGCCAACTCGCGCAGTGGCGTCATCTGATCCATCACCCAGAATCCACGTCCATGGGTGGCAATGGCTAAGTCATCTCCATGCACCACGATGTCGCGGATCGATGTTACCGGCATGTTATTTTGCAGCGCTTCCCACGACTCGCCGTCGTTGAAAGAGACATACACACGCAGCTCAGTTGCCGCGTACAAAAGCCCTTTAACTTTCGTGTCCTCTTTCACGGAGTTTACATAGGCGCCTTCCGGAATGCCGGCAACGATATTCCGCCAAGTCTTCCCGCCATCGTGCGTCCGGTATATGTAAGGCTTAAGATCCGCCAGTCTGTGGCGGTCTACCGACGCGTAAGCCGTCTCCGCATCGAAGTGTCCCGCCTCAATCTGCGAAACCTTGCTCCATGCCGTCATGGGAGGCGGCGTCACATCGGTCCAGTGTTGCCCATCGTCGCGAGTCACATAAATCAATCCGTCGTCGGTACCCACCCACACCGTTGTTGCTTCTAAAGGCGACGGCCCAATTGAGTACACCACGCCAAACCTGTCAGTCATCGGCTGGTCGATGTCTTTCCCGGTTATGGGATCCAGTGTAGGCGGCAGGTCTGGCTTCACCCGTGTCAGGTCCGCACTGATTTTCTCCCAAGTCTTGCCCCTATCTCGTGACCTCATCACAAATTGATTTGAATAATACAGCGCTTCATCCGCCGCCGAGAATACTTGCGGCAGTGTCCATGTCTTTCTGTCTGGATCCTTCGGATCAGCGGCCGGCATCTCTCCTCCCAACGGAGCAGAGACATTCAGTGCCTGGTCGCACCTCCCATTCCCATTGCCATAAAGAATATTGCCGTCCTTTGGATCAGGGAGAACAGTGGCGCTCTCTCCAGCCAAACAAGTCGGCTCCCAGTTCCGGAAACTCAGAACGCCCTCGCGCGAAGCCGTACTCACACCCACGCCGCCGCTATCCTGCTGCGCGCCATACAGCCAGTAAGGAAAGCGATTGTCGGCCGCCACGTGATAGATCTGCGCCGTCGGCTGGTTGTACCAAGTGCTCCAGGTCTTGGCTCCATCCACGCTCACTACAGTGCCTTGGTCGCTACTCAGCACCATGCGGTTCCCGTCTTTCGGATTGATCCAAAGCTGGTGATAATCGTCGCCGCCGGGCGCGCCCTTCACGGGAACAAATGTCTTTCCTCCGTCCGTCGTCATATAAGTCGCAGTATTGATCACATACGCGCGGTCCGGATTCACCGGGTCCACAGCCACGCCGCCGAAGTACCAACCGCGTCCCCACAGTCGCGTCTCGCCATTGACCAGTCTCCACGTCGAGCCGGCGTCGTCAGAGACATAGACTCCTCCCGCTGGCTTCGATGCCTCGGCCCCTGCTGCGGAGCCGCCTCCCATCCGTAGCGCCTGCGGCACAGCCCTGCCGCTGTCGTCTACCACTGCCCACAAACGCTTGGAATTGCTCGGTGCGATCGCAATCCCAATCCGGCCGACAAACTCATCATCCGGCAAACCGCCCGCCAGCTTTTTCCAAGTCTCGCCTCCGTCCACAGACTTGTAAAGACCACCACCGGGCAGGTTTGTGGGTGCATAAACAGCCCACGGAGGCCGCCGCGTTCCCCACAGCGATGCATAGACGACGCGTGCATTCCTTCCATCCACCGCGACATCAATGGCCCCCACATCATTCGGCCGCGCCGCATCGAACAAGACTTTCCTCCAGTGCGCGCCTCCATCGGTTGAGCGGAAAACTCCACGCTCCGCATTTGGCGCATAAATATTTCCTAACGCTGCCACATAGAGCCGGTTAGCATCTTTCGGATCTACCGCTACCCGGCCGATCTGCCGCACGCCGTCTAAGCCAATATGTGTCCAAGTTTTGCCCGCATCGGTTGACTTGAACATCCCGATTCCATACGAGTTTTGGCTGCGAATGTCCGATTCGCCAGTGCCTACGTAAACTACTTTGGCGTTCGAGGGCGCCACCGCAATTGCGCCGATCGAACCGATCGGAATGCCCTCATCGGAGATAGGAAACCATGTCCGACCCGAATTCTCGGTCTTCCACACTCCTCCGCCGACCGAACCCATATAGAAAGTATCTGGCTCATCCGCGTGTCCCGCCACGCCAAAAGTACGTCCACCGCGAAGCGGACCTACATCGCGCCATTGCAGTCCGCTCAGCAGTCGAGACTCAATCCGTGGCGTGGTGGAATCTGCGCCAGCATCGAGCAGGACGCAACCCAGCATGCTCACTAAAAACAGCGGGAGAAGCCTTCGCCGTCGAATCATCATTCATTCTGCTCCTATCCGGCTTGGCGACTGGGACGCACCGAAAGAATACTCTATCACCGCAAAGCAGCGCCGTAAGGGATACAAACGCCTTATTACTTACGCCAGCGGATTACTAAGGTCTTGAAAGCATAGCGCCTAGCTGCGAATAATCGTATACACGAATCGAAAAGAATTCGCTGCAAACAAAAGGATGTATTACAGACTTTATGAAATTTAAAGGCTTTGTGCTTTTGGCGGCGTTTGCCGCACTCGCCTCAGGAATCAACGCTTCAGCTGCTACCGTTCTGTCAGTGTCGGCTAACACTCCGGTCACTTTTGCTTTGGGTGGCCCGTCTTACGAACAGATTTTGGCTCAACAGTTCATCGCCGGCTCTGCTTTGAAGAACGTCTCCATATCTGCCGAAGTGGGAAATAACGGCCAAGCACTTTCGACGATTAATGCTTGGTTGACAACAGCTATTGGCCCCAAGGAAACAGCCGCGAATGTCATCGCCTCCACAACCATTGACCCGTCGAGTTCCAGCTCAATGCACACGCTATTCACGGGACTGACCCTTGGGCCTGGCACCTATTATCTCGTTCTCAGCGGTGGTTCGACATTCAACACTGAAGCCGACTGGTGGGGAACCAACGGTTCAGCGACCGTTAATTCCGCCGACGGTATGTCTTACGACGGTGGTGATTATTACTACTACGCAAACGCAGGTCAACTCAACGACGCTCCGGCGGTCAGCTTTAACTACCTACCCAATTCGCTCAACCTGAACTTTTCTGTGACGGGCGATCTCGCATCGCCTGCTGCCGCTCCAGAGCCGGCCACAGAAGGGCTTGCCATGCTAGGCGGAGCAGCGGGTCTCCTGTTTGCTAAACGACGCCGCATCGCGTAAATCTACTGGGGCGGCGAGTTCAAATTCACCGCCCCTTTCTGTGCTTCCACTCCCAGGCTCCGCTCGCAAGGCCGCTTTTTCTACGCCGTCCTAAACCTCCTAAAACTCAGCCTCGTACACTAGTAGAAAGATCCCTCCTTTAGAATGATTTGAATGGCAGAAACACTGAGCACCTATACCGCCGACGTCGAACGCGCCACGGCAGAGTTGTCTCGGGTACGGCAAGAGATAGGAAAAATCATCGTCGGTCAAACCGGTGTCATCGAGGGCGTTCTCATCTGCCTTGTCGCCGGCGGGCATGTTTTGCTCGAGGGCGTACCGGGGTTGGGTAAAACCACTCTCCTCCGAACCTTGTCCCGTGTCCTTGATCTTCGTTACTCCCGCATCCAGTTCACGCCCGATCTGATGCCTGGCGATATCGTCGGCAGCATGGTGATGGAGACCGACGAGCACGGCCATAAGAATCTGCGCTTCCAGGCCGGGCCGATCTTTTCGAACCTTGTTCTGGCCGACGAGATTAACCGCGCCACACCAAAGACCCAGTCGGCTTTGCTCGAAGCTATGCAGGAGCGAACGGTAACCAGCGGCACCACCAGCTACCAACTCGAGGCTCCGTTTCTGGTCATGGCCACGCAGAACCCTATCGAGATGGAAGGTACCTATCCTTTGCCAGAAGCGCAGTTGGATCGCTTTCTCATGAAAATCCTGGTGGAATATCCGTCGCGCGAGGATCTCAACCGCATTGTTGACGTCACCACCAAGAACGACGAAGTCACATTGCAAACAGTCATGACTAAGGCGCAAATCGCCGAACTCAAGGCGATTTGCCGTCAAGTAGTTGTAGCGCCCCACGTTCAGGATTACGCCATTTCCGTGATCATGGCGACCCAACCGGGCGTAAAGGGCGCGGCCGAGATTACGAATCGCTACATTCGCTATGGCAGTTCTCCGCGCGGCGCGCAGGCGCTCATCGAATGCGGTCGTGTTTTGGCGCTCATGCGTGGCCGTATGCATCTCAGTACCGAAGACGTAGCCACCGTCGCGCCCGGCGTTCTTCGCCACCGCATTATTCTCAACTTTGACGCGCACGCTGATGGCGAAACCACCGAAACTATCTTGAAGAAGATTCTGGCAGGCGTGGTGTCGGGATAGCGGGTTTGTATGCCTGAGCCTCTTGTTGATCGTGGCTTTTTGGAACGTCTCGAACGGCTCACCTTGCACTGGCAGAAATCTTTCAACGGGCTAGTGGGCGGCCATAACGTCTCGCGTTTTGCCGGACCCGGACAAGAATTCTTAGACCACCGAAACTTCCATCAAGGCGACGATCTGCGAGCCGTCAATTGGCGCGCCTTCATGCGCTTCGAAAAGCTCTTCTTGAAAATGTTCCAGGTGGAACCGCGCGTCCCGGTCCGTTTGCTTCTGGATGTCAGTTCGTCCATGACTGTTGGCAACGCACCAAAGCAACCGAACAAGTTCGATTATGCGCGCAAACTGGCGGCATCGCTTGTGTACATCGGCTTGGTGCGGCTCGATTCTATTGTGCTGCAGCCTTTTTCCGCGCGTCTGCTCGATCCGTTTACGGCGGGCGGTGGCCGTCACCGCTTTCAACCCGCCGAGAATTTTCTGCGCGGGCTTACTCCCACCGGCAAGACCAGCTATCTGGAAACGGCCCGCCAGTTTTTAGAAGAATATCCGCAGCGCGGCTTAGTGATCGTCATCTCAGATTTTCTCGACGACTCCGACTGCTTTCGTCCCCTGCAATACATGGCCGATTTCGGCCACGAACTGCTGTTTATTCAACTATGGGGCGAAGAAGATCGCGTCCCTAGCGGCCAAGGCGAAATGGAGTTGACCGATGCCGAATCTGGCGCCGAACTTAAGATTGCGATGGACGAAGCCTCGCGCGAAGCCTATACTTCCGCGTTTGACGAGCACGCCGCCGCATTGCGCAAATTAGCGTTGCGCAACGGCGGCCGCTATGCCGGTATTTCAACATCGATACCGCTCGAAGAAGCGGTTTTCGGACCTCTCATGATGGTGCAGGGGAATTAGGTAGCCATGTTCTTCGTGAACCTCAGCATGGGCGAGTTTTTCACGCTGCTGGGCGTGGTGGGTGGTCTTGTCACCGCTCTCTACCTGCTCGATAAAAGCAAGCGCAAGAAGGTCGTATCCACCCTTCGTTTTTGGGCGCCGGCGCGCTCGGCCGAAGAACTGCAAAGCCGCCGCCGCATGCGCGACCCATGGTCTCTCCTCCTTCAGCTCCTAGGTCTTCTCCTGTTGCTCCTGGCCATTGCCCAGTTGCAATGGGGCAGCAAAAGATGGCGTGGTCACGATCACGTTCTGTTGCTCGACACGTCCGCCTGGTCTGCCGGTAAGACGGCCGGCGGTCCGGTTCTTGATGAAGAAAAGCGCCTCGCTTTGCGTTATCTCGCTGCCCTGCCGGGTAACGACCGTGTCATGCTCGTGCGGGTCGCTGGCCTTACCACGCCCGTAACTCCGTTTTCCGAAGATCGGAATCAATTGCGCGAACAGATCGCCGCCTCCGTTTCAGAATCCTCCGCCTTAAATCTCGAACAAGCGTTTACCTTTGCCCTGCAAGAGCAGAACTGGGCCGAAGGCTCACCGGGTGAGATCGTCTACGTCGGTCCTCGCATGATTGCCGGCCAAACAACGGACGCCACGCCGCCTCCGAATCTGCGCATCCTCAACGTCGATCTCAATCGTGAGCATGTCGGTATTCAGCATCTCTCTGCTAAGCGCGATCAGGAAGAATCGAACGCATGGGAAGCTACGGTGACGCTCAAGAATTTTGGAAATCAGCCTAAGTCTGTGCGCCTTGAGGCACGCTACGCTGGAACCCAATTCGCGCCTCGCCTGATCCAACTCGCGCCGCACCAGGAAACCGCCGCCGATTATCGCTTCGTTAGTCCTGTCGCAGGCGAACTGGGGGCGCGCCTATCTCCGGCGGACGATTTAACCACCGATCAAGAGGCGCGTTTGCGACTGCCCCGCAGTGGTCCATTACAGGTGACTGTCTACACAGATCGTCCCGCCGACTGGAGTCCCTTGTTAGAAGCGAATCACCGCGTGCTGGCTAGTTTCGCGGGCGTATCTGCCTATCCATCTGCAACCCAGCCCGGCGAAGTGGTGGTGCTCGATAGCTTCATCCCGCGCACTCCCCCCGCTCTACCCACCCTCTGGATCGATCCTCCGAGAGACGGCTCACCCATCGCCGTGAAGGGCGTTGACTACGATTCCGTAATTAAAAACTGGCATAACGAAACCATCCTCGGCGCAGGCCTGCGCGCCAAAGAAACACATATTGCGAACGCCGAGATTTTCGAGGCCTTCGAAGGCGATATCCCCGTGGCGAACGTGGCCGGCGGACCCATCGTTCTGGCGCGCGACGGCGGCGGTCGTCAGCCCCGCTTCGGTGTCATCGGCTTTGATCCGCTGCAAGAGCAACTGCGTTTGTCCACGACCACTCCGATTTTATTCGCTAATTTCTTGCGCTGGCTTTCGCCTGAATCGTTCCGCACAGTAGATCTCAGTGCCGCTAGCGTGGGCACCGCCGCCATCGCGCTCGACCCCAACGAAAGTACTGATCAGATCCGCGTCGTAGACGACAAAGGCTTGGCTTCGCCTTTCACCGTGCGCGCAGGAAACTTGCAACTATTCGCAGCGGAGCCCAGCGTCTTACATGTCTACTCCACTGGCCGCGAACGAATTCTTTCTCTCACGCTGCCCGATGTGGCCGAAACCGAATGGACGATTCCCGCCAGTGCGGCGCAAGGCATCCCACGCCAGTCTCGCTTGGTGGGCATGCCAGTAGACCTTTGGAAATGGCTCGCCATTGCTGGCTTATTTTGCCTACTCGCGGAATGGTATCTGTTCGGACGTCAACGCCGTGCCGCGCACAGGGCTGCCGCCAGTCCGAAGACCGCTTCGCAACTTCAGCCGGAAATGGTGGCGAAATGACGTTTGTTCACCCCTGGTGGTTGCTTTTGCTGATCGGGCCCTCCCTTTGGACCGCCTACAGTTGGCGCACCACCGCGCGCCGTTTACCCCTGCTGTTGAAAGCCGCCAGTTTCGCCGCCGCATTCATCGCCTTGGCCGAACCCACTTTGCCTTTACCGCGCACCAAGGTGGGCGTCATGGTCTTAGTTGATACATCGGCCAGCGTCACGCGCGACGACCTCAATCGTGCGTCGTCTCTGGTCGAGAAAATCGAAGGAGAACGCGGCTCCAATTGGGTGAAGGTTGTTCCGTTTGCCGCCAAACCTCGCTTGCTGGCCGCGACTGAACTCGTAAAAGGCGTTAAGCTTCTGCCCACTGCATCGCCTGCTGGTGATGCCACCAATATCGAGGCAGCGCTCACCAGTAGCATGGCCGCCGTTCCTGCCGGCTACATTCCACGCTTGCTGCTCATCAGCGATGGCAACGAGAATGAAGGCAGTTCCGCCCGTGCCATAGCCCAAATGCGCCGTTTGCAGGTTCCCGTCGATACTATCGCCATCAAGGGCCGTCCGGCCACTGACCTTCGTCTTGATTCGGTCTCATTACCGCGTCTTGCCTACGCCGGGGAACAGATTCCTCTCGATCTCACCATTCATTCGCCCGCCGCGGCACCCGCCACGGTTGACGTTGCCGTCGAAGGGAAGCCACTTGGTTCTAGCGTCGTCCAACTCGAAGCTGGCATCAACACCCTGCGTGTTCACGCCCGCCTGAATACGACCGGCGCCGCCTCTATTTCTGGCCACATCCGCACACAGCGCTTGGGCGAATTACCATTCGAGCAAGCCATTGCCATGCGCCGTGCCAAGGTTCTGTATCTTTCAGACGACCCCGCCGGCACCGATCTCAATTTGTTGAATGTCTTCCAACAAAGCGCCTTTGAGATTACCCGTGATGCGTCTCTGCTCGATCGCGATCTGAGCGGTATTCAACTTGTGGTCCTGAATAATCTCGATCTGAACGACATCAGCGCCGCTCGCAAGAATCGCCTGGACGCTTACGTCCGTGACGGCGGCGGCCTTTTGCTGATCGGCGGCGAACGCCAAGTCTACAAGCCCGAGAAAAAGATGGACGCGTTGGATCGCGCCTTGCCCGCGCAACTTGCTCCTCCCAAATCGCCTGAGGGAACCAGCGTTGTTCTCATCATCGATAAATCGTCTTCCATGGAAGGGCGAAAGATCGAGCTCGCGCGCCTTTCGGCTATTGGTGTTGTCGACCATCTCCGCCCTATGGATAACATCGGCGTGCTGATTTTTGATAACTCTTTCCAATGGGCCGTCCCCATGCGCCGCGCTGAAGACAAGTCGCTCATCAAGCGCCTCATTTCCGGCATCACCCCAGATGGCGGCACTCAAATCGCGCCCGCTCTGGCGGAAGCCTACCGCAAGGTGCTGCCTTCTAAAGGCGTTTTCAAGCACATTGTTCTGCTCACCGACGGTATTTCCGAAGAGGGCGACAGCATGGACCTCGCCAAAAAGGCTGCCGACAATCAAGTCACCATTTCGACTGTCGGCTTAGGTCAGGACGTCAACCGCGCCTATCTCGAAAAAGTGGCGGCGACTTCGAACGGCCGCAGTTACTTTCTCAACGAGCCACAGGGTCTGGAGCAGATCCTATTGAAAGACGTTAAAGACTACACGGGCGGCACCGCCGTGGAAGCGGTAATGTCTCCCATTGTCGAGCGTCAAGCCGAAGTGCTCGATGGCGTTGATATGGAAAAGGCGCCTGCCCTAAAAGGCTATGCCCGCTACACCGCGAAAGAAGGTGCCGAGACCATCCTCGGAATCGACGCTACCAAGAAAGACCCCTTGTACGTGCGCTGGCAGTACGGCTTGGGCCGTTCGGCGGTCTTTACCTCCGATGCCAAAAGCCGCTGGGCGGCCGATTGGATGACTTGGCCCGGCTTCGATAAGTTTTGGACCAACGTCTCGCGCGATCTGCTCACCCATGCCGATTTGAGCGAAGCCAGCGCCCAATTTGACGCCGCGAACGGCGATATCAATGTAACCTATACTCTCGCCGAGGAACTGCCCGATCCTGGCAGCGCCCCGCCGATTTTTGTTTTAGGTCCCGCTAATTTCCGCAAACAAATTCCTGTAAAGCGCGTGGCCGGACATGTGTTCCGCGGCACTCTTCACGTGGGCAGTGTTCGCGGTCTCTTCCGTATTCGGCCATTGCAGGACAGTCCCGCTTTTCCCGAAGTTGGTCTCTACCGCCAAACCGAAGAGCTACAGGATTACGGCTCGAACAAAACGCTCCTACGGCAGATCGCTACGCTCACCGGCGGCCGCATTGATCCACCCGTAGCCAGCATTTTCGATACTTCCGGCCGCGCAGTCTCCACCGTGTGGCAACTCTGGCCCGCCCTACTGGGTCTAGCGATCCTTCTCAATGTGGCAGAGTTAGTCGCTCGTAAGTGGGGCGGGCTCAAAGCTAACTTCAAATCAACTTAGACATTCTTACCACCTGCTTGTGCGATACCCCAATTCGAATGGATTCGCCACCAGCAGCGCTAGCGCATACCAGCCCGTAGCGCCAATGTGCAGGTCGGGGAAGTAATCGTACCCAAAGCCCGTGTCAAGCTGGCCTGTGGCGGCCACCATCCCTTGCCCCACGCTAATCGGCTTGCCGTTTATCGTTTGTCCTGTGCCGAGTTTCGCTTGTGCGAGGCGCAGGTTCTGTAGCAGTTCGAGCGCCGTATTAAGGTCGCCGCTATAAATCGGAATATCCTTTTCCGGGGGCAACTGCCGCGAGAGCAAAGCCGCCACCGTATGCGCGGTTCCCTCCAGCCACACCGCTTCGGGATCGTTCGCTGCGCCGTTGGTTGCCAGGCTCGCCGTGTCGAAGGTTTCCCCTTCCACCCTCAAATTTCCCAGACCCTTCAACGCGCTAAACGGCGAAGAAGGTGTGTCGATGGACAGCAAATTTGTCTTCACCCAATCGATGCTCACGCCATACATCTTGCTCTGTAGCGCAAGGTACGACCAGGTTTGCGCATCTTCCGGAATCGGGTAGTCATTGATCGTGATTTGATCCCCTGTCGTACCTGTCCAAAAGAATCCGCCGGCCGTGTTGAACATCGCTTGCACAAACGTCAGCGCATGTTGGGCCAAACTCGACCAAGTCATCTTGTTTGCCGTAGACTTACCACCGTTCGTCAGCGTCGCCAGCATCGTGAAAAACGCGTATGTGTCTATATTGTGTTCCGTCGATTTACCGTTCGTTGAAGGCACCGATTGGTTCGACGGATTGATATTCGTGCCAAACCGATAGCCGCCCGCGCCCAGCGTGTCATAGGTGTTAGCGACAATCCAGTTCGCCACGCTCAGAGCGGCAGTGAGGAAGGCCGAACTCCCGGTAGCGTGATAAAGCTGTGCCAGCGCCATGCCTGCCCACGCTTGATCGCCCACCGAACTGCTGTAGAAGTAAAAAGGATTCGCTGCCGGCGTAATGTAAGCGCCTGACGAGTCCGCCGCGTTTACGTAGTAGCCTTGCGCAAAACGCCCATCAGCCACCGGAAAATTCGTTGCCTGCGCATGCACCAATCCATTGCCCAGAATGGCGGCCCGTTGGATATCGGTCGCCGTGCCGCGGGCCAACAGCGCCTGAATTACTACCGCGTTGTCGTACGTGAAGCCGACATACGGAAAGCCAGGTCCGAACAACTGATCTGAATAGCTCTGCGAAAGCCGAACCGTGCTTCCCGCCACATATCCGTCCTGCATCGTGTTCAGAAACGTGAAAGCCCCTTCGAGCGATGTCTCAAAAGCCTCAGTCGAACTGCCGAGCAATCCGCACAATCCCGGCGAATTATAAATACTCTGCGCCGTCGCCGCTTTACGTCCTGCGAGGGCTAATAATCCAGCGGTGGCGATCGTTCCGAAGCCCCGCCGTGTCAGTCTGTTGTTTGTCATGAAGTGTGCCCAACTATGAGCTCCTGGATTCTATCTCAAGCCTAACCACCGTTTCAAAGTGATAAGTCTGCGGAAATAAATCAACTAAAGAAACGCGGTTAATTGTGTACCCTCCGCCCAGCAACACCTTCAAATCTCGCGCCAGCGTCGCCGGGTCGCAGCTCACAATCGTCAACCGCTGCGGCTTCAAACGCAATAACTCCGTTGTCGCGTCTTTTCCCAAACCTGCGCGCGGCGGGTCGGCCACCATCCAGGCCGGAGCCGTTTGCAACTCCCGCAAGAATTCCTCCGCCGCTGCACGCTGCGCCGTCACATTCGTCAGCTTCGCCGTCTCCGCATTAAACTCCAAATCGCGAAACGCCGTCGCGCCGCGTTCCACTGCTTGTACTCGTTGAAACCGCTTTGCCATCGGCAACGTGAACAATCCGACGCCGGCATACAAATCAACCGCATCCTCACCGCGCTCGTCGCCCATCACTTCATTGACCAGCGCATCCACCAGAAACCGGTTCGTCTGGAAGAACGACCCGCCGCTTATGCGAAACCGCTCGCTCGCTGCTTCGTAAACAATGTCGCCCGTCGCAATCGCCGGCATCATGTTCTTGAGCCAAGTAAAGAATCGCGCCGCCACCGGCCGGTTTGATTCCAGCACATTCACCTGAATCTCCGTGCCGTTCGTAAACAACTCCAGCGACCGCAGAAAATCCGGCCACTCCTGTTTCTTCACCGCCGGTTGTATCTTGGCAATCGCCTCATTCAACAGTGGCGCGGAGATATCGCAATGGCTAATCCCTTGAATGGCGTGTGATTCCGCCTTGTGAAACCCGCATGTGCCCGCCTTAAAATGCAATTGCACCCGGTTCCGGTATGCCCAAGGCTCACCCGTTACGGCCGGAATCTCTTCCGTAAACTCCAGCCCCGCAATCCTCCTAAGCGTTTCGCGCAAAATACTGATCTTCTGCGCAATTTGGAACGGATAGTCCGCATGCTGCAAATGGCAGCCGCCGCACTGCGTATAGTACTCGCAGCGCGCCTTGATCCTCTCCGCCGAAGGCTGCAGTATTTCCACCTGCGTGCCCTTCAACAAACCGGCTTTCATTTTTTGCGGCCGGAACGAAACTCGCTCGCCCGGAAGCACGTAAGGCATGAGTACCACCTGGCCATCCAATCGCGCGAGTCCATCGCCGCCGTATACCAGTTTTTCTATTTCTATCTCAGCCGGAGGGTTTTCTTTTGTAGACGCCATCCTTTAGGATAGAGATTCGCTTCCATGAATTCGAAGGCAAGAGTATTTTCCGGGGTACAACCCACCGGCCAATTGCATATTGGCAACTATTTAGGCGCCCTCAAAAACTGGGCGGAGATCAGGGAGATTACGAGAGTATTTTCTGTATCGTTGACCTGCACGCCATCACTCTCTATCAGGATCCAAAAGAATTGCGCGAGCAAAATCCGCGAAACGGCCGCGCTCTTTGTTGCTGCCGGTATTGATCCCGAGCGATCTTCAGTCATGGTCCAATCCGCCGTGGCCGAACACGCCGAACTCGCCTGGATGCTCACTTGCGTTACGCCTCTCGGCTGGCTCAACGCATGACGCAGTTCAAAGCAAAATCGGAAAAGCAGGAAACCATTGGCGATGGCTTGCTTCAATACCCCGTCCTCATGGCTGCCGATATTCTGCTTTACCAGGCGGCTATTGTTCCCGTGGGCGACGATCAGTCGCAACATTTAGAGCTCACACGCGACATCGCTCAGCGCTTCAATTCACTCTATGGCGAATTTTTCGTTGTGCCCGCCACCAAACTCCCACTCGTGGGCGCGCGCGTCATGGGCCTCGACGATCCTACTCAGAAAATGAGCAAATCCGCCACCGGAGCCGGCCACGCCATCGCCTTGCTCGACGATCCCAAGACCATTCAAAAGAAAATCTCACCGCGCCACTACCGATTCCGCGCCCGCCGTCGATGTCGAAGCCATGGGCCCTGGCATCGCCAATCTTCTGAACATCGCCCAAGCCTGCGATGCCTCCGTTACAAAAGCAAGCGTCAATGGGCTGCGCTACGGCGATTTCAAAAAGCGTGTCACCGAAGCCGTCATCTCGCGCCTGGAACCCATTCAAAAACGCTATCGCGAAGTCACCGCCGAGCCCGCCTATATTGACGCTATCCTCACCCGCGGCAGAGAACACGTGCTCCCCATTGCGCAAGATACTGTCCGCAAAGCCAAGGCCGCCATGGGTCTCTACGTCTGACCTACCGATAAACCAGCGCTATCATGGAGTTGCCTTGAGCACTCAGACCACCAAACTGAGGCCTGTCGAGCGCCCCAATAAATTCAGATCTTGGGCGATCATCGCTGTCACCAATATCCTCTCGCTCGTCTGCATGGTTTGGGTTTTCAAGAACGCCGGCCTGCATCGCATCTGGGGCGAAATCGGTCATATGCGCTGGGCGTGGGTTGCGCTCGCTGTGGTTTGCGACATCACGGTCTATATGTTTCACGGCTGGCGTTGGAAGTTGCTGTTGCGGCCCATTGCCCGAGTGCCTTTCATACAAACGCTGGAAGCCATTTACGTGGGCCTCTTCACTAACGAAGTTTTCCCTCTCCGCGCCGGCGAATTGATTCGCTGCTTCCTGCTCTCGAAATCATACTGAGCTTCCACTGTCCGTCACTTTCGCCTCCGCTCTCATCGAGCGTTTATTTGATGGCGTGTGGCTCATCACGTTCTTTCTCTTTTGCCTGCGCCTTCACCGAATGCCTCGCGTTCTCGTGAGCGGCGGATACGCGCTTGCTGTCTTCCTGGTGCTGCTCGGCCTTATCCTCGGCTATGCCATGTATGCGCGCAAGCAGTCCCTAGATCTGGTCTTCGGTCTCTCCTGGCCCAAGTGGTTTAACACTCTCATAGAAGACCTCCATCTTATTGGTCATTCACGCTATCTGTACTACTCCTTCTTTGTGAGCGGCCTGTATTTGTCGGCCCAGTTCCTGCCCATCTATGCGTTCGTTCGCGCTTATAATCTGAACGTCCCGTGGACCGCCAGCATCATGGCCATGGTTCTCTTACGCCTCAGTTCCATCATTCCGCAAGCACCCGGCAACATCGGATCCTTCCACTATGTCGCCGCGCGCGCTCTCATGATGTTCGGCTTGGATAACCAACTTGCCCGCCGTTTCACCATCGTTCTTTGGGCCGGCGTCACCATCCCGCTCATTGTCATCGGCTTTATTGCCGTCACCATGGAAGGCATCAACATGAGCCACCTTCAGCGCGAAGCCGCCACTGCCGCCAAAGAACGCAAGCAAGTCGCCTGAAAATCAACGTGGGTAGAATAGTAGTCGAAAGGCTCTAGCGCTTGCTCTCCGTCTTCGCCCTCAGCATGCTGTTAGCTAGTTCTGCGCCTTTCGACCTTCAAGACGACGGCCTTAAGGCTCTCGATCAGCAAAACTACCAACAAGCTCAGGAAATCTTCACCAAACTGACGGTGGCCGACCCCAAGGACTACTCCGCTTTTTTCAACTTGGCGCTCGCCGAAATCGGCTTGAAGCAAGACGACAAAGCCGCTGCCCATCTCAAGCAAGTTCTCGTTCTTAAGCCTGGCCTGTACGAAGCAGACCTCAACTTGGGAATCCTTGAAATTCGCAATCACACGCCTGCTGATGCCATTCCCGCCCTTCGCGACGCCGTCAAGCAAAAGCCGACCCCGCCCGGGCCCAACGCTATCTAGGCGACGCTCTGCTGGCCACGAACGACGCGCCCGGTGCAGCCGAAGCCTATAGAGCAGCTTTGACCGCCGATCCCAAACTCGCCAGTGCCGAACTCGGCCTCGGTCAAGCCCTGCTCCAACTAAAGCAGGTGGATGAAGCGGCGCCCCACTACCGCAACGCCGCTAATCTCGACCCCCGCCTGAAGAGCTACCAACTCGAAATTGCCGATGCGCTCTTGACTGCCAAAGAACACGACAA
Source organism: Bryobacterales bacterium (assembly GCA_963840845.1). Classification (GTDB taxonomy): domain Bacteria; phylum Acidobacteriota; class Terriglobia; order Bryobacterales; family Bryobacteraceae; genus Bog-105. Next base: position 55,455 of record CAWJBS010000095.1, read on the forward strand.
AGCAGTCGAATTTCTCCAGCAGTTTCCCGACAATCCCGGTGCTCGCGAGGCCTTGGGCCGCATCTACCTTGCCGACAACCGTCCAGCCGACGCTGTCACCGAATTTCAAAGCGCCGTTAACCTGGCTCCGACCGCCGCCAACGAAGTGGCGCTCGCCACGGCCCTGATGCGCAATAAGCAAGATCAAGCCGCCCAGCCCTTGCTCGATCTCGCCATCGCCCAGGAGCCGCGCAACTACGACCTGCGCATGATTGTCGGCCGCATGCACCGCGATAAGCACGAATATCTCCCAGCCAGCGAAGAATTCCTGGCTGCCGCCGCCCTCAAGCCTGATTCCGTCGAAGCTTGGCAAGAGGCCATTGGAGTCCTAGTACCATCACAGCAGTTTCCCCAAGCGCTGGCCTGCCTCGATAAGGTGCATAATCTAAATGCGGAGACTGCAGGAGATTTTTACTACCGGGCCATCGTCCTGGACAAAATGCGCCAAATTAAGCCGGCGCTCACCAACTACCAAAAGTTCTTGGAATTGAGCCAGGGCAAAAACCCGGATCAAGAATTTCTTGCTCGACAACGCAGCAGGATACTGGAGAAGGAGGCAAATCGATGAGAATTTCCTTCACGAAATCTAAGACGCTGCAAGCTGGATTGCTTGTGGCGGCATTTACTCTCTCTGCGTCTGCCCAATCGTTTTTGGCAGAGCTCAAGTTGGAGCGCGATCCAGCAAAACGGGCCGATCTGGCGCTGTCCTATGCCGACGAATCTTTCGATTCCGCAAAAACCAATTACCACAACGGTGAAATTAAAGAAGGCGATATCGCGCTCGAAAATATGACTAAAGCTTTGAACGCGTGTGTCGAGTCCGTCGCCGCCGCGAACAAAGCCAAGTTCTACAAAAAGGCCGAAATGAAAGTGGCCCTTCTGCAGCGCCGCCTATCTGGCTTGATGGATGATCTCAGCATCACCGAACGCGGTTGGGCCGATCAAACCGCGCGCCGCATGGAAGAAATCCATAGCAAATTGCTTGACGGAGTCATGCGCAAATGAAGTGGCCGCTGGCCGCCGCCTCTCTTGTTTGTGGCCTGCTTTGTGCCGCTGTTTGCCACGCGCAGGAAGATCGCGATTTTCTCACGCCCGATGAAGCTCAACAAGTGCGCGAGGCCCAGGAGCCCAACGAACGTCTGGCGCTCTACATTCATTTCGCGAAACAGCGCATCGATCTGGTAGAAAACTATCTGGCGAAAGAGAAGCCCGGCCGCAGCATTTTCATTCACAACGCCCTCGAAGACTACAGCCACATTATCGAAGCCATCGACACCGTCGCCGACGATGCCCTTCGCAAACACAAAGATATTGACAGAGGTTTGCTAGTTGTCTTAAATGCCGAAAAAGAGTTTCTCGATAAACTCGGCAAAATTCAGGATGCCAATCCCAAAGACCTCGAGCGCTACAGATTCGTTCTGACTTCCGCCATTGATACCACCGGCGACAGTCGCGAAACCAACATCGCCGATTCCAAACAACGCGCAGGCGAACTCTCTGCCGCCGACCAGAAGGAAAAGAAAGAGCGCGAAGCGCTCATGCCTTCTAAGGAAGTCAAATCCCGTAAGAAAGACTCCGAAGATCAAGATCCGGGCGAGCAGAAGAAGAAAATCCCCACCCTCTACCGCCCCGGCGAAAAGCCCCCGGATGCACCCCAATAGCGGTACATTGGAGTTGTGGGCCACCACCATCACCATCACACCACTACGGCTACCGGTTGGATCCTGTGGGTCTCTCTCGTCGTAACGTTGTCGTTCACGGCCTTTGAAGTTTATGCCGGCTTTCACGCAGGCAGTTTGGCCTTGCTCTCCGACGCTGGCCACAACTTCACTGACGCGATTGCCCTTCTGCTTGCCGCCATCGGACTCTATTTCCAAGGCCGCCCTGCTGATCAAGTCAAAACCTTCGGTTACCAGCGCGCGGGTGTGATTGCCGCTTTCATAAACGCAGTCACCTTGATTGTTATTTCCCTTTACATTTTCTGGGAAGCCATCACCCGTTTGATCCATCCGCAAGCCGTCGATGACAAGTTGATGTTCTGGGTGGCCCTTCTGGCTCTCATTGTCAACGGTGGCATTATGCTCGCCTTAAGCCGTGGCCAAAAGGGTGATCTCAACGTGCGCGCCGCCTTCATTCACATGATGGGCGATGCCATTGGCGCGGGCGCCATCATTCTCGGTGCCATAGCTATTCACTTTACTGGCTGGACCTATGTCGATCCCATTCTGTCCATCGCTCTGGGCTGCCTGATCGTCTACACCGCTTGGGACATCGTGCACGAATCTCTGAATATCCTGCTCGAAGGTCTCCCGCGCGGCATTGAACTCGACAGGGTCACCAAAGCCATGGGTGCCGTTCCTGGCGTCCTCGACGTGCACGACCTTCACATCTGGACCCTCGGTTCCAGCACGCATGCCCTGTGCTCTCATGTGCTGATTGACGATATGCCGCATTCCGCTAGCGAAGCGATTCTTAAACAGCTCGCCGAGGTGTGTTGCGGACTGGGAATCCATCACACAACCATCCAGTTTGAACACGTGCCGTGTGTGATGTCCGATAGCGGCTGCAAAATGGGCGCCGATCACGTGCACGAACACTCGCATGATCATCATGCCCACGGTCATCATCACCACCATTAGTACTAAAACCGCAATATTCCATGGATAAGATTTTTCTGACCCCATTTCTCAAAGGAAGAATCACCCAAAAAAGGAAGAAGCTGCTATCATGAATCATAAAGATTAAAATCTGAGAACATCAAAATCCCCATGGCACTAAACATCAAGAGCGAAATAGCAGACAATCTGGCCAGAAAATTGGCCAAAGTCCGCGGTGAGAGCATTACAGATGCTGTTATCGCTTCTTTGCGCGAGAGCTTGGAGCGTGAAGCCATCCGTCCGCACGCCCAAACCTTAGCCCAGTCTTTAAGAGAGATCAGCCTTCGGTGCGCCGCTCTGCCAGACCTGGACACCCGCACGCCGGAACAAATTCTCGGCTTCGATACGTACGGCTTACCAAGCTAGCCGATGGTCCTCGATTCATCCGCGCTCATCGCCATTCTCCTCAATGAGCCCGAAGCCGAGCAAATGATTGAAGCTCTGCAATCCGAGCCGAAGCGTCTCATGAGCGCGGCCAATCTTTTGGAAACGTCAATCGTAATTGAAGCCCGTAAAGGGCCTGCTGGCGGTCGCGAATTGAGTATCCTTCTCCACCGGGCGAAGATCGAAATCGTCAGCATGACCGAAGAACTCAGCGAGGTCGCACTGGATGCTTGGCGTCGCTTTGGCAAGGGCAATCATCCTGCCGGCCTCAACTATTGCGATTGTTGTGCATATGCGCTGGCCCTGCACATGGGCGAAAAGCTGCTTTTCAAGGGCAACGATTTTCCGCAAACGGGTATCACTGTTGCCGTCGGTCCTGCTTTAGGAAACCAACCCGAGTAGCTTTTCTCTGAACTTTCCTGCCGTCGCAGAATCCGGTGCAATTACTAGAATCGTGTCATCTCCTGCCACCGTTCCTACCACTTCCGGTAGGTCTTCCTTATCGATCGCAATCGCTAACGAATTCGCATTCCCTGGCGACGTCCGCACCACTACTAAATTCTGTGCCACCCGGATGTCCTGCATGAACTCGCCCACCACATCCGCCAGCTTCGGTCCACTCTCTTCCGCGGCCAAAGAACGGTAGCCGTCTGCCGTCTTCACCAATCCCAAATCTCGGATGTCCCGCGACAGCGTTACTTGCGTCGTCTGAATATCCAACGCACTGAGTTCCCGGGCCAATTCCTCTTGTGTATGAATCTCCTTGCTGCGGACGATTCTCAGGATCTGGCCTTGCCGGAAGCTCTTGTTCATGGGTCAGCGAATCCTTTGTGCGAAAGCGGCCAAGCGTGTCTTGGCTTCAGCCAGTGCACGCCCCACGGCCTCAGGCGCCGTCCCGCCGGGCAGGGAACGGCTCTTCATTCCTTCAATCGGGTTGAGCAGCTTCGCCATTTCTGGTTTGAACTCCGGCGCAAACGCCATCAACTCAGCGCCGGTCCACTGCGATGGCTTCTTCCCGCTCTTCACGCTCTCCAGCACCAGCGCCCCCACTAATTGATGCGCCTTGTGGAACGCCACGCCGCTGCGCGAAAGCTCTTCCGCCAAATCCGTTGCCACCACCCAGCTATCTTCCGCCGCTGCCGCCGGTTTCGCCGGATTCAAAACCACTGAATCCGCTACCACTTCCGCCATGGCCAAAGATCCCGATGTCTGATGAAAGGCGTCAAACAAAGGCTCTTTGTCTTCTTGCATGTCCCGGTTGTAGGTCATCGGCAACCCCTTCATCGTTACGAACAACGACGTGAGATCGCCAAACACCCTCCCGGATTTCCCACGCATCAACTCCAGCGAATCCGGATTCTTCTTCTGCGGCATAAGGCTCGAACCGCTGGTCACACCATCTCCCAAAGACATCCACTCAAACTCTTCGCTCGAATACAAAATCCAGTCTTCCGCCAGCCGGCTCAAGTGCAGCATCACCACACTGCACGCGTACAGAAAGTCCAATGCGAAGTCTCGATCACCCGAAACATCCATCGAATTGCGCGTAATCGCCGGGAAACTCAAATCTTTCGCAATCGCGTCACGGTCGAACGGAAAGCCGCTCCCCGCCAGCGCGCCGGAGCCCAGCGGCAGCACATTAATCCGCGCATGCGCCTGCTCCATCCGCTCAAAATCCCGCGCCAGCATTTCAAAATAAGCCAGCAGATAATGAGGCCACAACACGGCCTGCGCCCGCCGTAAATGCGTATAGCCCGGTATCACCGCCTGCGGATATTTCTCCGCCAGCACCAGCAAAGCGCCCATGAATTCCGTCAACTGCCCCAGAATCGTTTCCGCCGACGCCCTTAAGTACAGCCGCACATCCAGCGAAACCTGTTCATTCCGGCTGCGCCCCGTATGAATCTTCCCCGCCAGCGCTCCCACCTTCGCCTGCAATTGCCGAATCACGAACGTATGCACATCTTCGTCCGTCGCCCCGCGCAAACAATCCGGGTTCAGCGCCTCATGCGCAATCGCATCAAACGCCCCCACAATCTGCTCACACTCCGCGGCGGACAGTATCCCCGCACGCTCTAACGCGCGGGCAAAGGCCTGCGATCCCTGCACATCGGCAAAAATCAATTTGCCGTCAAAATGCAGCGATCCCGAGAATTGTTCAAAGACCTCCGAAGGTCCCGTTTCAAACCGCCCGCCCCAGAGTTTCATAACGTTACTTCTTCAACAACGCCTGCACTTTAATTGGTAATCCAATCAGGTTGATAAAGCCCAGCGCATCCTTCTGGTCATAGCTCGCGCCCATCGTGAAGCTCGCAATATCCAAGTTATAAAGCGAATTCGGACTCTTCCGGCTCACCGGTTCAATGTTGCCTTTGAACAAACGCAGCGTAATGTCGCCCGTCACCGGCTCGGCCACTTTTTCAAAGAACGCATCCAACGATTCTCGCAGCGGCGTAAACCAAAGTCCGTTGTAAACCATCTCCGCGTAATCAAGCGCCAGCTTCTGTTTGTAATGCAGCGTCGTTCTATCCAGCGTTAACGCTTCCAGTTCCCGCACCGCCGCCATCAAAATCGCCCCACCCGGCGTTTCATAACACCCGCGCGATTTCATACCCACAAAGCGGTTCTCAACCAGATCAATGCGGCCCACGCCATGCTCGCCGCCCAATTGATTCAGTTGTTCCAGCAGCGCCACGCCCTTCATCTTCGCGCCGCCATTGAGCGCCACGGGCACGCCTTGCTCAAAGCGAATCGTCACATCCGCCGGCTTGTCGGGCGCTTGCGCCGGACTCTTGCTCAGCATCCAAATATGATCGGGAGCCGCATTGGCCGGATCTTCCAACTCGCCGCCTTCATGCGAAATGTGCCAGATATTCCGGTCGCGGCTGTAAATCTTCGTGGTCGATTGCGCAATCGGTACATGATGCTTCGCCGCATACTCAATCGCGTCTTCGCGCGAAATGATGTCCCACTCCCGCCATGGCGCAATCACATTCAAATGCGGCGCAATCGCCTTATATGTCAGCTCAAACCGAACCTGATCGTTGCCCTTGCCCGTGCAACCATGCGCCAGCGCATCACAACCCGTCTTCAGAGCTACCTCAGCCTGCCGTTTTGCCAGCAGTGGCCGCGCAATGGACGTGCCCAGCAAATACTTGTGCTCGTACACCGCACCTGAGCGCACCAACTTCCACAGATAATCTGTGACAAATTCCTCGCGCATGTCCTCAACGTAAACTTCCGAAGCGCCCGTCTTCAGCGCTTTCTCCTTCAGCCCGTCGAGTTCCTCGCCACCTTGCCCAATGTCCCCGCAGACGGCCACAATCTCACAGTGGTAGTGTTCTTTCAACCACGGAATGATGATCGACGTGTCTAAGCCGCCTGAATAGGCAAGCGCCACTTTTTTCGCAGTAACTTTTTCCATTGTTTCCTTAGTTGTATTCCGAAAATTCGCGCAGCTCTGCCGCCACGAACGTAAAAGGTAAGCGTGCTGCGCTTGCTACTGCAGCATCATCAACAGAATCGCCTTCTGCACATGCAGGCGATTTTCCGCCTGATCAAACGCAATCGATTGCGGCGATTCCATCACTTCATCCGTCACTTCCTGGCCGCGTTTCGCGGGCAGGCAATGCATGAATAACGTGTCCGGCCGTGCGAGCGACAGCAGCAGTTCATTCACTTGATAAGGCGCGAACAGTTTCTTGCGCTCGTCCGCTTCCGCTTCTTGTCCCATGCTGGTCCAGACGTCGGTGTAGATCGCGTGCGCATTCTCTACCGCTTCCGCCGCGTCGGTCATCACTTCAATCCGCGCGCCCGAAATGCGCCCCAATTCAATCGATTCCGCAATGACACTTGTTTTCGGTGCGTAGCCCTTCGGGCGTGGCCACAGTCATGTTCATCCCCAAGCGCGCGCAACACAGCATCAGCGAATGCGCCACATTGTTTCCGTCGCCCACATACGCTAGCTTCAGGCCGCGCAAACGTCCAAACTTCTCCCGCAGCGTCACCATATCCGCCAGCGCCTGGCATGGGTGATAGAGGTCCGTCAACGCGTTCACCACCGGCAACCCTGACCAATGCGCTAGTTCGTCCACCGTCTTCTGCTCAAACGTGCGCGCCACGATCACATCCGTCCAACGTCCCAAATTGCGCGCCACATCTTTCAGCGGTTCGCGATCGCCAATCATCCCGATCTGCGTCACCACATCGCCGCCCAGTTGCTTCATGGCCAGCTCGAACGTCATCCGCGTCCGAAGTGAAGGTTTCTCAAACAGAAGCGCCGCATACCGGCCCTTCAGCGCCGCCGCAAACCGCGCACGGGACTGCTTCACTTCTTTCGTCAGATCGAGCACCGCATTCAACTGCTCGACACTCACGTCAAGATCGTGGCGAAAATTCGCCATCCGGGTCGGCACGGGATTCGGTTGTTGACTACTCGCAAAAGCGGCCATTCGGGCGCTCCTCTGTATTTTTATTCACTACTATGAATAATTACACATTTTGCCGCTGAGCGCAATACAAATGCCACCCTTGTCCGTCACCCTTGCGACGCTGCTCTCGCCTTCCTGGCAAAAACCGAAATAAGGGTGAATTGGTCCGCTTCCAAAGTAATCGCTTCAAAGACGACCTCTGCAAGCAGTCTGGCCCCGCCTTTGCGCGCCAGATAGAAGTGTTTCTTAAGGCGGCTGGTGCCGGCATTCGCTGCTGATTCCAGAATCTCTCCGTTGTTCATGGGTGAGCCTTCCTCGTTTTGCGCGATACAGAGTGTTTCCACCGGCATTGACGTCAATTCGCCGCTCTGATAGCCGAGAAATCGTTCCAGGCTGGCGTTGGCGAAGACAATTCGCCCATTCGAGCCGATAATGACCAACGGCCAGGGAATCGATGCAAGATCCCGTGAATCATCCAGGGGTGGCGCTTCAACAACAGCGCTCGAATCAGGATCGCTCAGTCTGTGGCTTGCCGAAGCTCTACCACGGTGAAGCGCCATCTCAATAGAGCCATGCAAGCTGGGGAACGAAACTGGTTTTACGATATAGCCCGAAGCCTCTGTCAAGCAGGCACGCTCCATCGTCGCTAAATCTGCTTGTCCAGTCACAAAGATGATGGGAAGGTCAGAGGTGCGCCGAATCGCTTCAGCCACTTCAATTCCATCCCGCGGACCCTGAATGTGGATATCCATCAAAACGATATCGGGCTGCGCGCTATCCAGGTTTTTGAAGACGTCATCGGCGCACGCCGCTACAAAGGGCACGTTGTAACCGACCCGCTTTAATTGCAGCTTAAGATCCAATGCGACGATCCGCTCGTCTTCCACAATGAGTACATTAACCATACTGTCTCTTTCCTAAAGCGAGACTGGTAGCAAAGTCCCAAACCAAACGATTTCTAGATTTAATGGCAAGTACGTGCCGACGCACGCACACATCACCTGAGCGGCGCGCTAAGCCGAACCGCTGCAGCGCCTAGGAGAAAACCTATCAGGTATAACCGAAGATTAACACGAATTTAGAGCCGCGGCAGGGCTAGCCCGACTGCCGTAAACGTTGGGCAAAACCTCATATTTCGGTTCAAAGATCTGTGATAATGTCGTGATAAGGCGTAGCGCGCGCAGCACCTAAATCGATCCGCGACTTGGATGTTCATCCCTTCCGCGAAAAAACGGCATGACTTACCGTTTCTTCCGAATTTAAATTTGGTAACGGGAGGTATCGATAATCGCGATGATCGAAACGTGGGACCATGTTCCCTCAGACCGCGACCATGACTTCTTAATCGGTGGGGGCGCCATGGGTGAGTTGATTCGCTCTAAAGACTGGTCGGTCACCCCTTTGGGCAGCATCGAAAGCTGGCCTCAGAGTTTGCGGACTACGGTTAGTTTGTGCCTTTCCTCAAATTTCCCCATCGATCTGATTTGGGGCCCCGAACACATTCAAATCTACAACGATGGGTACAAGCCAATATGTGCGGGCAAACACCCGAGATCCCTGGGCGAAAACTTCACCAAGACATGGGCGTCTGCCTGGAGTATCCTCGACGAGGCATTTACCGGTGCGCTCGCTGGCCGAACGTCTTTTCTTGAGAATCAGCGAACATTTCTCGACCGTAATGGTTACCTTGAAGAAACATTTTTTACTTTTTCGTTGAGCCCGATTCGAGACGAATCCGGCAATGTCGGCGGTTTGTTCCATCCCGTCATTGAAACCACCGCCCAGATGCTAAGCGAGCGGAGAACTCGTGCCCTGCAGGATTTGGCGTCACACCCCAGTCAATCGAAAAGCCTCAAGGAATGCTGTGAACTGTCAGCCGAGGCGCTCGGCAAATTTCAATTGGACCTACCTTTCGCGCTGATCTACTTGGTGAACGACGAAGGTACACAAGCACACCTGAGTACCGCTGCTCATTTGCCGTGGGCGGTTCGCGCCAGCCCCCTCACCATTGATCTCTGCCACGACGAAGACTCTACCTGGCCTTTGCAAGAAGCAATGCGCACCCGGGCAACTGCCAGGATCGACGGCCTCACGCAACGGTTCGGCCCCATTGAGAGCGGGCCTTATGATGAATCGCCTGAGACAGCTTTTGTCCTGCCCTTAATACTGTCCGGGATCGATCATCCCGCAGCTTTTCTGATCGTCGCCATCAGCCCCAGACTACCGCTCACACCAGAATATCGCGCCTTTATCGATCTGCTGGCGTCCACCTTGACTGCCTCACTTTTAAATGCTCATGCTTACCAAGAAGAGCGAAAACGCGCCGAAAAACTAGCCGAACTCGACACCGCGAAAACTGTCTTTTTTAGCAACATCAGTCACGAATTCCGAACCCCCTTGACGCTCATGGTTGGACCCTTAGACGAAATGCTTTCGCACTCTGGTGATCGGGTGACCGCCACTCGAGATTCCGTCGAGTTGGTGCATAGAAACAGTCTACGTCTGCTGCGGCTCGTCAATACGCTTTTGGATTTCTCGCGCATCGAAGCGGGGCGCGCCCACGCGCTGTTTCAACCGGTCAATCTTGCTGCATTTACGAAAGATCTCGCTAGCAGTTTCCGATCTGTGGTCGAAAAGGCAGGTCTGGTTTTTGATGTAGTGTGTGCCGACCTCTCCGAGCAAATCTATATAGATCGAGAAATGTGGGAGAAGATCGTACTCAATCTGCTCTCCAACGCCTTCAAATTCACATTTGAAGGGAAAATCAGTCTCACCCTAAGTGACATGGGCGACGCCGTGGAACTCTCCGTAAACGACACGGGCGGCGGCATTCCTTCACACGAGCTCCCCAATCTCTTTATGCGCTTCCATAGAGTCCAGGGGGCTCGTGGACGAAGTCACGAAGGCACCGGAATTGGCCTGGCGCTCGTCGACAGTCTTGTTAAACTACACGGCGGATCTTTGCGCGTTGAAAGTGAGGTAGGAAAGGGCTCCACGTTTTTCGTTCGGATCCCGAAAGGCTCTCACCATCTTCCGGCAGAACAAGTGAAGCACAAACCAGATCTTGCTATTGACAACAAAGCCGCCGTCTCGGTGATAGAGGAAGTGGCCCGCTGGTTACCCGACGCCACTTTCACGAACCAGCAGAATTCATTACCCATCTCTCCCCTCGCTACGGCTTCCCATGGCAAAAGCGGCCGCGTCCTTCTGGCCGATGACAACGCAGACATGCGGCAGTATATTCAAAACATCCTGTCGTCCGAATTCGAGGTGGAGGCCGTTGCCAACGGAGCCCTCGCCTTGGCCGCAATCAAAGAACGGACCCCGGACCTTGTTCTCACAGATGTCATGATGCCGGCGTTGGACGGTTTTGGCTTGCTCAAAGAATTGCGCGGTAACCGCCAGACCAAGGCTATACCCGTCGTGATGCTATCCGCCCGTGCGGGCGAAGAGTCTCGAATAGAAGGCTTACAATCGGGCGCCGACGATTATCTCGTCAAGCCCTTCCACGCCCGTGAGCTATTAGCCAGAGTTCGTTCGAACTTGGAATTGTCTCGCCTCCGCGCGGACCTATCACGCGAGGACGAAAGACGTTTAGCCGCGGCAGAAATGGAGCGCCAGTGGCGTCTGTTTGATACCGCTCTCTCCCATACGCCCGATTCCCTATATATTTTCGACCGGAATCTGAGATTTATCTACGCTAACTCGGCTCTGCTCCAACGTTGGGGAAAATCGCTGGAAAACATCCTTGGTAAAACGTTGTCTGAGATTGGCTATCCGCCCGCGCTTACCGCCCGTATTGAGGAACAGTTCCATCAGGTACTTCGCGACGGAGTTGCCGTTCGCGATAACGCCCTCGTGCCGGATATCGCCGGTCAGGAAAGATATTACGACTATATCTTCGTCCCCATATTCGGCGCAGATCATGAGATAGAAGCGGTAGCTGGTTCCAGCCGCGACGTTACCGCGCTGATGGAAGAAGTTAAGAAGCGAACCGTGGCGTTGAAAGAGCTACAGGCAAAAGAGCGTGAGCTACAGCATTCCCTCGCCGATCAGACGACTCTTTTAAAGGAAGTCCATCACCGGGTGAAGAATAACCTCCAGGTCATTTCGAGCCTGTTGCGGATGCAGGGAGAGATGTTGAAAGACCCGGGCGCGGCCGCAGCTCTCAAAGAGAGCCAGCACAGAGTCGCGTCCATGTCGCTCGTCCACGAGCAACTCTATGGGGACAAGGCGCTCGGCCAGATCGATTTCGCATCCTTCAGCCGCACGTTAGTCGGCGCTCTGTTGCAATCCTACGGAGCCTCTGTTTCCGGCATCATATGCCGCTTCGATGTGTCCCCTGTTTATCTAACGGCCGACCAAGCCGTGCCGTGCGGGCTTATTTTGAACGAGCTTGTCACAAACGCTTTAAAATATGCCTATCCGAATAATGCCCCCGGCGAAATCGTGATCTCTTTGAATCAGACAGCCGATGGCAGCGTCGTTATGGGTGTTTCGGATTCTGGTGTTGGTTTGCCGCCCGACCTCAATTTGAACGATATCCCTTCCCTGGGATTGACGCTGGTCGCTTCGCTGACTGATCAGTTGCAAGGCGAGTTGACCATCAAATCACAACCCGGTGCAGACTTCAAGGTGACTTTCAAACAGGTGTCGCGCACACTGAGCGCAAAATCGGCGGGATAAAAGATGCCGCCTCGCAATGACTTTGCGTTAGCTAAATTCCCGCATACCAAGCGTATCCGGCTTCCGGCGACGCCGACCCCAACCCCTTCCCCAACTTCTTCAAATCATCCGTCACCGTAATCCGCGTCACATACTTCACACTCTTATAACCGAGCTGCCGCGCCACCCTCAAGCGCAACGGCCCGCCGAACTTCACCGGCAGTTCATCGCCATTCATGCCGTAAGTCAGCAGCGTTTGCGGGTGCAGCGCATCCGCCATGTCGATGCTCTCCCACCAGCCTGGCTGGAACGACCGGTAAACTACATACCGCGCCTGCGGCAGCGTACCCGCTAAATCCAACACGTGCGACAACGGAGCGCCAATCCACTCAGCAATATAAGACCAGCCCTCTTCGCAAGCAATGTGTGTAATATGGCTGCGCCGTGGAAAGCTTTTGATCTCCTTAATCGAAAACGACCCCGGCCGTGCCACCATTCCGTCCACATTTAACCGCCAATCCAGAAACGAATCCGCCTGCAAGCGCTGAAAGCCTTCGCCTAAAGGTGCCACTTCATTCGCAAATGGTTTTGCGGAAATTTGATTCGCCGCGAATTCCCGCGCCATCGAATGCCGCGTCAAAATCCGTTGCGCCGCATAGGTCAACGTCTCGCCCATGCCATAAATACCGCCGCCATCCGGCGGAATCAAACCGTAATGTGCCGCCGCTTTCCAAGCTGTGCCCACTCCGGCAACACCCGCTGCCGCCGCCAACCCGCCCTGAATCAGCCTGCGCCGAGAAATCGAACTCATTGCCCTTCACCTTTCCTGCCTACGCCGATTCGTCCGGTAATCATCCCTCTCATACGCTCCCGAAATCCCGATACCACCACCATCAAAATATGAACCAAGACGAAAAGCACCAGCAACACCGAAACCAGGAAGTGAATCGTCCGCGCAGATTGCTGCCCTCCTAAAATTGTCACCAGACTGGGAAATGCCGCCGTAACGCCCGGCGACATCGCTAACCCTGTCCAAATCACCAACGGGAACAGCATAAAGATCACCGCCAAATAACTGATCCGCTGCAGCACGTTATAAGAGCCCGCGATACCGTCGTCCGCCACGCGCAACCGCAGATGTCCGCGCACGGTGTTCATCAAATGAGCAAAGTTCAGATCGCCGCGTGCGGGAACTAAATTGCGCCGAAAGTGCCCGCTCACAACTCCCCAAATCCCATAGAGCAATCCCGTCAGTACAGCCACCCAGGCCGCCTCAAAATGCAGGTACCGGCTCCAGCCATTTTGATCGGGCAAAACGTACCCATAACCGGTGGGCACCGTCGCTCGCGACGAAGGAATGTGAAATTGAAACAGCGGCGCCGTTCCAGAGTTCCCAGTCTCGCCCCAATAAAACCGCGGATGAGAAATGAGAATTTCAACGCCCGTCACAAGCAGCGCCAAAAATGCCGCCGCCGTAAGCCAATGCGTCAGACGAATTACTGCCGAGCGCCGCGCCCGAACTGCAGTCGCCGTTTCCGCCGCATAAGACGTTGGAATCCAGACAGAATCAGCCATTTCGAAAGTCTAACAGGAAATGCGGCCTCATGAGCTTTCACTTGACATCCAAGTGAATCCGCCTTATCCTCTTTCTAAGAGGCCCACTTGAATGCCAAGTGAAGATAAAAACCGCATCGCTGTTCTGCAGGGAACTCTCGATCTCATCATCCTCCGCATGCTCCAAACCATGGGTCAGCAACATGCCTATGCCATTGCCACCCGTCTTCAACAAATCTCTGAAGATCTCCTCCAACTCAACCAAGGCACCCTCTACCCTGCTTTGGTCCGACTCGAACAACAAGGCCACATCAAAGGCGCTTGGGCCAAAACAGAAACCAACCGCGACGCCAAGTTCTACTCCCTCACCAAAGCCGGTGAAAAAGCGCTCGTCCAGGAAACCCTCCGCTGGCGTCAAATGTCCGGCCTCGTAAACAAGCTACTTTCCGAAGGAGCCTAAATTCGCATGCGCCGATTCTTCCTCAGATTTGCCACCCTCCTCCGCCGTGAGACCGCAGAACGCGAACTCTCCCGCGAGATCGCTTCCCACCTTACCCTCATGCAGGAAGATTTCGAACGGCAAGGTCTATCTCCCGCTGCCGCCAAACTCGCCGCACGCAAGGCCTACGGTGGCATCGAACAAGCCAAAGAACTCCACCGCGAAGAACGCTCTCATCTCTGGCTCGAACACTTCCTCAAAGACCTCCGCTACGGTGCCCGCAACCTGTGGCGTTCACCCGGTTTCACCGTGGTCGCCGTCATGGCTCTCGCTCTTGGCATTGGCGCCAACACCGCCATCTTCGGCGTTGTCAATTCCGTCCTTCTCCGCCCCCTCGCCTATAAACAACCCGATCGTCTCGTTACTATCCTCCATTACGGCAACGGTCCGGTCGCCACCGCCAACTATTTCGATTGGCGCGATCAAACTCATTCCTTTACTGCCATGGGCGCCGCCGATTTCTGGTCTCCCAATCTCACCAACACAACTAATCCCGAACACCTCTACGGCCTAAAAGTCACCCAGAATCTGCTTCCCCTTCTCGGTGTCGATCCAATCATGGGCCGCCTCTTTGCGCTCGGCGAAGATAAAACCGGCGCCAATCACGAAGTCATTCTGAGCCACGCACTCTGGGTCCGACGGTTCAATGCCGACCGCAACGTCATAGGTAAACCCCTCACCCTCGATGGCGAAGCATATACCGTCATCGGCGTCATGCCGCCTTCCTTCAAGTTCGCTCCTTATTGGGCCACTCACGCCGAGTTATGGGCCCCCACCGCACTCGAAGCCACCGCCAACCAGCGCGGCGGCAATCATCTGCGCGTCTTTGCTCGGCTCAAACCCGGCGTCACTTTCACGCAAGCGCAAGCCGACATCGCCACTGTCACCGGCCGTCTTGATAAACAATTTCCCGCCACCAATCGCGGCGTTACCGTCATCCCCCTCATGCAAAAAGTCGTGGGCAATATCGAAACGCCATTGCTTCTGCTACTGGGCGCGGTCGGCTTCGTCCTTCTTATCGCCTGTGCCAACGTGGCCCATATGCTGCTGGCCCGCACTGCCGATCGCCAAAAGGAGATCGCCGTCCGCGTCGCTCTCGGCGCAGGTCGTGCGCGTGTCGTCTCGCAGTTCCTCACAGAAAGCATTCTTCTTGCCGCTCTAGGCGCCACTATCGGTTGGTTGCTCGCGCTCGCCGCTACCAAAGCCCTCGCTTTCTCGCCCCCGCCTACATCCCGCGCGTCGAAACCATTGCCATCGACACTCGCTCGCTCCTCTTCCTCCTCGGCGTAACTGTCGTTACCGCTTTCGCTTTCGGTCTCATGCCCGCCATGCACGCCGCCGCTACAAACCTGAATGATTCCCTCAAAGAAGGTGGCCGTGGCGATAGCGACGGCATCTCCCGCAATCGCCTCCGCACTTTTCTCGTGGCCTCCGAATTTGCCCTAGCCTTTGTCCTCCTCATCGGCGCTGGCCTGATGATTCGCAGTTTTCACGCGCTCCAACGAGTCGATCCCGGCTTCAATCCCCACAACGTTCTTTCCATGGTTATCTCCGTCGCCGGAACAAAAGAATTCGATTCTAACCATCGTGCCGCTTTCTACCGCGAACTTCTCGCAAACGTGCGGCACCTGCCCGGCGTTGTCTCCGCCGGTGCGATCAACCACCTCCCGCTCGAAGGCGATATGTGGGACCGATCGTTCATGATCGAAGGCCGACCAGATCCGCGCGCCGGCGAAGAGCCCGACGCCGTCTACCGCATTGTCATGCCCGGCTATTTTCAAACCATGCGCTTGCCTGTCCATCGCGGACGTGTCATTGACGAGCGCGATGACGCTCGTTCCCCAGGCGTAGTCATCATCAACGAGCGCGCCGCCCATCGTTTTTGGCCCAAGGAAGATCCCATCGGTAAGCGAATTTCTATCAACGGCGACCAAATCCCCCGCCAATGGCTCACTGTCGTCGGCATCGTCGCTGACGCCAAACAAGAAGACTGGGCGGTCGACCCGTTCGAAGAAATTTATCTTCCCGCTCTGCAAACACCCAATTTCTTAGGCGAAACCATCAACACCGAGGCCCCTCACATGAGTTACCTTACGCTCGTCGTGCAAGGAACCGGTGACGCCAAAGATCTAACCTCCGCTGTCGAAGCAACCGTTCATTCCATCGATCCCAACTTGCCCATCTCGCAAGTCATCACTATGGATGGCGCTATCGCGAACGCTACTGCTCAACCGCGCTTTGAAATGCTCTTACTTGCCATGTTTAGTGCCGTCGCTCTGCTCCTCGCAGCCATCGGCATCTATGGCGTAATGAACTATTCCATCTCCCGCCGCACCCGCGAAATTGGCATTCGCATGTCTCTCGGCGCCAGCCGTGCCGACGTTCTGCGTATGGTCCTCCGCCACGCCTTGTTCCAAGCCATCGCCGGCACTGTAGTCGGCATCATCGGCTCTCTCGGGCTGGTCCGGCTGCTCACCAAAATGCTCTACGGAGTCCAGCCAACAGATCCGCTCACCTTCGCCGGCGTCATCGTCGTCCTAGGTCTAGCCGCCCTGTTCGCCGCACTCATCCCAGCACGCAAAGCCATGCGCATCGAACCATTAATCGCTTTGCGCAGTGAATAGCCGTCTCAAAACAAAAAATCGAAATCCACCATAAACCGCCGTTTATGCTGCCCTAAAAACTGTCCATAGAGCGAGGCATCCGTATTCGCATACACCGAATCCGGATTGAAGTGATTCGTCGCGTTATTCGTACTCACTGAAAACCGCACCGCGTACTTGCTGTTTACCTGAAAATCCTTCGAAACCCGCGCATCCAGCGACAAAAAATTCGGAAACCGCTGGCTATCCGGTACGCCCACATACTGCTGCGACTCGTTCAACACGGAATAAGGAAACCCCGTGCGCCACTCAAAAATCGGCGCGATCCGGAACTTCCAAGGCAAATTCACCAAGCCCCAAACCAGAAATCGATTAGGTAAATCGCCCGTCAACGTTGCATATTCATTCGGCCGGATCACCGCGTTCGGAAAGCTTCCCAGATAGTTGCTGAAGTTATTCAAATCCCCCAGCGAATGGCTCTTCACGTACGAGAAATAAAGCTGCCGCTTTTCCGATTCCAAACGCAGCCGCCCCGAAATCTCCCACTGCCGGTAACGCGCCTGCCCATCCCCGGTTAATAGGTACGTGCCCGTTTCCGTTCCCGGCGCGGGCGTCGCCGTATGCAGGGTCACCAAACCCGCCGAAACACTCTGCACATACGATGCCTTCAATCGCAGCCACGCATTCACCGTCTGTTCCACTTGCGCGCTCCAATTCGTACTCCGCGGTGAGAAATCTCCGGGCACTAATTCCTTAAACAGATACCGGTCTTTGGTATTCACAATACCCAGCGCATTCAAGTACGTAATCGGCCCGCGAATGATATTCCCCAGCCCATCATAAGTTGTCACCACCCTCTCCGGATATTGCGAAAAGTTAAAAACATCCAGTGGCACTCTGTCATAAAACAATACCTGCTCCCGCGCGGATCACCGGGCTCCGACCCGACGAAAACGGTGTCCACGCCAATCCCGCCCGCGGCGCCAGCCGCAAGGTCTCTGTCAATTCTTGCGATTCCGTCCGCACTCCTACATCTAGTGCCAGATGCGGCGATAGCAGCCAGTGGTCCTGCGCGAACATCGCGATCTCCAGATCGCTCTGCTTCACCGGCAATCCGCCGGTAAAAGTTGTCTGTTGCAGCAAGTCGCCCGCGGCATCCACTACGCTAAACGGCCGCTCCGTAATCTCCCCGTTCTCCGCACTGGGTGCAAAGTACGCGCCCGCCTTCACATGATGCTCTCCCCAAAAATGCATCGAATGCAGCGTATAGGTCGTTGCAAAACTCACCCTTTCGGAAAACCGCTGCTGCTGCGCAAAATAATTCCCTTCCAGAAACGAAGGCGTAATCACCAGATCGTCCGGCCCGTGCGCCCACACATGCGCATCAAAGCGCGTGTATGAAATCGTGTTGTCCAGCAAATCGCTATGAAACAGCGTCAGGTGATCGTCCACCGTCGTCGTGTAATCGTGTAAACTGGCGTCCGGTGTCGCTGGTTTCGGATCGAACGTGCTCAAATTCACGTTCTCCAGTTGCGTTGGCGCAATGTGAAAGGTGCCCGTCACAATCTGCGTCGGCGAAACAATGTAATCCAACTGCGAAAACGAATTCAATCCTTGCTTCAACTGCTGATTGTCCGGGAAGGGAAGCGTGATCACCTCCGTCTTGCGGTCCTCATACTCAAACCCTTCCGAAAAAAACAGTTTGTCCTTAATCAGCGGCCCTTCAAAATTCAGCCTCGGAGTCGCATCGCGAATCCCGCGTAAATGGTAACTGCGAATCCGGAAATCCGGCAGCGGATCGTTCAACTCCGCCTTCCACTTATCGCCCCCGCGCCGCGTCTCTACCGAAACCAGCGCCGACGTGTACCGCCCATACTCCGCCAAAAACGAAGTCTGTAGCACATTCAATGTCTCCACGCTGTCCACCGGAATCGTCGTCCCAAATTGCCCCGTGGCTGGATCGGTCACATCCGTCGAATTCACAATCAAAGCGCTTCTCTGCTCGCCGCCGCCCGCGATATTCAACGTTCCTTCCGGCGATCGTGAAATCCCCGGCGTTAACGGCAGCGCATCGCGCACGGTCGCCGGACGGCTCGGCAATTCCTTCGCCGCGCTTGTCGCCACTTCCTGATTTCCGCTCGCCGCATCCAGCTTTTCGGCCGTCGCCTGCACACTCACTTCATCCCGATGCGCCATCGGCGCCAGCATGAGTTCCACTTTGGCGGGCGCGCCCATCGCTACCGTGACCGCCACTTTCTCCAGCGACTGAAAGCCCTTCTTCGAGACCGAAACTTCATACCCGCCTGCCTTGAACCCCGTGAAGACAACCGTTCCATCTTCGCCAGTGGTCTGCGTTGCGGTTTGTAAACCGCTCACCTCCACTAGCGCCGCCTTCACTGGCTGATGCTGCGAATCAATCACCGCTACGCGCAACTCCTCCGCCTGCGCGTACACAACCATAGCCAGCAAACTTAGGAAAACTCGCAAACCTTCGTACCCAATCCCCTAGACCCTTAGACGATATACGCTTCGCACCAGTTGCGGAAAACTACCCGCCCCCGCTTGAACAAATCCCGCGAACTCTTTATACTCAACGGCATATGGGCTACCGCCGCCGCCAACATTCGCCGCTGTACCCACGCGTTCCGCGAGCGTCTCCTCATCTGGAGGCCGTTTGAGCCTTTTGAAGGTGTCCGTCGGCCCGGGCAAACCGAATCTGAAACCAGACGTCTTGTTGGTCCAAAAGCTCCTCAACAGTAGCAGTTCTCGCCTGCAAGCCGAACCGCTGAAGCTCGATGGCATCTTCGGTCCCAAAACCGCTGCCGATATCTTGGCCTATCAAGCCCTCGTTTTGGGCATGCGCCGCCCCGATGGCGTTGTCGATCCGGGTGAAAAAACCATCCGCTCCCTCATGCGCGGTGGCGAGCCGCTTGGTTCGTCCGCTGGCCGCGCCTCGGCCGTCGTCGGTCTCGCCACTGCTCTCGGTCAGCAGTTGCGCCCCCCCGAAGTGCAATCTTTCATTGATTTTGCTTTGCCCGCGGCCCAGAAAGCAAAGCGCGATTGGCGCGTTCCCGTTTCTCTGCTTCTGGCACATGCCGGCTTAACCACGGGTTGGGGTAAACACGTCACCGGCAACGCCTATTTCGGCATCCAAGGCAAACGCCAGTCGTCCGACTTGCGCAATTTCGCTGGTTTTGAGGTGGTGGAAGGCAAGCGTCTGCGCATTAAATCCGCATTCCGCGCCTATAACGATTTTGCGGATTCGGCCGATGACTTCGCCCGCTTCCTCTCGGAAACGCCGCGCTACCAACGCGCCTTTGCCGACCTGCACGACCCGCTTCGCTTCGCCGAAACGGTCTCGTCCATCTGGTCAGCCGAGCATCCACAAACGGCCAGTTTAGTCACCCGCATCATCCGGTCGTATCATCTCGATGAATACGACCGTTGATGTGGCTCAATCAACCACTTATTTCTTTTTGTTCAGTAACATCAGCACTAGTGATGCCGAGGCCACCAGAAATGGCCATTCCGCGGGCTCGGGCACGGGCGTCACGGGTGTCCCACCACCGCCTGTCGGGCCGCCTGTCGCCGGTGGCAAGAAGAATACGGGCGCGCCCGCCGCAAACGGCGTCAACACCGGAGGAAGAGGCGGAATCCCTCGCCGAGTCCCGGCGAAGGCGGTCCTGGATTTGCACCGGTTTGCGCTGCCAGTGCGGGCGGTGTATAACCAGACCCGTCCGGCAATCCATAAAAAGTCAGCAGCGGATCGCTCGGCACCACATCCGGCGACGATGGCGGATCCACATAATCGAACTGCGGTGCAGACGGCTCGTCAAACGCCAAGGCCGGCGGCCTGAAGACACGCGACAAGCGGTTCGCACAACGCGCCCGCGCAAAATTCTTCCCGTCGGTGATCACCACTTCGCCTTTACAAACTTTGTGGCGCTTCTTGGTGTAGTAGATCTTATTCCCTTGTCTATAAGACACATAGACGTACATGTCTTCCTGAAGGGTCGTGATCCGCGTATTTTTGCCGAAATCAGCAAAATGCGCCGCCACGATCGGATCTGTCCTCCTTGCCTGCTCGAGTTCTTCCGGGCTGGTCACGCCACCGGGAACCACCGAGTATTGATAGACCTTCCGCGGTATGCTGGCCGCGAAGTCCTTAGCTGCACGACGGGCATCTGGCTTCGTCGCTCGTGCAACGTAGTGACCCGAACCGATCAGCAGGTAGGCGAGAACGAGCCCGCCAGTAAAAAAAGTTTTAGAAGTCGGCACCGAATTAGATACTCTTAAAACCCATTAACCAAGTTTCTAGTACTGAGTATACACCTATTTAAGCAGTACTGTTTCACGTTTTTCTCATCACTTTCCTCTGAAATCCCCCTCCCTCCTTCGCGATACAGCCTCGTGAGAACACCAGCCCCCTTCACCACCCTCGCCATCCTGACCCTCAGCCTTCAGGTATCAGTACCTGCCTTAAGCCGGTCGGTCGATTCCTGGCAGGGTCTGGAGACTTCTCATTTTGCGATATATACTTCTAACCAAACCTCTGATGGCGGACGAGATATCTTAGGTCGCCTCGAAACCGCCCGCATTTTCTTTGAACGCACCGGGCTCGCTGCTTCCACTCCCCAACTCAATATTCTCGCTTTCGAGTCTGGCAAAGACGCCGACGTCTATCGCGTCAATCCCGCTGCCTACGCCTTCTATCAACGTACCCGCGAAGGCGATTTTGTTGTCATGCGTGATCTGGCCCGGGAACACTTTCCCGTCGCCGTCCATGAATACACCCACTTCGTTGTCGAACACGCTGGCTTGAAACTTCCTCTCTGGCTGAACGAAGGCCTCGCTGATTTTTACTCCACCCTAGAAGCCCGCAAAACGCAAGTGCTTTTAGGTGCTAGCCCAGACGGCCGCGAACGCACTTTGAGCAGCCACCGCTGGATCGATTGGGCTACCCTGATCTCCGTTGAGCACAATTCTCCTTACTACCGCGAGAGCGACAAGATGCTCCTCTTCTACGCGCAGAGCTGGGCCATGGTCCACATGCTGGCGCTCGATCCAGAATACGAAGCCGGCTTTGACCTGTTCCTGCACACTGTTTCGAACGGTGCCTCCACCGACGCCGCCATGCAGGCCGTCTATCACAAATCTCTCGAACAAATTGGTCAGGACGTTCCGGCTTATCTTGCCTCCAAGCGCATGACTGCGCGGCTCCTCAACATCGATGTCCGCCTCCCCGCCTTGGAAACCGAAGAAATTAGCGATGCCGGTAAACATGCGGAAATGGCCCTTGCCGAAATTCTTTCCGCCAGCCCTCAATTGGCGCAAGAAGGCAACAGCCGCCTTGTCGGACTCGCCACCAAATATCCCGATGATCCCCGCCCCGAAGAGTCCCTCGGTTTCCAAGCCATGAATGCCGGCCGTAACGCCGAAGCCCTCAACCATTTCGCCATCGCCGTCCGCCATCATTCGCAGAATCCCGAAGTCTGGTTCCGTCTCGCCCACTTAAAACTTCAGTCCGAAGGCCCCACCGCGGAAGTCATGGATCTTCTCGAGCGCGTCATCGCCGCGCAAGCCGATAACTACGGCGCCCGCCTCGAACTCGGCTTTGCTGCTGCTAAGAACGAAAAATACGAAATCGCTGTAAGCGCCCTCGAAGGCATCCAAAACCTAAAACCCGAACACGCTTACACCGTTTCTTACACCCTCGCTTACTGCTTAGTCGAAATCCAACAAGGCAACAAAGCACGGATGTACGCCGAACAAGCCCGCAAAACCGCCGCCTCCAACAAAGATCGCGACGAAGTCGCCGGCCTCCTCCGTTACATCCAGCAGGAATCCCCTCTAGAAGTCGCCACTCGCGAATAACAGGAGAGTGCTTTGGCGAAGCGAGTCGCCCGTCCGTGGCGGGTTTGGTCTTTTGCTCAGGATCTAAACCTTGTCAATAAGCAAACCTCCCGCTGCACCCACGAGCAGCAACATCCCACTTTAGGCTCAGCTGTCGTAACTGCAGGCGTATAAGTGTAGGTAACAGAAAGTGATCCAGCGGCGAAGGCAGATCCGTCTACCACTTCTAGCGTTTGGTCCATCGGCAAAAACGCTACAGGCATTGCAAAGTTCACACTCAGAAATCCCGCATTACCTTGCAGCGAGGGTACGAGGGCTGCGGGGAGATTTCCACTCGTCGCACTCAAATTGGTCGGTACCGTTAACGTGGATGCTGCGCCCCCTGGATCCGCCGTGGGTACCGCGAATATCGGCATCCCTGGCAGAGACATAGCCGGAAATCCATTCACCGGGAGTATGGCGGTGGACGTCACCAGAATTTAGCTCACAGCGTAAGTCGTCCCAGGCGCGGGGGCGCGGAAAGTAGATCCGCGGTTGAAGTCAGTGTGAACTGAATCGAGATATCGGCCGACACCTGCGTGCCAATGCCTGGACTTAATTCCGGTATGAAAGCGCGACTTAGGGTACTGGTAATTTGGGGGTTGAGTGGCAACCCCCAAGGAAGTGCATCGGGGCTCTATTTTCCCTACAAACTCCTCAAGAAATTCAAAATATCCTGCTGATCCTCCACCTTCAGCCTCTTAAACTTATCTACCACCCGGTTCGCCTCACTATGCCAGCTCTTATGCGCCATAATCGCCTCGACTAAGTCAGTCGTCCGCCCATCATGCATGAAGAAATAGCGCTGTCCCACGCCCCATAACGGCGCTGTCCGAAACTCATCCACCCCTGCCCCGCCTTGCGAAATACCGTCCGCCAAGCCTTTGCCCATGTGGTGCACTAACAAATCCGAATACAAATTCGCCGTCTGGTTCGAAAGCGCCGCGCTCGGCGTCGTGCTCGATCCACTCGCAATCGCTTTCCCTGTCTGCATCGCCGGCGTATGGCAAAGCGCGCAACCGGTGCTCGCAAACAGCGCTTTGCCTTTTATCGTGGACGGTGTATCCGCCGCCGGCTGCGGCGGAGCCAGCATTCGCATGAAATCCGCAAACGCCTCAATGTCTGATAACACCGCCGTATAAGGCGCGGGGCTGTTCCCACTCGCTGGCGGTGTAAAGTTCAGCGCATCCTCCGGCGTTGGATTCAACGTGCAGCCCGCCGTATTGTCCCGCTCCTGCGGAAACATCTCGTTCGTAATGCCCATCTCCACGTTGTAAGCCTCACCCGCGAAAATCAGCAGCGACTTATTCTGTGCCTTCCATCCAAATCGCGTGATAGTCCCATCATTTGCGCTCCGGTTAGCCACCCCGCTAATGTGCGCGTTCGGGTGCCCGCTAATTCCGTATGTCTTCTTCTCCGCACTGTTCTCTTGCGCGTTGGCTAAAATCGTTCCGTCGCTAATCGCCTCAACCAGCCCCAACCCGAACAGCGGCGTCGCTATGCGAAACGATAAATTCGGATTCCCCCCGCGTGCCGTAACCGGGTTGCCGGGCTTCCCGAAATCCGGCTGCGCAATCGTGCACCCCGGCGCATCGTTGCGTCCCGTAATCACAAAAAGTGCGTGTACCCCTCCATCCACGCTGCCATCCGGATTCTTCTTGAACCGCACCTCCCGAATAGGCCCATCCGCATAGACGAACCACGGAGTCGTATTCTTCGCTCCATTCAGCGTCGCCACCGCCATCGACGGATTCTTCGCAGGACTGCTTCCCCCGCCTGCCGGTTGCACATGGCATTGCAAACATTGATTCCCGTTAAACCTTGGACCCAATCCGTTGTTCGCTCCGCCGGTCACTGTCTCTATTTCCGCAAATCGGGCCGCCCCGTCTTGAAAGAACGCCTGCTCATCCGTTGTCAGTCCCGGCAGCGGCCCTCCCGCACCAGCCGATCCTCCCCGCACTCCCGGATCCTTCGCGCTCTTCGCTTTATCGGCACCCGACGCCACCGTTGCTAAAACCAATAGTCCGTACACCAAAATCCGTTGCGCCATCCTAGTCACCTCGTAAATTTAGGTATTCGGATAATGCTAACAGAGTTTTGGCCCCTCGGATCAACCGCCAACTGCCAAATGAAACTTTTCTCATTCTCCCCTCACCCCGTAATCCAATAGCCGTTCTTCCACGTCATTGGCCTTAGCCCGATCCTCGCTAGATGGGCCACGCCTTCGCAAACTTGGGGTAAATGTTCATGGGTAAAAAAATACTGGTACTTCTGTCTCTGACAGCACTCTTCTTCCTTCCAAAGCAAGCCGCCGCTCAAGACGATCCGCCCTCCCGCATCGCCCGTCTCGGCTTCGTCAGCGGCAACGTCTCATTCCAACCCGCCGGCACCGACGATTGGATCGACGCCGCCGTCAACCGTCCCCTCACCACCGGCGATCAACTCTGGTCCGATTACGGTGGCCGCGCCGCCCTCCACATCGCCTCCGCCTCAATCAATCTTTCCGAAAACACCGGTTTCACTTTCCTGAACCTTTCCGACAACGCCGTCCAAATTCAGCTCACCAGCGGCAGCATCCGCCTGCGTGTGCGCCGCCTTGATGAAGATGAGGATTTCGAAATCGATACTCCCAATCTCGCTTTTTCTATCTTGCGTCCCGGCACGTACCGAGTCACCGTTAACCCATCCGGCGACACCACTATCATTGAAGATCGCCACGGTATGGGCGAAGTCACTGGCGGCGGCTCCGCTTTCACCCTTCATCACGGCGATCTTGGCACGTTCTTCGGAATCGGCCATCTCAGTGCCGACGTCCGCGATCTCAATACCGATTACGACGACTTCGAACGCTGGTGCCAAGACCGCGATCATCGCGAAGATATCTCCGTCTCCGCGCGCTATGTTTCAGACGAAGCCATCGGCTACGAAGATTTGGACGACCACGGCGATTGGCGTCCAGTGCCACAGTACGGCATGGTCTGGTTCCCGCGTAACGCCGATCCCGCCTGGGCGCCTTATCATGACGGCCATTGGGCGTATGTCGCCCCTTGGGGTTACACCTGGGTCGATAATGCTTCCTGGGGCTTCGCGCCCTTCCACTATGGCCGTTGGATCAACGTTGGTGGCGCTTGGGCGTGGATTCCGTGTCCCCCGCGTCCGCCTCACATCACTCCCGAATATGTCCGGCCCGTTTACGCGCCCGCCCTCGTCGCTTGGATTGGCGGACCTCACTTTGGTGTCGGTATCTCGGTCGGTTGGTTCCCTCTCGGCCCGCGCGAAGTCTACGTGCCTTCTTACCCCGTCAGTCGCGCTTACATCAACAACGTAAACGTCTCTAACACCACCGTTGACAAAACAGTCGTCAACAATTACTACACAACCGTCGTGGTAAATAAAACCGTAAACGTCACTAACATTACTTATGTCAATCAGCGCGTCCCTGGCGCAGTTGTCGCCACCACGCCGCAAGCCTTCACCTCCGGCCAACCCGTCGCCAAAAACGTCGTCCGTGTCGATCCCCGCGATGTCGCATCTGCCCCCGTTGCTGCCGTCACGCCCCCGGCCGTTCCCCAACGCGCCGCAGTGCTCGGTGGTCATGCCGCGTCCAATGTGAGGCCGCCGGCCGCCGTCCAAGCCCGCGTCGTTGTCGTCAAGACCGCGCCTCCTCCGCCTCCACCGACATTCGCCAAACGACAAGCGGCTATTCAATCCAACGGCGGCCATCCGTTATCCATGGCGGAAGCCCGCCAAATCGCCCCGGTCCGCACTCAATCTCCGGCCGCTCCGCAGATCAAAGTCGCCGCCCCGGCGCCTAAACCCGTCGAACCCCCGCGTGTCGCCGAGACCAATAATAAAACCACCGTGCCTCCTCCTGCGCCGGTCGCCGTGGTGCCGTCCAAACCCCCTGCTCCGCCTGCCGCCGTGGTTTCTAAGCCGCCCGCGCCTCCAGCCGCCCCTTCCGTCCCTAAAGTAGACGACCAACTCGCCAAGCAGCACGCGCAAGAAGCCGCCAACCTGCAAAAACAACAAGAGCTAGAACGTCAAAAGCTCGAACAGCAACAGCAAAAAGAAAAGCAAAACGCCGACGCCGCCAAACTTCAGGCTCTGGAGAAACAGCACCAACAACAATTGCAAACTCTCGCTGCCAAACATCAACAACAGCAACAGGAACTGCAAAAGAAGCAGGAAGACCAACGTCACGCCAAAGAAAAGGAAAAAGAGCCAAAGTAGGATTGACTTCCGCACTCGGAGCCGCTCGGCGATGCGGCTCCCCTCAAGTCAGATCATGATGGGCTTGCTCGGCGGCTTTTCCGCCATGCACCACCCGATCACCGGCGCAAGCGCCAAGTCGCTCACATCCTGTTCAACCCCGAAAAAACCTGCGACAAAATCCGCCTCGCGCCGCCCGTCCGGCCAACCGGCCAGCTTCACCGGTGCACTCGCCAGCCCTGCAGGGAAGCTTCCCCGCGCCACTCCCGTTCGGAAGCCCTTCTCTACCGGTACCGCCCAGTCGCTTCTTTCGTTATCTAGTACGTAGTTCCTTGACTCGCTTCGGTGCATTCCCCAGATAGGGAAACAGATCCACAATCCAGCCGGTCACACTCGAATCCCCATAAGCGTCTTGCGGCTTATAAATCGCCTGCCAAAATCGTAAATTCGGCCGCCCTTTCGCGGTCTCCACAAATTCGTCCAGAATCGGTCGCAGCCGTCTCGTCCACCATTCCAATCCGAACGTAGACAGCACCTCAATCCGCGCCCGCATTCGTTCCCAGTCCTCCACAGACCCGGTCACCGAGACTTTCGGTATCCCGCAAACGAACCTCATGATGTAGTTGAAGTAACTCGAATAACAATCCATCAGTACAACTTCACTGGCCGTTCGAATGGCCGGCGTCGTCGTTGAAAAATCGCACACCAGCGTCTCGTACATCACTGGATCGGTAGCCTCCCGAATCAATTGCGCAAATCCCGCAATCGTCTGCTGAATAGCTTCCTCGCTTGTCCCCGGAACGTTCATCACCAGGTCTGCCTTCCCGTCATGTCTTACCAGTCGCGGCCGCAGCGCCTCGGCATTTTCACTCACATGGTGCGCAAAGCCTTGTTCAATGGTCATCCAGATCGCATCCGGCGAAATTCGCAGCGGCCAGTGACGGCTGTACGCCGTATCAACCGCGTCAATCAACGGGTGGACCATGTTTACTAACCCTGCTGCGAGATGGCTCAGTTTTGGATTCGCGACCACGCTGTTCGCAGCACTATTGATAACCCGCTTTCCCGCCTCCGGCAGCAGCAGCACCTCTCGTTTAAACCGCTTTCCTACCTGCTCCGCTAACGTTTCGGTCCAGATAAGTCCGCTTGCCGGCTCCACGTTGTCAACTGAAAAAAAGTTGCTGCTTTGAGACATGGGGCCGCCTGCCAAGCCTCTGCTCGAAGTGGAGCCCGTCTCAGCCTTCTGCCCCACGATCATTTGCCACGCATCTCTTAAATTCACGAATTTCTTCCCCTCTTATATAGAAGCGCAAACCGCACAGAAAAGGGACATCCACGACCCTTCGGGTTTTAAACTTCGTTTCAATTCGTTCCACCACTCTGTAATCTCTTCCGCATCGAGCATTCGTATTTCTCCCACCCGTGCACCTCTAAGTCGTTGATCTACCGCATCCCAACCCAACTGGCAGCCGGCGTGCATTTCATAACAGCGAAAGGAAATTTTCCAATGCTCTGGTACACCTGGGTATTTCTCATCGTTGCCGTCCTCGCGGCTCTTTTGGGTTTCGGCGGTATAGCCGCCGCCGCTGCGGGCGTCGCAAAAATCTGCTTCCTTATTTTCTTGGTTTTGTTTGTGGTCAGCCTGATCGCAGGCCGGCGCACCGTCGTCTAAGTTGTGCTGCGTGCGGCACGTCTAACTTCAGTAAGCATTTAGCAAAGGAGCTTTATAAATGGCTAACACTGCGGTGTTTGGCATCTACTCGAATATAAGTGGCGCGGAACTCGCCATTGACGACATGAAGCGCTCGGGCTTTCGTGTCGAAGATATTTCCGTCCTGCTCCCCGAAAACTCGGGAACCAAAGACATAGCTTTTCGTAAAGGAACCAAGGCTCCCGAAGGTACCGCTACGGGCGCCGCTTCCGGAGCTGTGATCGGCGGCGCACTCGGTTGGCTTGTCGGCATCGGTGCCTTGGCCATCCCAGGCATAGGCCCGTTCCTCGCTGCTGGACCCCTCATGGTCGCTCTCGCCGGCGTCGGGGTCGGCGGTGCGGTGGGCGGCTTTACCGGTGCCCTCATCGGCATGGGTATCCCCGAATATCAAGCTCAACGTTACGAAGGTCTCGTCAAGAACGGCGGCATCCTCCTATCCGTTCACGCCGATGACTCGAAATGGACTAAACTCGCCAAAACAATCTTGGAGCAGACCGGTGCCACCGATATCGCCTCCACCGGCGAATCCAAAGGCGATTACGGCAACTCCGACAAACCCCGTAGCGTCGGCGCTGCAAACTAAATCACATTTTGTAGGGCAGGCTGGCAGCCTGCGGGCGGGTTGCCAACCCGCCCTTCCTATTCAGTCACAAACCCTCAAAGAAATCTTCCAACTCTATTTCCCTTAGAATCATTAACTTCCAGCCCAACTCAGAATTTCTGCTAATCGTCCCGACAGACCGCATGGCAAAAATGAACCGAGCTTAGATCTTTTAAGCCAATTCATTTCAATCGGAGTTTACAAACTATGTCTCCTCGAGCCATTCGTCGCGCCGAAGCGCGCGCCGCACAAAAGCTAGCTCACAAAGCTACCAAAGTGATGACCGCTGCCGTCGGCAGTATCAATACGAACGACGACAACATCGAACCGCCCGCCGTGGATTTCGAACCGTCTGAAGATCGTCAACATCAATCGCGCCGGCCCCTCAGCGAAGCGCAACTCAACGCCAACCGTCTCAACGCCCAAAAATCGACCGGAGCGAAAACTCAGGCTGGCCACGCCGCCTCTTCCATGAACGCTCTCACGCACGGACTTTGCTCCCTGAAAGCGCTTCTTCCCGATGACTCTCGCGAAGCCTACGATCAATTAATCGCCAGCTACGTGGAGCGTCACAATCCGCAAACCGACGAAGAGCGAGAACTCGTACACCTCATCTCTAACAATTTTTGGCGTCTGCTGAAAGTTCCCGCTGAGGAACAAGCCGTCATTGAGGACGCCCGCTACGCTTTTGGCATTTGCTATCCGCTAGAAAAGGATCCCGCTCGGCGCGCAGCCATGTGCGAAGGCGGCTACGCGCTTCGCCACGAAAAGCCATTGCGCAATATCCGCTTACACGAACGCCGCATTCGTAAACAAATTGCGGATGACACCAAGAAACTGAAAGAAATTCAGCAAGAACGCATCGAACGGCCTGCGCGCGAAGCCAAGGAGGCCAAAGACGAAAATTTCCGCCAAGTCGATCGCATCATCACGATCGCCAAAAAGGCCAAAGAGCAAAACGTCGAGTTCATTCCCTCCGAATTTGGGTTCGATCTTAGCGTTTCCGAATTCGAGGAGTTCAGAAAGATCCAACAGACCCACTTCAACCTGAGCGGCGAGGTTTTGGACCTCCAAACTGTCCTCGCTCGGGTCAAAAGTGCTCCGTCCGCCGCTTAATTAGCGAAGAAAAGGCGGTCGAAATCTCAGTCGCACGGAACGAGCACACCCGACGTGTGCCCGTATGTGTGTTTTTAGCGAGCCGCGCGCGTCAGCAAGCGGTCTCTAAGCCTTCACAGGCCGGTCACTGGTCTTCCAATTCTTCTCATCCCAGTACCGGACCCGCCCCTCGCGGTAACTTTCCACCGCCAGCGAGATCAAAACCTGCGCATGCGCCGCCGTCTCCACATCTAAATGTGGTTTCTCTCTCGTCCGCATACATTGCAAAAAGTTGCCAATATGCGCCTGCATCATGTCATATTGCTCAACCGGAATCTTGATCTCGTCCTTGCCGAATTTATAATCCGGAAACACCCCGCGGTGCCTTGTCCCATCCGCGTCCTTCGGTAGCCGCACCTGCTCCGGCTTCACCGTAATATCCGGCGTCGAGCCTTCAAACTGCCCGTGCTCCACCATGATGATCGTGCCTTCATGTCCGCGAATCAGCCCCGGAATGTGCTGCGAATTGCCCATCGAAGAACTCAGCACCAGCGAATGCCCTTCCGCATATTCCGCAATCAAATGGAAGGTGTCCGGCACTTCGCGGTTATCGTTGAACGCATAGTTCCCGCCCGAAGCCGACACTTTCGTCGGATACTGCGGCTTGTCCCAACAGATATTCAGTGGTGCCACCACATGGAAAAACAGGTCGGTTGCAATACCGCCTGAATAATCCCAATACTTCCGGAACCGGAAGAACCGGTCCGCATCCCAGGCTCTCTTCGGTGCCGGCCCCAGCCACATGTTCCAGTCAATGTGGTCGTCGCCCGTCGCATCCGGCCCCGCCGCCGCATCAATGTCGTAGTTCCACTCACCTTCAAAGGAGTTTCTGTGATACGAACCTTGGCTCATGATCATCTTGCCGATCATGCCGTCCGCAATCGCCTTCTTCGCCTTCCACCATTGGTCGGCCGACGTCGTTTGCGATCCCACTTGCACGACGCGCTTGCTCTCGCGCACCGTCGAAATCAGGTCCTGCACTTCTTTCAACGTGTGGCACATGGGCTTCTCCATGTACACGTCTTTGCCTTGCCCCATCGCGTCCAGCGCGATTTTCGCGTGCCAGTGGTCGGGCGTCGCCACAATCACCGCATCCACATCGGACATGCCAATTACTTCGCGATAATCGGTAAACCCTTTGGCCTTGTAAAGCTCCGCCTGCTTCCGCTTGCGCTTCTCATACGGATCGACGACCGCCACAATCTGGCAGGCATTGTTATTCGCTTCCGCAAACTTCGTAAAGGTGCGCGCATCGTCCGACCCGCGCCCTCCGCATCCAATCAACGCAATGTTGATCCGGTCATTCGCCCCAATCACTCGCGACGGATTCATCTTCGCAGCGCTCTTGGCAAAGGCGTTCGAAGCCAGTGCGGCCCCCGCGCCAATCCCGCCCGCTTGTTTCAAAAATCCCCGGCGGTCTATGTTCTCTGCAGACATCGGAAACTCCTCTCACTGAAGAGTCTACTGCAACCGTTTCTGCACCTCGACGCTCGCCGGTTTGCTCATCGGTATGTCCACCACCAGCCCATGCTGCAGGTACGGCGCAATCACCTCGCGCTCTGCATAAGCCAGCCCTTTGCCATCGTCAATCGCCAACAGTACATAGCGCCCGGGCGCCACGCCAAAAATTGTGAACGTCCCATCCCCATCGCTCTGGTCGCGTCCAATCCCACGCCCGCTTTTCCGATCCTGCGGAATCAACAAGACCATCGCCCCAGCCAGCGCTTTCTTGTCTTCCACCGCTATGCCATTCACTTCCGTAGACCCGTGACCCGGCGTAATCAGCAACTCCACATGAGCCCCGGCCTCCACATCCAAGTCGCCATCCATAAAAGTCGCGCCTTTCACCTCAACGTGAGACACATAGGCCCGTTGCGAACCCACCAATCCCAAGTGATAACGCCCCGCTGCCACATTCTTTATCTCGAACGTTCCGTCAGGCTGAATGTTCGCCGAAGATGGGCCCCGGCCCTGTCCATCACTCAGGGACACGTTTGCTCGAGCCGTTTCACCTTGGCCATCCAAGGTCACCCGGCCTTTCACCCAAGTTTCCATCCCGCCGCCCAACTGCAATTCTGTGTTGCTAGTCCATGTAACATTTTGCGTCTCAGATCCATAAGTGACGGTGTATCTCCCCGGCGCAACACCCACCAACTCGTTATTCCCCATAGCCATCGGCAAATGAATCAGCGCACCACCCGGTCCCGCTTGTGTCAGCATCACGCCCCGCTGCCTCATTCCAATCCGCATCGAGCCTGGTCCCTCTGTTCCCTGCGCAGTCGGCAGCCCATCCAGCTTGATATGCAGCGCCGGTACCGCACGCACGCTTATTTGTAACTCCGCTTTCTGCCCTTCTTCCAGTCTCAACGGCGTCGCTCCCTCCGCACTCGTCGCGCCCCCATAGTAAGTCACCGGGTAAGCCACGTCTATCTCGGGACTCATATTCGGCTGGTTACCAAACTGCGCATACCAAGGTCGTCCCACCACGGCCACATAATAAACGCCAGGCTCCAACCCTCGGAAATGAAAGTGCCCGCCCATATCCGTCATGCCGCCGGCCTGCATTCTCGTTTCATACTTGCCAAGCCTGATGCCCTTATGGAAGAGAAACACCTGCACTTGCTGTACCGGCTCATTATCTTCCTCCACCACACTGCCCGTAATGCTAGCCGCCGTCTCAAGCGTGAACAGGATATGCTCCGTATCCAGATTCGGCCCCGCCACAATCGCCGTCGAGAAGTTGTCTAACTGTCGATACAGCCGGCTCACTCCGTGCTCCGTCACGCTCAACTGATACTTCCCCGCCGGCACGCCTTTGAAAGAAAATTCTCCGTTCTCTCCGCTCACCACCGTTACCTGTCGGCCCTGTTCCTTCACCATCGCAATCGCAACCCGCAGCCCGGGCGCTGGACGCTGATCCAAATGCCGCAACACATGCCCAGCAATCGTATAGGCGTCCTGTGCCTGACACACCACCGCCAACAGGCCCACCACCAAGATCCGCAACATGCTAACGGTCCTTCCTCTCCAAAACGTCCACCGTCAACTCTTTCTGTTGACCCGCATCCAGCGTGATGCTTTGGCTTGGGTAAGCCCGCATCACCTCAGGATTCCCGTACTCAAGCCCAGCCATATTCGAGAACGCAAACACCTGATACGTACCGGGAGCCAGAGTTATTTGCTGCTGGCTCGTGCTCATGATGGGCTGCACAATAGGCTCGCCGAACGCCGTACTGGGTATGAGGATCGCGAACGTATACATGGCCGCCGTCTTTGCCGTTAACTTCAAAGTGGCGCATTCTGTCGTCATCGTCAAAACAATGGGCTGCGCTCCTGCGCCTCCACTTACAGCCATTTCATCCCGCGCCAGATCTACGTTCCCGTACATCGCCGATTCTACGCATTCATTCCCAAAGCTGTGTACCGATAGCCGGTACTTCCCCGCCGGTATGTTCATGAATTGCATCACCGGCGGGTCGCCTTGCGGGAAAGCGCCATAGTTGTTCTGACGTGACGACCCCGAACCGGCCAACATGACCTGCACGTTTATCTGATTGGGCTGCTGTCCTTCTTGCTGCTTCCCGGTGTGATTGACAGTCACGGGAATATTTGCGTTGGGCTGCGCCTGAATCTGCAAGCCCGTCACGTCGGCATGATCAACGGTTAACTCCGCACGCGTCTGGTAGAAACGACCACCTTTATCCGCGCCTTGCACCACTACCGCCCACGTCCCCGACGGAATCCCCTCAGCCGAAAATTGCCCCCGCTTACCGTCGAAATGCATCGCTCCATTTGGAATCATCTGGCCGTCTTCGGTCGTAATCACTACGTTGGTTCCCGCGTTGCCGCTCGCATCCAAGATCTGCCCACTCACGCGGTAGCCTCGCTCCGCTTTTAGATGGAAGTCTGCGATGAACTCTTGCCCCGCCTGCAAGTCGATGGCTTGCGCCGAAGTATTGTCTTTCGCATCCGGGTAGTACATCGGCGGTTCCACTGCTCGCGGTCCGTTCAAACTCGTCGGCGGCACTTCGTGTCCCTGACAAAAAACTATGTAACGCCCCGGCGCCAGCCCCTCTATCCGAAATCCTCCGTCATCGTCGCTTTTCGCTACTTGCTGCTGCTGCCACTGCTTTCGTCCTTGTTCCATCTGTTCGCGAAGAACGTTCAATCCACTCTCAACCGGATCACCGTTCCCGTCAGTAACGTGCCCCACAATCCGTGCGCTCGGATACAGCTTCAACGCGAAATCGTTCTTGCCTGAATCAACCTTAAACGAGCCGAAGTCGTTGCTCACCACCATCCCTTGCGACTGCTCTAACGATCGTTGATCGAAATAGCCTGGCTTTTGCGCTAACAAGTACACTTGACCTTCTGGTATTTCGTCAAACCGGAATCGCCCATCTGACCCTGTCAGCCCGCTCGTCTGCGTCAGTCCGCCCAACTGAACCAACGCCTTCCGAATCGGTTCCCCGGTTATCGCATTACTCACCGTTCCGGTAACTGTATGTTTCGGTCCATTCGAAACAGGCTGTGTCTGTTGTCCGTTAAAAATAATCTGAGCGAGGCAGATCAATGCGGGCGCAATCATGCGAATTTATTGTCCCACGATATTGCTAAACTCTGATGATGATTCGCGCACTCTGTCTCGCCGTTATTTCCGTGGCGCTTTCTTTTGCTCAAGACGCGCCTAAATCCATTGACCCCGAAAAAAAGGCCGCTATCATCCACCTACTCACGAGCATGCATACAACTCAGTTGATGCGTTCTCAAATGGAGATGATGTTGCCCAATCTGATCAAACTCATGAAAGGCAATCCCAATATTTCGGAGCAGTTCGCCGATGAATTCGGGCGTCGTTTCCTTGCTGAATTATCAAACGACGACCTCGCCGCCATTGTGGTTCAAAGTTACGCCGACCAGTTTTCGACAGAAGAGATCAAATCCCTGATCGTCTTCTACGATTCGCCCATCGGTAAGAAGCTCGTCGAGGTCCAACCTAAACTCTTGGCCGACCTCGGCCCTAAGATGCAAAAGTACGGCGAGAATCTCGGCCGCACCACCGCCGAGAAGGTTCTAAAAGAGCACCCAGAATACATTAAGAACAATGGTGGTGCCGGTGCCCCGCCGCAGTTCTAAAGACTTCGCAAATAGCGCAAGCTTGCCGCTGCGTCCTGTTCGCCAAATCCATGCATGATCAGCGAAATGGGAGTATCAAGCTCTCGGAGCAGGGAAGTGTAGAGCGGGAAATTCACTGCTCCACTTCCCAAAACCGCATCGCCCAGTTTTCCCTCCCGCGAAAATTCTTTGGCGTGTGCCGCCACAATATGCTCACCTAGCAGCTCAAACGCATTTCGCAGAATATGTTCTTGTTCCGGCAAATTCCCGACCGTTAGCAAATTCGCCGCATCCATGAGCACCTTTACATGTTTTGAACCAAGCACGTCCAGCAATTTCCGCGCCTTGCGCGCAGTATCGACAATATTGGCTTGCTCTGGCTCGAACGCGATCGTGACGTCATGCTCTTGAGCAATATTCGCCAGAACCGTCATCGATTGCAACATCGCTTGCCAAGCCGCAACGCCTCCGTTCTCCGGATGCCCGCGCCACATATCTTCCGCGTCGCACGTTCCCGTCGAAACACTCAAAATCTGCGCTCCAACACTCTTTGCCGCTTTCGCTAACTGCGTGAATCGCCCGAAACCACGCCGTCTCTCGTCCAAGTCGGGATGAATAATATTGAATGTCGCCGACAAAACCGCCAACTTCAGTCCGCGGCTTTCAAATTCCCGCCGGCAATCTGCAGGGGGAGCCGTATTGAGCTGCACGTATTCAATTCCTAAACTGCGCACCGCATCCAGCGTTTCTCCCAGCGTCGGCCTCGGAAATGTTTTGCTGAAAATCCCCAGCGTCAGCACTTATAGAGCTACCTTCTCGCCGGTTTTCACCGATTGTTCCACCGCCAGTAGCGCTTTCACGCTCGCTAGTCCGTCCTGCGCATTTGCACCCAATTGCGGTTTCCCATGCAAAATCACATCCGCGAACGATTCCACCTGCAACTTATAGGTAAACGCGTCCGCGCCCAACACTTTTCGGTACATTCCGTCCTTCACCGAAAAGCACTCTACGTCCCCACTCTTGAAATACCAGGGCAGGGGTAACTTTCCTTTCACAGTGCCGAACTCTCCTGTAACCTGGAAGCCTTCTTCGAAGTCTCCTCTTACAGGAACATTGAGATCTGCATGTCCCAGCGCACCGTTGGCAAAATCTAGATCAATAAACCAGCAGTGAGCATTGAAAGATTCTTTATGCCGCGCGCGCACAGAAAGAATCTCTCCTCCTAAAAAACGCGTCGTGTCGAGTAAGTGGCTTCCGTGTGTAAATAAAAAGTAGCGTTGCCGGTCGCTTTTCGGGTCAATCGCCGGCCGTTTCGCCGTCGCGCTTGTTTTTGTCAACGGCTGTAGGTTGTCTGTCATGACATAACGAGCAGTTGAATCGTAGTACCAGGCCTTTAACGATTGCATTTGCCCGAGTTCGTTTTTAATAAACTGGTGCGCGAAAGCGACGCCAGGATCAAATCGCCTGTTGTGACCGACTTGCAAAATCACTTTGCTCTGCTCCTGTGCCGCGCATAGAGCCATACTTTCTTCTGTTGAAACGCCGAAAGGCTTTTCCACCAGGACATGCTTGCCCGCTGCGATCGCTTTCAGGCTCAGCGGAACGTGAAACACGTCAGCAACGGCAATCAGCACGGCATGGACGGCCGGGTCTGCCAGCATCGCGTCAAAGTCGCTAAAGGTCTTCTCCGGGCGCCAAGCCGCAGCCGCCGCTTCCAGCAAGTCCGGGGCCGAATCGCAAATCGCATAAGTCCGCACATTGCGGGCCTTTTGGCAAGCCTCAAAATGCGCCACTTGCGAGATAGGGCCGGCGCCCAGAATGCCGATATTAACGAGGTCCGTTTCTTTCTTCAAGGTTTCGGGGGTGGCGCCGGCTGCATGAACTGGGTTGAGATATCGCCCTCGAAACTAACTGTCCCAACATGCGTCAACCGGCTTTGTAAGTCGGCCCAAATCTCGCCGCCCATGTCGGTCCAGCGTTTGCAGAAGCTGAAGTCTTCGCTCAAATAGACGCCGCTCTCTTTGTCAATCATGCAGTTGAAGAGCGCGCTACGCCATTGGCTCCCGGCCAGCCTGTCCTCATGTTTATGGTCGTGGCCGTACTTCAGTTCCGGATAGTGTTCCACCATGTCAAGCAGCACCTTCCGCTTGATCATCAGGAATCCAGTGCCGGCATATTGCACCTTGGCAAAGCCGTTCACCACTTGTACCCGCTGCTCGGTGAACTCAATCATGTACGAAAGGGAGGACGCTTCTAACGGCAACCGTTTCGCATCCGCGCAGGCTTGAATCTTGTTCCAGTCAATCCGCTTAACCGGATAAATGGCCGCCGCCACATCCACGTTAAACTCCAGCAGCCGGAACACTTGTTCTGGCTCAAACCCGATATCGGCATCTACAAAAAGTAGGTGGGTGGCAATCTCGTTCGAAAGGAAATCCGCCACAATATTCTGGCGCGCACGGGTGATCAGCGCATCACTTCCCATCATCCGTACGGCCAGCGCGACGCCGCGCTGAAAGCACGCCATTTGCAGCTTAAGCAAAGAGCCCGCATACTGATCTGTCACCATTCTTCCGTAACAAGGTGTACCGATAACCAGGCATGGTTGTTGACCCACTGTTGACATATCAGTACGATACTATGCTGCTTGGTTTATGAAGCGTATCCTCTGCATTTTATCGCTCGTCGGCACGCTCGCTGTGGCGCAGCAATTGGAGCACGCGCGTGTCGCACCAGATTGGCTGAAGTCGGGCGTCATTTATCAGGTCTTCCCGCGCTCGTTTTCTCAAGAAGGAACTCTGGCCGGCGTTACCAGTCATCTCGACGACCTTCACAAGCTGGGGGTCAACATCGTGTGGCTCATGCCGATTCATCCGCTCGGCCAGCTCAAGAAAAAGGGCTCGCTGGGCAGCATGTATTCAGTGCGCGATTACTACGCCATTGACCCGGCGCTAGGCAGCAAAGAAGATCTGCGCCGTCTAGTTCAGCAGGCGCACAGCCGCCAGATGAAAGTGATCATCGATATCGTCGCTAATCACACCGCCTGGGACAGCGTCATGATGGCTCATCCGGAGTTCTACAAGAAAGACAAACAGGGCAACATCACTTACCCGTATGACTGGACCGACGTTGCGGCGCTTGACTACGCAAACCCCAAGCTCCGCCGTTATATGACAGAAATGTTGATTTATTGGATCAAGGAATTCGACCTCGACGGTTACCGCTGCGACGCCGCCGGCGAAGTGCCCACTCAGTTTTGGGAACAAGCCCGCGCCGAGCTGACTAACGTCAAGCCGGACATCATGCTGCTGGCCGAGGCGTCCAAGCCGGAACTCATGGTCAAAGCCTTTGATGTCGATTATTCCTGGCCCTTGCTGAATACTTTGAACGACGTCGTCATGAACGGCCAACCCGCCACCGCCGTTCGTACAGTCATCGAACAACAACGCGCCTTGTTCCCGCAGGGAACGCTCCACATGCGCATAAGCGATGATCACGACGAACTCCGCGCTACCACTCGCTACAGTTACCCAGGTGCGATTGCCGCCTCTGCGCTTTTGCTCACTCTCGACGGTGTGCCGCTCATCTACAACGGTATGGAAGTGGGCGATTCCACCCAATCGCGCGACCCCGCGCTATTCGAACCGCAGAAGATTTTCTGGGGCGCTGCGCAGTGGCATCCGGAATACCCGAAGTTCTATTCCGCCCTCGACGCTTTGCGCAGCCAGCATCCCGCTTTGCAACAAGGTCAGACCATATGGCTGCATAACTCAGACGAGCAGCACGTGGTTAGTTACATCCGCCGGACCGAATCGGAGGACTTCTTGGTCGTCGTCAATCTTTCTAATACGCCCTTTCGCGGAACCATCGATGCACGTGGCGAGCATTGGAAAGCCGTTGACCTGCCCATTGCCGAACACGGCGAAGCCGCGCTGCCGTTCGTGGCCCTTGATGCTTTCGGCTTCCGCATTTTTCAGAAAGACGCGAAGTAGCTAATGCCGTCCGCGTAGTCTGTCAATATTACGGCGGTCGCGTTTCGAAGGTTTGCCTTCGTGCAGTGCCTCGATCCGCGGCATGAGTTTCCGTTCTTCTACTAATTTGAAGCGGGCTTCCCGGCTCGCCTCAGTTTCTTGATAGAGCTGTTGCGCTACGCTCGCCGGACCGCGCATCTCGCTGAGCCCCAAGACTTCTACCTGAAATGTCCCGCCTTCTGTTTTGATCTGCAACATGTCACCGACTCGCACATCGCGCGCTGCCTTCGCGTGCTGACCGTTAGCTTCAACCCTGCCCATTTCACAGCCGTGGCTGGCGAGCGTTCGGGTCTTGAAAAATCGCGCGGCCCACAGCCACTTATCTAACCGTACGTGGTCCATCTTTCTATTCTCGCTACCCTAGTGAGAACGATGATCGAACCAGCAGCGGACAGCCGGGCCGCGTTTCGTTATCCTGATTTCCGCCGATATTTGCTGGCGCGCCTGCTCACCACTCTCTCGTCCGAGATGCAATCCGTGGCGGTAGGTTGGCAGATCTATTCCATCACTCATCGCCCCCTCGATCTTGGCTTGGCCGGCTTGGCGCAATTTTTGCCGTCAGTCTGCTTGTTTTTGATCACCGGCCATGTGTCCGACCGTGTTCCGCGCAAATGGATCCTGTTGGCTTGTTCGCTGAGCTTTTCTCTTTGTTCACTCTCGCTGCTTGTGTTTGCGCTGCATCACATTTCTACCGTCTATCCGATTTATGCTGTGTTGCTGCTGAACGGAACAGTCCGCGCCTTTAACGCCCCCGCCGCTCAATCGTTCCTGCCGTTGATCCTGCCGCGCAGCATTTTCGCCAACGGAGTCACCTGGAACTCGTCCGCTTTCCAAGTGTCCACCATCGCCGGACCCATGATAGGCGGCATTCTCTACGGCGTGACCGGCAGTCCGCAGTATGTTTATGCAACGGCGATGCTGGCCTACTTAGCGGGCACCTGGGCACTGAGCGGAGTCAAGCCGGCGGCGTCAGAGCGCAGCATGAATGAAGATCTGGGGCAAAGGGTGCTGGGTGGCTTGCGTTATATCTGGCACAACAAGTTGGTCTTGGGCGCGATGTCGCTTGATCTATTCGCTGTCCTCTTGGGCGGCGCCGTCGCTCTCTTGCCGGTGTATGCACGCGAAATTTTAAAAGTCGGCGCAGTCGGCCTTGGCTTTATGCGCAGCGCACCCGGTTTGGGAGCGCTGATCACCAGCGTGTTTGTCGCCCATTGGCCCTTGAGACGCAACGCCGGGCGCGCCATGTTGTGGTGTGTGTTCGCTTTCGGTTTGATCACTGTGATTTTCGGCATATCACGCAATCCCGCGCTTTCGCTGGCAATGCTATTGCTTTTAGGCAGTGCCGATACCATCAGCGTGATTGTCCGCTCAACCATGATTCAACTGAGCACACCGGACGCCATGCGCGGCCGCGTGAGTGCGGTGAATATGGTGTTCATCGGCGCATCGAATGAAGTGGGCCAGTTCGAATCGGGCGTAACGGCGCAGTGGTTTGGCACCGTTCCGGCCGTTGTGTTAGGCGGAGTCGGTACCATGGCAATTGTCTGTCTTTGGGCGTGGATTTTCAGAGATCTGCGAAACCTGGACCGTTTGGATGCCATCAAAACTCAAGCGACTTGATAAGCTCAATCAAGTCATGCCAGACAGCCTGTTGAAGTACTGTCTTCGGAGTCGCCTGCGTTCCCTTTTCTTTTTTGTTGTGGCGACGACAGCTGCGAGTGCCGTCGATTTATCGTCGATTCCAAAGCCTACCGGCTATGTGAGCGATCTGGCGCACGTACTCAGCGCATCTGACAAAGCCGACCTCGAAGTCTTTTGTGTCAAAGTTCAACAGCAATTGGGCGCGCAATTTGCGATCGTGACAATTCCGTCGCTAGATGGGGCACCGATTGAAGACTTTTCTAACGATCTTTTCCGTAAGTGGGGTGTCGGACCCAAAGCGACCAACGAAGGACTTTTGATACTGCTGGTGATCAAGGATCGCCAGGAACGGATTGAAGTCGGGCGAGGCCTTGAACCGTACATTACGGACGCGATTGCGGGCGACACGCGTCGCAGTATGATCGCTCCCTTGCAAAAAGGCGATTATGGTGGCGCGTTGATGCAAGGCGCCCGCGCGCTGGCTTCAAAAATTGCCGATGGCAAGCAGATTTCTTTCTCGGAAACGGCGGCGATGCCGCAGCCTCAACAAACACAACCGCAAGATGACAGCACCGGCATCCCTTGGCCGTTTATTATTTTTGCGATTATTTTTCTGTTGATCTTCATCCTGAACAGGCGCGGCGGAGGCGGCGGTGGCAGCGGCTTCTGGACGGGTATGCTGCTCAACAGTCTGTTGAATAGTGGCGGCAGCCGCGGCGGTGGCAACTGGGGCGGTGGCGGCTTTGGCGGCGGATCGGGCGGCGGTGGCGGTTTCGGCGGTTTTGGTGGCGGCGATTCAGGTGGCGGAGGTTCAAGCGGTGGCTGGTAAAACACAAGAGCAAGCAGAAGCTTTGTTGTTAGATTTGTCTGGACGTCTCAAAACGGCATTCGGCGAACGGCTGGTTTCGGTGATTTTGTATGGATCGGCATCTTTGAGCGATCGTTTGGAACAACAGTCGGATCTAAACGTCCTTTGCGTTTTGGACCGCATTACCACCGACGAGTTAGCTAAATCGGAGCCGGTTTTTCACTGGTGGTCGGAGCTTGCCAATCCCGCGCCTTTGCTGCTTACGGCCGATGAAGTGCGTACGTCCGCGGATTGTTTCCCCATGGAATATCACGACATGCGGGAACAACGGCGCGTCCTGTATGGTGCCGACGTGGTTGCGGATTTGCAGATTGATAACTCGGCTTATCGGACACAAGTGGAACACGAGTTGCGAGCGAAACAGATTCGTTTGCGGCAGAAATCGGCGGAGGCTTTGGGCAAAGCGGACCATTTGCTGAAACTACTTACGCATTCGATTTCCACGTTTTGCGTGTTGGGCCGCCATGCGCTCATCTTGCGTGGTCAGCAACCGCGCTTCAACAAATCGGAAATTGTGGTCGCGCTAGAAACGTTGATGTCGCGTAAGCTCGATTCATTTCGTTCTATATTGGCGGTCCGTGAAAGCGGGAAACTAGCGCCGGGACAGAGTGCCAAAAGTCTGTTGGAAGGGTATCTGAGCGAGATTGATACCTTGGTGCGGTTTGTTGACGGGCTCGGCAAGTGAGTATGATCTAAAAAAAGGAGAGCAATGAAAAGCATACTTGTGGGTGTTGGAATTTTGGTGGTGGCCGGATTGTTGTTTTTTATGCCGCTGATGAATTCGCGCAATGAATT
This sequence comes from Bryobacterales bacterium, assembly GCA_963840845.1. Taxonomy (GTDB): domain Bacteria; phylum Acidobacteriota; class Terriglobia; order Bryobacterales; family Bryobacteraceae; genus Bog-105. The sequence continues at coordinate 98,304 of CAWJBS010000095.1, forward strand.
GGTTACGGAGAAGAACGACATCGACGGCAAGTGGGCGCAAGTGGACAATGACATGAAACGCCGCGCCGATTTGATACCGAATCTGGTCGAAACGGTGAAGGGCTATGCGAAGCAAGAGCAAAGCGTAATTACTGCCGTGGCGGACGCTCGGGCGGGCATGCTTAGCGCTGGCAATAACGGTGATCGCGCAGCCGCCATTAAAGCGAACGATCAGCTTTCAGGTGCGCTGGGTCGTTTGCTGATGCTGCAGGAAAATTATCCCGACTTGAAATCGAACCAGAATTTCTTGCGACTGCAGGATGAACTGACTGGAACGGAAAATCGTATCGCGGTTTCGCGGCGCGATTACAACAACTCGATCCAGAAATACAACACTGATGTGGAGTTGTTTCCCAAGAACGTAGCGGCGGCGCTTTTCGGCTTTAAGCGGGATGATGCCTACTTCAAGACCACCGATGAGGAGAAGAAAGTCCCTCAGGTTAAGTTCTAGTTTCGGGTTTTAATCCGATTCCGGCGGTTCTTCCCAGTCGGCGGAACGTTGAGCATGGCGTTTGAGTGCCGCGAGAGTGGCGGAAGAACTGAAGCCGGCGGTGCGCAGACGTCGATAAGCGGATCCGACATTTTTGTCGAGTTGGAGAAAGTCGTGTAGATTCACTGATCGGTATTTGCGGGCGAGGTAGGCGTCAATAAGCTCTTTCTCGTCCGAGTCTTCGAAAATCTTCGCAACCGCTTGTTCGGCAACGCCCGATGAAACTCGCTTCGACTGCAAGTCGCGCAGCACGCGAAACTTTCCGAAGCCTTCGTTTTGCAAACGAGCCGAAGCGAAGGCCTCGGAGAATTTCTGATCGTCGGTGTAGCCGTATTCTCGTAGTTTTTGCATGACAGCTGTGACGCTGGCGGGGCAGTCGGCGCGCTGCGACAGTTTGAAGCGGAGTTCATTCGCCGATTGTGCGCGGCGGCTGAGTTGCTTGAGTGCGTGATCCCAAAGGGCATCTTCACCGAGCTTTGCGGGGCGGGTTCGCGGTTTTCGCGGAAACGATTGTTTCGTTGCCATAGTCCAAATAGTTGTAAACTGCAATTTAAGCTGTTATTTCAAAATCAAGCAAGGAGAATGTGATGGAGGAGAGAAGTGGTTTTGGGTATTTCCTGCTAGGACTGGGCATTGGCGTGGCTGCCGGCATTCTTTGGGCGCCGCGGTCAGGCGAAGAAACCCGGGCTCTTTTGGCTGATAAGGCTGGCGAGGGCGCGGAATTTTTGAAGAACCGGGCCCAGGACGGAACTGAATATGTCCGCCAACGCACGGGTGACGTGAAGCAGTCCGCCTCTGAACTCTACGACAAGGGCCGTCATCATGTGGCGCGCCATCGGGAAACCCTGAATGCCGCAGTAGAAGCCGGCAAACAGGCCTACCGCGACGCGATGGGCGATGTACGAACGGCTGCGAGTTCAGTCGGGGCGGGACATCCGGGAGATGGTGTTTAGTTTTTAGGACGAGAAGGGCTTGAAAAGGAAGCTAATAAGAAAGCGTTAGATGAATCAAACGACTCTGCTGACAATCATGGCCGTTTTTGTTGTGATCGCGGCTATCGCTTTGCTCGGTCAATTTCTGGCCCTCCTCGGTTTATTCATGGTGGCGCGCGATTTGCGGACCAAAATTATGGGATCCTGGCCGCAAATCGAAGGCTTAATCGGCGCATCCAAACGAACTGTTGAACAGGCTGAGCATCATTTGGGCCAGATTGGCAGTTCGAGCGTTGCCATTCTGGACGCCACCAAGCAACAACTGGTGCGGGTTGACGAATTGTTGAGTGATGCAAGCACGCGCGCTAAAGTCCAGTTGGAGCGCGCGGAGATGGTTTTGGATGATACGATGACGCGCGTGCAGCAGACTGTTAGCATCGTGCAGCGGGGAGTGCTTTCGCCGGTGCGCGAAGTGCATGGAATCCTCAGTGGGCTTAAAACTGCTTTTTCGCATCTGAGCCGTGGCGCTAGGACCACCGTTGAGCACGTGACATCGGATGAGGAAATGTTTATCTAGCTCGTTGCATCCTTCGCCCATTTCACAGCCTGAAATGCTGTAGATCTGGATGCAGGGCAAATGGCGAATGCACCGTGGCGATGCTTTCGCCGATTTGGCGAATGTTTTGCCAATGCCAAGGCGAAGTTTCTCGGAATAGAGTTAGGTAGCGCACTTTTGCGGGATTAATACCCATAATTTGGCAACACGTGGCGTCGACACTGGGCGGATGGTCGCCGGCTACGATTAAGCCCATGTGTTTCGAATACCCGAGTATAGGGCCGTTGCCTTGCATGGCCTCAATGCCATCGACGATGGCGAATTGTTTTGGGAACAAGCGCTGTAGATCGACGATAGATTCATCGATCCCGGCCCAATGTAAGACGTTTTTAGGCCAGCCATAAACGCTTCCAGGCACTACGCCGAAAAGATTTTTCATGGATAGCGTTGCGCCTGCCCAATGATGTGTTTTCATCTTAGGAAGGCTCACTAAGAGATCGCAATCGAAAACGGTATCCGGGAGATATAGTTCCTTGAGCGTCGAGCGTGGGTTCGAAAGGACTACGCGTTGAACGTCGTCGGTATTGAGGTCGGTGAAGATGTCCTCGAATTTGGAAATTGAGGAAAAGAAACCGGCGGCCTCGGCCATATCGAGGGTCATTCGGCGGTGCCCTGGTCCTTCGGCGATTCTGACGCTAGCCGCTCCGAGTGAATAAAAGGCATCTAGCACGGCGGAGACGAGAATTGGGTTGGTATTGATTGGCGCATCAGCGCTGAATTCAACCAGATTGGGTTTGAGAAGAATTCGCTTCCCTGCGACGGCTACGCGATGGTCGGCGAGGATCCTCACGATGATGTCGGTTAGATCATGGCCGTAGGAAGGAGCGCGTACGATCGAGACTCGACGCGCTAACCCTCCTTGTACGCTCCGTTTTGAGCAACCGAGGGCGACACCCAGTGCTCCGAAAAAGAAGTTGCGGCGATTGAACGAGGTTGCCATGTTCTTTATGCTGCGGATAACAGGAATGCGTTGCGGCCACGCTGTGTTTGCAGGGCCAGGAGAAGGAGTGCTACTTCCTGGGTTGTGCGAGGGTGAACATTTTGCAGCAAGTCTGCGTGCGTCAGAATGCCATGGGCCCCCAATCCCATCACCAGCCAGGCAAGTCCTTCGGTAGAGTCGGGCTTTTGCAAGAACTGTCGAGCGCGTCGAATTGCGGGACTGATGTTTTCGAGTGGCTTGCCAGCCAGCGCCAGAAGTGCCAATCCGGTAGTCTCAGGATAGGAGGGGGCGGTTTCGCTGCGTTGTGGAGAACCGCCGTGATTCCATCCACCGTCGATACAGCGGCGCGATAGTAGATAAGTTTGTGCGCGCTGAATCGCCTGGTCAAATCGTGCGTCTCGCAACTGAGCGGACCAGCACGACAGAGCCAGTATGCTGAAAGCTGAAGGTATCACCCAACCTGCAGTACCTGGAAACCACGGCGAGCTCCCAGGTGCCTTATTGGGAGTTAATCCGATGGTGTTGTGTAACAGGGATTCGAAGCCGCTAAGTTCTGGGTATATATGATGAGACAACCACAACGAGCCGTTGGCACAACCGCCTGAATACTGTTTTTCCTGGGACAAGGCAAGTAGCGCTACGCTCGTGACCCAGGTACTTTGAGGAACGGTAGCGCAAGGGGACCAGCCACCATCGGAGGCTTGTCGTCGTGAGAGCCAGGAGGCTGAAAGGTCACGGGTTTTACTGGGAACCGATTCTCCCTGGAGGGCGAGAAGCGCGAGGGCAGTCGGCTCAGTCCATGATTGGCCGCGGCGAGATGGCCAGCCGCCATCGTCGTTACGCATCTTAATGAGGAGGGCCTGAAGTTCTTCAGCATGAGTCATATTCGCCGTCTGCGAATTCTGCCGAGTGAATCCTAGGGCACCAGTTTGCGATTGCGGCGGCGGCGCAAATACAGGACTAGGAGTACCCCAGCACCGATCCAGATCGCTGATTGTAGTATTACGTCATTCATTGTTGCTTACCTCTTTTTGCAATTAGCCGATGGCACTATCCGTGCCTATTTATTCTTTCGGCAGGAGTCGGACAAAAGTTTAGTTTCGAGCGCGTTCATTTCGCATTATGCCGTTAGTGGGCATTGATAGAGCCAATGTTATGAAGGAGTTGCAGGATTCCTGAGCCAGCGGTGACCACCAGCAAGGAGGGCAAACAGAAGAAAAAAATTGGAAAGACGAGCTTAACGCCGACTTTGCCAGCTCGCTCTTCAGCTTCTTGACGACGTCTGATGCGCAGGTAATCGGATTGGGTTCGCAGAGCATCCGCGACACTTGTGCCAAAGCGATCAGTCTGGATCAGCATCGCTACTAGTTTCTTGATTTCTTCTTCTCCGACGCGGCGCCCAAAGCTGCGCAACGCCTCAGATCGGGTTGTGCCGGCCATTATTTCCATATTGACGATTCCCAGCTCTTCGCTCACTGCGGGATGAGCGGATTTTAGCTCTCTGGAAACATTCACCAAGGCCTGATCCATACCGCAACCAGCTTCAGTACAAATGACCATTAGGTCGAGGACGTCCGGCAGAGAGAGTCGGATTTCGGTGTGGCGGCGCTCAACCCGGCGATTGAGCAGGAATGAAGGGACGGGTAACCGATGCCGGCTCCGGCTATCGGGGCCACTAGTTTTAGGATTGGATTCACGATTTGCGGGCGAAACAAGAGCGCGACACTGAGGAAGAACGCAGCCAGGAGCAGCTTTGATCCGAAAAGAACCTGGACGGCAGATTCATTTCGAATACCGGCGGCGACAAGTTCACGCCGGGCGAGGGCGGTGTCCTGCGGTGACATGGGCAGTAACGCGCCGATAGGCGAGAGAATTTCGGCAATGATTTCGGAGCCGTTGCGCTTTTTCTCGAGCGGGCTGGAGCCGTAGTTATCATTCGAAAAAGTTAGCCGGTCGATCATGCGGGCTGGTTTGACGTAATAGTGGAAGCCAAACGCGCCAACCGCGATGAGGATAAGCAGAAATACGACAACGGCGATAGCGATAATCATGCTTGTTCAGACCTTTATATTGATGATTTTTCTGATGACGAAATAGCCGATCACTTGGCCGCCCGCAGCGCCGTAGATCATCATACGGCCGACTTTGTCGGCCGCGAGATCAATCAAGTATTGCGGCGAGGTAATCATCATGATGATCGCAACGACTACAGGCATGAGAACCAGTACCAGGCCGGTGATCCGGCCGTGGGCGCTTACGGCTTTCACTTGGCCTTTTAATCGAAATCGCTCGCGAATAATCAATGCCAGCTTGGCGAGAACTTCACTCAGATTGCCTCCCGTTTCTTGTTGTAAAAGCACAGATGATACAAAGAAGCGAACATCGAGGAGTGGCACGAGAGCAGACAGCTTGCCGAGCGCTACATCCAAGGCTGAACCGAGTTGCATATCATTGGATACCCGGCGAAACGCCGAGCCCAGTGGATCCGGTGAGTCGTTGGCCAAGAGTTCCATTGCGATCGAAAACCCGTGGCCAGCCCTCATTGAGCGGGAGAGAAAATCAAGAGCCTCGGGGAGTTGCTTCTCGAATTCTTCAAAATTCTTAGAACGCTTGCGGAGCAAGTTCAGAAAGGGCAGGGAAGCGCAGAACAAACCACTAATAATTCCTGGGAGACCTGCCGGCAAAATGAAAAGCGCGAGCCGAATATGAACCCGCCAACGAGAGCGAAGACAGATAACAGCAGCAGCTTCGAACTCGTCGTCTTTTGACCGGACTGCTCGATCATGAGGTCGAGCCGCTCGATGAAGGAAAAGCGCTTCAGCAGATCAGAAATGCTGTTGTCTTCGTCGGTTTCTCTCAGTAAACCACTTGCCCTTTGTGCCGCTGGCGAAGCCTCGGCATTTTGCAACATCGAGCGAATTTGGTTGCGCTGTTTTGATTTGAAATATGACGTGCCGAGGCCAACAACCACGAGTATGGATGCGAAAGCGGCGAGGAAAATGGGGATTAAAATCGCCACAGTTTCTCCTATCTAATTTCGACAGTGTTTTGGAACACGTTTGGCGGAAGTTCTATGCCGGCGGCCTTGATACGGTCGCTAAATTTGGGGCGAACTCCCGTTGGTTTGAATCGACCCGCGACTCGACCATCGGAAGTGAGGCCCGTGCGTTCGAAAACGAAGATATCTTGTGTCGTGACCATTTCGCCCTCCATACCCAAACATTCCGTGATGTAAGTGACTTTGCGAGTACCGTCGTTGAGCCGTGAAATTTGAACGAATAAATCGATGGCCGAGGCGACCTGCTGACGAATAGACTTCGTTCCGAGGTTTGAGTTTGCCATGCCAATCATTACTTCAAGGCGACTGATCGCATCGCGCGGCGCGTTCGCGTGGATTGTGGTCAAAGAGCCGTCGTGACCGGTATTCATCGCTTGGAGCATATCTAGCGCTTCTTCACCACGAACTTCACCGACGACAATTCGATCGGGCCGCATACGAAGAGCGTTCATTAGTAGGTGCCGTTGCGTGACGGCGCCCCGGCCTTCAATGTTAGCCGGCCTGGTTTCGAGCCGAGCAACGTGAGACTGACGAAGTGCTAACTCGGCAGCGTCCTCGATGGTTACGATGCGTTCCGTTGCGGGGATAAAGCCAGAAAGCAAGTTGAGGAAAGTCGTTTTACCCGCACCCGTTCCACCTGAAATTATGATATTGAGCCGGGCTCGAACGCACGCCTTGACTAACTCAAGCATTCCTTCGGTAAGGGAGAGGTTGCGAAGCAGATCCGCCGGTTGTAATGGATCGCCACCAAAACGGCGAATGGAGAGAAGGGGACCGTCGACGGCGAGAGGTGGAATGACCGCGTTGACGCGCGATCCATCTGGCAATCTAGCATCGACCATAGGCGAAGACTCATCAATGCGCCGACCCACGCGCGATACCACGCGTTCGATGATGCGCATAAGATGGGCGTCGTCTTTGAATTCTATGGCGGTTCGCTCGAGTTTGCCGGCCCGTTCAACGTAGATGAGGCGCGGAGTGGTGACAAGGATGTCGGAGACTGTCCGATCGCGTAGCAGCGGCTCTAGAGGACCCAAGCCGAAGACCTCGTCTAGGACTTCCTCGATTAACCGATCTTTTTCGGTGAGACTGAGGGGTGTTCGCTCTTCATTGACCAGTTTGGCCACCGAAGGACGAATCTCCTGCCGGACCCGATCGCCGGGGGTGGAATAGACGGCCTCCAGGTTAATGCGATCCAGCAGTTTTCGGTGTATCGAGAACTTCAACTCCTGGTATTGGGCAGATGAGGTTTCTTTAGTTGGTAGCTTTGATGAATCAGAAGGGCGCGCTTCGCCACGAGAAAATTCGGTGGTCAAGATTAAGGTCTCCTACCCGAAAAGGGCAAATCTCTTTTTTGTTTTGGCCGGGGGCAATCCGGCGATCTTCGAGGCGAGCAACCCAAAATGTTGGGCTAAACGAGTGTTGGAATTGAGTAGGTTGCCGCTGGAGTAAGACTGATACAAGCCCATGTAATCGTTGGGGAGAGCGGCGTAAAGTGAACGGCCCAAAATCTTTTCGAGCTCCTGGGTGCTGATGTCCATGAGCTTCGGTGTGCGGTTTAACACGAGTTGGAGTTTTTCGCCCTGATCGAAAAGGCCGTGAACTATAGTTTTCAGCCCGTGCAACGCAACAACTTCGAGAGTGGACACTAGAAAGAGTTGGTCTATTTCGTCGAGGACCGCCGTAGCGATTGAATTAAGACTACGCCCAAGATCAAGGACGATCCAGTCGTGTTGTGTCCGCATGAATTGCAGAATTTGTTTCAGCTGACTCTCGTCCGGATGATCCCAACGGGAATAGGAAGCTGGAGCAGGAATCACTGATAGATTGGGACGATTTTCAACGATCAGCGCTTTCCAGAGGCTCTCATCAAGTCTGGATATGTTCTTGACTGCGTCGAGAATTGAATAGGAACTTGGGGTTTTCATCAGGAATCCGACCAAGCCCGAGGTCAAGTCTAGATCGGCTAACAAGACGCGTTTACGGGTTTGGTTCTGTAATTCCCAGGCGACGTGACAAGCTAGGGTTGTGGCCCCGCATCCGCCCTTTGCCGAAAGAAAACCAATTACTTTGCCGCGACTCGTTGTTCCAATCTCAGATTCGGCCGAAGTGAGAATTCTCTCAAGGGCGGTAGGCAGGCTGTCTTCCAGCGGCGGATGAAGGAATTCGTTAACTCCGGCCCGCATTGCGGAGAGGATCATTTTGGAGTCCTCGACAGCGTGAAGCGCAATTACCTTGGTGCGAGGAGCGTGAATTTTGATCTGCCGCATAGCGACAGCCAGATCTGTCGGGACGGTAGTTAAATCGAGCAAAAGCGCTTCGGGCTTTATCTTGCCGAGATGTTCAAGCAAGCTCGTCCAATCGGAGTCATGTTGCTCGAAAGCTATTTGTTGGGCGGATTCACGTAACGCGTCGACCGCTTCTCGGCGCAGGTTTTCATCTTTAATGTGTAAGAGGACTTTGACGGAACTCATGATGTTGGCTCGCTTTTTATTAGGGTTTGCCGGTTGCGGGTGTAGCGCTCGGTGCGAAGGCTGCTGTGGGTGCCTGGGGAGTTGTATTTGAAGTGGTGCTTTGAGGTGGGGTCAGCAGCTCTTCAATTGGCACAACGTCGCGTTTGATCAAAATCGGGCGCATTATCGGCTCCGAGCGATGAGGGGTGTTGAGGCGCAGTCATCGGCGCGTCTTTCAGAAACGGTTGGGGGAAGGCCATTTCCGGCACCTTGCCGCCGACGGGGATGGGATTGACTAACTCCGGGGTAACCATGATGAGCAACTCCGAGCTCGATTTAGAGGAGTTCTTCGATTGGAAGAGCTTACCCAGGATCGGCACGCTGGCTAACCCAGGCATTTTGGAAAGTTCGTCGGTTACCTGATTGTTTAACAATCCGGCGATGACGAAGCTCTGGCCGTTCTCAAGTTCTATTTCTGTCTGTACTCGCCGGGTGGCCAAACCTGGGACTGTATAGCCGCTGATGGAGAGCCCGTTTGCGTAGTCAAGTGAGCTTACTTCCGGGGTCACCGTCAAACGGATCGTCCCGCGGGGGGTGATCACCGGCAGAAAATTCAGACGGACGCCAAACTCTTTAAACTGAATGGTGATCTGCCCGACGCCAGAGGCACCTCCCTGAATGGTTGGGAACGGAAACTCACCGCCCGCTAGGAAACTGGCGGATTTGCCGTTCATGGTGAGCAGATTTGGCTCGGCCAGAATCTGAAGAACGTTGTGTGTCGCCAAATCTTGAAGAACGGCGCCAAGGTTGAGATTCGGTTTGAAATAAAAGATGTTGAGAAGGTTTGTCAGGTTCCAGTTGGTTGTGTTCTGAGAGCCGGTAAAGGTAGGATTCTGACCGAACTGGCCGGTCGTGGCCGTACCAATTCCCGTCGGACTCATCTGAAAGAGATTTATCCCAAATTCAGCGGCAGCCGAGCGGTCAATATCCGCGAAACGAACCTTAAGAAGGATTTGCGGTTCGCCGGCCGGGGTGTTAACCCGCAACAGATTGACCACCTTCCCCATGGTTGAGGCAATATTCAAGGCGCGCACCGCTGTCGTCTCATCAGTGACGGTACCGTTTAAGAAGACCGTGCCATCCTGAACATCGATCGTGACGCTGGCGCCCGCTTCTTTGAGAAGCTCCGCGCGCACGGTGTCGATCTTGGAAGTGTTGGCCACAACGTGAACGTCGAGCATGCTGCGGCTGCCTTTCAGATCCCAAACGATAAGCGAAGTATCACCGACCGCCTTACCATTAACTACAATCTCGTTGGTGCTTACGGCGACCGCTTCAGCGATATCGGCGTTAGCTATAGAAATTCGCCGAATGCCAATGGGCTGATCCAGGACTGTCGATCCATTCACGGGGACAGAGATAGCGGCTTTGTTAATGGCGCTGTCCGCCTTTAAGCCGGTTGCGGCCAAGTCGGCGCCGAATCCGTTGGCCGCCAACGAGAGGGCTAGTAGAACGAAGCTGAATTTTGTAGTCATCTATTTCTTCCCTGTTGGAAGATCGAATGTTTCTTCGGATTTCTTTACGCCACGAAAAACTTCAATGTAGGTAGTCGGGCGCTGTGGCGGCGCCGGTGCAACTGTTTCGGTGGCCGGCCGTCGTGGTGACGGTGGTGGTGGAAGCGGAGGACGGAGGGATGTATCAGCAAGGGATGCGCCCATCGGCATACGGCCGGGCACTCCAAAAAGGCCGGCAATTGAAGTGCCTGGCGGGGTCTGGGCTTCGTTGTCAAGTGGATTGCGCAATACCAGTTGCACCTTCGTTTCGCTCATTGCCAGATTTAAAATCTCTGCTTGTGAAGGTGTGACGAGGAGATTGACAACTTGGGCGGATTCCGGTTTACCGTCGTTGGTTTTGTCTAGTTTCTGGCCTGCGGAAAGAACTTCAATGTTTTGCAGGATCGTTCTGCACAAAGTGCCGAAGCGGGACTGTTCGGCCGATGGTGCGTTTCCCGCCATCAGAACGTCCACGCGCATGCCGGGAACGACGAAGCCGGCCAGACCGACTACTTCATTGACGCGCAATGCGACCGCGCGCATACCCACAGGAATGGTGGCGGCCAGACCGGCGCCAGCGCCTTTGGGCGCTAAACGTCCAAGGAGAAAAGGTTCATTTTGATAGACCGTTGCGATTGCCCCACGCCCCACCACATCCTGGCGAGTCTTGAGAGCTTCTTCGGGAATAGGTGCTCCCCAAGCCACCTCGTCGATGTCAGAATCCTGAATCAGGGATCCAACTTGGATATCGTGTTTGGCAACAACAAGTCGATTCGTCGCGACCGTATGACCCTGCCCTTGTGCTTGGACGCGGACTAAGATCAAGCGGTAAAGAACGTAGCTCGTAATACTGGCCACGACGAGCGCGAACATAAGTACGGAAATCAAACGTCGGTTCATGGAGGTATCTTTCTTGAGTTAAAAAGGGGTCAGGAATTGGCGCGCTAGATCGTCACAGGGAGACCCGGTTCCCTGTGACGAACTATCGCCGCGCCGGTTTAGGAAGCAGCCGCGTTGGTGCTGGCCAAAGTGTTGTTAATCGTAGTCCAAAGTCCGCTGATCTGGGTCTTTATTCCACTGAGAAGACCGACGGCGGCCAAGGCGATAAACGCGAGTAAGAGGGAATATTCGACCATGTCTTGTCCTTCTTCTCCGTTCCAAAACGCTTGCAGTGCAGGGTTAATCATTGTTGGGTTCTCCTTTCTAGAACTGAATCATTAAGATGAGCTGTGTCTGTCCTTGTCAACTCCGAGATCGCTCGGAACTTTGGGTTGCGAAATGTCGAGAGGTTCTGCTTCTCAGGTACGGCCTCGAAAACCAAAACCTTCCCGTCATCAAAACGGATCGCCCAGTCGGGCGACATCTTTAGGACCTCACTCAAGGGGGCGTCAGGTCTCACAAGAATCATGTCGACGCCAAATCGCTGAAGTTGAATTTTCCAGTCGAATTGTGCGCTTAAGATGTGTTGGGTCGCCGTTAACATCGAGTTGCCGAAAAAATCGCTGCGACCGTCCATGAATATAGGTTTCTTCGGATAAAAACTGTAAATCAAATAGTCAGCCCACTGGTCATAGGTGAAAATCCGGTGAGCGGTTGAACGCTCAACCACAGGAATCGCCTGGATGGGAAAAGAGTCCGGGTTGAATTGCGCTTCGAAGCCTTTCGCTCCAGCGGCGAAAAGAATTCCTATCAGTAGTGTTGATATTCCGGAAAGCAAATAGGCGCGCGGCAATCGTTCTATGGGCTTAAGTTCCTCGCAAATTTCATGGATGGTGGCAAAAAACACACCGACGAAATGCACCTGCCGCAGTTGGAGTAGAATTTGCTGGAGCCAGCGCGCCGCCATCGGCGCCACGACGATCATGAAGAGAGGGATGTTTCGAGCAGACAGGAGCGCCATATGAGTCCAAAGGACGGCCAAGATGGCCGGCGTAATCCGGCCCATTTGCAAATGCCAAAAGGCTGCTCCCGCCGCCAGGAACATCATGAATTCAAAAAATACGGCGGGCGGGCAATGGAAGCTGATCGATTGAAATTCTTGAATATTGTCGAGGAGCTTTGCGTCGCTCAGGTATTGAACAACGTGTTGATGCAAATGCCATGTATACGGATTGACGAAGGTGGCCGCTAAACAGATTCCTGCGGCCGACAACAAACGGCGAGACTGAAGGTATGCCAGTCTAAGGCTTTCACCCTTGAAAAGCAGTACCTCCAAAAATTCGCCGCAAGCCGTTGCCAACAACAACACAATACCTATGGCGAACGCGCCATGTAAGTTGACCCATAGGAGCATCATGACGGGCAATGCAATGAAAGCGATTCGGGAACCGCGCTGCAGTGGCCCCATCAGATGCAGAAATCCTAAAAAGAACAGCCACGAAAATAGATGTGGCCTAGCCAGCCAGTGGATCGATGAGCCGCACAATGCGACGATTGTGATGAAAAAACTCAGTACTTCGTTCCCGCAAGCGTTCACCACTAATCGGTAGAGGAGTACGCCGATCGCGCCAAGAATAATCACGGTGGCAAATCCCACGCCGGCAAGGCCCCAGGCTCTGTGTATGAGCGCAAAGAGCAGATCCCAAAGCCACTCCCATGCGAACCACGGCTGGCCTGGCTTGGTGTAAGAAAACAAGTCTTGAGTGGGCACTGTCCCGTGCTCAAGTATCCACTCTCCGGTTTTAATGTGCCAACCCGTATCGCCATCGGCAAAGAGGATTTTTGTTCCGCCGAGCTTCAAGAATAAAAGCGCAGCCGGAAAAAGAAAAGCAATATCCGTTAGGCTCGGCATCAATCGCCATGCCCAACTCCCCGTCGGTGAGTCCAGCGTGTCGATTGCGGTGGTGGCCGAGTCCATCTAAGACACTAATCGGTTGGAGGAAAGGAAAAGTTTAGGTGTAGTCGCTCCTTCGTTTTGAGGCTTAGGCAACTGATTCCGCTCGCCGGCGGTTCTAATGTGTGCGGCACAAGAAGATCAGAAAAATTCCGATGGAAATTGAGATCAGCGTCCCGTGCGGTAGGCCGAGAGCTCTTTTATCGCGCACATCCAGGCTCGGATCCTTGAGGTAGGGTAAACGGCAGTGAAGCAGCTCGTTCGCGATCGTAGATACATTGGATAGCGTCACCTGCAGCCGATTCCGTGCCGCTATTAGACACAAGGAGGCGACTCCCCCCAAAATGGCCGTCACAAGGAATACGCCCAGCCAGTTCTCCGGTCCGACAAATGCGCCGACGGCCGCCATAAACTTAACGTCGCCGGCACCCATTGCGCGAATCATATATAAAGGCAAATAGACGACAAGGGCGAGGCCTAAGCCACCTGTAGCAATCCTGAAGCCCTGTTCATGCAGAAAGAAGGTGTTCAACCCAACGCCGAGAATCACTCCACTCAGATTCAGCCAATTCGGGATTCGCCGGTTCCGCAAATCCGTCCAACCGCCCGCGATTGCAACAGCGAGCAAGGCGAGTTTTAAGATAAGTGGCACTAAGGCATCTATCGGCCAGGGAGTGTAAGGAGTTTAATTTTAAGTGGCGCGGAACGTCAAAAGATCACCCGGTTGCATACCGGTAAGACCGATTGAGCCAGAAGGCAGTTCCAGAACGGAATAGGCGGTCACGCATATCGCCAAGCGCCATGGGGCAAGGCAAGGTATCAGTTTACGCACCCGGTGTTCGCGGTCAAGAAAAGCTACGTCGATCGGCCAGCGCATCCCTATCGTATGGACTGCCTCACAAGGGGCTATCCATAGGCCCTCGCCCGGCTGTAGCGAGTCGGTTTTCAGCAATCCGCAGCGACGGTCCGCGCTGCTGCCCGCAACCCGCACTCGGGTGGCCAAAATAGTCGCCCGGGTTAGATTGTCCACCGCATACCTGATAATTGTCTGCGAGAAGGCAGGAGTAGCCATCTAGTGAGACTCATCGGTGGCTTAAGAGCAAAGGATGAGCGCTTCGGAGGTGGGGCCAAGAAAAAAGGCCAGAATCCCCCGGTAAAGGACCCCGACCTTTTTGTCGATACGCTATAAGAATTATTTCATCGCATTCTGGCGCGAACCAGAATTAGTTGATCTTATAAGCTAGCTGCGTTACGAACTCGAATGAGTTTTTGTTGAAGTTTGCGGGCGGTTCGTTTACGTAAGAATCCAACCCGCCAATCGTAATCATGAGACGCTTGTGCACCGGTATTGAAAAATTGGCAAAACCGTTGAACGTCCACGCGCTGGAGTCGTTGAAGGCTGGCGTAAAGGTGAGTCCCTCATGAAAGGCCACGCCACCTTTGAAGCTGCGCGTATAGGATTCACCAGCAGACGCGCCTATCAAGCTCTTGCTTGCCTTGGTGGCAGCAGATCTCTGCGCGGCGGTACAGGTTGAGGGAAGGCTTGCATCCGCGCAAGTAGCCGGTTCCTCGAACGCTTGCCGAATATAATCAATCGCGACTTTCAGATCCAATTCCTGCTTCGCATCGCGTAAAGCGACATAACCGAAACCACCGCCATAGGTCTGCTGCAACTTCATGCCCTGTGAGGAGCTGTGCAGAAAATCGGCTGCAACGAAGGCAAACGAACGGCTTGAAAGGAACATATCGTGTTCAATACCGCCATGGATCAAGTCGGTTGTTATGTCTGGTTGACCCGATTGCGAGAGCTTACTATCCCCTAAGTTAAAGTTGACCAGCGTTTTATAGCGTGGGCTGATCCAATCTTGGCTGGAAACCACGCGCTGCAACGAGACGTTTGCCGTAATATTGCGGCTTTTTTGCGTTGCCTCAACCAAATCTATTCCAAGTCCAGCCCCTCCATGCCAGTCTTCGCCAAATTTCGGAGTCTTGAAAGCGGCCAGAAAGTTTGGCTCGGGCACTACGTTCGTTGCATCCGCCTCAGGAATCACCTTGGGACTCCCATTACCTGGATCGACGGAGATGCTCTTATCGGCTGCAGATATAGTGCCTTGCGGAACTTGGCTCGGGTCGGCATGCTTATCCAGCACGGTGCCCTTTGTGACGACGGCAAACTTCCCGGATGACTTCAGGCTTTTTACATCAGCCCATTTCACCTTCAAATCGCCAGCGCTGTCGCTATGAAATGTTAAAGAGTCCCCAGTTGCACCGACCAGATGACCAACTAGTCTTTCGCCGTCGTTCAAATCGAGGACATCCGGCTCAGGTTTCGGCGCTTGAGCGGCCAAGATTGCCGCAGCCATAATCCCCATGGTCAAAACGCCTAAGCCTTTTCTGAAATACATCAACTTTTTTTGTGATTTTATTTTCATCGTTTTTCTTTTTTAAACTTCCTGCATAGAAACTTACCCACCCTGATGAGTACTTGTCCCCTATTGTACCCAGCAAGATTACCTTAACAACCCTTTCTGACCGCTGATGTGACGCTTAAGTCACACCGAAGATCAACGACAGCTGTTGGTTTTTTGGGCCAGGACGCTCTTGTCTCGGGTGCCTAGTACCTCAAAGATTAGTACCGTTTTTGATTTTTCTGGTTGATTTACCGTCGGTGTGGCAATAGAATAAGGCTATAGCTCAAGCGGTCGGTATTAATTACCAGCTCGTGGATATAAATCTGGCTGGGTTGGGCTTGATGGACTTTAGGAAAATCGTTTTACGGAGGAAGTATAAATGAAGAAATTTGCAGTAGCTTTACTTTTCTGCGGTGTCTCGACATTCGCAGCAACCGTTAATTACACAACTCTGGGCGCGTTCGGTGTAGCGGCTCCGGCGTCAGCAGCCTCGGTGACGGTTGGTGGTGCGACGATTTCATACGCCGGTGCCATTCCAACTTCGGCAGATGGAGCAGGCACGTTCACCAACGTTGGTACTTTTACAGTTACCGACTTAAGTTCGACCCCCAGCACGTTCTCGACGACGTTCACCTTGGACATCGTTCAAACATCGCCAGCGGGTACGGGCTCGACCAGCAGCTTAGTGAGCGGCAACATTAGCAGCAACGGTAGCACGATTCAGCTGACTTTCTCGCCCACGACGCTCAATATCAATGGTGCGATGTGGACGTTCAGCCCGACACCGATCAACCAGCCCAGCGTTGCCGGTGGTGTTACAACCGTTCAGGAATTCGTGACCTTGGCCCCTGAGCCCAGCACGATTGGTTTGCTTGGTGCGTCGCTCGCCGGTCTCGGAATTGCATTCCGTCGCCGCAGAGCTGAGTAGTTCTGTCTTATTAGTTTTAGTCCTTCAAGAGTCCCCGCTGGCGCAAGCTGGTGGGGATTTTCGTTTGGGGCCAAGCCCAAGAATACCCCTACTCCACTATGCTGTTTCGCACAGATGGCCGATACTAAAAATATGACCTTCGCCAATGTTCAGGAGCGGCCGCCGTTGGCTAGTAGGTCCACCACGCTGGCCGAGCGTCTTGAGCCAAGAATCGCCGTTGAGCAACATTTTGCGCAAATGGGCCATACGTACCGTCATGGCAAGGCATTTCGTTTTTTTGACCGAAACATCATGCGGCCGGGCCTTCGCATAGGCCTGAGGTCGGTTGGTCTTTACAATACCGGACGGCAAAATTCGCTTTCGCCCCAGATTCGAGAAATCACCCTCCACTATCCGAACTTGCCCGAGAGCTTCGATGGATATAGGGTGCTTCACCTTTCCGATTTCCACATCGATGGCGTAGATGGTTTGGCCGAAGCTCTCGTCCCAATCCTCACTGCAATCAAAGTGGAACTG
The DNA here is from genome assembly GCA_963840845.1 of Bryobacterales bacterium. Classification (GTDB taxonomy): domain Bacteria; phylum Acidobacteriota; class Terriglobia; order Bryobacterales; family Bryobacteraceae; genus Bog-105. The sequence continues at coordinate 115,073 of CAWJBS010000095.1, forward strand.
TGCGTTTTCACTGGAGATTACCGATTCGAAGATCGCGGCCCTTGCGAGGGCGTGTATCCCCGTATGCGCAAGGTCATAGACGCGATTTCTGCCGAACAAGGAATTTGGGGAATTCTTGGCAATCACGATTCAGCAGAGATTGCTTACGGCTTGGAAGCGCTAGGCGTGAGCATGCTAGTCAATGAAAGCGCGGAAATTCGTCGCGGCGCGGACTCTATCTGGCTTGCCGGCGTTGACGATCCATTTGACTATCATCGCGCCGATCTTGACGCCGCCCTAGCTGCAGTTCCCGAAGCCAGCTTTAAGATTCTGTTGGCCCACGCGCCGGAAGTATATGAAAGCGCGTCTGCCCGCGGCGTAAATCTCTATCTCGGCGGTCACACCCACGCCGGACAGATCCGTTTACCGGTCATCGGGTCTTTGAAACACAATTCCCATTGCCCAAAGGAATTCTCTTATGGCTTGTGGAACCATGCAGGCATGAAGGGCTATACAACATCCGGCATCGGCTGCTCATCCGTTCCAGTTCGCTTCCATTGCCCGCCAGAAATGGTGGTTTTTACCCTAAAGCGCGGCAGCGAAATTCTCGAATAGTCTTAACTGTTCTGGGTGTTTTTTCGTCTGATCTTCCGGGTGCCATTGCACCGCCAGCACAAACCGCTTGTCCGATCGCTCGATCCCTTCAATTGTGCCGTCGTCCAGATCACGGGCTGAAATTTGCAAGTTCTGCCCTAATTTCAAGACCGCTTGATGATGGCGCGAATTTACCTGCCAGGTGGGCGAAGCCGCAATCTTCGCCAACCGGCTGTTCGGCACAAAAGCGACCTCATGCGCCGGTCCCGAATGATCTTCCTTTTCCGGATCGTGCCGGGCGCTTGCCTCCAAATGCTGGACCAGCGTACCGCCATGATAGACGTTCAGGATCTGCAACCCCCGGCAGATGCCAAAAATCGCCAAATCACGCGCCATCGCCTCTTCAATTAACGCCAGTTCGGCTTCATCGCGCTGGTTGTCCGGTTGGTCTGTCTGCGGAACGGGCGACATCCCAAAACGAGCCGGATTTACGTCGGTACCGCCCATCAATAGCAGCCCCGCAAACCCCTCTAAAGATAGCGTGTTCTCCACACTCGCTGTCACCGGTTCCATCCCGCCGGCCCGCGCCGCCTCCGCATACGGCTTCACCTTTTTTTCATTGCGGTAGGGAATCAAAACGCGCTTCAGCATAATTTCTATTCTCGCCTGCTATCAATAAGGAAGAGTGCGATTTCTCACTGTCTTCCTTCTCGCCGCCAGCCTCCTGCTCGCGGCTGCCGCTAAAACCAATTGGGATACACTGCGCAGCCAAATGCGCCAAACGCTGCACGTGCCAGATCCTCTGCCGAACGTGGCCGATAAACTGTACGGCCGCTTCTCTCCCACTAACGATGTCACCGCCGACCGCGTATCCTTCGCCACCGACTACGGCCTGCGCGTTCCTGCCATCGTCTACCATCAAGCGGGGGCCACCATCACCAAACACCCCGCGCTCGTCATAGTCAACGGCCACAATGGCGACAAATCCTCTTGGTACGCCTATTGGGCTGGCATTCTCTATGCCCGCGCCGGTGCGGTCGTTCTGACATATGATCCCATCGGCGAATTCGAACGCAATTGGCAGAAGCGATCTTCGACCCGTCAGCACGACACGGAATTGACTCCCGACGACATGGCACGCCGCCTCTCCGGCTTGATGATTACCGACATTATGCAAGGCGCCCGCTATCTCGCGCAAAGGCCCGATGTTGACCCAAAGAATATCGCCGTACTCGGCTACTCCATGGGCTCGCTCGTCTCTTCATTCGCCTGCGCCCTTGATGCTTCCCTGCGTGCCTGCGTTTTGGTAGCGGGTGGAGACTTGGATGGTAAAGATGGCTATTGGGACAAGAGCGCGAAGATGTGTCAAGGCATCCCGTATCAATCTCTCGCTTTCCTTGGCGAGCGCGGTCCCATCATCTACGGTCTGAATGCAAAACGTGGCCCACCTTGGTCTATAACGGTAGCGCTGATACCGTGGTCGATATCACCCATCATGGCGCAGACTTCTTTGCTCAACTCCGCGATCAGACCACCGATCTCTTGGGCAACAAAAAAGACGTCTTCGATTATGCCTTTCTGCCCGGCGGCGGTCACCGCCCTTACTTCCTCACCAAGCCGGTCGCTCTTTGGCTTAACGACAAACTGAAATTTCCCAACTGGACGAAGAAGCAGCTTCTGGCCATGCCCGAAACACATGTCAGAGAGTGGGCAATTCAAAATCACATCCAAGACGCGCCGTCGCTGGAATCTGAATTAAACGAAGGGGGAACAATGGCCCTCGGCAACGATACACCCGTTGTTGCGCGCGCCGACCTGCGAGCCATACCTGACGCAATCTGGGGCGCCGAGCAAGACAGCTATGTGTACGAAAGTTGGCGCAACCGCGCGATGGCGGCACTTACTAAGTGAGCGCTATTGCCCAACGGGCCGCGCCACCGGATCAACCTTGCGATTCTCCTGCGCTATATCTCCTGGATTAGGAATGATCGAATCACCTTCCTTCAGTCCGGAGATCACTTCAATCCGATCGCCAAAATCACGGCCCACCACCAGGGGCTGAAGATGAATGGTATGGTCGGCTGCGCGAACCACCGCCACCAGCGTTCCACCTGTACGCACAATCAACGAATCTGTGGGGATCAGCAGCGGTGGGTTATCGCGCGGCGTGCTGAGTTGCACCTGGCAATACATGCCTGGCAACAGCGCGCCATCGGTATTCACCACATGCAGCTCAACCAGCAAGGTGCGAGTCGAAGGATCAAGCGAATTCGCCGTGCGTGCCACTGTGCCGGTGAAGGTGCGTCCCGGGAAGTTTGAAACGGTGAGGGTCGCGTTCTGTCCCACATGAATCGTACTCGAACTCGCTTGCGGCACATTCACATAGGTGCGCAAGGTGCCGGTCTGAGCCACGCGGTAGAGCAGCGTGCTTCCGGAATTCACCAGCGCGCCTACGTCCACATTCCGTTGCGTGATCACGCCGTCAAAGGGCGCGCGCACCATGCGATAGCTCTGCATGTTGCGTAATCTCGATAGATTTGCCTCCGCCGCGGTGACATTGCTCTGCTGGGCGGAAATCGCCTTTTGCAAAGCTTGCAAATTAGAGACCTGCGCTTGATACTGCGATTGATATTGATCGTTATCCTGGCGCGAAACCACGCCTTTCGCGTTCAGATTGCCCCAGCGTTGCGCCGTCACCTTCGCCAGTTCCATATTTGCTTGGCCTTGTTCAAAGCTGGCTTGCGCCTGCTCCAGCGCCGCCTGTGCCTGCTCCAGGTTCGCTTTGGCCTGTAACACCTGCTGGTCAAGCTCGGGTGCTTCAATCTCGGCCAATACTTCGCCGCTGTGAACGTGGTCACCAATATCAACTGTGCGCTTGCGAATATACCCATCGGCGCGGGCCAACAGCGGCGCTTCCGTCACTGCTTCAATGCTGCCGGGCAGTTGCAGGTCGCTTTTCGAAGGCGCCCGTTTCACGGTAATCACTTCTACGCGCGGCAGTGCTTGCGCTTGTTCGGAAGCCTCTGCGCGCAGCGTCGCGTCACGCCTTTGTAACGGAACAAATCCAGTCACGAACGCTATGGCGATCAGCACCGCTAACCCGAGAAATAATACCGTCAAAGTCATCCGCGAAGGTCGCCAAGTAGCGGCAGGTGCCGTCGCCCCATCGTGTGCCAAGTGCGGCGCGCGTGCCTGCAGTTCTGCGATTTTCCGCTTTAGTTCTTCGTTTTCCCGCACCAATTGCGTTTGGTCAATTTCAGTGGGGTTCGGTTCGGGCCGTATCATTTCAGGCTCATTTCCAGTTCGTCTGCTCGCTCCCGTTCTATTAATTGGCGTTCGTGATCAACCGGAGGTTTCGTGCGTAAGTAACTATAAATGATAGGCACAATAAATAATGTGGTCACCGTGGCCAGCATCAGCCCGCCAATCACGGCCCGGCCCAGCGGAGCATTCTGTTCGCCGCCTTCCCCTAAACCCAACGACATCGGCAGCATACCTAAAATCATCGCCATCGCGGTCATCAAGACTGGCCGGACTCGCGCGTAACCTGCCGATAGCATGGCTTCCCGCGCCGTACCCACGGTGGCACGTTCATCGTTCGCAAAGGTCACCATCAAAATGCTGTTAGCCGTCGCCACGCCAATACACATAATCGCGCCCATGAGAGAGGGAACACTCAGCGTGGTGCCAGTGACAAAAAGCATCCAGAGAATGCCCGCCATCGCGCCGGGCAGGGCAGTCAAAATGATAAACGGATCGAGCCAGGATTGGAAGTTCACCGCCATCAGCAGATAAACGAGCACCACAGCGAACACCATACCCAAGCCCAGGCGAAAGAACGAAGATTGCATCGTTTCTACCTGGCCGCGCAAATCTAAGGTTGTCCCGCGCGGCAAATGCTTCGTCTCCTCGTTCATAATCTTGCGCACTTCATTCCCGACGCCGCCCAAATCGCGACGGTCAACATTGGCGTACACGTCGAACACCGGCCAAACGTTGTAGTGGTTCACAATCACGGGGGCAATGCCGCGCTCTACCGTCACCAGGTTCGAAAGCAATTGCGTCGAATTGGTCATCGCTCCTGGATTTCCATAAGCCAGGGAGGAACCGTTCGGTGAAGTCGCGCTGGCCGCGTCGGCGGTTGTACTTCGCACATCAGTGGAACCAGCCGAAATCGGTGTACGCAGCAGTGCGTCCAGCGAATCCATCTTGTACTGTGGCGTCTGAATGCCTACGTTGTAGTTCACACCGTTCACCCAGTTCACCCAAAAATTTGGCGCCAAAGATCCGTTGCCGCTGAGCGAGATCAACATGCTGCTGGTCACGTCGTGCTGGGTCAGCCCCAGTTGCGCCGCCTTCACGCGGTCCACATTGAGCCGGATCAGAGGTTGGTCCACCATCTGGTGCACGTGAACATCGGCAGCGCCCGGTACATGGGAAATTCGTTCCGCTAGTCTGCGCGCAATTTCGTAGCCAGCTTTACTGTCTCGGCCTACTACCTGTACGTCAATCGGCGCCGGCAATCCGAAATTCAAAATCTGCGTGGTGATGTTTGCCGGTGAAAAGAAGAAAGTCATATCCGGAAACTTTTCATGCAGGCGTTTGCGGAGGTTGACTTGATAATCGGCTGTCGAATGATGGTCTTGTGTGAGCGAGATGTAGATGTCACCGTCAGCGCTCGAAATGTTAGGCGGGTCGCCTTGCGCAATCGCCGTCCAACTGTTCGGGATGCCGATATTATCCAATATATTGGCGATTTCCCTTTTAGGAATCACTTGGCGGATTTCGTTTTCTACCGAAGCGAAGCGCGCCTCCGTTTCCTCCAAACGCGTTCCCGAGGGCGCGCGCACATGCAAACGGATCTGCCCTGCATCCACATCGGGAAAGAAATCTTCACCTACCAAAAACACCAGCCCTAACGATGCAATCGCAAACGCCATGAAGCCACCCAGCACCAAGCCGCGGCGGCGCAAAGCCCAATCCAGTAAGCCCACATATCGATAGCGCAGCGCCTCAAAGCCCTGATTGAACTTGTGGTGCGCCGCCCAGAAAATTCCGCTCGAATGCGTGACCGCGTCTTCGCCCAGCCGGTACATGGCTATCTCCGAGCGCAGCAGGTACATGACCATCGTGGGCACCAGCGTTCTCGAAAGCAGGTACGAAGCGAGCATCGCAAACACCACAGCCATCGCCAGCGGCGTGAACAGAAAACGCGCCGTTCCGGTTAACAATAATACCGGCACAAATACAATGCAGATCGAAAGAGTGGCGACGAACGTCGGCACGGCGATTTGCCGCGCGCCATCCAGAATGGCTGTCACCAGCGGTTTCTGCTGACCAATATTGCGGTGAATATTCTCGATCTCCACCGTCGCATCATCTACCAATATGCCGACCGCCAGCGCCAAACCGCCCAGCGTCATGACGTTGATGGTTGCCCCAAACAGGCTCAGAATCGAAAGCGACGTCAGGATCGCCAGCGGAATCGAAATGCAAACAATCAAAGTACTGCGCCAGCTTCCGAGAAACAGCAGAATCATCAACCCAGTCAGGCCTGCGGCAATCAAGGCTTCGCGTTCCACGCCTTCAATGGAAGCGCGTACGAACACGGATTGATCGGAAAGCGGGACCACCTTCAGTTCGGGTGGAACGGTGGAAAGAATTCTCGGTAGCGTCGCTTTCACGGCGTTCACGATATCCAAAGTAGACGCCTTGCCGTTACGCGTGATGGTCATGAGAATGCCGCGCGATCCATCCGAACGCACAATGTTGCCCTGCACGCTGAATCCGTCTCTCACTTGCGCCACATCCTTGATGTATATCGGCGCGCCATTCACGGTTTTGATCGGCAGGTTATTCAAATCGTTCAACTGCAGCGGGCTGCTGTTCACACGCACTTGATATTCAGTCTCGGCAATCTTCGCGGTACCGGCGGGCAGAATCAGATTTTGCAGATTGAGCGCGTTGGAAACATCGATAGGCGAAAGCTGTTTGGCGTACAGTTCGTCGAGATTCAAATCCACCATCACTGCCCGCTGCTTCCCGCCAAACGGATACGAGACCGACGCGCCTTGAACCGTACCGAGCGGCGTACGGATGAAATTATTCGCGATATCGAAAATCTCCGCTTCGCGTAAAGTTTTGCTCGATAGGCCCAATTGCAAAATGGGCACGCTGGCCGCATCGTATTTCAATACGTTGGCCGGCAACATCCCCGGCGGCATCTGCCGCAGATTCGATTGCATGGTGGCGGTGACCTGCGCCACGGCCATGTCTATCTTCACGTTCGGATGAAAATAAATCCGCACTGCCGCGTAGCCGTTGTACGACTGCGATTCGATATGTTCAATATCGTTGACGTTCCCGGTGAGACTGCGCTCGAAACCCGTGACAACGCGTTTTTCCATCTCCTCCGGCGCCAGACCGCCATACGACCAAAGAACGCTGACAATCGGTATATCAATATACGGAAAGATATCCACCGGCATCGTCATGATCGCTGTCCCGCCGAGGATGGCAATGAGGACAGCCATGACGACAAACGTGTACGGACGGCTAAGGGCGAGGCGAACAATCCACATAAGAAAACACGGGTTTAGCGGCCAGACATCGGAAAGGCGCTGCTTGGCGAGTCAATTTTAGCCTGGAAGTTCAAAGTATACTACCGTGACTGCCCAATGCGAACTGGCCACCAAACAGGAAAGGGAACTTTTCGCGCCCACCTTGCGTAATCCCATGCCAGGAGCGCCTATGTTACGAACCCTTTTTGCCGCCGCCGCTTTGGCTTTTATCTGTCGGTCCGCCTTTGCCGATGACTGGTCTAAACGCTGGAATGTCTCGGCCAAACCCGAATTGCGCGTTTCCACCAGTGACGCCTCGGTCACAGTAGAGGTAGGCGAAGACCATGTCATTGATGCCCGAGTCACCACCGTGGGTTGGTCAATTGGTCCCAACGCCGTGCGCATTGATGAACATCAAACCGGCGACAAGGTGGAAATTGACGTCAAGGTTCCACAGGGCCACTGGAATTTCGGTAACCATAACGTTCGTCTCGAAGTCCGTGTCCCTCGCGAATTGATGGCGGACTTGCATACGGGCGATGGCTCCATCACCATGCGCGGCTTGCATGGCGATCTGCACGCCAACACAGGCGACGGGAGCATTCGCGGCGAAGATCTGGATGGCGCCGTTGACGCCCACACGGGCGATGGCAGCGTCCACGTTGCCGGCCGTTTCGAGAGGCTTCAGTTACACACCAACGACGGCTCGGTCGAGGTTGAGGCTAAGAACGGATCGCATATGGCCAGCGATTGGCATATTCAAACTGGCGATGGATCGGTGCATCTACGTGTCCCAGCCAGTCTGGCCGCCGATTTGGACGCCCATACGGGCGATGGCAGCATTCATGTCGATTTGCCTTCCTCCACCGGCCGGGTGAAAAGCGAGCATGCTCTCCAATCCAAGCTGAACGGCGGCGGACCGGCATTGTTGCTCCGCACCGGTGACGGATCGATCACAGTGAACAGCCTGTAAAGGTATATGCTACGGGGATGAGATTCGGGTTACTGCTTCTAGCCTTTTTAACCTCCCCGCTTTTTTTCGCCGCCTCCGCAGAAACCGATATTCAGGCTTTGCTTGATAAACAGGTCGCCGACTGGAACCGTGGCGACATTTCTTCTTTTGTCCAAAGCTACGCCCAGGAATGCATCTTCGTGGGCCGGGAAAAGGTCGTAGAAGGCCGGGCGGGGGTCGAATCACGCTACCGACAGAACTACTCAACCCCAGAGGCAATGGGGCGTTTAACCTATACTGACCTGAAAATAAGGAAGATCGACAATCGGGTCACGGTGGTCACGGGCGCCTTCCATCTGCAGCGTTCCGGCGCGGGCGGTGGCGACAAAAGTGGTATATTTAGCCTGGTTTTAGAGCGCCAGGGCGCCGTTTGGCGTATTGTGCTCGATCATACCAGCTAGCCCCCAAAGCCGAAAAAAACCTGGACGTGTAACCTAACTTATAGCCGGATCGCCTGATTTATTTGAGGCTGAATGTATCCGGCGCGAAAAAACCGGATATGTTGGTAGACCAAGAAGTAGTCGAAAAGGCGCGCGGTGGGGATGGCGCTGCTTTTAACGATATAGTTCTGGCCTATCGAAAGCGGATTATGGGAACCATCTCCCGGCTGATTGGGCGCCCGGAAGATGTTGAGGATGTTGCGCAAGAAGTGTTTGTGCGGCTCTATTATTCTCTCGATCAGCTGCGCACGCCCGAAGTGTTTGAACCTTGGCTGTACCGCTTGACGGTCAACGCGTCGTACGATTATTTGCGTCGCGCCCGACGGCGAAATGAATCGCGCATGGCTGATTTAAGCGAGCAGCAGGTGATGATGGCGGATTCTCTGGCAAGTGGCCGCCAGGAAGGTGTCGAACGCCAGAAGGGCCAAGTTCGCGACTTCGTAGACGCGCTCTTTCAGCATGTGTCCGAAGAAGATCGCCTGTTGTTAACGCTCAAAGAGGTAGAAGGTTTATCTCTGAAGGAACTGGAAAAAATCTACCGCGTCAAAGAAAATGCGATCAAAGTTCGATTGTTTCGGGCGCGGCAACGAGTCTTAAAGGCTTATAACAAATCAAGCGTGGATGGTAATTTGTAACGTAAGGCGAGAAACACAAATGAACGACGATTCCAAACTCGATGAATTGTTCCAAACTTACCGGGCGGCCTGCCCCGAGGTGGAACCCAGCACGAATTTTATGCCGAATCTCTGGCAGCGGATTGAAAGCCGGCATTCGTTCGGGTTTGTTTTTAGAAACGTTGCCCGTACCACCATGACCGCCTGTGCGGCTTTGTGCCTGCTCCTCGTATTTCTGAACTTCGCCTCGCCGTTTCGCGATCATACGGCACAAGTGCCAAACTATACCGACGTGCTGATGGCCGAGCACTCGGCGGAAAATACCGACTATACCGAAGCCATTCTGGAGGCGCCCCCCGCTCCCAACCGATAACGTTGGAGCAGGGTACAGCTATGCAACGCAATCAACTGGCGGCGGTTGGTTTTGCCGCAATTCTTTTTTTCGGCGGCGCAGCGGTCGGTGCTTTGGGGCACCGCTACTATGCAACCACTTCCGTTAACGCGTCTTCTGAGAATGCTCGCCACAAATACGTTCAGGAAATGCAAGATCGTTTGAAGCTCACGCCGGCGCAAGTGACGCAGCTTGAAACGATCATGCATGAGACCAAGGCAAAAAGCCGCGCCGTGCGCGATTCGATCCACCCGCAAATGCTCCAGCTCAAGCAAGAGCATATTCAACGCGTTCGCTCAATTCTGACGCCCGAGCAGATTCCCGCCTATGAAAAGCTGGTTGCCGAACGCGAGCAGCGTTCGCGTGAGCAGGAAGAACGCGACCGTAACGCCACCCATTAATTCATGTTCACAACGCTTCTGCTTGTTGCGGCACTGGCACAAACTCCCAGCATTGATCAAATTCTACAGGAATTAGAGACCGTCCACACCTTTACCGGCGTTTCCATTTCGCCAGACGGGCATTGGGTGACTTGGGTTGAGGCCAACGATCTGTACTTACTGGATCGGACTGACATCGCGGCCAAGTCTGTGCTGATCTCGGAGCCAGGAATGCACGCGCATAGCGTGGTTTGGGCACCTGATAGCAAGCAGTTTGTTTTCCTACGCGACCAGAATCAGATTTTCCTGGTTGAAGCGCGTACGCACAAGGCACGGCTGTTCGCCGATCTGAAAGGTTATGCCACGGATGTTCGCTGGCGTCCTGACGGTCAAGCACTCGCGTATTTGTTCGCGGCGAATGGCGCAGGCGGGGGACCATTGGAAGCAGTGCCCGCGCAGACTGGCGTGATTGGCAGCGAGAACCACAACCAGCGAATTGTGGTGTCGGAGCAGGGTACAACCACTACTGTTTCTCCGGCGGATCTAAACATTTACGAATACGATTGGTCGCCCGACGGCAAGCAGTTTGCGGCGATTGCTGCACCTGGGCCGGCAGACAACAACTGGTGGACCGCAAAGCTTTATAGGCTGAACATTGCTACCGGCGAGATGAAGCTGGCGTACACGCCGCCGGTGGATCGGCAGATTGCCGTTCCGCGCTGGTCGCCCGATGGCAAGACGATTGGGTTTATCGGTGGACTGATGAGCGATGAAGGCTTCCTGGGTGGCGACATCTTTACCTGGAACGAAGGTGGCGGTGTGACGGATGTAACTCCCGCTATGAAGGCTTCGGCGACCGGGTTCCGGTGGCGCGGCAACCAGGACATCTTGTTCACTGAAGATGTGGATGGGGGCGGTGGAATCGTCAATCTAAACATTGCGACCGGCAAATCGGAGATCGTTTGGAAGGGCCCCGAAACGCTGCATGAGGACGGCAACTATCCGAACTTCGCGCTGGCGAAAGATGGCCTGACCAGCGCGGCGATTCGCAGTACCTGGGATGCTGCGCCGGAAATCTGGGCCGGCAAGACGGGCGAATGGCGAAGGATCACGGGCGCCAATATCGGACAGAAAGCCCACTGGGGTCAGGCCGAAAGCATCACCTGGCAGAGTGACGGAAGCCGTGTGCAAGGTTGGCTAGTTTATCCCGACCACTTCGATGCCGGGAAGAAGTACCCAATGATTGTGGAGATTCATGGCGGTCCGGCCGGTATGCGCGGGGCCGGGTGGCCGGGGTCGCATTTTGATTTGTCGGTCATGGCCAGCCTGGGTTATTTCGTATTTTTCCCAAACCCGCGAGGTAGCTATGGCGAGGGCGAAGATTTTACAAAGGGAAACGTGAAGGACTTTGGCGGGGGCGACCTGCGGGACATCCTGGCGGGACTGGATGCGGTTGCCAAAATCGCGCCTGTGGATGAGAACCGCATCGGCGTGACGGGCTGGAGTTATGGCGGCTACATGACCATGTGGACTGTCACGCAAACACAACGATTTAAGGCTGCCGTTGCTGGCGCCGGCATCGCCAACTGGCAAAGCTATTACGGCGAGAACTCCATTGATGAATGGATGGTTCCGTACTTCGGCGCGTCGGTTTATGACGACCCGGCGGTGTATGCGAAAAGCTCACCCATCACGTTTATCAAGCAGGTCAAAACACCCACGCTGGTGATTGTGGGCGAGCGCGACGGGGAATGTCCCGCGCCCCAATCGTTTGAGTTTTGGCACGCCCTGAAGAGCAATGGCGTGCCCACTGAATTAGTCGTTTACCCAGGCGAGGGCCATTCGTTTAGAGATCCTAAGGACCGCCTAGATGTTCTGCGGCGCACCCTCGCTTGGTTTCAAGAGTATCTGAAATAGGCCTACATTTGGGAGCTGAGCATGACGTGCGCGCCCGGTTTTCCGGGATACATGAGCCACGGGCCGGCGCCGCCGGTTGCGGGCAGACCCGTGGATTCAGGCGTCGCATATGGAATGTAGATGACCCAGCGGATTTGGCCGCCAGTGATTTCTCCTTTGGCCGAGTCGTAGCCTTGGCCGCTGAGAACGTAGAGCATGCGCGGACCTTTGGGCATCGTCAACTTTCCTTCTTCCACTTCTTTCCAGCGCTTCTCCTGCCGTTCCATGCCTTTTAAGCCTTGGGCTGCGAGTTCGCGGCCGCGTGCCATGTACGGCTCCAGGTCTTTGTGATAACAGGCCACGCTGTACGTTTTGGCTTTCGGGTCGGAAGCCAGGCAGATTAGGTCATTCCCGCCTTTGCGCAGCGTGACTAAGTCGCCTTTGTCGTTATAGCCGAGCACCGCTGCCCCGCTGCGCATATCCTTGGGCGCGGCGAGAACAGCGGCGGCAATCTGGTCGGATTCCGACGACGCGAGTAAAGCGCCGTGGATTAACAAGCCGAGTAAGAGAAGTTTCATGGAAGACTTAGTCTACTCCTCCTCTTCCACCGTCATGTGCGCCTTGGCTGCCAGAATGATCTTCTCGGCCTGCGGGCCGGGGACGTAATCGTAATGGTCAAACTCCATGTGGAAGGACGCGCGTCCTTGGGTCATGGAGATGAGCTCGTTTTGATAGTTGAGCATTTCGGACATGGGGACTGAGGCGTTGATGGTTTGCATATTGCCCTTAATGTCCATGCCGGAAATGCGGCCGCGGCGGCTGTTGAAATCGCTCAGGAGGTCGCCGGCGAAATCGATGGGAGTCTCGACGCTGACTTTCATAACTGGTTCGAGCAAAGCCGGTTTGGCTTGCTGCATAGCGGCGCGGAAGGCTTTGCGTCCGGCGAGTTTGAACGCCATTTCGGACGAATCGACGTCGTGGTAGGACCCGTCGTAAACGGTGGCTTTAAAATCGGTGACCGGGTAGCCGGCCAGAAAGCCCTGTTCAGCGGCTTCGACAATACCTTTTTCCACGGCGGGGACGAAGTTGCGCGGAATAGCCCCACCGAAGATTTCATTGGCGAACTGGAATTTCTCGCCGCGGGGCAGGGGTTCCATGCGGATCCAGCAATCGCCAAACTGGCCGTGACCGCCAGTTTGCTTTTTGTGGCGGCCTTGCACGCTGGCGGTGCCGCGGATGGTTTCACGATAAGGAATCTTCGGCGCGTGTAGCTGTACCTCGACACCATAGCGGCGTTTGAGGCGACTGACGACCACTTCCAGATGTTGCTGGCCGTTACCGGCGAGCAGAAACTCTTTGGTCATGGGGTCGCGGTAGAAGCGCAGAGACCGATCTTCTTCAAGGATCTTATGAATGGCGGTGCTGAGGCGATCTTCGTCGCTGCGGGTTTTCGCTGAAATGGCGTAGGCGATGGCGGGTTCGGCGATATCAACGCCTTTGTAAATGGAGCAACTGGCTTTTTCGCAAAGAGTGTCGCCGGTGAGAGTGTCTTTGAGTTTCGCGACGACGCCGATATCGCCTGAGCGCAGTTCGGTGACGGGTTGCAGGGTTTTACCAAACGGCGTGGCGATGTGGGCCAAGCGTTCGTTGACGCCGGAGCGCATGTTGTTGAGATGTACGTCGTCTTTAAATAAACCGGAGAGAACTTTGAAGAAGGTAACGCGGCCAGCGAAGGGATCGGCCGACGTTTTGAAAACGAACGCGGAGACCAGGATCGCCAGGAGCCACTTTTTCTGGACATCCTTGCCGTTTTCGGAAGCCTGCATGACGCGACCTTCGATGGGTGAAGGCAGGATTTCGGAGATGAAATTCAAAACCAAGTCGGTTGCGATGTTATGCGAGGCGGACAGGCAGAGGACCGGGAAAATGCGGCGCGTCCGCGACAGCTTCTTTGAGGCCGCTGACAATGTGTTCGACAGGGAGAGTGCTGGTATTGAAGAACTCTTCCATGAGTTCGTCGTTGCCTTCGGCGACCATTTCAACCAGCGCTTCGTGGGCGGTATCGGCAGCCGTTTCCTGAGGCGTGGGAATGTCGCCTTCTTTACCTTTGCCATCGCCGTCGGTCTTGTAGCAGATACGACTTCATCCTGATCAGATCGATGACGCCGGTAAAAGCTTTCTCTTCGCCGAGAGGGAGATGAACGGGGACGGCGGCGCGGCCAAAACGTTCGTGGACGGTAGCGAGCGCACGTTCGAAAGAAGAGCGTTCGCGATCCAGTTTGTTGATGACGATGACGCACGGCAGATTCATGTCGACCGCGTATTGCCAGACTTTTTCGGTAGAGACTTCCACGCCGGCCACGCCATCGACGAGCACAACGGCGGCATCGGCGGCCACCATCGCGGATTGAGCCTCGGGCAGGAAGATGTTAAAGCCGGGGGTATCGATGATATTGAGTTTCGTCTTTTGCCACGGACAAGCGGCGACGGCGGAGGAGATGGTTATTTTGCGCGCGACTTCCTCTTCGTCGAAATCCGTGATGGTGTTGCCTTCGTCCACCTTGAGGTGCCTATCTGTGGCGCCTGCGGTATACAGCATAGCGGAGGCAAGTGACGTTTTCCCGCTATGCCCGTGCCCAATCAAAGCGACATTCCGAATATCGGACGTGTCAAAGACTTTCATGCTTGAACCTCCAACGGAGAAATACGCCGACAGCCAACTGGGGCTGGGGCGATCCAGGCGGTTGTCTCTCCGCCTGAAGTCGGAGGATATCAGAAATGGGGTGGGGTTTGTCAGTGATCTGAAAGATTTTGCCAAAAGCGAAGAAACGGCGATTTTTGCCAAGCGGAAGCGAAGAAAACGCAAAACCTTTTAGCCACAAATCAAGACAAAGGAACACAGATAAGACGAAGAATGCGCTAGACAAGGGATTCCTCCTGAGTGGAGATTTTGAGGAATTCGGAGAATGACAGGTTGAGGCCGATAGGGAGGTTGGGATCGGCGGTGGTGGCGAATTGGGTGACCCATTGAAAGGGCTCAGGGACAATACCATCGGCAAAGTGAATCGTGCGAGCGACCGTTTCGGGTCTGTAGATAAAGCTGGTGCGATGTTCGATGATGCGTTGCACGGTGAGGTTTGAGGGCGCGAAGGTGACGAGAGGGTGCCGTCTTCTTTAGAGACAACGTAGACATACTGATCGATGAAACAGGAGTCGTCCTGTGTGCATGGTGTATTGTTTGAAACGTCGCCATCGAAATGTTCGTCTCGCGAGATTCGGCCGACTTTTGTTTGGCTTGCTGTTGCTCTTGGCGGAGTTCGAATTTCTTGAGATCGAGATCGAACTTTTGTTTGGCGACGACGAGATGAGTGCGCCATTTGTCCTCGTCTAAGACGGATTTTCGGCGCATTTGCAGATTCTTTAAAGCGCGGTTCAGAGCGCGCTCAGCTTGCGTACGGTAACGATCGAAGAGCTCGAGTTCGCGGAGCCCGTTAAGGCTGGGGGAATCGGCTTCATGGACTCCTCGAAGATTTCGAATTCACGTTTGGCGTGAGCGCGCTGACGACGCCAGAGATACCAGCGGGCGAGGACGGCGTCTGTGACAAGAGCGGAATCCTCGGTGGTATCGGGCTTGTGCGATTCGAACGACTCGGCGAGTAATTTATAAAACTCTTGGGGCTGTTCGCCGGTGACGAAGAGCTGGCGCGAAGTGGCGCCGTGTTTGAGACTGTTGAGGCAGGTCAACGCCGTGCCGGGGAGGGAGCATTCTGGCTCGATGGGATGAATGTTTTCGCGTTGCATGGGAATGATTTCCGGTACAACGTTGCCATGGGGGCGTTCCGGGGGAACAAAAAATTCCCGGTAGGTGGTTGAAAAGAAGGGAAATATAAATTTGGCTAGAGCTGTGATCGTGCGGCAGGCGGACTACCAGTCCGCCGCAGGGTGCCACCCTGCCCTATCTACTTGGCGCCCGTGCGGGAGAGCCAGTCAGGGTTGGCGATGGCGTGGGCGGCGATTTCGTCGCTGGGCTTTGCAACTTCCTGCTTTTCCGAGTTCCTGGCACCTGCAACTAGAGCGCCGGGCGGAGTTGCTGCCCCGAACGCCCAACTTGCGACAGTGGGCGATGCACGACCCGTTCTATTGCGACAGGCAGGCGAAGATTTCGCGATAGAAATCCGGGTGGGATTGCCAGGTTTGGGCGGTGACAAGGCGACCGTCACGGACGGCTTGCTGGTCAACGAAGGCACCACCGGCTTGTTCGGCTTCGAAGCGGACGTGTTCGTAGCAGGTGATGCGCTTGCCTTTGGTGAGACCGGCGGCGGCGAGGATTTGAATGCCGTGGCAGATGGAGAAGATCCACTTTTGCTGGGAGTCGAATTGGCGAACAAGATCGAGCAAGTGGCGGTCGTTGCGGAGGTACTCGGGTGCGCGACCGCCTAAGAGGAGAACGGCGTCGTACTCGGCGACCCTGACGTCTTTGAAGGCGATGTCGGCGGCTAGGCTGTAACCCGGGCGTTCGACGTAGGTGTCCCAGCCAGGTTCGAAATCATGCATGACGAGGTGAAGAGGGCGAACGGAAGGGGCGGCGACGGCGGTGCGCCAATTTGCCTCGCGAAAACGGTGAACGGCGTAGAGGGCTTCGTAGGATTCGCCGGCGTCGCCGGTGACGATTAGTATTTGAGGCATTTGGTTTACGCTTCAGGCGCTATTCTATACCGAAGACTGTGGTGAGGGGACGCAGTTAGTGAGTGAAAACGCGCAGCAGGACGCGAAAACGCGACTTAGCGAGGGGAGTATTGGTTCTGGGTGTGGAAGCTGGCTTGCTGTTAGTGATGACTGAAAGGAGTGCATGTTATGGCAAGTCCAGTTACTACTTTACAGACTCAGGCGACTGAGGCGATGATGCCGAACACATTCGTCTGCAGAGACGTGGCGGGCGATACGCAGATTACCTATCATCCTTGCGCATGGGGACCGCCCGTGGCGGGACAAGAGAACAGTCCGGTATTGGAATACAAGGGGAAGGAAGGGCAGTTTTGCTTTACCGGCAAGCAAGTGACCGAGCAAGATGGGCGTTTTGGCAGGATCGTTACTGTGGATCTGCCGTTTGTGGCGAACTTGGGCGCGACACCGATGACGTTTACGATGTTTATGCCGCCGGTGATTCTCATGAATACAGCGAGTGCGGCGGAAGCGTTTCAAACTTTTGGTGTGAAGGCGCGGTGTAAGAGTGCGGGTGCGGCGCCCAGTCCTGGCGCGCAGGTTACTTTTCAAATGATGCACATGCAGGGAACTGCGCAGTGCTGTCCGAAGCCGCTCTAAGCAGAGCAGGTTTGGCGCTGCTGGCCGCGCGGCAAGGTAATGACTTTGCCGCGCCGCCTTTGTAAGTATGCCGAAGGAGTTCAGGCGGATTGATTGCGCCGGAAACGTAAGGCTGAGAGGCCAATGAGCGTGAGCGCGGAAAGCGCTAGGGTTGCCGGTTCAGGGGCGGCAGACGACAACGAGATGTTGTCTACGTATTCGGTGGGAGTGGCGGTGCCGCTGCTGAGGAAGTCTCTGGTAATGAGAAATTCGAAAGTATGCGATCCGGCCGTCAAACTGACGGAACCGGTTAAGATGCCGGTGAGTATTTGATTTGCGGATGAGAAGCCGCCGAGACTTTGCGAGCCGACTGTTACGCCGTCAATGATGATGGAATAGGTGCCGGCATCTTCGTTTACCTGGCCGTCTTGGTCATCCTGCGCGGCGATGTTGGCAAAGTAGGTGAAGGTGCCGCCCGAGGCCAAGCTGAAGGTTTGGGTGAGGCCGCCACCCGCCGGGAGGCCGGTTGAGGTTACGGCGCCGACGTCGAATTGGGCTGCGAGACTTGCGCCTGAGCCGGTTGTGTTGAAAGACGTGACGGCGGGAAAGCCAGTTCCGCCGAGGGTGCCGTTGGTTGTAGTAAAGGTTGAAAACGGTGTGAGCGACCCGGTTTGAAAGTCGCCATTGACGATGACGTTGGCGGCGTTGGCGGTCATCACTGTAGACAGTAACGCGACCAATGTTGCGAGAAGTATTGTTTTCATTTTGTGAAATCCTTTGCGGCTGCCTTGCGGCTGCAGTGTTGGTTACGCGTTTATAGTGGGGAAAGAGGCGGAAGCGTTTCATCGGTCAGTGTTTCTGCGAGACGAATGCGCCGGGTCTTTTGGGGAGGGAACGCATCAAAGAGGATATGAGTTACGAAAAGATTACGATTGGGCGCGATTTAAAGGTGAATCGCCTGGGATACGGCGCTATGCGTATTACCGGCGAGGGGATTTGGGGCGAGCCGAAAGATGCCGAGGGGGCCAAGAAAGTGCTGCGGCGAGCGGTGGAAATAGGGATTGATTTCATTGACACCGCGGATTCTTACGGGCCGGAGGTGAGTGAGCGCTTGATTGGCGAGGCGCTGGCACCTTATAAGGCTGGCGTGGTGATTGCGACGAAAGCGGGACTCACGCGGCAGGGGCCGAACCAATGGTTGCCGGTGGGACGGCCGGAGTACCTGACGCAACAGGTGGAGATGAGTTTGCGGCGGCTGAGGGTGGAGCGGCTGGAACTGTGGCAATTGCACCGGATTGATGCGAAGGTGCCGGTGGAGGAATCACTGGGCGCGATTGAGAAGCTGCAGAAGCAGGGAAAGATTCGGCATGTGGGGCTAAGTGAAGTAAAGGCGAAAGAGATTGAGCAGGCGCGCAAGGTGGTGGAGATAGTAAGTGTGCAGAATAAATACAACATTGGCGACCGGGCGCATGAAGATGTGGTGGATTATTGCACGAAGAATGGGATTGTGTTTATCCCCTGGTTTCCGGTGGCGTCAGGGAAGTTAGCGCAGGCGGGCGGGGCGCTGGATGCGGCGGCGAAGAAGTATGGCGCGACGGTGGGGCAATTATCGCTGGCCTGGTTGTTGAGGCGATCGCCGATGATGTTGCCTATTCCGGGGACGACTTCGGTTGCGCATTTAGAGGAGAATCTGGCCGCGACAAAGGTGAATTTGGGGGATGCGGAGTGGGCGGAGATTGAGAAAGCGGCGGCGGGGCGGTAAGGCGAGTAAGTCGCCCGCGACTTACTCGTTGCGAAGGGCGATCATGGGTTCGATTGCGGCGGCGCGCGAAGCGGGAATGATGGACGCCAACATTGCGGCGAGGGCCAAAAGTAGCGTGGCGACAGTCAACATGAGCGGATCCCACGGCTTAACGCCAAACAGTTGACCGCTCATGAGTTTGCCTGCGCCAATAGCTGCGGGGATGCCGAGCGCAAGGCCGATGCCGATTTGTGAGAAAGCGCCGCGCAGGACCATACGCACTACGCCGACGCGATCTGCACCCAGCGCCATGCGCAAACCGATTTCGCTGGTGCGCTGTTCGACGGTGTACGCCATGACGCCATACAAACCGACGGAAGCCAACACGAGGCCCAGAGCACCGAAGAGCATGGTTAAGGTGGCGATCATGTTTTCTTGTTGGAAATCGGCGCTGACCACTTTGCTGTATGGATCGACGCTATAGAGGACCAGGTCAGGATCGACGCTGGCGAGGGCTTTGCGGACACGGGCTTCAATGTCGGGGATGTTGCCTGGCGCCCAAATCACGATGTTGTCCAAATAATGGGACCAGAGTTCACCGCTTTGATAAGCGGGGTCGTCGTAGGCTACAGTTTGCGCTTCCGGGACCCAAAACATGGGGCCGATGGGATCTTTGTAATTGTAAGTCATGTAGCGCATGTCACTAACGACGCCAATGACTTCGTAGTTAGCGGAGTATTTGATTTTGTCGGGTCCAAAATGCTGGCCAATGGGATTCTGGCCTTTAAAAAAGCGGCGGGCGAAGGCTTGGTTGATGACGGCTACTTTGCGAGTGGCGTTGGTATCTTGCTCTTGAATGGAGCGGCCGCGTAGCATTTTTGCGCCGATGGTTTCGAAGAAGCCGGGCATGACACGAGCCCAGCCCGCGCTGGTGTTTTCTCTGGCGGCAGGCTCGGGTTGACCCTCGACACGAATACCATCGTTCCAGCTGTCGCCGGTCATAGGCGCATAGAGCGCGGGTGCGACCATGCGGGCGCCCACGGCACGAGAAATTTGATCGTCGATACGGCGGAAGAGCGGTTCCATTTGCTCCGACTTGTAGTTGGAGAGTTGCGGATTGATCCAGGCGATGTAGCGGTTCTGGGTGTCAAAGCCGAAGTTCTGGTGTTGGAGATTTCGTAAGCTCTGGCTGAGAAGAGCGGCAGCGGAGAGAAGCACCAGTGACATGGCGGCCTGTGCGATGACGAGAGACTTCTGCGCCCAAGAGCGTCCGCCGCCAACGGAGCGATTGGCCCCGCGGAGGGCTTCTACGGGGTCGGCATGCGACGTCATCCAAGCGGGCGCCAAGCCGAATATGATGCCGGTAAGCACGGAAATTGCCAGGGTGAAGAGGAGCACTTCCCAGGAGGGGGTGGCATCAATGGGGATGTAGTTTTTCGGGCCGCCGATTTGAAAAGCGAGATAGAGAACGAGTTTGGTTCCAGCGTAAGCGACGGCGATGCCGAAGGCGCCACCGACGATGGCTAAGAGGACGGATTCAACGAGCGCCTTGCGGATGAGGCGACGGCGCGAGGCGCCCAAGGCAACACGGATGGAGGTTTGGGGCCGATCTTTTAAGCCGCGCGCCAGCATGAGGTTTGCTAAATTGCCGCAAGCGACGAGGAGCACGCAGGCTGCCGCGATGAGCAGGAGTTTGAGACCTTCCTGATATTGATCACGCATTTCGGCGACGCCGGCACCCCCCGGAACCAGATGCAGCGTTTGTTGTTGCCAGAGTTGTTTTTCGGAGGGTTCCATATCGGGGACGTGGGTGGCGAGCCAGTTATGGAATTCGACTTTCAATTTGGCTTCGAGAGAAGTTGGAATTACGCCGGGGCGCACTCTGCCGATGAGATCAAGAAAGTTGCCGTTGGGCCGTTTGAGGCGGGAGGTGGCTCCATCGATGAGCGGTTCGGTGGTGATGGGCAGCCAGAAATCGGGCATGCCCCAGCCAGCGAGTTTGGCACCGTAAAAGCCTGGAGCGGTTACGCCGATGATGGTGAACGATTGACCATTGATTTGATAGGTTGCGCCGACGACGGAAGGATCGGAGCCGTATTTGTCTTGCCAGATATGGAAGCTCATCACGGCGACCGGGGGTGCGCCCTCTTTGTCGTCGGCGTCGGTGGTGAGGCGGCCGATCCATGGGTGGACGCCGAGGGTTCGGAAGAAATTGCCGGAGACGTATTGGCCGTTGCGCGTGTCGGCTTGCGAACGTGAGCCAGCCCTTCGAACGCCGAGCGCGGCATTGCCGGCTTGGAGTGCCGCGAGATCCGTGAACTCGGGAGTTTGGGCGCGAAAAGTCTTGTAAGCTTCCCAGGAGAAGAGGGAAAAATCACCTTCGTTGCCTTGGGTATAGCCGCCCCAGTTACAACAGATGATTTTGTCGCCGATGCGCCAAAGTTCTTCGGGCTTGGTGACCGGGAGAGATTTGAGCATGACCTCATTGACCAGGGTGAAAATGGCGGTGGTGGCGCCGATGCCCAAGGCCAAGGTGACGACCGCAGTGGTGGCAAAACCGGGGGCCTTTCGTAATTGGCGCAGGGCTTCTCGCAGATCCGTCATTCCATGTCTCCCATCCCGTTTGCAATGCTTCTGAGGAAGAATACGAATTGGAGAAAAGAAAGTTGGGAAAAATTTTGCTACGGAGCCGAATAAAAAGGGGCTTCGCCAGTTTTATTACTAGCTCGCCTCGGTTGATGATCGTCGAAAGACGAAACTTACGCCTTTCTGTTTAGGCCGGGATCATCTATCGACCGGCGGGGCCACCAAACACTAAATGTTGAATCCGCGACCAATATCATTCCGCTATGAATTTGAGTATTGTCAGCCGATGCTTGCCGAGCCGACGCCGCGAGATGCCAAACGGAGTCTGCGGATTATTTGCCATGGCAGTCTGATAGCGGAGACAACTCACTCCTTGGAGGATTTGAGGAGTTCCGAGGCGTTTTGCGCGCACG
Organism: Bryobacterales bacterium; assembly: GCA_963840845.1. Lineage (GTDB taxonomy): Bacteria > Acidobacteriota > Terriglobia > Bryobacterales > Bryobacteraceae > Bog-105. The sequence goes on from CAWJBS010000095.1 coordinate 136,980, forward strand.
TGATCTTCGATTTGATGGATGTCAGTTATATAGATAGCGACGGTTTGGACGGACTTATCCGTTTGCGGTTGTGGGCGTTTTTGCAGGGAGTTTATGTTGAGATTGCTAATCTATCGCCGCAAATGTTGCAGCTTACCAGCCTTCCCAAGTTGAGCAACGCTTTCGTCGGCTGAAGGTTTTTTGAGAGCGGATGATCGCGCGAGGAAAGTTTTTGCGCCTTTACCAGTAACGCGACCGTTAGACCTGGGGAGCGGCAAGAAAACGCATTCCGGCAACCGCAGTGAGCGCGGACAACCTCCAGGGTTCGCAACACTGGGGACTGCGAATAAATCTGCCGCTCCCCGATTTTTTCAAAAAATTGGAATTTTGTGATCGGCGGAGCAGACTTTTTCCGCCTTCCCCGTTCAGAAGGAGAAATTTCATTGCTGCAAAGAAAATCATATTGCGCGACGACGATTGGCGTGCTTGCTCTTAGCGGTGTTGCATTATACGGCGATAGTTTTGGCTACTCCAGTAGCGGCGTGCAATCTTACACAGCCGCCACGAGCGGTGTTTACCAGATTATTGTGGACGGCGCATCCGGCAGTAACAGCAGCACGGGCACGGCGACGGGGGGATACGGCGCGAGTCTCGATTTCGACCTTAACCTGACGGCCGGGCAAACGCTACAAATTTTCGTGGGACAAGCGGGGACGGAGAGCGGCGGCGGCGGTGGATCGTTCGTGTTTGTAAACGGAGTGTTTTTGGCGGTGGCGGGCGGAGGAGGCGGGGCGGGTGTAGACCCGAACGACGGCGCACTGTCAAATGGCGGTAACGCGCTGCTAACCACTAATGGCGGAACACCCGGTGCGGGAGGAGCAGGCGGTACGGGGGGAGCAGGTGGTTCGGGCGTGCCCGCGTTGTTTGGAGGCGGGACGGGTGGAGGCGGCGGAGGCGGCGGCCTGAATAGCTCCGGAGGCGATGGGAACGGAGCGGGCAGCGGCGGGCATGGCTTTTACGTTGCCAGTAACAGTTTGATGGGCGGGAGTTCTGGTGGTGGTTATGGGGGAGGCGGCGCAGCTGGTGGAGACAGTTTCGCAGGAGGAGGTGGGGGCGGTTGCTCAGGCGGAGGTGGCGGTAGTGTCGACGGCAACGGCAACGTTTATGGTGGCGGTGGCGGAGGATCTTGCTGGGCGACAGTGGATATGCTGAGTTCGTCGATTCTCACGACCGAGGGCGATGGACTGGTGGAAGTGATTGCGCCGGTGAGTACAGCGCCGGAGCCGAATGGTTTGGCTTTGCTCGGATTCGGCGGGGTTGCCTTACTGACGGTAAAACTGCGTGGACGGTTATTTCGTTAGGCGGGCCAGCCAGAGATCCGCGTCGCGGATCTTCTGGCTGAAATAGATAAATTTTCCGTTAGGCGAAGGCGCCACGGCGACAAGCGTGTTCGGAGCGATGGAGAAGATCGGGACTTCTGTCTTTTTGGCCCGATCGTAAAGAAAGGCATGGGTGCCGTCGGCGAATAGGACGCGGCGGTGGACATCTTTCGCATTCGCGGCGGGCATCCAAGTGCTGGACACTCCCTTAAAACCGGTGCGCTCTAACTTGCGATCTTTGGGCGAGTAGACGACAACTTCATAGCCGCCGGATTTCAGGGCAAGGTTGCAGGCGGCCAGGCTGCCATCCGGACCTGCCGTCCAATCGCTGCAAAAAAGTCCAGCGACCGCGTGAACCACAGGGGCTTGAGAGGGTATGGTAATCGGCGTGGCGGCGTGCGGGTCTAGTTCGAGGGTGTCACTGCCGAAGCGGCCCGAGAGTACGCGGTTGCCGTCAGGAGACCACGCGCCGTTTTGCATGCTCAGTTCGGCGCCATTGGTGAGAGGGCGAAGACCGCTGCCGTCTGCGCCAATTACCCATTCGTCGTAATGGCCGAAGCGGTCCGAATAGAACAGGATCTCGTTACCTTGTGGCGACCACTGGGGGGCGCGGTTGCGGTAGCCGTCGGAGGTGAGCCGGCGGCGGCCGGAGCCATCGGCATTCATAATCCACAGATTCTCGGTTGTGTCGCTAAGGGTGTCGTAGACGAGTTGGGAGCCGTCGGGTGAAAAGCTAAAACCGAAGACAGTGTGTCCATCGGCCAGCGCCTGAGGGGCTCCGACGGTTGTTTGCCGGGCGGCGTCATAGGGGATGCGCGCCAAGTTAAAGCGCTGTGATGATTCGGCGTAAATAAGTGATTTGCCGTCGCCAGAGATAGCGAGCGAGCCGACAGAGCGGGCCGGGACGGTGACGGGTTCCAGGGGACCCAATAAGCGGCCGGAGCGTTCATCGATCGGGACGCGCCAGATGTTCATGGTGCCCCCTCGATCGCTCAAAAAATAAAGTTGCCGGCCGGAGGGAGCCCACACCGGATTCCAATCGAGCGCGGCATCGGCTGTGACCGCAATGGGCGCTTCGTCGCCATTGGCGGAAACGGTAAAGATGTCGCGGCGGCCACCCAAAGACATACCCCAGTAGGCGATGCGATAGCCGTGTGGCGACCATTTGGGTTCGATGGCATCTCCGGTTTTGAGCGGCTTCTGGGAATCATCATCGAGATTGATGACCAGCAAGTTGCTGGGCGGCGGCATTAATTGGCCCGGGGAGACGAAATTGTGAGTTGAGTAGATGAGGCGGCGGCCATCGGGAGACCAAGCGGGTAAATAGCCGAGCGCCGCGACGCGCCGAGGATTTTCGCCGGTGGATTCCATGACGAACAAGCCGCCGCCAGCGCGCTCTGAGCGAAAGGCGATGTGCGAACCGTCTGGAGAGAGGGACGGCTCCGTGTCATCGAAGGCGGAATCGTGCGTGAGATTAATAGAGGCGCTGCCGCCGGTGCGCTGTAAATAAATGTCCCAATTACCGCTGCGGGCGCTGGCGTAGACGAACTGCTTGCCGTCGCCGGTGAGGCTGGGAAAGTTTTCCTCGCCGGCGCTGTCGGTGAGTTGCTGGAACTGAAAGGGAACGAGCGGGGCTGCGGAGTTTCGGAGAGGGCCGGCCAGCCACATGATGGCTGCGCCGAAAAGGGCCGCTACAGAGCCGAGAAATGCGGGCACCAACCAAGAGGCGCGAAGACTGCGGCGCGGAACGCCCACAAGATTAGGGCGTGAACTGTCGCGGCTGAGACGTTTGCAGCAACTGCGTAAGTCGTTGGCGGTTTGAAAACGGAGGTCCGGATCTTTTTCAAGCAGTTGTTCGATCATGCCATCCAGTTCGTTGCCCAGCGATGGCCGCAGTGTGGAGGGAGCCGGAGGCGTGCGGTGCAAGATGGCATCAAAGATGGCGCCGTCGGTGGGTCCGCTAAAGGGACGCTCGCCGGTGGCCAGTTCGTACGCTACAACGCCGAGGCTGAAGAGATCGCTGCGGGGGCTGGTCGGTTTTCCGACGATTTGTTCGGGCGAGAGATACTGAATGGTCCCAGCCAAATGACCAGGGCGCGTTCGTAGATCGGCGTGGCTACCGGTGGGCTCGCGAACGCTGGCCAAACCGAAGTCGAGGACCTTCACGAATCCGTCCGGGCGGACCATGATGTTTTCCGGTTTGATATCGCGATGCACGATACCGGCATGATGAGCGGCGCTTAAGGCGGAGGCGGTTTGACTGATAAGTTCGAGGATGGTTTTGTTGTCGATGGTTTTCGCTTCTTCGGCGATGAGAGCGCGCAGCGTACGGCCTTCGACAAACTCCATAGCAATGTAATAGACGCCTTTGTCGAAGCTGGCATCGAAGATGGCGACAATGTTCGGATGATTGAGCAGCGACGCGGCGTGCGCTTCGCGCTCAAACCTTTGGATGCGCTCTTCCTGGTCGGGTCCGAAGGATTGCGGCGGGAGAACTTTCACGGCCACACGGCGGGCCAAGCGCAGATCTTCGGCTTCGAAAACGACGCCCATGCCGCCCGCGCCAATACGCGATCCTAACCGGTAATGACCGACTATGGTTCCGGGTGCGAGGAAGTTGGCAGCTGGATCAGCCAGCAAACGGGCGGCATCATCGATCGCGTGGCCAGACAGGAATGCGGTGCCAGTCGCGTGCTGATCGGCCTTGAGAAGACGCAGCACCAGTTCGCGCAGGCTTTCATTGGGGCTGCAGGCCGCTTCGACGGCCGGCGTTTGCTCGGCTTCGGGCAACTCGCGAACTTTATCGAAAAGATCAGTGGCGCGCTGATAGTCTTCAGGTGTCATGGACGGCTGGCTTGCGGCTGCAACCGGTCGCACAAAAAGGCGCGCGCGATACGCCAATCGCGGACGACGGTCGGTTCAGAGATGCCTAGCACCGAGGCGATCTCGGCATTTTCCAGGCCCCCGAAGTAGCGCAACTCTACCACTTGCGACTGGCGCGCGTTCAGCTGTTGCAGCGCGATGAGGGCCGCATCGAGATCGAGAAAAGCCACTGGATTGGCTTGGCGGTCGGTGAGTTCGGCGGTGTCAGACAGTTGAATATGGGTGGCGCGCCGACCGCGTTTCTCGGCTTCCTGGGCGCGCGCGAAGTCGATCAGGATCTGCCGCATGAGGCGAGCGGAAAAGGCAAAGAACTGCGCACGGTTCGCCCATTCCATCGGTTCGGTTGCAACGAGCCGGACAAAGGCCTCGTTGACAAGCGCGGAGGGTTGTAATAAATGCCCATCGCGCTCGCGAGCCATGTTCCGCCGAGCCAGGCGATGCAGTTTGGCATAAACGACTGGCGTGAGACGGTCGAGCGCGGACGCGTCGCCATCGCTCCAATGCCTGAGAAGACGAGTTACTTCGGCTCCTGATAACGGCGTCGGATCCATAGGTTGTGCGGGCTCACTGAGGATTATACCGGACGAAGGAACGGTCGACAATACATGTCGCGGTGGTTCGATACAGAAAGAGCTTGGTGATGCCGAAGACGATGAAACTTTCTATTGCGAGCGTGATTTTGTAGGTGAAAGACATTCCCAATGTGGCGCACTTTTATCAGACTCACTTTGGGATGAAGCCGCTGGCAAGACGGCTGGAATTGAGTAGTCCTTCCGGCGGCTGCAATATTGCGCTCCACCAGGCGGCCGCGAGCCAGAAGAGTGGCGCGGCCATGAAGATTGCATTGGGGTAGCGGACGTGCGGCGATTTAACAAGGAACGAGAAGCGGCTGGGTTGAAGTTCGGGCCGGTGCACGAGCCGCCGGGTGGATTTCTGTTTGCCAACGCAAAAGATCCGGCGGGCAATTCCATTCAGATTTCAAGCCGGAGCCTAACACCCAAGCAGCGATAAATGTTGGGAGCTCTGGTTGCCGTTTGCCGAATAAGCTTGCCATGCTGACGGGCCGCGGTGAATAAAGGTCAGGCTCCCTTCCATTGCCATCAACTGAATCCAGTTATTGTCAACCAACTTCCGTACGTCGGCGTTTTGTCGCAGCACCCTGTCAATTCGGTCTCGCGGAGCGTCCACCAGTACCTGTAATCGCAGCGGTTCGTGCATCCATTTTGTGCCGTCATGCAGAGATTGCAACGGAAGACCCGTTCTGAGGTCGCCGCCGTTTCCCTCCCAGACGCCGAAGGTTCCAACCACATTGTGAAGAACTTTGTTGCCACTGCCAAAGAGCCGATTGTTGACTGTGGAGCCGTAGTACTGGAGATTGATCCAAGACGCGACAACGACCGGCGCGGTCAGAATGAGTGTGAGGATCGAGCCGTCCGGATCGGACGCCGGGTCATATTCATGCAAAAAGACTCGGCCCTCGAGGTCGATTCCATGAGTCCTCGATCTTGGAGCGGCGATAAAGGCGGCATTTCCAGCCAGACCCCATTCGGGGCGAACCTCGGACCAGTCAACACTGCGTTGCCGGATCTCTTTATCGAGCTTGTGGGCAGAGGCTCGAGTGCCTGCGATTAAAGAGCGGCTACGCTCAAGGCGCGCCTGGTGGGAAGCTGATTTGAGCCATCGTTCGATCTGTTCGCGCCTCTCACTTGAAATCGTATCGGCGTCAAAAAGCACGACATCGTCCGTCGTGGTGGTGTGAAGCCCAGCGATGAAAATCGTATCGGCCGGAATAACGATGCCACGCCTCTGTAGTCCGGCGCGAACCTCCGGCTTGTTGAGAAGCGTTGCGGCAAAGCGGGCGTTGATATCACCTTTGTTGCCGCCACAGGCGCCGCAATCGAGACTCGACCCATACGGATTGTTCGCCGTTTTGCTGCCGTGCCCACAAAGGAGAACCACCGGGGCCAAGCGGTTTGGCTCCAGGCTCATATTCTTGAGCGCATTTGCAGCGATATCAATCTCTTCGGCCAGTGGTATTTCCCAATAAAGACCGGGATTTGGCTCTTCGGCGCGTGCGTTCCGCACGAATTGCCGCAGCATCCGAAGGCCCGACCAGCCGCCCGCCACTTCGACCGAAGGGAACGATCCAGCGACTGAAGTGCGAACATTCAGCCACGCTTCGTTGGCCCGTTCGCTCCAGCGTTGGAAAAGCGAATCTTGCTGATTTGAGTAGACCGTATGCTTCGGTGCGATCAACACCGGGCACCTGGCGGATTTAGAAATTTCAATCGCCATTCCGAAGAATCCGGCGAATCCTGCCGTCTGGATTTCTGGAGACTGGGCCTCGAGGGCGCGGCGGTAAACCTCCGAACGAACGTCGATGCAGAAGACCGCCTGCAAAGCCTTTCGCGAGCCGTTGCGGACGGCGGCAGCGGGCACACCCAGCTTACGCACAAGCCTTGAGCGAAAGGCGTTTTCCAGTGCGATTTGAGCGATAACCTTCGCTTGCAAGACTCCGCTGTTCGCGCTCTTGTGTTCGCGCCATTCCCATCCGTCGGCAAGTGAGAGAAGTTTTACGTCGTAGGCCAGCCGAATGGCGAGCAGTTGCGGAAGCATGGCACCAACCGCGGAAGAGCGATCTTGATACGCTACGTACGCACTCCAACCAAACACGCTGATTAATTGACAATGCAGGAAATCCGCCAGCAATTGGTCTGGCACCGCAAGGCGAGCCACGGCCCAATCGATACACTCCTCAGCCGAAGATGGAAGATGCTTGACGAAGTGGCGAAAGCCAGCTAGGCCGAAAACCTCTGGATTCCTGTCGATCGCGGCTGCCTGCGTCCACGTCTCATACAGCGAGAGGCGGGTCCAAGGAATCTCCCAGGAACTCTGTCCTCTGTCGAAATAAGAAGAGCACCATTTCGAAATCTCATCTGTTATGAACGCCGCCCAGCCGCGGGCGCGCGACTGGTCGAGCCACTCGGCGACTGTCAACAGTCGTTGTGGACTTTGTTTTTGACGAAGCTGCGAACTAAGCCAGGCGACCGGATCGAGCGGCGTGGAAACGCAGTTTGTCTCGGCCAGCGCGAACCGTACATCGTCTTCGCCAATGGCTCCGTCGTGGATTCGATCAATATAATAAGAAGCGTCCATCAGCATGCCTGACGGCGTTAGCTTGTCCAATAGGCGGGCCGCATGGTGGAAAGGCTGGCCGCTTAGTCCTACAAACGGATTCACGGCAACAAAGTTCTGCAACGGCCATAGAGGTGGAATCCGCGCACAGGCTTCTTGGATTGACGACTGGGTAGCCAGCGTGTGGGACGGAAGAACGTTTGTGAGCATTAGATTTTGTCTCCGGCGGCGCCAAGCGGCCAGACTGCCATGGTTAGGCGATTCGCCAATGTATTGAAGTAAAAGCCGTTTCGCGCATGAACATAAAGTCGTCTTCCGAGTTGGCTGCGGGATAACCTAGTTAAATTGGCTTGCCAGAGGACAATCAAGAGAAAGCTCAAAAGAATCGGAGCGGCGACGCTCAACTGGCGGCCATTTGCTGGAGCGACGATGAGGGCGAAACCCTTTTCCAGCGCGAAGTAAATTGTGCCTAGGCTTGCGCCGAGGATGAGACCTAGCGGAGCCAGCCAAATCCCGTCGAATGAACTCCAGAGCGTGCATAACATCTGAGCCAGACCAAGGACGAAGATCCCGGTCAGCACAAGCTGATCCGTCGCAGAGATGCCGATTAGCCTGGCAGTCGCAATGCCGATTAGCGCCGAAGTGCCGACACCCAAAACGACTGCTAGCGGCTTAAGCCTAACTTCCCTCCTGGGCGTACTGCTGGACGCAGCGCTGCCGGAAGACGAAACGCATGAGCTTTGTAGAAGGAATGCGCGACGATGTGCAGCAATGCGAGATGAAAGGCTCCGAGGCCGCATTCAAGCAGCATGAAACCCATCTGGCCGACTGTTGAGAATGCAAGGCAACGCTTCACGCTGACCTGAGTCCACGAGACGACGGACGCAAACAGCGCTGTGAATGCTCCGAACACCGTCAGTATGAGCATTGCCGGCCGGGACACAGTGAGGAGCGGACTCAAGCGGATGACCAGGATTCCGCCAGCGTTGATAATGCCGGCATGCATCAGGGCTGAGACCGGCGTCGGGGTCTCCATCGTATCCGGCAACCAGGTGTGAAAAGGAAATTGCGCAGATTTCATAAGGGCCGCCAAGCTCAGGAGCACGCATATCCCGGTGACCGACGAAGGAACGGCGGCCCTGCCATGAGCGCTCATATGCTCAGCGGCGGCAAAGATCTGCCGAAAATTGAAGGTGCCGAATACCCGCTGCGTCAAAATCAAAGCACCGAGGAGGCACGCATCGCCAAGCCGGCTGATGAGAAACTTCTTTCGCGCGGCCAAGAGGGCGCTGGGCCGGTCTCGATAGAACTCCAGAAGTTGGTGGAGACTGAGGCTTGTGGCGCTCCAAGCTAGGGCAAACAGCAACAGGTTCTGGGCCAGAATCAAGACGAAGACACAGGCTCCGGTCACGCAAAGCCAGCCGGCAAAACGTGGTCGCCCTGGATCTCCCTGCAGATAGCGTTGCGCGTAGCGAGAGACAAGGCAGAAGAGCAATGTGGTCAGGAGCAGAAGTACATTTGTCAGCCCATCAAGGAAAGGCGCCGCTGCCAGCGCGCATAAGAAACAGACGGCCCCGAATAGCGTGCTCAACCGGGCCGCGTGACTTTCCGGTTTCCGCCCATTCGATTTGTTAGCGTTCATAAAATTCAGGCTAGCGAAGTTTGTGTGGTTCTTTCAAATAGATGTTTTGTATAAAGTTGTTCTATTTGATATATGTATAGAGGTGACGCTGAACTACCATCACTTGCGCTACTTTTGGGCTATTGCCCATGAAGGCGGACTCACCAAAGCAGCCGTTCGACTGAACGTCGCTCAATCGGCGCTCAGCATACAACTACGCCGGTTGGAAGAAGATTTAGGGCATCCACTCTTCATTCGTAGTAACCGTACGCTGACCCTGAGCGAAGCCGGACGCCTTGCGCTCCAATATGCGGATTCGATTTTTCAATCTGGCGACGAACTCATGGACACTCTTCAACACCGGTCACGCAAGTCGCGTCAAGTGCTACGAATCGGCACGGTAGCAACCCTCGCGCAACTTTCAGTGGGAGTTCTTGAAGCCGCTCAGGCAGCGAAGAGACGTCGAACTCGTATTGCGCTCCGGAAATTTACGGGATCTTATGCTGCAACTTCGAAGCCACTCAATCGATCTGGTTCTGTCGAACCAATCTCTTAAGCGCGATGCGGAAAGCGCCCATCAGAGTCACCTTTTGAATGAACAGCCGGTTAGTTTAGTAAGTAGGTTAAGCAAAGGGCAAAAACCGTTTCGATTCCCGGAGGATTTCCGGAAGACGGCCGTCTTGCTGCCGAGTCTAGAGAGCGACATCCGCTCCGCCTTCGACCTCATTCTCGATCAAGCCGGGGTGCGCCCCATTATTGCCGCTGAAGTAGACGACATGGCAATGCTGCGCGTTCTGGCTCTGCGAATTAAAGCCGTCGCTCTCGTTCCCAGGGTGGTCGTGCAAGACGAACTGCGATCAGGAGTCTTGGTTGAGCGCTTTTGCCTCCGACTCGATTCGGGAACGCTCTACGCAATCACCCCGACGCGCACTTTCCCCAATCTGCTGGTTAAGGAATTGATAGAACATGCGAGGCCGTTCCGATGAGGGCGAAGCTTAGCCCCGCGCCCAGTCAAAACCAGAGGGCAGGATCGGGCATGAGTAGCCGCGTTCACCGACAATCCGACGTCGACAAATATCTAAAAGATATATATCTATTAGATATGGCACGCCGCATTAGTGCTTCTGCCCAGGCGATTCTCGGCATACTCAGCATCGAGCCGATGTCCGGCTATGACCTCGGCCAGCACATTCGGCTCTCCGTCGGGCACATCCCTAATGAAAGTTACGGACAGATTTATCCTAGCCTGAAAAAACTGGCCGCCGCCGGCTCGATCTCCGCCAAAGAAGAGAAACAAGCGGGCAAGCCCAGCAGGCGTATCTACTCCATCACGCGAAAAGGCCATGAACGGCTCATCGAATGGCTAGGTATACCGCCGCAGCCCGAAGTGCCGCGCAACGAAATGCTTCTCAAGCTTTTCTTTGGCGCGCTGGCGCCGGCCAGTACGTTGATCGCGTATGTGGAGCGGATGGTGCTTGAGCATCGAGCCCTGCTCGAAAGGTTCACAAAGATTGAGCGCGAGGAAATCGCCGCGCAAAGACATCGCCCAGAAGCCGCTTACTGGCGCATGACTGCGCGATACGGCCAGCTTGAAATGGAGTCGCACCTACGGTGGACCGAAGAAACGCTGGCTACCTTGCGCCGGATTGACAAGCAGCAAAAGAAAGCTTCCGGATCAAAGAAAGAGAAACTACATGGACGCCGCTGAACTCATTAGTGACTCCTCCGCTATCCGGCCGGCTCCGATCGCCTCCAAGCTTCACCTGATCGGTCTCTTCCTGATTCTTTTCGGAACGGCCGGCGCCGGTTTTCTCGCGCAGCATCGCGCGGTCGAGCGCCCGGCATCCGCTCAACAACTGGCCGACCATAGCGAAGCCGTTCGTATCTATCTTGTTGCCCTGTTTATGGATTGGGCGCTCTTCGGTTACTGCTACGCGGGAGTCAGCCGGCGGGGTGGTACTCTTACTTCACTCTCAACGGGCCGATGGAGGTCGGCGAAAAGCGTCCTGATTGACGTGGGGATCGGGATCCCGTTCTGGGCCTTGTGGGAGGGTGTGGCGTATGGAGTCCATTATTTGCTGAACGCGCTCAATCCGAGCAATACCGCGGCATCGGTGAACAGCCTTCTTCCAAAATCGCCGGTTGAAATAATTCTTTGGGTCCTTCTTTGCGCCACTGCCGGGTTCTGTGAAGAGATTGCCTTTCGTGGCTACCTCCAAAAGCAGTTGCATGCTTTTACCGGCAGCATCGGTGTAGCGGTTGTTCTGCAGGCGATTGTATTCGGCATGACTCACGGCTATCAAGGTTGGAAGAATGTTGTCGTCATTGCTGCTTTGGGCGTTCTTTACGGATGGCTAGCGGCATGGCGTAAAAATCTCCGGGTGAACATGATTGCGCACGCCTGGTCGGACTTTTGGGAGGGTTGGCTTAAGTTTTTAGTCGTCGTCCGGTGAGGCTTGATTCTGAGGGGCCGGCCACTACACCAGAGCCCATCAAGGCCCCAAGAAGGGTGTGCCCATCGCAGCAGTTCGAGGATCTGCTCCAGGGATTACCGCTTCCAGGGAACATCGCTGCTATTTAAGAGATTTTCGAGATACGTGGGCGACTCTAGCTATTGGCGAGAAAAATCAAAATACGCCCTAATGCTCGGCCACCGATTCCCAGGAAAACCCTGGATGCTTTGCAACAGGTGCATAAAGGAGCTTTGTATCTCGACCGAGGTGAAGTTGACAAAGCCGAGATGATTTGGCTAGAAGCGGTCAAGTTAGATCCAAGTTGCTCTGTTGCCTGGTCACTGCTCACAGACTTGTTCGAACAGAACAAGCGCACGAAAGAAGCGGTTGAAACGCTCAGCCGCTGGATTGCGACGAGCGAACGCAGCGCGGAAAATCTGTTCTTACTCGGGAATCGAAGCTGCACGCTGAAGCAATACGAGCAAGGCAAGAGACTCGTCAAAGAAGCGTTGGAACTCGATCCGTCTCTGAAGGTCAAAGTCGGCGAAGTGTTGGCCAAGGCAAGCTGGCTGCAAGGGGACTGGGAGCAGACCGCTCTAGCTATAAACGAGGTTTTGCAGGATGATCCGGACAATCTAACAGCGCTCAATGTGGCCTGCGTTTGCTGGTATGTTCTTGCCCTCGTTCCAGAGGAAGTCGCGGTGCAGCGGCGTCTTTTGAAGCTCAAACCGGACATAGAACGGCATAGCCGCTTGCTGGTGCAGATGAGCTATTTGGCCGAGACGACGCCAGAAGAAATCTACACAGAGAGCGTTCGCTGGAGCGAGATCTATGCGGATTGGCTCACGGAGAAGATTATTCCCCACGGCAATACAGCTGACCCGGAGCGTGTTCTGAAGATCGGCTATATTTCGCCCGATTTGAACTTTCACGCCCTGACGAAGGTGCTACCCAGCGTCTTTGAAAATCACGATAGCGAGCATTTTGAAGTTTATATTTATTCGATCAACACCAAGAAGGACGAAGCCACCGAGTATCTGTGGAGCAAAACGAAGAATTACGTGGACGTGCCGCTGAACCCAGATGTGATTGCCCAACGGATGCGGGCAGATGGTATCGATATTTTGGTCGATATGGGCGGCCATACGATGTATGGTGGTACTTTTCTGTTGTTCGCGATGAAGCCTGCTCCCGTGCAGGTCAGTTGGCTGGGTGTGCTATCGACAACCGGGCTTCGGACAATGGACTATTTCATCGGTGACGCATATATGCCCTGTCCAGGGACTGAGCACTTGTTCACGGAAAAGGTGTACCGTCTAGGCCGCAATCTCGCCAATTACTGTCCGCCGGCAGACCCCGGCGTTGCACCTTCGCCCTATTTTAGAAATGGTTACATCACTTTCGGCTGCTACAACAATCCAAGAAAAATCACGATGGAGATGGCAAGGGTTTGGTCTATTCTTCTCCATCTGCATCCTGATGCAAAACTCATTTTTAAATACCGGTTTTTGGAACGCGAAATCGTGCAAAGGCATCTGAGGAACTGGTTTGCCGACTGCGAAATTTCGGGGGATCGCCTTATTTTTGAGGGAGAGAGCGAACCGGTTGAGTATTTGGCGAAATACGCAAACATCGATATCGCGCTCGATCCGTATCCCTACAATGGAGGGACGACGACGATGGACGCCTTGTGGATGGGAGTGCCGATTGTCTCCCTCTATGGTCGTTCGCCGGTATCCTGCAGCGGAGCGAGTCTGCTGTCGGCGGTCGGCTTGCCGTTCGCAAAAACGATCGATGAGTATATTTCTCTAGCGAATCAGTTGGTACGCGATATTCCTGTCTCTCCCAATATTCGCCAGCAGATACGGGCGGCTATGCTGAAATCGCCGCTGATGGATGGACTTGGGATGCGCGAATTGGAACGTGCTTATCGTGAAATGTGGCGCACCTGGTGTGCCACGCAGGGTGTGCCCAGCGAATCCTACACTAACGCGTAGGTCTGAGTTCGATCTGAACTACCTGAGCGTGAGGCGCGCCACGCTGCGATCTAAGAGATTTTCGAGATACACGGGCAACCATAGTTATTGGCGATAAAAATCAACAAAAGCCCAGATGCACGGCCATTGATTCCTAAGGAAACCCTGGAGGCTTTACAACGGGTGTATGAAGGAGCTTTGTCTCTCGACCGAGGTGAAGTTGAAAAGGCCGAGACGATGTGGTTGGAGGCGGTCAAGTTAGATCCAAGTTGCTCTGTTGCCTGGTCACTGCTGACAGACTTGTTCGAAAAGAACAAGCGCACAAAAGAGGCGGTTGAAACGCTCAGCCGCTGGATCGCCACATCCGAGCGTAGCGCCGCAAATCTACTCCTGCTGGGCAATCGAAGCTGCACGCTGAAGCAGTACGAGCAAGGCAAGAAACTCGTCAAAGAAGCCTTGGAACTCGATCCGTCTCTCAAGGTCAAAGTTGGCGAAGTAATAGCAAAAGCTAATTGCCTGCAAGAGGACTGGGAGGGGGCTCTTCTGGCCGCAGACGAAGTCCTGCAAATCGATCCTGACAACATGGAAGCGCTCGTTGTTCGCTGCAATTGCTGGTATCCCTTGGCCCGGGTTCCGGAGGAAGTGGCGGACCAGCGGCATATTCTGAAGCTCGATCCGAATATAGAACGCCATAGCCGCCTGTTAGTCACGATCAGCTATTTGGCGGAAACCACACCGGAAGACATTTATGCCGAGAGTATTCGCTGGAGCGAACTCTATGCGGATTCGCTGGTGGCGCGGATGATTCCCCAGTACAACTCACCCGACCCCGAGCGTGTTCTGAAAGTTGGCTATATTTCGCCTGATTTCAACGTTCACGCCCTTACCAAGGTGATAGCCCCCGTCCTTGAAAATCACGATAGTAAGCATTTTGAAATTTTCATTTATTCGATCAACACCAAGAAGGACGAATCCACCAAGTATCTTTGGAGCAAAACAAAGAACTATGTGGACGTACCGCTGGACCCGGAAGCGATCGCCCAGCGGGTGCGGGCAGATGGCATCGATATTTTGGTAGATCTCGGCGGCCATACAATGTACGGCCGTACTTTTCTGTTGTTCGCGATGAAACCTGCTCCCGTCGAGGTCAGTTGGCTCGGTGTGCTATCGACTACAGGATTGCGGGCCATTGACTACTTCATTGGAGACGCGTGCATACCTCATCCCGGGACCGAACACTTGTTCACGGAAAAAGTGTACCGGCTGGGCAGGACAATCGGCATTTACCGTCCACCGGGAGACCCAGGCGTTGCACCGGCGCCGTATTTTAAGAAACGGTTACATCACGTTCGGCTGTTACAACAATCCCAAGAAAATCACGCTGGAGATGGTCAAGGTTTGGTCTATTCTTCTCCATCTGCATCCTGGCGCAAAACTCACTTTTAAATATAAGTCTCTGGAGCGCGCGGGTGCGCAAAGTCTTTTCAGAGGATGGTTTGCCAACTATGGCATTTCGATGGATCGCTTGATCTTTGAGGGCGCGAGCCAACCCGCCGAATATCTCGCTAAATACGCGAATATCGATATCGCGCTCGATCCATATCCCTACAATGGCGGGACCACAACCATGGACGCCTTGTGGATGGGCGTGCCGGTTGTCTCTCTCTATGGCCGTTCGCCGGTGTCATGTAGCGGAGCGAGTTCGCTGTCGGCCGTTGGCCTGCCTGTAGCCAAATCCGCCGACGAGTACATTGCCCTAGCGAATCAATTGGTGCGAGATATCCCCACCTCCCCTAATATGCGCCGGCAGATCCGCGAAGCGATGTTGAAGTCGCCGCTGATGGATGAAATGGGATTGGCGCGCGAGGTGGAACGGGCTTATCGCGACGTGTGGCGGAAGTGGTGCGCCGGGCAGGTCCAACCCAGCGTATCCTACCCTAACGCGTTACTGACGCAACTCTCTTCGAATCCCGATTAGGCCTAGTTAGCCAGGAGAGTTTTCTCTCGCCCGCGCCACTCTTACTCTTAAGTGCCCCATTCGTAGTCTTCATCGGCTCGTCATTTGCTTCTAAGAAGAGAGGGCGCGTTAGGAGAAAATATTGCCTGAGCGCAAGTCTCTTTTTTCATACGGCACCAATATCTCGACCGAGCAATCGCGTCTTGCTCGACAATTCATATCCAACGACAAAAGCTGTCAAAGGTGGCTGTTCGGCCGAAATGAACAGTCTTTGGCCTTGTCAAAGATCCTGGATGTTGATGGTTTTGCCGATGACTTCGCGGACATTAAGACCTGGAACGGTAAAGCCGTCCGCAAGCCTGACGAATTACCGAACACGTCTATCGTCATTAATTGCGTCGTTAACTCAAAACCACGAACGGCTCAGAAGAGACTGGCGAACATGAATGTTTCCGGCAAACTCGCCTACATGGAACTTCATAGTGTTGCACCCGATCTGATACCGCTTCCGGAATTCGTCCTACTCAGTCGGTCTGAGTTCGATCTCAATTACCCAAAACTCTTGCGGCTCCATGACTCTCTCGCTGACGATCTATCACGCCGTGTCATGTTAGATGTCTGGCGCTATCGGTTATCGGGTGAAATCGAGTCCTTAGCGGGCTATAATTACCGGCCTTCCGATCAATATTTTGAAGATTTTCATAAGCTGAGCTCAGGCGAGATTTTTGTTGATGTGGGTGCTTTCGACGGAGATACAACCGAGGAATTTTGTACGCGTTGTCCAGATTATGAAAGGGTTTATATTTTTGAGCCGTCTAGGAGCAATATCGCCAAGGCACGAGAGCGGCTGCATTGTTTCCATCGTCTTGAATTCATACCGGAGGGTGTGTCTGACGCAGCGGGCGTGCTGAGGTTCAATCCGGATGCAGGTTCAGCCAGCAACGTCACCGCTGACGGAACGTCATTGATCAACGTGACCACGCTCGACCATAAGATTCCTGGGAAGGTCACGTTCGTGAAAATGGATATTGAAGGCTGGGAGTTGAGGGCTTTAGCCGGCGCGCGTGGACACATTGAGAAGGATCGTCCCGCACTTGCTATAGCCGCCTATCACGTCCCGTCTCACTTCTGGGAGATCTTTGAACAGGTGACAGCAGTCACCCCTGATTACGAAATTTACCTCAGGCATTACAGCGAGAGTTGGACCGAAACCGTGATGTACTTCATCCCGAAGGGTAAAAGCCACGCCAGCCGGCAAGGCGACTGAGTGGCGTTGAGATGGCGATAGGTCGAGGCTGTGCGTGACAAGTTTCTCAATCATCATTCCCGCTTACAACGCTGAAGCAAGCCTGGACAACTGCTTACGCAGTGCCTTGACGCAGGATCTTGCGGGCGGGAACTTCGAAGTTCTTCTGATCGACGATTGCTCGACCGATAGAACGCATGCCCTGGCGCTGGCAAGCGTGGCTGATTTTCCGGCACTCCGAGTGACGCAAACGCTGGCCAATGGCGGTCCGGGCATTGCCCGTAATCTTGGTATCGCGCAGGCGCGAGGCGAATGGATACTCTTCCTCGACAGCGACGATGCGCTTCCGCCAGGCGCTCTGTCGCGGCTGGCCGCCTTTCTGAAACTGCCGGAGCAGAACGATTGCGACGCAGTCAGCTTCGATTGGCATCGGGCCGATCAACCGCCCGATATTGGTGCACGCCGTGATGAACGCGCCGCGTTCCTGAACAAGCGCGATCTGCTCCGCCGTTACCTGTCGCTACAGATGGATGGCTCGGTCATCTATACCGCGGTCCGGCGGGCTTTGGTCGTTGAACATGGGTTGGTCTTCGCGGCTGGTTATCACGAGGATGTCGATTATCTGTTCAAGGTCTATTGGCACGCGCACCGCGTCGGCTTTCTCGATGCCGTGCTCTATGCCAAGCAGCGTCGCGCGGGTTCCATCGCCGAGACGATCTCGACGCGTCATCTCGACGGCTTCATACGTGCCTGGCGCGAGATCGGCGACTTTCTGCGCGCCTTGCCCGGCGAAGACTTTGAGGCTTGGAGGCCTTACTACCGGATAGGTCTGATTGGTCTGCTGGCAACGCGGGTGCGTGAAATCTGCCGGCGGACGGACACCTCGGAGGCCGCCGCCATTCTCTATGCGGCGCTGTATGCGGGCTGGCAGTCACTGGATGGATCTGTCGATCTAGGCGCCACTGCGACTCAATATTCACAAATCGCGCATTGTTTTGTGACAGCCATGCAGACGGACGATTCGGACGCGGTCGCACGTGCTGCGAGGATCACCAGCCTGGTCAAAGAAATCATGCGTAAAACCTGGAGTTGCACAGACCTGCACCACTCCGTCTTCCTCGCCCCAGATCAGGTCCGGACGTGTTGCAAGCGCTTTTTCGTCAACGGCGAAATCCGTGGCGACGTCGTGCTTCTAGATACGGCGAAAACGCCCGCTGTAACCGGCGCCCAGATCTCCGCCGCGAAACAGGAACTGCATACCGCGATCAACCGTGGCGATGTGACCGACTGCTCCGGTTGCCCGTTCCTCGAATTCAAGGAATGGGGACCCATCCATCCAACGCGGATCCGCTATTTGTCCTTCGAGTACCACTCCGTCTGCAATCTTAAATGCACCTACTGCAGTGACACCTACTATGGTGGCGTCAAGCCGCGCTACGACATTCAGGGCCTGGTGGATGGCTTCATTGCCGAGGGTGCTCTTGATCCTGCGGGCACAGTGGTTTGGGGCGGCGGCGAACCGGTGGTGGATGAGAAGTTTACGCCCCTCATGGATGCGCTCGTTTCACGTCTTCCCAGCCTTACCCAACGCGTGCTCACTAATTCGGTGAGCTATTCCGCGACTGTCGCTCGTTTGCTGGCCGCCGATCGGATCGCCATCACGACCAGCATAGACGCGGGTACCAAGGAAATGTTCACCCAGATCCGTGGCAGCGATCGGCTGGATCGGGTTATTCGCAACCTGCAAAAATACGCTGCCGCGAACCCCGCTAAAGTGACGGTTAAATACATCTTCACCGAAGGAAACGAATCACTTGATGAGTGCCGCGCTTTCGTCGATCTGATGCGCGCCGCGGGCCTGCTTCAGTGTAATTTCCAGATCAGCCACGACTTCAAGAGCGAAACGATCGATGCGCCCGTGCTGGTGTCGATCATCGCGCTCTATGGGGCGCTGGTGGCCGCCGGATGTCAAATCGTATTTTTCGACGATCTGCTCCGCCACCGGCTGGTGGGCATGGATTCAGCTATGGAGGCGTCGGTCCGCCGCCAACTCGCCGCGCTCGGCTTAGACGAGGTCTTGATCGACGCGGACGGACCCACGGACCTCGCGATATGGGGCGCCGGCTGGCAGGCTAAATATCTCCTGGCAAATGCAAGTTTCTTTAAACACGCCAAGCCGGCTTTCCTGGTGGATTCAACCCCGTCGAAGATCGGCAGCAACTTCATGGGGATTGCCGTTCGAGATCCGCGGGAGTTGATGAATTCAGACATCCCCGTGCTCATCGCAGCCGTTCAAGGCTATCCGGCAATCTATCGCGAATTCGTAAGCCTTGGCTTGTCACCGGCGCGCTTGATTACCAAACTCGTCATCTGACGCGCGCAGCATGCCGGCCCTGCTGTCTGTTAACGGAGCTTTTCCAAAACCAGCCCGCTTAATCCGCCCACCGTCGTGAAATCGGGCCTCAACATGTCCTCATCGCTAATGCTAATGTCGAACTCCGCCTCGAGTTCGATCAGGAATTTGATGATGCCAATGGAGTCGATAGCGCCCGATTCCCGGTAGTCAAACGTTTCGGAGTCCCACCCGGCCGGCAGTTTTCCCTTGGCTTGCATGCGCTTCTTGATAAACGCCAGAACTTGGTTTTTCTGTTCAGCCGTGCTGACCATTGGCGTGCCTTTCTTTGGCGACCGTCTTCCAAGCCCGAGTGGCCACCGAATCGCGGATGGCTTCCAGAAGGCATAGTCCATCGATCGCTAAGTCCGCGCCAAACGTTTCGGACGATCGGACAACTCCAGTCTTCCGGTAGCAGCGGAGACTATCGGCAATGTCAACATAAAGATTGGCGAAAGCCTCCAGGAAACCGGCTGGATGGCCCGCCTTGAATCGTCCATAACGCGCGGCACACGCGACATCGACAGTAGCGGCGCGGTCCACTATATTTTTGTCTCCGTTGGCATGCATGACAACCAATTCCTCTGGATTGCCTTGAAACCATTCGGCCGAGGCTTCGGAACCGTAGATACGAAGCCTGAGTCCGTTGCGGTGACCTAGCGCCGACTTGCTGTACCAAACATGCCCGTAGAGACCGTTCGTGCAGTGGCACAGGCAATCGACATTGTCCACCACATCGGGGAACCAGCCGTGTGTTCCTTGGTGAGCCACCACACTCTGTGGGACTTTCACCGGTGATATAGAACAGCAGATGATGCAGATGGATCGCCAGATCGAGCGCTACGGTCGGAACGTTACCGTCGTGAAGACGCCAAGGCTGCGGCGTCGGCCGATTTCCGCTCTTGTCGAGTCGCAGAAATCCTTCTTGCGGCATTTCAATTTGAAAATGGATGATCTTGCCAAGGGCTCCGTCGCGCACCAACTGCCTCAGTTCACGGACCATCGGATAACCGGAGTAGTTATAGGTGATAGCCAGAAAACCCTTGTTGCGCTGCACAACATCCCTGATCTGCCGGGCTTGCTCGCTGCTTGTGGTCAACGCCTTCTCGCAAATGACGGGCAGCTTTGCTTCAAGGCAGCCCATCACCATTTCGTAATGCTCCGGGATAGGCGTAAGCACCACGACCGCGTCTAGCTTTTCCTTCTCACATTGGATCAATTCCCGCCAGTCGTCGTAGTTTCGCTCTCTGGCGATACCCCAGGCCGAGCCTGTCTGGTGATTGATAGCAGCGTCGCGGCTGAAGCATCCAGCCTCGACTGGCCCAACGGTTATCCATGATGCTCGCGCAAAGATGGGTGCGTCCGATAGCGGATTGCAACGATCCGCCGATGAAACCCAGGGACAGTGGTGGTGGCGCGATTTCGATATTAGCCATGCTGACCGCCATTCTTTAAGTAGTTTTCGAGTAGCACGCGCCTCATCAGTTTGCCCATAGGGTTGCGCGGGAGCCGCTCAACAATCATGAATTTTCTGGGCTGCTGAAAATCGGCCAAAGTTCGGGCGCAATGCTGGCGGAGCCGTCGCAGGTCGAAGCTCTGGCCGGACTTCGGCACAATGGCAAGCCCGACAACCTCGCCTAGTTGCTCATCGGGAATAGCAAACGCCGCCGCCTCTTCAAGGCCGGAAAGCTCAGTCAGCACAGACTCCACATCGGCGGGATAAACATTGATCCCGCCGGTGATGATGATCTCCTTCTTGCGTCCAACGAGCGTGAGATACCCTTCAGCGTCAAGCTTGCCGAGATCGCCCGTGCGGAAATACTCGCCCCACATGGCGGCCGCCGTCTCCCTGGGCTGCTTGTAGTAGCCACCGAACAGCGTCTTCGTCTCTACACACGATCTCACCCACTTGGCCGATCGGCAGCAGCCGGTCCTCTTCGCCCAGAATCTGGATATCCACTGATTCGACCGCCTGGCCCACTGTTTCTGTTCGTGCCTGAGCCGCCGAGAGGTCAAGATTCGACGCCACGCCGATCTCGGAGGTGCCGTAGCATTCATGGAAATCGCAGCGCAGCGTCCCTGCCAGCTTTATCTTGGTCGCAACATCCATCGACGCGGACGAGGAAACGACGCAGCGCAGGCTGTCGATCGGCGTTTCGTCCGCCAGGCTTTGCGCCACCGCAGCCAATTGTGAAGACACGGCAATCGTGAATGTGACTCCATATTTTCGAACTGTCGCCAGCCACTCTTTGGGCGAAAAGCGCGACATCACAATGGACGTTCCTCCGGTCAGCAACGGCAGCAGCACCAGACGTTCCGCTAACGAATGGTGAAGGGGTGTGGCCGCTAGTGTCACATCGGCCGGGCTCAACCCGTATAAATTCACCGCCGAAAACGCCCGCAAGAGTTTGCTTCGCTGCGTCAGCACAATCGGCCTCGGGTTGCCCGTGGAGCCCGACGTTGTGGTCAGGATAAAAGGATCATCTTCTTCTCCAAGGAGCGCGGCCTCGGGCTCCTCATCGACGTCGCTCAGGAATTCTTCCAGCCCAATCGCGCCTTGTCCTTCTTTGCCGGGGACCTCGTCGGTAGCGAGCAAAAGGCGCTTTCGACCGAATCCAGTCGGCTCCGTCGCGCTCAGTGCTTCCAAGATTTCCTTCGACGCGACCACATGCGAAACGTCGGTGGCTGCAAAGGCACGCGCTATCGCCGTAGGTGTCAGCGATTCCGGCTGTGGCGACAAGGCCGCTCCCCGGTCTGCGGCGGCCAGCATCAGCGTGACGAAAGGGAGACCGTTCGGCAACACGACGCCGATGTGGTCTCCCCGGCGAACTCCCCATTTTTCTAGCCCGGCGGACCAACGCCGCACAGTCCGTGATAATTCTGCAAATGTCAGTTCTTCCCCGTCGCAGGCGACGGCGGTTTTTTCTGGATAAAGCCGCGACTGGTTGAGGAACGTGCGAGTGAGTGTTGACGATCCGGTTACCCCAAGCTGCGTTAGGGTGCCGCCATCCCTCTCCACATGCTCAGCCGGTGATGCGGGCGAATCGAAGAAAAGCATCGCTCTCCAGACGGAACAACTGACCCGGCTCCGAAACATAGACCTGATTGTCTTCCGTATTTCTGTTAATCAAGGTATTGGCAGCCACGAAATTGCGCTCACCCAGCGTGATCCCATCAGTCGCGGCCGAGTTCACGCCGAAGAAGCACCCCTGCCCAATCGTGCATTTCCCGCCGATCGCCACGCCAGAATTGATCCAATTCCATTCGCCAATACGGCAATCATGACCAACGTTCACATTGCTCGAAATAAAGGATCCGCGGCCAATCTTGCTCCCGGCGTGAATGGAGACGTGATCGAGAATGACGCAGCCATCGCCAATGGAAACATCATCGTGCCGGATGACGGAGTGGTGCACATAGCCCGCCAAGCCAAATCCTTTCTGGGCGCATTCCTCGCACTTCCGCTGGCGCAGGCGATTCATCTGAATGAAGCCGACCGCGACAATGACGGAGTGCCGGCCTGGATCGAACACGGTCTCGACCCGCGAAAAGGGAACCAGTGGAAGCCCCTGGAAGAGGGTCTCGCCTTCTGGGATGCAATTCTCGTCAACAGTAAAACCAACAACGTCGTTACTTTTGCGCACATAAGAATAAACAGTCCGCGCCATTGCGCCGTTGCCGTATATAACTGTTTTCATCATCAATTCCGCGCTCTTGCTTCCCCCATTGGGTTCACCACGCGCAAGAACAGGCTTCCATCCATCACGAATCCGTTGGCTAGGCTGCCGGCAAATTCCTGGCAAAACTCGTCGGCGGCGATCTTCGGGCCATCCCCAAACGACCAGCAATAATCGTCGAGGACGATCCAGCCACCCGGCTGAACCCAACGACACCACAAAGCGATGTCGCTCCGGACGGCGTGCAAGGCGTGATTGCCATCGATATGCAGCAGCGCGATACGGCCCTGGTAAGTGGTGCGGCCGAAATCTTCGGTTGTGAAGGCAGCGCCGGCACCATAGGCGGTAGCAGCTTCGACGGAAGGCGAGCGCGCGTAGTTCACCACACCGGCGAAGGGAGCAAGGTTGATGCGGAACCCTTCGAACACTTCATCGATGTGTATCTCGTCAGCGGAACCATCAAGTTCTGGGATGCCTTGGAGCGAATCCTTCAAGCGCCACGGATCGACGCACAGAAGATTCCCCACGGAGTAGAAGCGAGAGAGTTGGGCCAGCGCCACGGCGGACCGTCCCCAAAGACTCCCAATCTCCACCAAATCGCCAGCCGGGAGGAAGCGAAAGACGGCGGCCAGCGCTTCAAGCTTCTGATAACCGCACTGGCCCGGGGTCAATTCAAAGACGCGTACGAGCGCTGCCGATTGAAGAGGCGTAAGACGTGCTTTGGCAACTCCAGGCGCCGCCAGTTCCAGTGGCTGGAAGATCGAAGCCGGCCGCCACTTCCCGGTACAACTGGTAATCGGCGAAAGCCTCTGACCAAGCATTCTGAGATTCAAGACGCACATTGGGCGCCATTTCCGGCAGTAGTTTGCGTAGTTTGGCTGAAACGACTGTGTGCGCTGTGAATATTGTCTCCACGCGCATTTCTTTCAGGCATTGCACCAGCGAAGCGTCGAAATCCGGGTCGCCGATCCACGGTAGACAAGTCCATTCCGGATATTGCTCTCGGGATGGGTCGTTCGGGAGCGAAGAGGCGCCCACGAGCCGTGTCCCCGACAGCAAAGCCCGCCGCGCCCACGTCAGAGCAGCGGGCATGCCAGCCGGAAAGACCAATGTCGATCTGTCAACCGCGCGCATTACACCTCAATTGAGTAGAGTGCCGTTGGCTCCTTATTGTTCTCTCGCCAAGAGGTAAAGGCGCTGCAGTTTTGCGAGAGTCTCGGAGAGAGAGTTTGTGGGTTTGGGCACTTCATATCTAGGTTCTTGCGCGGCAGCCCATGCCATGAAAATCAAGCTAAAGAAAGATCCCAAACACGTTCAATCCAGTGCCTCCAAGATCGTGCCGTCCGCCATGCAGCTCGCGGGTGCGGGACAACGTTTGCTTGAAACCGGGCCACCTCGAAGAATCGGAGCAAGCCTGGCGTCGGGCCGTCCAAATAGACTCGCGCTGCGTCTCGGCCTGGGTGGGCTAATAGACATGCTGCGGAAAGCAAACGCTTGCCGAGGCGGCCGAGTGCATGGACCATCTGGTAAAAGTGACGGACGCGTTCTGCCAGCAATCTCATGATATACGCGGAAAACTACTTCGCCTTAGCAAAACCAGCGCAAGCTCGTGCGTTGCTCGATGAAGCCATCCGGTTCGATCCATCGATCGAAGTCCGGGCGCGCATGCTGCTCGCTAAAGCGAGTTGGAATGAAGATGCTTGGGAGGCAACTATCGCCGAAACAAGCCGGATACTCGAGTTAGAGCCGGACAATTTGGAGGCTCTCGATCTTCGATCCCGCGGCTGGGGTGCGCTGTCTCGCGTGGGCGAAGAAATAGCGGATCTACGGCGCTATATCGAGATCCGGCCTGCAAAGCGGGGTGCATAGCCGTTTATTGTTCAAGTTGAACTACCTCCCGGAGACAACACCAGAATTTCTGTTCGAAGAAAGCCGCCGCTGGAACCTGCTTTATGCCGCTCCGCTGGCGGCTGAAATTCGTCCCCATGCGAACACACCCGATCCGGATCGCCGCCTCAAGATTGGGTATGTCTCCCCGGATTTATACAACCACACCATTATCGGGCTGATGGCGCCGATCTTTGAAAACCACGACGAGCGGAACTTCGAAGTTTTTATCTATTCCATCGGCGTCACGCCAGACGACGTCACCAAATCCATTCAGCGATCGGTCAAGAATTTCGTGTCGCTGCCTCCTTCCGCGCCTGCCATCGCCGAGCGTGTCAGGACCGACGGCATCGATATCCTAATTGATCTCGCGGGACACACGATGCACACCTCCGCCTACTTGGCATTTGCTTACAAACCCGCCCCCGTCCAAGTAAGTTGGCATGGCGCGCTTGCCACGACGGGTCTAGAACACGATTGATTATTTTATCGGCGACCCCTATATGCCGTATCCAGGCACCGAGCACCTGTTTAGCGAAAAAGTGTACCGTCTCTCCGGTCCGATCGGGTCTTACCGACCGGCCGTAAAAGCTGAAATCCAGGAGTCGCCATATTTCCGGAACGGATACATAACGTTCGGTTGTTTTAACAATCCGCACAAGCTGAATCGCGAAGTCATTCTTGTATGGTCGGCTATCTTGCACGTTCTTCCCAGCGCCAAGCTGTTTCTGAAATATCACCGCCTGGAAACAGATAGCGTGCAGGCACGCCTGCGGGATTGGTTTCATGCTTACGGCATTGGCGGCGATCGCCTCATTTTCGAAGGTCGTAGCAAACGGGCCGAATACTTTGAGGCTTGGAACAGAGTCGATATTGTGCTTGACCCCTTTCCC
Source organism: Bryobacterales bacterium (assembly GCA_963840845.1). Taxonomy (GTDB): domain Bacteria; phylum Acidobacteriota; class Terriglobia; order Bryobacterales; family Bryobacteraceae; genus Bog-105. The sequence continues at coordinate 162,458 of CAWJBS010000095.1, forward strand.
TATAACGGCGGTACAACCAGCCTGGACTCCTTGTGGATGGGCGTGCCCATGGTGACTCTATCGGGCCGTCTGCCCGTGAACTGCGTGGGGACCAGCCTGCTCTCCACAATCGGTTTACCGGTGGCCAGGACGCCCGAAGAGTACGTCACTCATGCGGTAGGCTTGGCAAACGCCATCCCAACCGCACCGCACATTCGACAGCATGTGCACGCCGCGATTCGGTCCTCGCCGCTGCTGGATGAGGTTGGCTCCGTCCGGTCTATCGAAGCTGCCTACCGCGACATGTGGCACATGTGGTGCGCTACGCAGGTAAAGATGGATGTCTACGACGATACAGCCTAATCGGCCTCAGGCAAGCTTTTAAGCCCGGCCTCACTCTTCTTGCACAGACGTCTTCAGAGCAAAACTACGCGTCCATATCTCGGGCACATAATCTTTCCAAATGCCATCCGGTGCGGAAATACCGGGCAGGAGGGAAATCGCGCACGTGTTTGCTGGTGCGTACCCAGTGCCACGCTCGATGCAGTTCCGCCCGCTGAAAGTAGAGTGTCTCGGCCTTTAGGAAAGCCGGTCGGAGCAATTCGTCACCACCCCAAGCGGGATACCAGCGGCCGCGATGGTGCTTAACGTCTCCTGCGCGGCCGGCCAGGGTTGCAATTCGGAGTAGCGCCACCCGACTGCCGCCGCAATACCACGCGGTGGGCCCGCGAGCCTCAGCCGCCTAAGCGACGAGATCCTCGTAGCCGCGATAGGCTCCACTTTGGCAGGTAATCCGCAGATACTCAGCGCGCCAGCGCCGCGCCGCTCTCGGCTCACCCGCGATCACGTTCCAAAGCGACCGGCTGTCAAGGAGCGCGGTCAGAAGGTCAAACAGAACGGCATCGTAGCGGCAACTGCGAGGCTATCTCGAGGTTGGGCCCATTCCCCACACGGTATCGAAACCATTTCCTCAGCGTTGAGATGATTTATGTTGGATGTCCTCGTTTGTTTGCCAGCCTTTGCTCCTGCATCAGGGTCATCCGGAAACTATCCTTGTTTGTTTGCCAGCCTTTGCTCCTGCATCAGGGTCATCCGGAAACTATCCTTTTTTCAGCCACGCGCCTTTGAAGTCCCGTTCTAGGAAGGTTCAAAATCGTCTTTGGGTCCAAGACGGCACCGGCGGTGCCAACTTTATCAGTTCTGTTTGAAAGGGCGCCAGGGAAGACGGACGTCGCCTTTCTGGCCTATGAGTACCCTTGGCTGAAACGAGGAAGCGGTCAAGGTCGGCAAAGCCGCCGCATCAGAGGCTCAAAGCGTAGCGAAGAGGCCTTGATGGCGTCCCGAGTGAAAGGCATTGCTGGTGGGATACCGATTTGGCAACCCATCCCAGAAACCAGTCCCACTACCACTATTTCTAATGGTTCTGCTCTGCAAGGTTCGCGCAATCAACGTCCTGGGCTGAACGCCTAAAGCCAGGCGAATGCCGAATTCCCTACTTTTGCGTTAGCGAATACGAATAACACCGTCCAACCCCACTCCCGCCAACGCCATCGCCACTCTCTATATCCCGTAACAGCGTTTGCGAAGCGGCTCACTAATTTGAGGCAGGCTTTAGTGTAAGTCTTACAACCGAAATGACTCGCCGTTACACCGCGCCCAGCCATCTTGTTTGCATTCCGACTCTATGGCCAGAGTGATGGCCGGGAACTCATGAGTACAAGGTTCGCAAGCCGACTCCGTTGGTGGCTTTCTTTCCGGCACCTTTCGCAAAAAGATGCGCCTTGGCGTTTGAGCCTTTCTTGTTTTCTGCTCCTCTTGATTTTCTTTCCGTCCGGCATAGATAAAACTGCAGCAGTTAGAAGAGATATTAGTTGCCCGTGTTAGTATAGGTGCCGTCTTTCGTGGGTTCGCTGTGGATCGGAGTCACGCTAAACAGCTAGAATCCGACTAAAACAGGAGTGCACCAAGAAATGAATGGTTCTATTGGCGATATCATCCGCGGAGCGGAAATTGGGGCGAAAACCGGTCAAGACCTCGTAAAAGCGGTGTTCGGAGAGAAATTTCAAACCCATGCGGGCTGGAATGACGCCCTAGGCGTGGTGGGTAAGAGTCCGGAAAGCGTTCTAAAACGAACCGCTAGCTGGTGGTCACGCCAGGACTTTCAAGCTCTTTTTATTGCCGCCTGGATTCATCACCCAACGGAAAAGGGAAGTTATATGATCCAGCTCACTCCTAGCCAGGCTAATGAGATCGAAGCAGCGCTCGCAAAACTAGTCAGCAATAAGGAACTTACGACACGCATTTCATCGCATCTTTCAAAAACGGGCTTCTCAGCTGGCAAGGGTTGGGCGTTTCTCAATGGCTACGACGAGCTTCTCGTCCAGATTGAAAAGGGAACCGCCAGCCACCCATACCTGTTTTTGAAATGCGAGGGTCACCAATTGAAAGGTGTGACTTCGAGCATCCAACATGGGATCAGCTGGGCAAAGAAAGAAATCACAGGCGTAGGCGAAACGGCCTCGCCCGCTCTGAACCAATTTGCAAACGATCACCCCGACATTGTCGAACCTCGCGCCGCGGAAAATTACAGCCCCGAATATGAGGCGTTTCTTGAGAAACAACTTGGTCTCACCGGTACGATGGTGACGGTTGAACAGGCCATCGATGCCCTTTATGAGAAGCTTAATTCTGTTTCGACGATCAAATCCGGTCTTCCTAACAGTGTGCGGGGAGACACACGTGCGCTTGCGCATGCCATACTCGGCGCAGCGCCGAATGGAATCCTCTATTCGCTCCGCTTTCAGCGCGGCATATTAGGAGCGGCGAAGGTCAGCTACACCGACGAGATCGAAGCGGAAATTAAAGCCCTCGCGGAACGAATGCAAGCGACCTTGACCTCGCACTATGAACAGGTCTATCACGAGATCCGTGTAACCTCTGACGAACTTGGCCAATCGCTAGCGAGGTTTGGCGGAGGGGCTGCTCAGACCACAACGGCCCCCACATCGACGGCTGCATTGGGCGGAAAGTCATCGACGGCCAGCACATCTGGAGGGCAGTGAGTTATTAGAATCGGCTGCGCGAGTCGAGCATCGCTTTGAAAAGACGCCCTGTTTATTTCTTGCAACTTAAGTGAACCTGGGTGCGTTTAGTCTCAATTGCCGGTTGACTCACTCTAAGTCGCCAAAGTATACTTGTGGACCTGTAATCGCTACAAGTCAGCTGTGTTTTGACGATGGAGGTAAAGAAAAGGTTTGTATGGCAACTGTCTTTTCCATCACTACTGTGGCAACGAATCTGCGAACGGACGCCCAAGGACACGCAGACTGTTCGTTCACCGTATCTAATACTTCCGGAAGAAGTCTGCGCGGGCGGGCTGAAATAAGGCCTGGGAATCCGTCTCAAGCCAGCTGGTATTTTCTCGCCGGTGCCGCTGAACGAGATTTTGCCGCAGGCGGTACCGACCAATTCGCGGTAAAAATTGCGACGCCATCTGGCGCACCTGCAGGAAAATATTCATTTCGTTTGGATGTCGTCTCAACGCAGAATCCTGACGAAGACTTTGCCGAGGGTCCGGACGTTAGTTTGGAGGTGACGCCCACTAAGGCGCCGAAACGGTTCCCATGGTGGATCGTAGTGGTGGCGGCGGTAGCGTTGATTGGTCTATCGGTGGGTCTCTACTTCGGACTGCGCACCCCAAAGGCCTCACCGACCGCCACGCTGAATGTCCCCAATGTCGTGGGCATGCCATCCGACCAAGCTCAGTTCGCGTTGGCAAAGGTCGGATTGTTACCTAGCACGCCCACTACTAAACTGGCGGAAAGTACGACAACCGGGACAGTTTTGACTCAAAATCCCGCTGGTGGAACCGCTGTGCCTATAGGAACAGCAGTTCAGTTGGAAGCGGCGGTTGCCGGAGTCAAGGTTCCTGAGGCAGTAGGAAAATCTATTGACGATGCAAAGCGAATGCTGACAGCGGCTGGCCTCCAAGTTGTTGGACCATTTCTGCTGGAAGCTAAGAACCCGGCAGATGACGGCAAGGTGCAACAGCTGAATCCGCCAGCGGGAACGCTCGTCAGCACAGGTAGCTCGGTTGAAGTGCAGGAGTCCGTAATCATAATAAGGGGTGTACAAGCCCCTAATCTTGTTGGCTTGAGCCTGCAAGACGCCAAAGCCCAACTCACGGCCGTGGGGCTGACACTGGGTGGCGTTCAGTCGAAGGTAGCGGAGCCAGGCACTGGTTCGAAGGTGCTTTCGCAAGACCCAAGTCCGGCCAACGGAACCCTGGCGCAGGGCGCAACGGTGAATCTAGTAGTTACAGTAGATGGTGTTCGTGTTCCTGGGGTTGTAGGAATGACAATGACTTCGGGTGCCGCTGCTCTCAGCAACGCAGGCCTCAATCCGCACGAGCAAGGGAGAGTTCTTTCGCAAGGAAAGGCACAGGACACGATTCTAAATGAAACTCCCCCGCAAGGAACATTAGTGATGAAAGGGTCAGATGTGGGCCTGCAGGCCGCCGACGCTGGCGTTACAGTGCCGAACGTGGTTGGCTTTTCGCTGGACGGAGCCAATAGGGCTATCCAAAGCGCGGGGCTGCTGGTTATTACTAAGGCAAGGTCTTCCGAAAGCCAGGCACCAGGTGTGGTTCTTGATCAGGATTTGCAGGCGGGTGCCCTAAGTCAAGCAGAACTCAACGATGACCATTAGCGTGAATCAACTTGTGCAAGTTCCCAGTTTGACCGGAATGAATGTGAGCGTGGCCGGCGGTACGCTTGCAAAGGCGAATCTGACGGTTGGTTCGCAGAGCACACAACTTGTGGACACCGGGGTCAACGGTACGATCCTTTCGCAGAATCCTGGTTCGGGCGTTTGGGTGAAGCCGAACAGTCAAGTCCAGGTGCAAGTCGCCAGTGTGAAACCTAAGCCCGTGGGTTGCGACGGCGTCGCCGGGTCCGGCAAAACTCTTGACTCGTGTGGAGTTTGCGGTGGTGCCAACGCTTGTTTGACTCCGTGTCCGGCGCAGACTGTGAATTTGGGTAACGACTACGTATTCATCTATCTCGACCTTCCGCGGACGAATGTCGGTGAGACCTTGAGTTGGCAAGATGTCAGCGCGTACACTTATCACTTTCCTCGCTGTTACCGAGTGGCTCTGAGTAACAGTCTCCGCTATTCCTGCGAACGAACACCGAACGGCGGGGTGTGGAAACAATACGGGGACGTCACCCGGGATGCTAACTGCTGGAACTCCGGAGCCAGTAGCCAGAAATACATGCGCATCTCGCAGTGAACCGAGGAACCATGAGCGGCGCCAATATAGCGTTGATCGTTCTTTTACTTTTGGCTGCGCTCTTTGCCTTAGGCGTTACTCGCGGCGGTCGTAGCGCCGATTCAACGGCTCCCAATTTAAGTTGGGTGGAAACGATCGGTTCCGTTTTAACTCCAAGCTTAGATTTTTCCAAGCTACAGGGGCCTTGTCTAGATCCGAAAGCAAAATTGTTCTTACTAAACCCTGGCTCGCCTTGTCTTGTTTTTATTCACAGCTCTTCGCGTGGAACCCGAAAATTGACTCTCGGGCTCGCGGGGGGCATCGAGGTTGATGCACGATATGCGGCACCTCCGGGACATGAGAAGATCGATCCTAACGACGACTCTGGTGATCAATCTATCAAGATCGACGGCACGAAGGAAGTCTCATTGGTGATCCTAAAGGAAGGGGGAGTTCTTTCTTTGACTTGTATCAATTCGAATCAACAAACATGCACTCTGAACGCCCGGTAACGGTGCGCGAGGACAAAGAATTTTGGCCGAACTCATGCCTTCAATTTGATCGATTTCACAATCGATGGGATGGAGCCAATGAGGAAGAAGACGGCCCACAGGGCACCAAAAATTGCGACGACGATACCCGCAACAGCATCCGTGATGCTTACCAGGATTGGGGGCACCAAGCCCTGAAGAAAACTGACCACGATGCCCGCAGCCAGCGAAAAAAGCACTATTAGCACCAACCCCTTCATCTTCAAAAAGCCTGGGTGGGCAAAAGCTAAGCAACCGGCAAAGCCAAATTTAAAAGTCATGATGGTGCTGAGCAAGACCTTGGCAAGACCCGTATCGAAGGAGCCGTAACCAATCAGATAAATGATGGTTCCGAAGGGAACCGCCAGAAATAACGTAACCATGAGCATGAGAGAAGCCAGGGTAATCCCAATTCTAAGGATCGCGGCGAACAAGACTGCTACTGAGACAATTAATGTGACAACCCCTTGTACCCTTCCTTGAATTCGCTCAGGAACGAAGAGGCTGGTGCCAACCAGAGCAACCGTAAAAAGCACGAGCCCATCGAGTAGGGCCATATTGAAAATTGCCATACCTGGTGGCCTTGTTCCGGCGTTTGTAGCCAACTTGGCATTTAGCTCCTGTTGGGAAACGCCTTGGAGCGGCGGGAGCGAGAGAGCGCCTGGGTCGATTTGAGAGCCTGTATGAGTGATGGTCTGTGAAAGCCGTTGAATTAAGGAACTGCCGAGTTCCGTCAAAACAGCCAAAGAGAGCAAAACAGCTGCAATGATAAAAAGAGGTTTTCGAAGTTCGCCCATATTTAGTCAGTAGGATGAGAACTTTGCACCAGTTCGGCGCGCAACAAATCTGGTCAGTAGTATCAGTGCAGTGGCGACTGTGTAGTTCTTTGCGCCGCGAGACTTGCCTAAGACGCCCGCGCTTCCGCTTTTCCCCAAATAGGATACGCGCACTAAGGTCACCTTTTCCTCCGATACCGATGTATCGAACTACTGACTTTAGGTAGTAGAACACACTTTTCGGGCTCAGTAAAGCGGCAAGAAATTTTCTAACCGTAACAGCGATTCATTTACTACCGACCTGGATTGGTCTAGATAATCCAACAATCGACGTCATCTTTACTTTGGAGTGTGGACACTCCAAAATTTTCGGTCAAATTCCTTGCACGAATCCTACCCCATTCGGATATACTAATTTGGTCCGATAGAGCGGTCGGTGGACTAAGAAACTAAATCGGCTTCGGATTCCGAAACTGCGCGTACTTGTGCGCGAGGGGGGCAAATACTTGATCCACGAGGTGGATGGGCGTCTAAGGGATTGGGCTGGCTCAATCTTGGCTGGCATTCCCGTCTCACTCGCAGCACCAAGTGTTGACCAAAAGGGCTCCGGCATAAGTCTGTACTTGCTGCAATTAGGACATTTGTCAGCCGCCCAAGGGGGAAGAAAGCGGCCACCCTTACAGCTATCGCTTCGCTACTTAGTGAGCGCTTGGTCGGAGGATCCCCAGGACGCTCACCGGATGCTAGGTGAACTGGTTTTCGCCGCCATGAAGAACGAAGAGTTTGGAGTTGAATTTGACCCCGCGCTCACGGACATTTGGCGGGCATTTGGAGCGCCGCCCCGACCGGCCTTTCTCCTTGATATTCCGTTACGTCTCGAGTCGCCGCTTCCCAAGGTACCGACGGTCCGAGAGGGCGTCACCGTCGAAGGCAGTGCGGCAGTCGCTATCCACGGGCTTGTAATGGGCCCGAACAGCATACCTATCATGGGCGCCCGCGTGGAATATCCATTCTTGAACTTATCTACTCAATCAGACAGCCACGGTCGATTTTATTTTTCGGTAGTTCCGGCCAAACCGGCTCCGGAGTTTAAAGTAACAGCCAAGGGAAAGGTGCTCACGATTCGGGCCGATGAGAAGTCGTTAAGTGGCGAAGCTTTACTAATTCATTTTGAGAATTTGGAGTGATCGAATGCCAATGACATACATGACCCCGGGGGTATACGTTGAAGAGGTTTCTGGTGGCCCCCGCCCCATACAAGCCGTAGGCACCAGTACCGCTGGCTTTCTTGGCGTCGCACCGGACGCTAAAGCCCACCTTGGGGAAGCTTGGCCGATAAACAATTGGACGGAATTCAGTAAGGAGTTTGTCGCCGAGGGATCGCCAAGCACAGCGCTCGCTAACTCTGTGTTCGGCTTTTTCCAGAACGGCGGAAGCCGCTGCTACATTGTCAACATAGGCTCCGACTCTAGCATTGCAGGCGGTTCGGGTCCGGCTGGCCGGCGCGGCATCCAGCTTCTCGAGCCGGTCGACGAGATCGCCATCGTCGCGGCTCCTGGGTTCTCCGATCCTGCGTCCTATGAAGCCCTCCTTTCTCATTGTGAACTTATGAAGGATCGAGTCGCCATTCTCGATACTCCGGAATCCATCCGCAATGTGGACGACTTGACTAAAGTTGCATCCTCCTCTCCGGCCAAAGTGGCGAAGCAAAAGAAGGATAACGAGCCGCCAGACGGCGGAACGCCTTCCGCACCCATGCAGAACGCTGGAGCGGCGCGTCCGAGAACTTCTGATGGCGGTTATGGATCCGTATACTTTCCGTGGATAACAATGCGCGACGTCCTATCCGCCGACAACCAACTGATCAACGTCCCGCCAAGCGGTCACGTCGCTGGTATCTATGCCCGCAGTGATGCCAGTCGAGGTGTTCACAAGGCGCCTGCTAACGAAATCGTCCGTGGTGCCCTAGGCGTCACCTATCGAGTGACTCACGAGGAGCAGGGCGTGTTAAACCAGCAGGGCGTGAACTGTATCCGTTTCTTTACACGTGATGGTGTTCGCGTTTGGGGGGCTCGGACCTTAGCCGACGCAAGCAGCGAGTGGCGGTATATCAACGTTAGACGGTTGTTCAACATGATTGAGGAATCGATCGCCCAAAGCACTCGCTGGGTCGTTTTCGAACCCAATGACCGATCCTTGTGGAAAAGCATGAAGCGCGATGTCGGTGCATTCCTAACGACGATCTGGCGCGATGGCGCCCTTATGGGCAAGACGCCCGAAGAGGCATTTTTCGTGAAGTGCGACGAAGAGACCAATACTCCCGACGTCATTGACTCGGGTCAGTTAGTCATATTGATCGGAATTGCGCCAGTGAAACCAGCCGAGTTCGTCATTTTCCGAATTAGCCAGTCGGCTGCCGGTGTGGAAATCCAAAATTAGCCAAAGGGTGTGCGAAAGATGCCTGAAACCGATCCTTATCGTTCATACAATTTCAAGCTAGAGATCCAGGGGATAACCGAAGGCCACTTTACCGAGTGCGAAGGCATGGGCGTTAGAGTGCAGTCCGTCGCTTACAGAGAAGGTGGTGCAAGCCAAGTCGTTCGCCGCTTGCCCGGACCGGTCGAGTATGCCGATATTACCCTGCGCTATGGACTTACCGCCTCGCGCGAACTTTGGGATTGGTTCATGACCTCCGTCAAGGGATCGGTCGCCAGAAAGAACGTCTCCGTGGTCATGCTGGGCAGTGATGGTGTTACTGAAGTTGTTCGCTGGAACCTCCTCAACGCCTGGATCTCTGAGTGGCGGGGGACCAAGCTGGACGCCCTGGCGCAGGGAGCTGCGATCGAGACATTGACTCTTGTTTTCGAGACACTTGATCGAGGTTGATCGAATGTCCGTCAAGAAGCTGAGCCGTCGCATCGCGCGTGCGCTGGCCTGTACTCTGCAAGCGGCAGTTGACCGGATGCTCCGGTATGCAGACGCAAAAGAGGACGGGTCGAGTTCTTTGAACCCTCTAGAACGGCATCAAAGGGTATTCGGCCAAGCTCCCGCACAGTGGTTAGAAGATATCGCCGATTTGGGTGTGGATCCGGAGGATTTAATCCACTATAAGGCGTCTGACGACGCTTCTCTTGATGGGAGGACCGCCGACCACCCGTTATCACACACGATGCCACCAAGAACCAAAAAACCGCTTGAGCATTACGTAACTGCAGACTCGGCGCTGCCATGCGTTTCGCCCAAAGCAGCGCCGGCCGATCCTTTGCCAATAGCAGCGCCGAGACAAACGCCTTCGCGTCCGTCGGAGCCGCGGTGGCTCATACACTCGGCTCGGAATGGAACTCCGTCTCGCCGTCGAGGATCTCCTAACGACAACCTAAGCCCATCGATCGACTTCACCACATATGTCAATCAGTCGTCCGGCGCGGCATCCGTGACACTCGAACGTAATGAATTAGGCCAACCGAAACATCCTACAGCGGCGGTACTGCCACGCGTGACGCCCAAACCAGCGCCGGTAGATCCTTCGCCGGTGGCCGCGCCGGTAGCGCCGAAACAAACGCCTTCACGCCCGCCTGAACTGCGGTGGGTCATACTCCCGGCCCGGAGTCGAGCACAGGTCGAGTTCACCGCATCTGCCAAACAGCCGTCCAGTGCGCCGTCCGCGGCACTCAAACTTGGTGGCCTTGCCAAACCGATAGCGGCAACAGGTTTCACGCGTCCCCCGGGGCGTAAAATCCCTGTAAATGAGCCGTCCTCAATCGCCGAAAAGAAATCGAGCCGCCGTCGGCTCACGGGGAATGAAGCGCCTACTTCGCCGAACCAAACAGACTTCGACGCGTTGCGGGCACCAAAGGTATCTCGCAGTTCTTCCGAGCAAATTTTCATCGATGGGGCTGCCAGATCATCGAGACCGCCCGTCCGAGCGTGGCGCGAACTTTCTTTCCCGACTGGCGACTTGGATTCACCCTTTTGTGCGGAGAAGGGTAGCTGGCCGGAACTGCCTGAGACGGCATCGGCCACGCCTGAACATTGGCTTGAACTACTTCGACGGCAGGAGCGGCGGCAGCGCGTGGATGAAGAGCAAAGAGGCTTCAAATGGAACGAATTGCCTTTCTAGTTGAAGCGACCGGCACTCGGCTAGGCTGCTTACTAAATCCCTCTAGCCTGGTTATTCGCCGCACCGCGGGCGTTCAACAGAGAGGCTCGTCCAATGGGCCGCTCTCTGGGCTCAAGCTTGGTGATCATCCTCTTTTGTTCACTGGCGGCGGAATAACTGAAATAACTCTCGATCTTCTATTTGACGTAACGCTCGCGGGTTCATCTTTTCCAACCGAAGATGTACGTGACTTGACTCGCCCTCTTTTTGAACTCGCTGAGACCTCAGGGAACGGTCGTTCGACACCCCCGCTCGTGCGCTTCATTTGGGGAAAATCCTGGAACATTTTGGGCGCCATAACCGCGGTAGCCGAAAGGGTGGAGCATTTCAACGAATCGGGGGCGCCGCGCCGTTCCTGGCTCAGGCTTCGTCTGGTAAGGGTTGATGAACCTAGTTCATCGGCGAGTGCCAAACCTCTCCTGGCGTCAAACGCTCAATGGTCTGCAGCCGATCCCATCCCCCCAGAACAAGTGAGAATTCACGAGATAGTGTCGGGAGGAAGTGCCGACTCCATGGCCGAGGCTGAAACACCGACGCGTCCCACAGAACGATTGGATGAAATCGCATACCGTGAGTATGGTGACGCCCGTCACTGGCGGCTGATCGCCGCTCTGAATGGCATCGATGACCCGTTGCGTCTGCCGGACGGGACTCGGCTCGTGATTCCAGACCGCTCCGTTTTTGAGAGGAAGCCATGAACTCGGTGGAAGTCTTAGCGGAGCCTTTGGTTGAAATAGATGGTGCCCCACTTAGTACTGAAGACGCCCGAACGCTGGTCGAGATACGAGTTCAGCAGCGTCTTTCAACTCCGGCGATGTGCGAACTGACCTTTGTCGGTTCCGGGGCGGCGATAGCCGATGATCAGCAGTTCCGCGCGGGCGCTGCTTTGCGAGTGACGCTGAACGGCCACACCGACGGGCTCTTCGAAGGCGAAATTACCGCTATGGAGTTTGCTTATCCGCCTTCTGGCATTCGAGAAATCCGGGTGCGTGCTTTCGATGTTTTGCACCGTCTAAGAAAGCGCCAGGCGACGCGCACGCATATTCGTGTTACTCCGAAAGCTCTTGCCGAGGAAATGGTAGCAAACCTGGGTCTAAACGTCTTGGCAACGGACCCTGGTCCGCTTCGCCAAATCGTAATTCAACAGAATCAGTCAGATTGGGACCTCCTGCTTGAGGAGACCCAATCGTGTGGCTTGTTTCTGACGCTTCGTGATAAACATCTGCACCTATGCACCCTGGAAGGACTGGGGGAGAAAGTAACCCTCAAGTGGGGAGAATCTTTGCTAGAAGCGTATTTCGAGGTCAACGCCGAGGCGGCCCTTCGCTCAGTAGCAGTGGCCTGTTGGAATCCAACACGAGTTGAGCACCATGAGGGCCGTGCGACCGGCGCACGAACCGGGCGGGAGGTAATCGCGGCTGCGGCGCCAGACAGATTTGGGACTAACGGTGACCTCCTCCTTTCGGATGAATTGGGAGCGAACGGTGAGTTCGCGCAAGCAATCGCCCAGGCTGAGTTAGACCGCCGGACGGCAAACGAGGTTGTTTTCCGAGGGACCGCTCAAGGAGACCCCAGACTGCGCCCAGGGACACGGGTGACCGCGAGCGGTGTCAACGAACAGTTTACAGGGAGTTATGTAGTGGCCAGCGTCAATCATTTGATTGATCGTCGCGTCGGCTATATCTCCGAGCTTCAAACCTCCGTCCCAGCGCGCCGGCCACGCAACAAAGGTGCGCTCGCTACAAAGGGTGTCGTCTCGGCCGTGAATGATCCAGAAAGTCTTGGCCGGCTTCGGGTCTCGCTGCCGACCTATAACAACGTAGAGACCGATTGGATGGAGGTACTGACTACCGGCGCGGGTGCAAAGAAAGGCCTGTTGATGCCGCCGGACCTAGGGGACCAGGTGCTCGTCCTGTTAATCCATGGCGATCCCGCACAAGGCGTAGTGCTAGGCGGTCTCTACGGTGCTGATGGTCCGCCCGAGACAGCGCTCGAAGATGGCGGAATTCGGTGCTGTACGTTACTAACAAGCAAGGGCCAGAAAGTAGTGCTGGATGATTCCGGTGAACGGATTCGGTTTGAGAATAGCAATGGGAGTTATGTCGAATTGGCTCCCAAAAAAGTTCATATTTACTCTACGACCGATCTGGATATCGAGGCCCCGGGCCATGCCGTCGTCATTAGTGGACAAACTATTGATTTTCGAAAGGCATAAATGCTTTTTCTCACGGAGGATGCTGTTTTGACCTGCAAACACGAGTTGGGCCGTGTGGCCATCATCGGCACACAGGACTTGCTCACAATCGGAGGGCGAAGAGTCTTGGTCGAAAACGATCCGGCGAGCCGCCCCATTGCTGGCTGCCCCAATATCGGAGCAGCCATCAAGCCTTGTCTATTCACACTTCCAGTACAAACTGGCTATTCCGATTGGATTCGCGCAGACGGCAAGCGCCTGTGCTTGAATACGGTAACTGGATTGACCGACGGAACTCCCCCGGGCGTGGTGAAATATCAGGTTAGCAGTACCGGACAATCCTTTGTCACAGAGGGAGACGCATGAGTATCACTCGATATCGCGCCTGGCGGTTTGATCCAGAAGAGGGCATCGGACTCTCTCTCGGAAAGCCTGAAATGGTCGAGGCGAATGCATCCATTCGTCAAGCCATCTTCCTCCTGCTATCAACCGTGCCGGGAGAACGGGTTATGCGGTCGGAGTATGGCTGCGAACTCAATCGCCTACTCTTCTTGCCGAACGACTACACCACAGCCGGACTGGCAATTCATTATGTGAAGCGAGCAATCCAACGCTGGGAACCTCGGGTGGAGATTTTGAAGCTAGACGCAGCACAGAACGAAGATAATTCCCATCTGCTGAACATAATGCTCCAATACCGCGTACGCGCAACTCTGGAAAAAGAAGAAATCACGTTTCCCCTGAGTCTGGTTGGAGAGTAGCCAATGCCAATCCAATCCCCCAACTTGGATGACCGGGATTTTAATCAGTTACTGGAAGATGCTCGCAAGCGCGTTATCCAATTTTGCCCTGAATGGACAGACCTTTCGCCGAGTGATCCTGGAACCGTATTATTAGAAGTTTTCGCCTACCTGACTGACATAATGATTTACCGCCTCAACCGGATTCCGGAAAAGGCTTATGTTGAGTTTTTGCGCCTTCTCGGTGTTCAGCTGAATCCACCGGGGGCCGCCATGGCTCGGCTTCGTTTCGCTTTGCCCAAACCGGCCGAAACAACGATCGAGTTACCGAGGGGCACCCGAGTGACCACAAGCCGTGCCGTGAGCGGAACGGATTCTCCAGTTTTCGTGACCGCGCGCGACGCCGTAATAGAAGCCGGCACGGCTCAAGTAGAGGTCCTTGCTCATCACTGCGATCTTGTGATCGCGGAATTGGCAGGCACCGGGACTGGTCTACCCAATCAGTCCGTTTGCGCTTTGCGGCCACCGATGATAGCCCGGACTGGCGACGAGTTAGACCTCATCGTTGGTGTGGAATTGACAGCGCGCGAAGTCGACGCGCGCGCACCGGCCATTCAGTACCAAGGCAAAACCTACCGCATTTGGCGCGAGGTGGACAATTTCGGGAACCTCGGCGAAGATCATTTTGTCTATGTGGCAGATCGCATCCAAGGCGTGATTGTCTTCGCTCCAGCCGCTCAGCTTACCGTGGGCAAGGGCCAACTCTCCGAAACTTCGCAAGTCCTCGCCGCAGTGCCCCCGCAGGGACGGGAAATTAGAATGTGGTATCGACGCGGCGGTGGACCGGCCGGAAATGTACCGGCAAACTCCCTGACCGTTTTGAAAGATCCAATCCCTGGCGTTCAAGTCTCCAACCCAGAACGCGCAACGGGCGGACTGGCGGCGGAGAGCCTCAGCAACGCGCTGGTCCGAGGACCGCAAGAGTTCTTTGCTCTGCGTCGCGCCGTCACTGCCCGCGACTTTGAGTTAGTTGCCGAAAGATGGGGTGCGGTGGCACGGGCGCGAGCCGTCACAAAGGGAAAGTTATGGTCTTATGCCGTGCCCGGCACCGTTGAAGTTCTTCTCGTTCCACAGATCCCAGAGCACGAACGAACTGGCGGCAAAGTTTCGTTGGCGAATCTGGTTGAGCATCAAACCGAAGTTGCCCGTGCACAAATACAAAGCGCTCTTAATGAGCAGCGCCCGCTCGGAACAACCTGCTCGGTCGCTTGGAGCCGATATAAGAGTGTTCGCGTCAAGGCTCGGGTAGTGGCCCATCCGGCTGAGGACACGGAAGCGCTAAAGTCGCGAATCGTGGGGCGATTGCACGCCACGATCAACCCCCTTCCGTCGCAAGGAGCCGGCACACTGGGATGGCGGTTTGGCGAAGCGCTGCGCGCCTTTCATATTTACGACACGCTGGTTCGCGAGCCCGGAGTGCGCTACGTTGATCAGGTTTCGCTTATGGTGGAAGATGTTCCTGAAAAAGACGTTCGTAGCATTGCTGCGGATTGCTTTCAACAAGGCGCCTGGTATGCCGTCAGTGGCCCAACCGTCTTTCGCTCTCTCAACGATGGTGAAGGCTGGGAACCTGCCGGGGTTTTTGGGGGCGAAGAGGCGGTCCTGGTTCTGCCCCATCCTCAAAAAGCGGGCTTGGTGGCGGTAGCGACCCGCTATGGCGAGCAGAACAACACCAACATCAAGATCTCATTGGATTGTGGTGAAACGTGGCGGCAGGAAGCCCAGTTGTCCCTTCCGACCATTGACATCGCTTGGACGATGCGCGACGGCGCACCACTCTTATTGATCACAACTGACAAAGGTCTATTCGAACTGAGCTTGGGCGCCACCCCAGTCCAAGTGCTCGTCGATTCTACCAATGCCAACGGCGGATTCTATTCTGTGGTCGCTGCGGTCTCCGGCCGCGGGGGCGTCAGCGTTGCTGTCGCTTCCCAATCTGCAGGTGGGGTGTTCCTTTCCACTCAAGGCGGCAAAACGGGAACTTTTGTCAGTGCTGGCTTGAAAGGTTCTGATGTCAGAGAGCTCGGGGTTCAATATGACGGACCTCGCACGTTTCTATGGGCCGGACTCGCCGCCTCTGCGGGTGACGCAGGCAAAGGCTGTCTACGAAAGGAACTTCTCGATACCGACAACACCCTACAGGAGTGGCGTGCTTTTGGCGACAAGTGGGACGGTGGAAGCTGTCGCGGGCTCGCATTTCAAGGGTCGTTTGTTCTGGCGGCGACTCATCGCGCCGGCGTGCTTCGGTTGGACGTCGGCAAGCGCGATAGTTATTGGGAAGTACCCGACGTCCGCTGCGGTCTGCCTCTACGCGACGTCGGTAGACTTCATCCGGTGGATGGTGTGGCTGCGGATCCGCAAGGCCGGCTAGTCTTGGCGGTGGGTGTGGAGGGCGTTTACCGCAGTATGGATCGAGGTCTGCATTACGAAATGTCATCTCGCAGAGAATTTGAAAACGAAGTTCGGATTCCTGAAAACTGGCTCATTTGTTCCGGTGACCACGAAATCGAGGTTACGAGTGGCGATGACAAAAGAAGAGATTGAGCTCTTATTTCCGGAAGTCTTCCAACGCACCTTTCGACCGGGCAGCCCTCTTCTTGCATTGGTCGAGGCGATGGTGGCACTTCAACAACCCGCGGAGCATTCGCTCAGAAACTTGGTTTCCGTTTTCGATCCCCGCAGGTGCCCTGACAGCTTCGTGCCCTTCTTAGCCACTTGGGCGGATTTGACTCCCATTATGCCCGTAACGACGGGTGTCGGCTACCTTCGCCAATTAATTGCTAAGGCCAGTGAGTTAGCGCAACTGCGCGGCACGGCGCGAGGGCTTCTTCTTTTTCTCGAAACGGCCACCGGCGTCACAGGTTTTGAATTACAGGAGCAAGTTCCCGCGCCACCTGAGCAACCCAAACCCTTCCACATTCGGATCTGCGCGCCGGCTGCAACAGCCACGCATCGAGCCCTTATTGAGAGAATCATTGACTCAGAAAAGCCCGCTCACTTGACCTATGAGTTGGATTTCAGGTAACTTCAGGCCTGACGCGAGGCTGACACGGTTTCAGTGATTCGGGTTTTTTCGGCTGCGCGAATTTCGCTTCGCCTCTGTCCTCTTGCCTGAATCTTAAACTCCAGCTGTCCTACGCAAAAACCCCCTAGAGTGTTAGCGCCGATTTAAAATGACAGCGTTTTCGGTCGAAAAAGGCGACAGGACGCGAGTTCGCCGAGCCAAAGCTTTATTACATAGGCGACCCTCTCGCGCCGTCCACAGGAACAGGAAGGTTGGAAGGTCCAGGATGCTTAGTGTCAAGGCGGACCGATTCGATCACCAGGTAGAGTTTGTCGGCGCTGTTGACCTTGCCCGATACGCAATAAGCCTCATTGGACCGGGTGAGCTGGGCCTTGGTGAAGTCATAGAGCCGGTAAACGCGTTTGGTGTCGTGATCCTCGAACAAGAACACCGCATACCTTGGATATTCCGTCCGCGAGGTAGTTTGGCCAGCAAATTTGGCCCACTTTGGCCACGGTATTTGCTTCACCAATAGAGCACAACCGGCTAGCTTTGTTTTGGACGGCGAGAGCCGCGCCAAAGGAGCATCCGGTTGAATTGGAGAGCCGAAGTGGAGCTGTGTGAGAAGATCCGGCGCGAGGTTGACTGCGGCGGATATTCTCCTGGCTCTTCGTGAACTGGATCAGCGCGAACGGCTTATTTTTCGCCGCTCTTGAGTCCCGGTGGGTGGACCGGCCATTGGCCGAGTCCGCCTTCTTGCGCCGCGTCGACTCGTGGGCCTGAGCGCAACTTGTCGGACGGAAAGGCGGCGATTACGCCGGTATCGCCATCCCGTACTTTGCTCCGGGTGAGGGCCACGTGCGAGAGTACCGACTGCGAGGCGACCACCCCCGACTTGGAAGCGGATTCGGGTGGCCAACTGAAGATAAAACAAAAGTACCTCAGTCCGCCAGGCCGGAGCAACATGCTTTACCTGCCGCCAGGCTGCGATGACGCTCCTGGGTAATGCAGAATTACGGTTGGTCATCACCGAAGGTGAGCTCAAGACACTGCCAGTCTGGAGGCTTGCAAACTTCGGCGTACAAAACACTCCGCGTTTTCTGCCAGTCGGTATCTCAGGCATTTTCAATTGGCGCGGCACGGTCGGGAAAGCAATAGCGCCGGATGGTCAGCGACTCAATGTCAAAGGACCGATCCTAGATTTGGATTGGATCACACGGAAGAGCCGCAAAGTCATCATCGCCTTCGATGCGGATGCAGCCGTCAAAGACCAGGTTCGTTTCGCCACAATTGAACTTGCCCAGTACCTACGGCGACAGGGCGCTTTAGTCGGCTTTCTGGAATGGGATCTCGCATACGGTGAAGGGATTGACGATCACTTAGCCGCAGTGGGGGGCCCGGCCAGCCCTGGCAATTCACTGGCAACATAAGAGGGCATCAAGTTGCTGACGTTATAAATCGCTTCGTCACCGCACAAGGCCAACGCCGAACGTAGCTTTTCCGACCACTGGATTTCTCTACATAAAAGTTGACCATCGTGTCCGTAATCCAAGGCTTGCGAGAATTTGCCGAACTCCGCCTCCAGACCCAACAGGGTGCGGCAATTTACCGCACCCCCTTTTCCCAGCAAGTGAATTAGGTTCATTTAGGCTTATATTGTGATAACTCGAAGGTATTGCGTGCGGCGGCGTTTGGCGCTGCCGCCAGAATTTTGGCCGCTGATGATGTTCCCTTCTCGTTGCCGAAGCTTCCGTACGCCTATGACGCGTTGGAGCCGTATATTGATGCCCAGACCATGCAGATCCATCACGATAAGCATCATAAGGCGTATGTCGACAATTTGAATAAGGCCGTCGGAGGCGATCCGGTCCTGTCGAAGCTCAGTGTAGACGAGCTTCTTCAAGAACTGGATACCCTGCCAGCGACCGTCCGGACGCAGGTTCGGAACCAAGGCGGAGGGCATGCCAACCATTCGCTGTTATGGCCTTCCCTAGCGCCAGCGGCGCAGAGCGGGAAACCGAGTGGAAAGTTCGCCGCCGCATTGAACGCGAACTTTGGCGATCAGGAGAGGTTTGAAGATGGCCTGCGTAAAGCCGCACTCAGCGTGTTCGGAAGTGGCTGGGCCTGGCTGACACTCGATCACGGCACCGGCAAATTGGCCATTGAGACGACTTCTAATCAGGACAGTCCAATGCGAGATGCCTATTGGTCTCCGGTTTGTTCCCTTGGCCGGGCGCTAGCAGCCTGCTGTGGGGGCAATGCGCGCTTGTCTCACCCCGCGAGAAGTGAACCACGAGCCGTCGCCTGTGGCACAATGGCGGAAGAATCCCACTCATTTCTTGATGCCATAA
Organism: Bryobacterales bacterium; assembly: GCA_963840845.1. Lineage (GTDB taxonomy): Bacteria > Acidobacteriota > Terriglobia > Bryobacterales > Bryobacteraceae > Bog-105. The sequence goes on from CAWJBS010000095.1 coordinate 181,520, forward strand.
GGGATCGCTAGGAGCAGATTTAATCGCTGTTGGTGCCAAACGCACCGCCGTCTGCCGTAAAGCTCCGCGCCCACAGACAGCCCCCAAAGAAGATGCGGTTTGAAGAATTTGAATTGAACACAGAGGACCGCACCCTCCGCCGAAATGGCGAGTTGGTTCCGCTCAACGCCAAGACGTTCGAGATCCTAGCTTATTTAGCCAGCCGCCCGAAACAACTGGTCACCCGCGATGAACTGTTGGAGGCCGCCTGGCCTGGCACCTCTATTGAAGACGGCAATCTGAACCAGCACATTTTCCTCTTGCGGCGTGCGCTGGCGGCCGCTGGAGCCGCCGATCCGATTGTGGTTACCGTGCCCGGCAAGGGCTACCGCTTCAACACAGACATTCAGCAAGATGCGGCCCTTCCACCCGCGCTGGCCACAAGCACGGGAATTGTGAGCGGCGCTTCCGATGATGCTGCATCTTCCCTGGCTTGGCAACTTGCTGTTCGCCGCAATCGCGGGTGGCTCATTGTGGCCTGTGCCGTGGGAATCGTGGCCGCGGTATGGGCCAGTGTCAACACGAAGCACCCGCGAATCAGCCACTTTGATCAAATTACTTACGACGGCAACGAGAAGACGCTGGGCGGCTCAGAAGGCAACAGAGTTTACTTCTCCTACAATTCCGAAATTCCAATGGAGCAAGTGCAAGCGTCCGGCGGAGTAGGCGTGCCGGTGGATATTCCCAGGTCATACCACTGGGCGGGCGCTGTCTCGCCTGATGGCTCGAAGATGCTCGTCGTCTCCGACGTGAGCGGACTTGGGCCGAGCGCTTCACTTTGGACGTTTCAAATCGTGGGCGGGGCGTTGCGGCGCATCGCCAACTCCAAGCAGGCGGCGTGGTCACCGGATGGCCAAAGAATTGTTTATGCCAACCTCCAGGGCGACCTTTATATATGTAATGCTGACGGCGCAGATGCACACTTGCTCAAGTCGGTCGGCGGCAATATCCGCCGCTTATCGTGGTCGCCGGACGGAGCGCTCATCCGCTTCTCCAAAGACGACCAGATTTGGCAAATCTCGTCCGATGGAGTCAAGCTGGAGCCTGTGCTGCCCGAGTTGCGCCACGGCGGCTCGCAAATCGCGGGTTCTTGGACCCGTGACGGCGGTTATCTTTTCACGATCGACGGGCAAATTTGGATGTTGGAGAAGCCGACTTTCCCGGCGAATCTCTGGCCCGCCAAACCTGTGCAATTGACCTTTGGGCCGACAATCTGGGACAAGCCGACCGAGATGCCGGACGGATCGCGCATGTACGCCAACGGCAAAACCCAGCGAGGCGAACTCATTCGTATCGACCGCGGGCGCGGAAGTTTTCCCGCTTTCCTAAGAGGTCTGTCCGCCGAATTCGTAGCATTCTCGCCCGACGGCAAACGCGTTGCGTATGTCACTTATCCTGAGGGATCGTTATGGGTGGCCGGCCTGGATGGCAGCCATCGAACGCAACTCACCTCGCGGCCGGCGTATCCAAAGTCCATTCGCTGGTCGCCGGACGGCAAAACCCTGATTTTTGTAGACGCAGATTCCGACGGCCGCAGTTGCCTTTTTCGACTGACGGTAGATGGGAGCGGCAAGCCGGAACGCCTGCTGCCTCAGGACAGCGACGCCGAGAATGATCCGACTTGGTCGCCGGATGGCCGCTCTCTGGTCTACTCGACCACGCAGCACGTAGGGGAGAGCACCGATTCTGAGATTCGCGTGCTAGATTTGGCGACGAAGAAAGTGACGACACTTCCTGATTCCAAAGGTTTGAGTGTTCCCCACTGGTCACCGGATGGAAAATGGATCTCTGCCATCACGCTGGATGCCTCTTCCAGCAAGTTGTACAACGTGGAGAAACGCAGTTGGTCGAGCCTCGATACAGGAACCGTTGCATTCCCCGAGTGGTCGCGAGACAGCAAATCGATTTACTACCTCCACTGGCCGGAAACCGGTTCCAGCAGCTCCGTGGTTCGTATAGCGGTTGGCGACGGAAAAAAGGAAGCCATCGCGGACTTGGCCGACGAACACCTGACCGGCGTTTACTCCAGTTGGATGGGCCTTGACCCGGACGACTCGCCGCTGCTGCTCCGCGATATTGGGCGAGACGACATCTACGCGCTCTATCTAGAAAAGAAATAGCTCACCCTTCCCTGCAAAGACCCATTGTTTTCAACCATTTGATTTCATCAATTCGAAATTGATAAGGGTTTGACGGCAGATTTGAGGACATTTACGAGCCAGCTGGCGCAAACTCAACCTAGTAGCTACGGCAAATGACCCGCCCTCGGGACTTATTCAGATTTCGGAGGGGTATCGTTCCGAGGTCGGGAAGCCGGAAGCCGGAGGACAAAGAGAATGGTATCCAGGAATCGAATCGCGGCGGTGTGGGCGATGCTGGCCGCTGTGCCCGCGGCGGCACTGGCTCAAATGGCAGAGCCGCCCCGGCCGTTTGGGGCGAATATGAATTACTACCTCAACTCGCCGGACTGCACGCCGATCCGAGACATCAAGGTTGAGATTGAAATCACCCAGAAACTGCGCTCGCGCAGCGGCCTCGGCTTCCAGTTGAACGCCCATACCCTTAAGAACGACGGCGATGCGCCGATTATCGTTTGGCAGCAATACATGATGGGCATCACGGTGAAAGGCCCACGCCATATTGTGATTCATGATTCGACTCAAAATTGGGGTAAGGAGAATCCCACCGACGCCAAGGGCAGGGTGCTGGTGCGTGAAGAGACCGATGTCTTTAACCTGCCCGAAGCCACGATTCCCGCCGGCGCCAAGTTCCTCTTTAAGCTCAAGAACGACCAACGCGGCAACATCATCGCTGCCGAGTACACCTATGTTGAACCGAACGGCACCAGGCACCCATTGAACGTGAATTTGGCGCAGTTAAAGGGCTTCCGGCCCGACCGCGCGGCGCCGATCGGAGGCTACCAAATGGACCTTGTCGGCCCGACCGATTCCGCGCTCTTTGAGGGCAAAGGAATTATCCGCTACCAGTCGTCAAATCCTTTGGTAGCTTACAAACACGGCCCTGCCTGCACCGCCACCCATGCCATCACGGCGGAAAAAATCAACAGCAGGTACGCCGAGTTACCCGCCCAACCCTCCACTCACTTTGAGCAGGCGTTTGAGGCGGCAACCGATATGCCCTAAGTTCTCCTCTAAACCTTTCGCACGAACAAGTTTGTCACCGCGCGCCGGCCCATGGCCAGGCGGAGGGCCAAGCGCGGGCATGACACGGCGGCTTGCGCCCAAGGCCGAATCCAAACCCCGTCTGGCAGAAAAAAATAAGAGGAAAAAATAGATGATGAAGTACTACTACATGCCCTCCGCGCTGATTGGCCTGTTCCTGGCCGGAGGACTTTCCCTAAACGCACAAAACCTGCACCCGGAGTTCCAGCACGCTATGTCGAACTTGGACGCGGCGAACAAAATTCTGCTGGCCACGCACAAAGCAAGCGCGGCAGCCGACATCGACTCGACCAACAAGGAGATTGTCGCCGCCTACGACGAGTTGCGCATTGCCGCCAAGGACGACGGCAAAAACCTGGCGCAACGTTTCCCGCCAGCGTATGAAAGCGGGAACGCCGGCCCCTTGCACAAGGCGCGCCACCTGGTGGAACAGGCACAGAAGGACGCTTCTCAGATCGAGAACGATGCCGCCGCCAAGGCCACGCAACAGCAGGCGCTGGCGCATATTGCGCAAGCCATCAGGCATCTTGACGCGGCCATCGCCGCCCCCGGCGATGCCAGCTTCTCTGGCGGAGCCGCATCCCCCACAGCTACGAGCAGCGCCGGCACGGGCGATCACGAATCGAGCTCTTCCGTGGAAAAGACTCCTGCGAGCACGGGCAGCGCTAAATCGGCCAGCCCCATCGTCATCAATTGGCGGATGAGAAAGCTGGATGGCAACGTGAACCTGACAGTCAACCCCGACGGAACTTGGCTCTTTTCCGGCGGATTCAAAGATCACAAGAAGGATCAGGATTGGGACATCACCTTCGCACTCAAAGACCGCAACGGCGCCATCTTCCTGTTCCACTATGAGGGCGATGCATCGCAAGGCGTCGAGTTCAGTAAGCAAGGTGAGAGCCCCATTCTGAAGGACGACTTCAAGTCGTTTGAGCACTATACCTGGGCCAGCACCGTCGGCTTCCACCTTTCTGCCGCCGGCCGGAAGGCGCGGTGGGAAGCGGAGCAGCGCAAGCTGGAGCGCATTCAGAAGGAGGAACTGGAAGCCCGCAAGCGCCATGACGAGCAATTGATGGCAGAAAAAGAACGTGAGGAGCGCTCCGAAGCGCAGGCCGAAGCGCAATGGGAGGAGAACTTCGCGCGCCAGCACCAAGGCGCCAGCCCATCGAACGGTGGCGGATCGAACATTGGTTCCGACGTTGTCAACACAGTCGGGTCTGTATTGGGGACCGTCACCGGCGCTGTCGGCGATGCGGTGGGAGACGTGGGCCATGGGCTCAAGAGCGCCTGGGACGCCATCGCCGGCCTCTTCTAAACTCAGCGGGGATTGGGCCGCGGCGCAATCCCCGCATCAATCCAAGAAATGAGTGAATCAGGAAGATTCATGCACCTGCCCACCACCCTCAATCTCAAACTCGCTTTGTGCGCCGGAGCTGTTTCGCTCAGCTTCTTCGCCATGGCCCCGCTTCGCGCGCAAACCTCCGTTTACCAACCCGGCGAGAGCTCTCCGCCCGCAAAAGCCAGCACGCCACACGACAAACCCATCCACCACCAGTGGACTCTCCATCGCCTCGACGGTAGCGTCATTCTCACTGTCGATCCCAACGGCCACTGGGATTTTTCGGGCAACATCAAAGACCACCTCAAAGGCCAAGTCTTCGACGTGACCTTCATTCTGAAAGGCCGGGACGGCAAGATTTGCGCCTTCCAGAGCGAAGCAGACGCGACCAACGGAATCGTTTTCGACCGTTTCGGAAATGCGGCGGTAATCGCCCGCGATTTTTCTAACTTCAAGGATCATCATTGGTCCGCCGTGTACACACTGCATAAGAACAGCGGCACAATCCTGAACCTCGGCCCGTCCGGCGAACGCAGACTGAACGCCCCCGAACTACGGAAGCTCGCAGCGCGCAAAGACTCCAGTCTGCTCCCAGCGCTGCAACAAGCCATGCAAAGTGCGGCAGTCTCCAAAGAGCCACAAAGCGATATCACGCTTTTCTAAACCGCGATGTCGTCCTTGAGCGGTCGCGCCGAACCACCAAGAAAGCGCCGCCATTCAAGCAAACGGAGTCTCTCCGGCATCATTGCGACATGCACTCTCGATTAGCGTAATGCGAAAAGCGTCCATTCCGTATGCGGCAAATTTGTCGCGGCGTTCAATTTCGAGCGCCCGAGGAGACCCGGCCACCGCCTCGCTGGTGCGTCAATTTGCCGCATTGCCTGGCGCCGCAGGCTGCCGTACACTCGTTACTTGCCTAAGCGATAACGAGTTCCAATGATGCGAAAGCTGATTTGGTTTACTGCTGGGATGATCACGCTTGCCATTGTTTTCAGTGCTAGCGTGATTCTTTTTTTGAAAACGCAAACGGTTGGGTTCAGCGCTCGTCAACAACCGAGTGCGTTAGAACGTTGGGTTGCCCAGCGGTTTCGAGAACTGGCCGTCCCTACGAGCGCAAAGACGCGTAACAACCCGGTGGTGGATTCGGTTGAAGTTCTCGCCGCGGCGCGAGCTCATTGGGCCGACCACTGCGCTAACTGTCACTCAAATAACGGCAGCGGTGACGTAGAGATGGGCAAACACCTCTATCCACCCGCTCCGGATATGCGGCAGTTTGCGACGCAGACTTTGACTGACGGGGAATTGTTTTACATCATCCAAAATGGTATCCGCTTCACTGGCATGCCCGCTTGGGGCAGTGGCACGAGCCAGGACGACGAAGACTCTTGGAAGCTGGTCCTATTCATTCGTCACCTGCCGAAACTAACGCCGGAAGAAGAGCAGCAAATGAAAGAGCTGAATCCGAAAAGCCCGGACGAACTCAAGGAAGAACAAGAGGAGAGGGAATTTCTAAATGGAGGCGAACCAAATGAACAAACCACACACCAACACTAGTCGCATCATTGGCATCGCGTGTTTGTTGCTCGCATATCTCATGTTTACGCCGGCTAAAGCTAAGGCTCACGGCGATCTCATCCATGTTATCGGCGTTGTCGCTAAGATATCCGATAGTGCCGTCTCCGTTAAAACGAAGGAAGGAACAATTGTCGAGGTCCAGTTCGGCGAAAAGACGACCTATCTCCGCGCGAAACTGTCTATCGACAAGGGCCGTATTAAAGTAGGCGATCGCATTGTCATCCACGCTGCCAAAGTGAACGACAAGCTCGTCGCGCACACAGTTGAAATTGGAACCGCGGCGGCGCCTGCGCTGAAAGGGTCCAAATGACCAGAAGAACGCTTACGCAGACTTTGGCCGCTGGACTGGTAACTCGCTTAGCGGCACAAGCTGAGGATGACTCAACCAAGTTAGTTCCGCCATCAGGCTACACCGTTGCCGAGATGGGTGGTTTGAAGCATTTTGTACCCAACACGCCTGAACAAATCGCCATGCTGGTTTATCCCGGTATGACGGCGCTCGATCTCATCGGGCCGCAACAGACCTTCGGCTACATGATGGGCGCGAAGGTGAACCTGATTTGGAAAACCCTTGACCCAGTGGTGACGGATACCGGCGTGAAAATTATCCCCAATGCAACCTTCCACGACACGCATGATCCGGACATCCTGTTCGTACCGGGCGGCGGCAAGGGGACCATCGATCTCATGAGTGACTTGGAAGTCTTAAACTTCTTGGCCGAGCAAGGAAAGACAGCCCGGTGGGTCACAAGTGTTTGCTCCGGCTCGCTCGTGCTCGGCGCTGCCGGGCTTCTTCGTGGCTATCGCGCCACCAGCCATTGGGCCGTTCGCGAAGTTTTACCAAAATTGGGAGCTCAACTCGCCGCTGGACGAATTGTAGAAGATCGCAACCGCATCACCGCCGGTGGCGTAACGGCCGGTATTGATTTTGGCTTGTATCTGGCGGGCAAGCTGCGCGGCCAAGATTATGGGCGAGCTTTAGAACTGATGCTTGAGTACGATCCGCATCCACCCTTCCATTCGGGAACGCCCACGGATGCTCCAACGAATGTACGTGACATGGCCACTGGAATGTACGCGCCGCTCGTGAAATTCGCCCAGGCGTCAGCTGACGCCGCACGAGCCCGCTGGGCTAAAGCCTGAGCAGACTGTCCCAAACAATGCGAAGCGCACGAACATCATTGGTGAATCAATGGGATCACTTGACTTTAAGGGACTGGTCGTCAAGGTGATCTGAAGATCGAAAGAACTCCGCGAGGCCCTGTCCGGATCTTGCCCGCTGTCTTCAACCCGCTCGCCGAAATCAAAACGCGGTAACGCGAAGAAGCGAGATGAACTTTTAACCGCCTTCCAAACCGGTCCTTGACGAGGCGGCAGCGCGCGGTCCTCCACTTGATACTCGCTGCGCTGATCACAGCACTGACCGTCCTTTCACCTTTCCTCCCTCCCGGTTTCGGCAGAAGATCGCTCAATGGGGGTAGGAACGGTCGTAGAGTAAGCTTAGCCCGGTCGCTGTCAGTACAAGTGCCCACGGAATACTCGTTGCCGATCCCCAGGGCTGCGGAGCATTAAATTATGTTCGCGCAGCAAGATTCTGGACGATTGCGGCGGGTTGACTCGTCGGTTTAGTCGAACTGGTTCATCCGCGGCTCATACTAACGTGCTAACATCCGCCGTTGCAACAAGGGAGTTAGAAACCAAAACCGTGACGCAACCTCGTTTAGGAAGACACTTTTCATTGTCATTCCTTGCAACTTATTGATTCTATGGAGCGGGAGACCGGGTTCGAACCGGCGACGTCCAGCTTGGGAAAAAGTCCGACAGTTGTATCTAAAACACTTATTCGTCTCTGAGACGCTTTTTCGACTCATGCAAGTACTTGCTGTATCAATGACTTCCTTTCTGCAACCTTGTAATCGAGGTACAAACGAGGTACATCCAAATGTCCTTCTAGCTTCGATTCAAATGCTAAACATCCCTTGGGCCAGAAACGACAATGGCTCGCGTTGGCAGCGCGAGCCATCAACCCAGAGGGCTGAATCTTGAATTCTTACAACAGCAGTTTACCCTATCCAAGCAAGGAAAGAAATGGGGAAAATCGACATTTCGAATCCGGAACTCTTTCCAGTGCTCATCAAACACAACATGACCTTCCCGGTCCGCCAAACCTAATCGGTGCCGAGCTTTCGGCCACGGACTTCGCGGCTCTTGATTCCCGGTGGGTGGATCGGCCTTTGGCCGAGTCCGCCTTCTTGCGCCGCGTCGACTCGTGGACCGGAGCGCAACTTGTCGGACGGAAGGGCGGCGATTACGCCGGCATCGCCATTCCTTATTTTGCTCCAGGCGAGCGCCATGTACGCGAGTACCGACTGCGACGCGACCACCCCGATCTGGAAGCGGATTCCGGCGGCCAGCTGAAGGTCAAACAAAAGTACCTCAGTCCGCCTGGCCGGAGCAACATGCTCTATTTGCCGCCAGGCTGTGACAACGCACTCCTGGTTAACGCAGAGTTGCCGTTGATCATCACCGAAGGCGAGTTCAAGACACTCGCACTCTGGAGGCTTGCCAAATTCGGCATACAAAACGACCCGCGTTTTCTGCCGGTCGGCATCTCGGGCATTTTCAATTGGCGCGGCACGGTTGGAAAGGCCACCGCACCGGATGGGCAACGACTCAATGTCAAAGGACCCATTCTGGATTTAGATTGGATCACGTGGAAGAGTCGGAAAGTTATCATTGCTTTCGATGCTGATGCAGCCGTAAAAGACCAGGTTCGTTTCGCCAGAATTGAGCTTGCCCAACACCTGCGGCGGCAGGGTGCCGTGGTCGGCTTTCTTGAATGGGACCTCGCACACGGTAAAGGAATTGACGATCATTTAGCCGCAGTGGGGCCGGAAGCTGTGCTCAGCGAAATCGCTCGCGTGACGTTCTCTGCTTTTAATTGGCGGGAGGAATTGATTCGCGCCAAACCAACGCCGGCACATCCACAGGGGAACATTTATCCTGTTCTTGCCAATGCCATCACCGCTTTGCGCCATTCCCCAGAATGGCAAGGCGTCCTTGCCTTCAACGAATTCCTTTTGACTCCCATGGCGATAAAGCCAACTCCATGGGGAGCCGTTTCGAATGCCACTTGGAGCGACCATGAAGATCGGTTGACCGCAGAATGGTTGCAGAGGAAAGGAATTCTGGTGGATGTCGGCACCGCTGCTCAGGCGGCACAAACCGTCTCCAAGGATCGATCCTTCCATCCCGTACGCAAATACTTGGAGTCCATTGCCTGGGATGGCATCAACCGATTAGATACTTGGCTGACAACCTATTTGGGTGTCGAAGATTCAAACTATGCACGAGCCGTTGGCGCGCGCTGGCTGATTTCCGCCGTCGCAAGGATCTATCGACCTGGAGTCAAAGCAGACTGCTGTCTCATCCTGGAAGGCCCGCAAGGCAGCAAGAAATCAACCGCGCTGAAGACACTGGCAGGACCGTACTTTACCGACGAACTAGCGGACTTGGGCACCAAGGATTCGGTGTTGCAAACCCAAGGTGTCTGGATCATTGAGCTGTCCGAACTCGATTCGCTCAGCCGCGCGGAAGTTGGCCGTATTAAAGCGTTCATGAGCCGGACCACCGATCGATTCCGACCACCTTACGGCAAGCGTTTGATCGAATCGCCTCGCCAATGCGTTTTCGCCGGCAGTGTGAACCATTCCAGTTACCTGCGTGACGACAGCGGCGGGCGGCGCTTCTGGCCGGTAGCTTGCGGTCGAATCGACATTGATCGCTTCGCTCGCGACCGGGACCAACTGTGGGCAGAAGCAAAGGCCCGGTTTGAGCGTGGCTGCGTTTGGTGGCTGGAGACGACGGAACTTGTCGGGATGGCTTCCCTGGAGCAAGCTGATCGTTATGAAGGAGATCCCTGGGAAGAGGTCATTGCCCATTGGGCGGAAGACCGTCGAAGCGCTTCTATCGGCGAAGTGCTTTCCCGTTGCCTCGACAAACCGCAGGCGTTGTGGACACAAGTGGATAAGAACCGGGTGGCGCGCTGCTTCCGGGCGCTCGGCTGGGAACGTTATCGGGAGCGCCAGGGAACCCGATTGGAGTGGCGCTATCGAAGGATCGGACAATGAATGTTCCCAGTGTTCTTACTCTTGTTCCCGGTCTGGTTCCCAGTTCAAGCTTCGCCAGACAAAGGGTGTTCCCACTGTTCCGCGATTGTGTTGTCAGACAACCATGAAAGCGACCGAAACTGCCTCAGAATCTTTGGTTGCTACGGGGAACATTGAGAACGATGGGAACGAGTTCGATGAATAAAGGGGTTGGAATGTTCCTAGAGAGAATCGACAAGTGGGAACGTGGGAACTGGCAATCGGGTGAAGCAATAAAAGGAAGAGAATGAAACCGAAGGTTTACGTTGAAACGACCGTCCTGAGCTATCTTGCGGCTAGGCCCAGCAAAGACGTGGTCACTGCTGGCCGACAAGCCTCAACTCGCAGATGGTGGGACGCGGAGCGGTCCAAATACGAACTGGTCGTATCTGAAGCCGTCGAGATCGAATGTGATCGCGGCGATCCCGAAATGGTCGCTGTTCGCCGCAGTCTTTTGCAGGAGGCCTCTGCTTTTCCCGCTCGATCAGGAGATACTGGAGTTGTCAAGAGTACTGATTGCTCCTCGTGCGATTCCCGAAAAAGCTGGTCCCGATGCTGTCCACATCGCGGCAGCTTCAGTGGCGAAATGTGATTTTTTGCTGACCTGGAATTTTCGACATATCGCGAATGTCCGGATTCGCAGTGAAGTAGAAAGGATTCTGGCAAGACATGGCGATGGAAGAACAACAATCTGCACACCCGAAGAGCTCTTCTGACTGCGAGCGTTGGGAAGACGAAGTGCTGCGGGAAGTTTACGACACGCGAGATGAATATGCGGCGGAGCATGGTTACGACCTCGACCGGATCTATGCGGATTTGAAGCAGCGCGAAGCGAACAGTCTTCTACGCCGAACCGGCGATGAACATCTAGTTCAAGGATGAGCGACGGTCACCGAAATCCTCGCTTGGACGACAATCAGACGACGCTCCGTAAGGTGTCTTCTCAAACGGTGTTCCCGCAGGCATTGCACTCGAATTCCCCATCACCTTTAGGAGTTGCAAGAACATCTCATCTGAAATATCGATCAACTCAGCTAGGTGTAGGGGTTCCTTAGGAAGTACGGGGGAAGCTGATGCTGCCCAAAATCATTCCGTCAATGCGCTGGACGCAGTTGAGCTTTCTAAGACCATCGATCTACTCACAGGCTTGTATGCATCCTTCGAGAATATTTCGGTCCGTCATCTGCTCGACGCTGAATTTCATTTGTTCGTGGCTCATGCCCCTTCCCTCCCAGCAACCCATCCACGCCATGCCGAGATCGTTCCAAAAAAATGTCGGCGGTCTTGTCGAAGAGGCGCGTACCGCCTACCTGGCTAGCACCACGGAAGAAGCCCCATTGTTCTACCCGATCCCGAACAGGCGTGACTTGAACTCGCCGAACATCAGAACCTCCGCATCGAGGTCCGTCAAGCCGGCTACGACCTTCACTGCTTTGCAGTGGCCGTCGTCATCCGTCAAAAACAGTTTGCAATACGCAAGGTACACGGTGGAGAACATGTCGTTTCTTCCAGCCTTACCAAGGGACTGCTGTCTTTCTTCACGAATACATCGGTCATATTGCGAAAAACATAACGCGACAAGAAGAGCCCGAAATGGCGGACATCGCTCGATGATGTCTTTCATCTGCGGCTGCGTCGGTCGGGTACCGGCTGCGCGCTCGAACAAACCGGCGAGCCGGAAGCTGTTGGCGCTGACAGCACTGGCTAAGCCGTGGCATAAAAACGAGGCAGAATGGGGGTTCAATGAGTGGATTCAGGCGCAAAGTGGCAAGCCCAGCGGGCGAGATTGGCAGACGTGGTCGGCCGCTATGTACCTTTATGCCGCTGAGTGCGTGGATCGGCACGGCACTCCGTTCTTTAGCGCGATTCGAACCAACCACGGTGGATCTATATGAACCCTAACTTACTTACTGAAGAAGAAGAGCGAGACGAACAGGATCGGATCAACGAGGAGGACGATGAAGAAGAAAGACTCAGCCGCGAGAAAGAGAGCGATGAGGAAGAGATTGATTCCCCGTACAGCGACGATATGTGAAGCGACGATATCGAGAACCCTCAAGTCTCCTTGGACTCATCGGAGTGAGGAACTCCGCAGTCGGCCGCTTTGCCGATAAAGAGAGAGACTTTGCCAACGAAGGCCGCTGGGCGCCAAATGATCGTATACGGTCAACTGACTCTTTGTCCCTCGACAAATAGGCGGAACGCCTCTGCATCTTTTATCGTTTGCTTGCAATACGGCTCATCCAAGGCTGCAAGCAGTGGCTATTGGTAACACAATTGCACAAATAGGCATGAGGAGATTCATTATTCATGAAAAGTTTTCTAAGTACGGCCCTGCTCGCCGGGGCGTTGGTAATCCCTATCGTGGTTATGCCCGTCGCACTGCAAGCTCAAGAGCACAAAAGCTACCACGATAAACGGCACAATGACGATCACGATTGGAGCGCTCACGAAGATCAGGCGTATCGCTTATATCTGAAGCAAAACCACCGCAAGTATCGCGAGTTCTCTGGTCTCAGAGATAATCAACAGCAAGCCTACTGGGGCTGGCGGCACAACCATTCCGACGCACTCCTCAAAATCGATATCCGCTAACTTCGCCGAGCCTTCATTTCATTCTCATTGGACTCTCGAACGAAGAAGAGTCCAATGAGCTTTAGTGCGTGCTATCAAGGAATTCTCGAAATCGCCCACAAGTTACTTGTCAACGCTAAGGCGTCGCTCGCGGTCTCTTTCAGGGAACGATGACCACTGAACCATTCGCGGTTTCATCTTTGACCGCGAGGAGCGCTTTATTTGCCTCTTCGAGTGGGAATACCGTCACCCGCGGACGAATCTTAAGTTCGTGGGCGACCTGCAGGAAGTCTCGCGCGTCTTGCCGAGTCATATTGGCCACACTGCGTATTTGCCGTTCGCCCCAGAGCAGGGTGTCGTAGTTAAAACTTGGCATCTGATCAAGGTGTATTGCATTAATTGCCACGACGCCACCTTTGCGGAGACTTGCCAGAGCGCTGAGAACCACTCGTCCACTCGGCGCAAAAGTGATGGCGCGATCCAGTTTCACGGGCGGCTTTTCGTCTTCGTTGCCGATCCACGTCGCTCCCGAAGAGGCGGCGGCTTTTCGGTGGGATTCGCCCCGCGTGACTACATACACTTCGCATTTCCATGATTGCAGAATAGGAATCGCGAGGCTCGCCGAACTCCCAAAACCGAAAAGCCCAACACGTTCACCATGCTCAACACCGGCAACCCGCAAACTGCGGAACCCGATGATGCCGGCGCACAGCAGGGGAGCTACGTGTACATCGTCCAAACCGGCTGGTAGTGCAAAGGTGAAATCGCTGCGAACCAACGCATATTCGGCAAAACCGCCGTTCACGGTATATCCGGTGAAGGTGGGGCGGTCACAAAGATTTTCCATTTTGTGCTGGCAGTACCAGCAATCACCATCTATGCCGCCCATCCAGGAAACACCAACGCGCGCTCCAGGCGGCAACTCGACCGTTCCGCCCTCGACAACTTCTCCGACGATCTGATGACCCGGAATAAGTTGCGTTTGAATCGCTGGTAGGTCGCCTTCAATGATATGCAGGTCAGTACGGCAAACTCCGCAAGCAACGACCCGGATCAGCATATAGCCGGGTTTCAGTTTCGGCCGCGGTACGTCTTCGATTCGAAGATGAAGTCCAGGGGATGAAGCGGCGGGTGCAAAAACAGCGGCCTTCATTAGTTTCTTTTGCTCTTAGTTGATCGTGATGAAATCTTCGACAGTATTAACTCCAGGAGCTGACCATGCGGCGTCTTCGGCTTGCCTGCGTTCCGACCATGAGCCTACACAGCCACGAAGAGTTACTTTACCGCTGGAGGTCTCAACGGAAATCCGGCTTGCATCGGTGCCGGCATTGCGTTTTAGAGCGCTTTCAATGTTTGTCTTCACATCAACCGCGTTCAGTGTCGGCGTCACGGCAATCTCGTTAGAAAGGCCCTTCACACCACGCAACGGTCGAACTGCTCTTTCCGCCTCTTCCTTCTGATACTGCCATTCGGCCGTGCCACTTAGGGTGATACGTCCGTCGGTAACCTGAACCTTCACGGTGGCAGGCACAGAATAGTTCCATTCCAAATGATTCATCGCTGTGCGGGCAATGTCGGCATCGGTTCGCACGGAGGCAGAAGGCATTTCGACCTTAATCTCACTCGCTACCGCCTTCGCATTCAAAACGCGCATCGCGGCACGCTCGGCAGCCCACTTTTCAAAATAATTCTCGACGTGGCCGTCGAGTTCAATAACACCATCCTTGACAGAGACGCCAATCTGTTCGGCATGGATACTTGGTTCCCAACGGAGTTCCTGCTCAACGTCGTACCGCAATTGTTGATCGTTATTCATGCCCAGCTGAAGGAGCAATCCGATGGCCATGACCGCGGAAGGGTTTATGTTTCAACTTGCTCTGGGCCTGCACACAGTATTCCTGACGCTATCCGGTCATGCGGCGGCGGACGGTCATGTGCATTCTGAAGCGGACCCCCACAAGCCGTAGTTTCTTCCGTTTGGCCGTCCGCTTGCTCAACTTATATTGCGACGAGTAGCTCTCTCTATAACTCGTCAACTAAGGAATAGGTAACTCTCAATGGCAAAAGCAATTGGAATCGATCTGGGAACTACGAATTCGGTAGTCGCTGTCATGGAAGGCGGAAAGCCAACGGTAGTGATTAATAGCGAGGGGACCCGGCTGACACCGTCCGTAGTCGGGTTCACCAGCGCCGGCGAGCGCCTGGTCGGTCAATTAGCAAAGCGCCAAGCGGTGCTGAATCCCGAAAATACAATTTCCTCAGCCAAGCGATTCATCGGACGGCGCTTCTCCGAAGTGCAGGCCGAGATCAAGAATGTGCCGTACAAAGTTGTGGCCGGCGCTGACGACGCAGTGCGCTTCCTGGTAATGGGCAAGAAGTATCCGCCAGAGGAAGTTTCGGCGGTCGTACTCCGCCGCTTGGTAGAAGACGCAGCCAAGTATCTGGGTGAGAAGATCACCGATGCAGTTATTACCGTGCCCGCTTACTTCAATGATGCACAGCGGCAGGCGACGCAGGACGCGGGCAAGATTGCCGGTTTGAACGTTCTGCGGATTATCAATGAACCTACTGCCGCGGCGCTCGCCTATGGACTGGATAAGAAAGGCAACGAAACCATTCTGGTTTTTGATCTTGGCGGCGGGACGTTTGACGTGTCCGTCCTCGATGTGGGCGATGGAATATTCGAAGTCCATTCGACCGCTGGGGACACTCACTTAGGCGGCGACGATTTCGACAAACGCGTTGTCGACTGGATCGCAGAAGAATTTATGCGTGACCACGGCATTGATCTGAGAAAAGACCGCCAATCTCTGCAGCGTCTTTCTGAAGCCGCCGAAAAAGCTAAAATCGAACTCTCCGGCGCGCTTGAAACAAACATCAATCTGCCATTTGTGACGGCCAACGCAAGCGGGCCCAAGCACCTGGAGATGAAACTTTCGAGAGCTAAGTTCGACCAAC
Organism: Bryobacterales bacterium; assembly: GCA_963840845.1. GTDB lineage: Bacteria > Acidobacteriota > Terriglobia > Bryobacterales > Bryobacteraceae > Bog-105. Next base: position 197,335 of record CAWJBS010000095.1, read on the forward strand.
TTACAGCCGATTTAGTAGAACGTTGCAAAGGACCCGTGGAGCGTGCGCTCGCGGATGCCAAGATTCAAGTTGCGCAATTGGATGAAGTGATTCTAGTTGGCGGCTCAACACGCATTCCGGCCGTGCAAACCCTGGTGCGGAAATTAACCGGCGGTAAGGAGCCGAATCAGTCCGTGAACCCCGACGAGGTGGTTGCCATCGGCGCCGCCATCCAAGCGGGCGTGTTGGCGGGTGAAGTGAAGGGTGTTGTCCTGCTTGACGTCACACCTTTGTCGCTCGGGTTGGAAACGCTGGGCGGAGTGATGACCAAGCTCATCGAGCGGAACACCACCATACCCGCTCGCAAGATGGAAACATTTTCCACCGCGGAAGATAACCAGACGGCCGTTGACGTCCATGCGCTGCAAGGCGAGCGCGAATTCGCAAAAGACAACCGCACTCTTGGTCATTTCCGGCTGGAAGGCATCAGAGCTGCCCAGCGAGGCGCGGCCCAAGTGGAGGTCACTTTTGACATCGACGCCAATGGTGTCTTGACTGTCACCGCGAAGGACAAAGAGACGAGCAAGGAACAGAAAATTACCGTTGCCGGTTCCACGCAGTTGTCCAAGGATGAGATAGACAGGATGGTGAAAGACGCGCAAGCGCATGTAGAAGACGACAAGCGGCGGCGCGAAGAAGTATCCGCCCGCAACGGCGCCGACGCTATCGCGTATGAAGTGGAGCGGACGATCCGCGATCTGGGCGACAAAGTTCCCGCTAACGAGAAGGCTCGAGCCGAGCAGTTGATCACGCAGGTTCGCGAATTGGTGAAGAGCGAATCGACTGACATACCTCGAATGCGCGAATCCACCAGTGATCTTCAACAATTGGCCCACGCCCTAGCTAGTCAAGACTCGGCCTCGGCTGCTCATGCTGGGGGCTCGAATAGCGAGCCCAAAGCCGGCGCGGATGATGTCATCGACGCGGAGTTCAAACAAACAACTAAGTAAAGGATGGTCCGCGGGCACCGAAAGCTGCCCGCGATTTCCAATTAACCCATTATGAGTTCACCCGATATCAACGGAAAAACAATTGTTGACGTTCAGCCTTCTGAAATTGATGTCGTTCGCGCACAGTTGCGGAGCGAGCATGACATGTATCTACGTTCCATCGCCGATTTTGACAATTACCGGCGTCGTGTGGAAAAAGACGTTGCTGGTGCTGTCGACAGGGGGAAACGCAGCCTCATTCTCGCTTTCCTGGAAGTGGTCGATTCCTTTGACCGTGCTCTTCTACAAGTGGGCAACGCAGCAAAGCCTCTGGTAGAAGGGTTAGAGGCAGTTCACAGAAAGACTCTGGCATTACTCGAATCGCAAGGCGTTACTCCCTATAACAGCCTAGGCCAGACTTTCGATCCTGCTTTACACGAAGCTGTAGCGCCAGTAGTGAGCACTCAGTACCCGCCTGGCATCGTGGCGGATGAGCTACAGCGTGGCTATAAAACCGGCGACGCTGTTCTCAGGCCCGCGCAGGTTAGAGTTTCGCAGCAATTCTGAGCTTGTTTGACCAACCATGGCTATTGCCTCCAAAGATTACTACCAAATTCTTGGCGTTTCCAAGACCGCTACAGAGGATGAGATTCGCAAGGAATATCGAGGCCTTGCGCGAAAACATCATCCGGATTTAAATCCCGGAAACAAAGCGTCTGAAGATAAGTTTAAAGAGATCAACGAAGCTTATGAAGTTCTTTCCGATTCCGCGAAGCGCCTAAAGTACGATCAAATCGGTTCAAACTCGCACGCGGGAGAGGATTTCAGGCCACCGCCGGGCTGGACGAATGGGCGAGCGGGCACCCACAATGGCAACGGCGGCTTCGGTCAGGAACACGGAGCCGAAGATTTCAGCGACATGTTCGAAGGTCTGTTTGGTGGTCGTCGCGGGGCGCGTGGTGGCCCCACGTTCCGGATAAAAGGCGACGACATCAACGCGACGATGTTGCTGACATTAGAAGAAGCACACCGCGGCGTTGTGCGGCCTATCAAGTTGGAGGGTGCGGACGGTAAGATCAAATCGCTTGAAGTTACAATTCCGCCCGGAGTTCGCGATGGTACCGTGATCCGGCTCGCCGGGCAGGGTGATCC
>CAWJBS010000096.1:0-58136 GCA_963840845.1 Bryobacterales bacterium
TGACCTGACTTAACGATAGAGCAAAATATCTCGTTTTGGAATCCGTTTAGGCGGTACTGGAAGTACTAGAGCTCAGTTGAGGGGTGCTAGGGTAGCGTCAACATATCCGGCGGAAGACAACGCATAAGCGCGCGTCAAATGCGAGGCATCCAAATACAGAGGGACGCCGTTTTGGTCGAAGAAGGGGCACTGCCGCTGCGGGCAAAGGTGCTCGACCGGATCGATCACAGTCGCCCCTGCATTTTCACCGATCTTCCGTAAGATGCTGTTAATCTCGCCAAACTTCCCTTCGAAGCGGCGCATGTCGAAGTGCAGGCTATCGATCGATTTCGTGCTGATCTGCGTCAGGCGCGAACCGGCGAACATACTGGTGGGTGCGAGTTCTTCGCCACTAGGGATGTTTAAGATCAAGTACAAGCGGTGCCCTTTGCCGGCATAGCGCAGAAAGGCGCAGAAGCGCTCCTGGTTTTGCGGATCGAGGATCTGATACTTGTATTTGAGCCAGGAGGCCGCCACCGCGACGGCTTTCGTCGATGGCCGGTCAATCAGTTCGTGAAGTACGGCCACGGTGGGGTCGCAGGCATGCTCGCTGGTGAATAGCTCGCGGGTTAGCGTGCATTCGCTTTGATTGCCGATAAAGATAGCGCCGTTGCTGGTGAGCGGATGATCTTTAATCACGCGGTCCACCCGGGGCGCGTACTGCTCCATGTTGGAGTCGCCCACAAAAAGAGTGTTGTCTAATCCGTTACTTTCCACAAAATAACGGAGTGGCCCCACCACATGCGCCTGAGCGGTGGCGGGCGGATACTGCCAATCATAAGCGGCAGACAGAATTTGCGAGATATTGTCCGCCTTCAGGCGAGCGGGCACAACGCTGTGTAACGCCAGTAAACCGAAGATGGCAATGCCGGCCATACTTGCGGCCAGTCCAACCGGCAGCTTCATGCTGCGAATGCCGCGCAACGGTTTCTCGAGCAGCTCATACGTGAGATAAGCCATGACGATGGAAGCGGCGATAGCGATGAAGCGTTCCGGAGTTGAGAGGATCAGCCCTTTGACGAGTTTTGAAAACACCAGGATGGGCCAGTGCCATAAATAAAGCGGATAGCTGATGAGACCGATCCAGATGAACGGACGCGAGGAAAGTATGCGGCGGTTGGGCCACGTCTCCGCGCCGGCCGAAATGATGAGAAAGGCGCCAATGGTGGGCAAAAGAGCCCAATAACCGGGGAACTTTGCGTCCTTCGTCAAGAAAACGATGCCTGCTGCGATTAGCAGCAAACCGGCGGTGGCGCGAATGCCGGCATATGGGCGCAACAAATCAGGACGATGCAGAGAAAGGTAAGCCAGAACGCCGCCGATCATCAGCTCCCAAAAACGGGAAAGCGGCGAATAGAAAGCGGCGTGGGGTTGGTGGGCGATAGACCCAATGTTCACGCCAAACGATGCCAGGCCCACCAGCAGCGTTACTAGCAGAAAACCGCGTTTACGACGCCAAACCAAACCCAGCAATATCGGCCAAATGATGTAAAACTGCTCTTCAATCGCGAGCGACCACAAGTGCAGCAGCGGCTTTGAATCGGCGGCGGCGTCAAAATAGCCAGATTCATTCCACAGCGTGAAGTTCGAAACGAAGGCCGCGCCGGAGGCAAGATGTTTACCGAGCCGTTGAAACTCATCGGGAAGTAGCGCATACCAGCCGAACAATAACGCCACGCCGCAAACCAGAATAAGAGCGGGAAAAATGCGGCGGATGCGACGGTTGTAGAACTGCAGATAACTGAAATTCTTTTCTTCCAGCGCTTCAAAAATGATCCGGCTGATCAGGAAACCGGAAATGACGAAGAAGATGTCTACTCCTATAAAGCCCCCGCGGATGAAGCTGGGGAAGGCGTGGTATGCCACCACCGCGCTCACGGCCACGGCGCGCAAACCGTCTATGTCGGGACGATAAGCGGGTGCTGAAGGATCAAACGTTCGGGCTGTGGACACGCGTTAAACCGGCATCGCCACACGTTTCAGTTCTTCCGTTAACTGATCCGTCAAAGTCTCGTCCAGCTTGCCTCCGGACTGGGTGATGTAGAAAACGTCAATAGCTTTGTGCGCTTCCGTGTCAACCAATACAAGTTCAATATTACAGCCTGCCTTAGAGATGACCGAAGTGAGGTCGTACAAGAGGCCGGGCCTGTCTTCACCAACAAAATCGATCAATGTACATTCGTCCGACGCTTCATTGTTGAAATGTACCGACGGCATAATTTTGGAACCGGTGGAAGGCCTGGGCTGCGAACGGCGCTGGCGGATCAGATCGCTCACGCTGAGCGAATCGCGCAATACGCACTCCACCGTCCATTCGAGCCGGTGCACTTCATCCGGATTCAATTCCAGATTGCGCATGGGGTCGCTAAAGCGAATCAAATCCAGAATACAGCCGTGGTCGTTTGAAGATGCTTCCACTTTCAAGATGTTCATGCCGCGGCTGCTTAGTGCGCCACATAATTTGGCGAAAAGACCGGCTTGGTCGGAAGCGAGAACGGTGAGTAGAAACGCGCCGGAATCTTGCGTGATGCTGACAGCCACGCCGTCGCGTTTGCGTTTCTCATCCATCTCAAAATGACGCCGGACTTGCGCGGGAGTATGGGTGCGCAAATAGCGGGTCGGGAAGCCTTGCAGGAACCTGGTGATTTCCGGCGATTCACCGGCCGCCTGGGAAGCCGCGTCATTATCACTATCTATGCGATTGGTAATGAGTTCGCGGGTGAGTTGCTCCAACCCAGTTGAATAGACACGCCAGAGTTGTTCCAGGCGCCAAGGCGTCATAGCCGTTGGGTTGACGGCGCTGATATCGGCATAGGTCAGCAGCGCCAGCCGCCGCAAATCCTCTTGTGTGGGAATCTGCGAACTCAATAGACGAGCCGTAGCAGGGTCATCCAAATCGCGCCCCGTCATTACGGACGACAAATCTAAATGGTGAAGAATCAGGAAATTGATCACTTCACGGTTGGCTTGCGGCACGGATAGACGCTCAAAGACATCTACTGCCGCTTCAAGCGATCCTTGCACATGATCACCCGGCCGCGTTCCTTTGCCCACATCGTGCAGCAGTAGCGCTAAACGCAAAGTGGCGCGGTCTTCTTCTTCCAGCAATAAACTACGAAAACGCAGAGGCGCTTCGGCTTTGCCGGCCAGGTGATCAATCACTTCCACGGCGACGATGGAATGCTCGTCTACCGTGTAGCGGTGATAAAAATCGCGCACCACCAAACATTCCACGGTATTCCAATGCGGAATGGCGGCTGCCAGCAAACCGGTTTCCTGCATCTGGCGCAACGCCATGGCCACATTCGGTTGCGATAAAAATTCGCGCCAAGCCGGCCAGCGTGGTGGCTCCGCCTTAAAGCGCGCCGGTAGTGCTGTGTCCGCCATGAGCCGCCGCTGCGTATCCCACGACAGCGGAATGCCATGCCGCGCCACAAACGTAAAGAGCCCCAACACGCTTTGCGCCGAGCCTAACGTGCTGGCGGGATTGCGCAGAAAAACGCGCTCATGCGAAACGGTAAACTCGCTGCTGGACAGCCGTCCACGCCAATCGCGAAACTGCCGCGCGAGCGAAGGATCTTTCGTCTCGGCAAATTCCATGGCATGCAGCGCCGCTTGATAAACTTGCCGAGCGTTGCGGTAATACAATCGCATCCACTCCGCCGGTTCCGCAGACGCATCCATCCAAAATGCGGTAATCCGATCTTGCAGTTCGAATCCCAGCAGATTGTTGTCGCGCTTGGATTGGGTATGTAAGAAGCAGCGCACGGCGGTGAGAAAACGCTTGGCGCCTTCAATGCCATCTAACGCCTCGCGAATGCGGCCCTTGTCTTGTGCCAGCAGCGCCAACCAGTGCAACAAGTGAATATCGCGAAAACCGCCCGGCGCTTCTTTGATATTCGGTTCCAGATGATAGACAGTGTTGTTGAACTTAGTGTGGCGCTTGGCGGCCATATCGGCTAGTTCGCGAATCAGCCGATTTTCCTGCTTCTGGTAAAAAGCCGGTAGCGCAGCAGAGAGCTTTTGAAACAGCCCGGCATCGCCATACACAAAGCGCAAATCCAGCAGGCTCACGTGCAGTTCAATATTTTGCTCATGCAAACGGCAACATTCGGCCAAAGTGCGAACCGACTGGCTGGCATGCAGGCCCGAATCCCAAACCACCCGCAAGAAATTGCTCAGCGGCTCTTTCATCGCCGGCAAATCGTCTTCATTCTCAGCTAGGATCAGCAGGTCGATATCGGAATGTGGAAATAGCTCCGACCGCCCATAGCCGCCCACTGCGCAAACGGTGAACGGGAACTGCAGCCGGGGCGTGAGGTTGTGAGCGGAGGCGTCGGAAATGGTTTGATCCACCGAACGTGTTCGTTGCTGTAACGAAGCGAGCGCCTGCTCCAGAATCGAACTGCCGGTATTGTCTCCTGTGGCCGCCGCCGCGTTCACATCCTGCATCGTTAAAGTGCCAATTCGCCGGTGTCGTCGTTACGAATACGAATGGCCTCTGCCACATCGAAGACGAAAATTTTGCCGTCGCCAATCTTGCCGCTGCGCGCGGCGGTGGAAATGGCATGAGTCACTTCGTCTTTGCGGGAGTCAGGGACAACCGTTTCAATTTTGATTTTCGGCAGCAGGTCTACTTCGTACTCCATGCCGCGGTAGACTTCTTTGTGGCCTTTTTGCCGGCCGTGGCCGCGCACTTCGGAAATGGTCAACCCGTCCACCCCGATGTTCTTGAGCGCGTCGCGTACTTCGTCCAGCTTGTGCGGCTGAATAATAGCTTCAATCTTTTTCATGAGTTTGGTCTAACCTTCAAGACTATAGCCTTCCTCACCGTGCATGCTCAGGTCAAGGCCTTCCACTTCTTGTTCTGTGTTGACGCGTACGCCCACCAGCAGATCCACCACTTTCAGAATGAGCAGTGTGCCCACAATGGCCAACCCCCAAGATATCGCGACCCCAATGGCCTGATTCAGAATCTGGCCGGCGTTCCCATCCACTAAGCCCAATGGTAACGCTTTGCCTGCCGCGTCTTTGAGCCCGTCGTTGATCTCGCGCGTGGCAAAGACGCCGGTCAGCAGGGCGCCCAGCGTGCCGCCCGCGCCGTGGACGCCAAAAGCGTCCAGCGTGTCGTCGTAGCCGAACTTGCTTTTCACGGCAGTCACCATCAGGAAGCAGAAGATGCCGGCGACGAAGCCGATGAGCAGGGCAGGGAAGGGCTTGACGAAACCCGAAGCGGGCGTGATGGCTACCAAGCCCGCCACTGCGCCCGAGATGCCGCCCAACATGCTGGGCTTGCCATGCTTCAGCCATTCGGCCAATAGCCAGCCGAGCGTCGCCGCCGCTGCCGCAAAATGCGTCGCCACAAACGCGCTCGTGGCCAAACCATTCGCCGCCACCGCGCTGCCCGCATTGAATCCAAACCAGCCCACCCACAACAGGCACGCGCCAATCAAACTGAGCACCAGGCTATGCGGCTTCATCGGTTCCTTGGGATAGCCCACGCGCTTGCCCAAGTAAAGAGCGCAAACCAGCGCACTCACGCCCGACGTAATATGCACCACCGTGCCGCCGGCGAAATCAAAGGTGGGAATCGATCCGCCCAGATACGCGTTCAGCAATCCGCCTTTGCCCCAAACCATGTGCGCCATGGGGAAGTAGACAATGGTTGACCACAGAACGGTGAAAAGTACCATGGCCGAGAACTTCATGCGTTCCGCAAAGGCGCCCGAGATCAGCGCCGGCGTGATGATGGCGAACATGAGTTGATAAATCATGTACGTCTGGTGTGGCACGGTGGCGCCGTAATCGGCGTTCGGCGCCGCTCCTACACCGTTGAGCAACAAATATTGGAACCCCCCAATGAAGTGATTGCCTTCCGCGAAAGCGAGGCTGTACCCATAAATAGCCCACAGCACCGTGACCACCGCCATCAACACAAAACTGTGCATCATGGTGCTCAGCACGTTCTTGGCGCGCACTAACCCGCCATAGAAAAGAGCCAGGCCCGGCCCGGTCATCATCAGCACGAGAGCGGCGCTAGTGAGCATCCAGGCGTTGTCACCTGCAGACTGTGCCGATTTAGTGGCCGCGTCTAACGCATTGAGTCGCTCCTCCACCGTGGGTGAATGGGTAGCGGAGGTTTGCGCTATTACAGGGAGGGCAAAAAGAATGGGAAGCGCAGCTCTGCGCAGAGATGACAGCTTGGTCATAAACTACATCAGGTTATCAGGCTCCGGTAGTTTTGCGAAGGTGCAAATTTCTATGATGAGGATCGAAAGGTTTTATTTCGGAGGGGAGCAAAGGTGAGGCAGCTCAAAACGTGAAATTCAGTCCGCCACGGATAGCCCGCGGCGCTTGCATGACGAGCATCTGATTCGCGCCGCCTGCTCCCACGGGAATGTAACCTTGTGCGAGCAAGTTGCGAAGATCGGCCGTGAGTTCCAAATGCCCCGGGAATCCAAACAACGACGGTATGGGCTGCTCAAATTGCACATTCAGACCCGGAGAAACAATATTGTTCTGCGTGACGAACATGTGCTCAGGTACGATCGCTTTGGCGTCGATCCAGCCATAGCCCGCCGTAAAACGCGTGCCGGAGGCGGGAATCGAAGCGCGAAATTTAGCGCCGGCCACATCGTGCAACCCGGTTTTGAGAGATGGTTGAATGCCGTCGAACATGTGGCTCGGATCAGTGGCGGCAAAACCGCCCATGCGGCCAAACGCCAAGCCGAAATCCATATTGTCGGTAATCCGCTGCGTAACCGACCCAGCATACCCGGTGCGCGCGTAATTACCAATATCGTAAGTGGCCGTCTTCGATAAGCCGTCGAACAATAAACTGCTGGGATTGACGAGCGACATGTTGCCGCTCAATGTCATCTGCCCGTCCCAAACTTTTTCATGGAATCCGCTAAAGGCATACGTGCGCGAGCCTAATTGCGTACTGTAGCCGAGTTCGTAATTCTGCGTCCGCTGCAGCGCCAGCCGGTCATTGCGGCTTGTCATCAACGGCAACCGTCCTAGCGCGTTGACGGCATTCGAAAGTTCATTTGCCGGGGAAAAGGCGTCGCTCGATGATTGCAAGGGCGAGTGTGTTGCGAGAGCATCCGGCCGGCCGCCATCGCTAAACGCCGCAATCAGTTGACTGTTTGGGTTGACCGACAGCGTTGCTCGCGCGTAAGGGCTAATGCGACCGGACTCCTGCATGTAACTCACCGATTGCGCCGTCATGCCGTATTCCAAGTGCAAGTTGTCAATCGGATCGGAGATCTGATACAGTTCCATCGACATCATGCGTAGCCCCGAAACTTGGCCCGGCCCGGAAACCGGCAGGCCAAACCGGCTGAATTGCGTCATGGCTAACGTCACTTCCGGAGCATTCATAAACGGATTGTCCGAGTGGCGCTGATAGACGGCGGCGAAGCCACGCGCCGACGGTGTGGCGTCGGAACCCTGCCCTAGGGCACCCGCAATCTGCAACTGGTTCTTACCGAAAAAATTTGTAGAAAGCGCAAAGATCGATCCCAAATCGCTCATTGCCATGCCGTTATCCAGCATGCTGGAATCTCCGCCGTTAAGACGCAACATGGCATGCGTGTCGGAAAAAATCTGTGTATGGGCCGTCTGTTCTTTCGCTGGTTTTGGCCGCAGTTCGGGAAGGTACCGAGTTACCGGCCGCGTGGCTGTCGAGGTGCGCAGCGCCCACTTCCAATCATTGGTCATGGTGCCCGCTGGAATCCGGTAGCTCACCTGTATGTTGCTGAACAGCGTGGCCATGTGGATTTGCAGATAGCTGTCTTGCCCCGGTTTCACGCTGATCTTGTCGCGGAAGGCCGGCAGGAAGCTGGGTTGCGAAACGCGCACGGCGTAGCTATCGAGCGGCAGGCCGGCGAACACGAAACGGCCGTCGGAAGAGGTAATCGCCTTGGCCAGCACCCGTTCATATTTATTCAACAATTGAACGGTGGCGCCCATTTGCGGTGTGCCGGCGCTATCCATCACCGAGCCCACCAAATTGCCCGTGACGATCAGAGACAAGTCTGCCCCGTTCGCTGGGCCACAAGTGACCAGGAGTCCCGACAGTAGAACTGCCGTTGCCGCGAATTTTATGCCTGTCAAACCAGACTGCAAAATCCGACCTTCACGCGCCCTAAGGCGCAGGCTTTATGCCTTCCTTATAATGTTACCGTAAACCGAGTCGGATGGGGGGATGGGTATCCTGCTGCCCTACGAACCCGTCACCGTAAACTCTGCTGACGGCGTAATCGTCTGCTTTTTCAGCAAGTCTTCTACCTTCAGCCGCAAGGTATATCGGCCCGGCGCCAGGTCTTTCAATGGGAACTTCTTTTGCACCGTCACCAGGAAGGGCGATGCATCGCTCAGCGTTTCGATGCTATCAATGACTACCCTGCCGTCCGAATTGTTCACAATTTGATAACTCGCCGTAGCCTTAAGCTTGTTCGTGGCCCTGTCCACACCAAAGTTGTACAACTCAGCATAAAGATTCATCTCTTCGCTCTGCCTGAATACGGCATCCATCCGTGGCCGGATTCTTGCACTACGAATGACAAACAGTCCACTAGCGATGCCCGCCGAACGATCGATTTGATCGCCCAGGATAACGCTGCTCGCGCACAGGGTTTTTCCGTCACACGCCGGTACGGTCAACTTTGAGTGAAAGATATTGATGTCGCTTCGCGAATCCTCAGCGATTAAATCAAAACGATAGGTGCCCGGCATCAACAAAAGCCGCTTGGCGTGCACCCGCTGATGGCCGGCAACGGCGTCTTCAAACCAATCTACGGAACGGCCCTTGATATCAGAGACGCGCGCATAGATCCTTTTAAGGCCGTCGCCAGAAGTGTTAGCTACCATCAGGTTGGCAAAAACGGTCGCCTTTGTAACACGCAGGTAATCAATCCTCACCAGCATCGGCTTTTTCTCGCGGGCCGGCGAATCGACCATGGCCGCTAAATCCCTAAATTTCGGCGCGGCAGGTTTTACTGCACCGGCATAGATTTCCAAGCGCGTGAACTCGTTCATCTTTTCCGGCAGCGGCTGAATCCCGCAGCACTGGCCGTTGCCTTCACTGATGAGCGCTCCATCGGGCCCTAGCAACAGAGCTTCTTTTTCCTTCGGATCAACCGCGAGGCTATACTCACCGTTCCTAGCGGCATCGACGAATTTGACCTCCACATTGACGCCAATCCCGCTTATGTAGCGATAACGCCAAACTTCAAACGCCTCGCCGGGACGCGCGTCGATTTCATCAGGCGGTCCGTACTTGATGTAAATCATGCCGCGGTCAGTCTGCCAGCCAGGGACGCTAGCAGCGAAGCGTTCGTTTGCCACAGCAATCCGCAGGTAGTGCTCCTCTTTATACTCGTTCTCCTGGGTATCGGGCGTAGGATCGCGCGACCACCAGAATATCTTTAAAAACTGCCGCGCCTCTTCGGCCGTCTTTACGTTCTTTAAGGCGTCTCGCTCAGAGTTGGTGATGAGGTAGCGCACATCTTCGTCGAGCCAGCTTTGCCACAGAGCGCTTTCTTTCGGTGTCTGCGCGCTCAACATCATCGAACTGCAACCCAGGCCGATGAAGAGAACGCTAGCTATTAAACTCGGCCTCATGGTTTACGAACCAACCACCGTGAATTTCGCCGAAGGGGTCAGCGTCTGATTTCTTAACTGATCTTCTACCTTTATCCTGAGTGTGTAGCTCCCGGGCGCGAGCGATTTCAGCGGATATTTCCGTTCCAACATCACCAAAAACGGCGACGCTTGCGGAAACTCCTTTGCATCGGTCAGATCCTGCTTGTCAGTGGCCACAACAGCTCCGTCTAAGTCGTGAACAACCTCGAATTCCGCCGTCCCAGTCCATTTTCTGGTTGTCACATCAAAGCCGAAGTTGTAGAACTCTGCGTAGATGCCCATCGTTTCGCTCTGTTTAAAAACATTGTCGATCCGCGGCTGTACTCGCGTGCTGCGGATGACGAACGGGTCCGCGCCAGCCCCGGTCGCCGGAACGCGTTCCACATGGTCCGCCAAGATTACACTGCTCACACCTAATGTTCCGGCGTCGTAGGAGGGCACATTCAGCGCCATCTCAAAGGTGTCTATGCTGTGGCTTTCGGAATCCTGAGCCGCCAAACTAAGCCGGTAAACGCCCGGCGGCAGCAGCAGGCGTTTCAGATAAACCTGCGAACGTGATTTTGCCAGCGTTAGCGTGCTGGCCATAATCTCTTGGTTCAGCGTATCTTCAAACCAATCCACTGTATGGCCTTCTAGATCGGTAACTCGCCCGAAAACCCGCACATGCGACTCCGCGATTTCACCCGTGGTAACGTACTGCAAATCAGAATTTCGGAGTTGCACCATCACATCCGCCGCGATAGTGGCATGCGTCATACGAATATAGTCGGCGCGAACCCGCATCGGCAGCTTTCTATAGCGGGCCCCAGAACCAAGCGCTGCTTCCAAATCCTTGTAATGCACCACGGGCGCTTTCGTCGATGGCACTGGTTCAAATATGCTCATCTCGACCATCCCATTCGGATCACCTGGACTTCGATAGATTCCATTGGAACCTTCGGTCCTCGGCGCAGACTTCGCCAATTTCGGCGATGGCGTTCCCGGTGCATACAGCCCATCCTCTTTTTCGTCCGGATCGAGCGCAATGTGATAATCGCCGGTTCTCAAAGTATCGACAAACTCAATATCAACCCCCGTGCCGACCCCTTTAATAAACTGATACCGCCAAACTTCAAACGGATAGGCAACTATTTGCTCGCCGCCTTGTTCTGGCGGCAGCTTATAAGCGCCGCCTTCAGGATGCGCCTCTATCTCATCTGGCGGCCCATACTTGATGTAGATCATCCCCCGGTCAGTCTTGCTGCCTGCCACCATCGTCGAGAAGCGGCCATCAACATCGGCAATCCGCCGGTAATGCTCTTCTTTGAATTCGTTCTCCTGCGTATCAGGCGTCGGATCGCGCCGCCTCCAGAACTGCTCCACAAACAGCCGCCGCTCTTCGTCTGTCTTCAGCTTCTTAAAAGCCTGCCGCTCCCCGTCCGTAATGATGTAATTGACGTCTTCAGCGAGCCAACTCCGCCACACGCCAGTCATAGTGGGCATGGCGGCTGGCATCCTCCGCTGTGCGGTCAATCCCCAACCGCCTAACCCAATCGCCAAAACAATAGCAACAATCTTTTTCACGAATCCCCCGGCAACTTCAAACCCCAGACGCGGTCGCCCCACGCCGGGTTGCCCTTGCCCTCAAAAAATGAAACCGGCGGCCAGAACAAACATCCTGGCCGCCGGTTGTTTCACTCAGTATGAGCTTGCTTCCGTTACGAGTTCGTTACCGTAAACTGCGCAGAAGGCGTCAGCGTCTGATTCTTCAACTTGTCGTCCACCTTCATCTTCAACGTGTAACGCCCGGGAGCCAGAGACTTCAGCGGGAACTTCTTCTCCACCGTCACCAGGAACGGCGAAGCATTCGGAAACGCCTTCGGATCGGCCAAATCTTCCGTATAGTCAATCACCGTCTTATCGTCCGCATTGTTCACAATCTGATACTCCACCGTGCCGCGCGGCTTCTTCGTCACACCGTCCATGCCGAAGTTGTAAAGCTCGGTGTAAATGCCCATCGTCTCGCCCTGTTTAAACACATCGTTAATGCGCGGGCGTACCTTGGAACTGCGGATCACGAACTGCCCAGTGCCAATGCTGCTGGTCGGCACATGCTCCAGTTGATCCGCCAGAATCACGCTGCTAGCCCCCAGTGTTTCCTCGTTATAGCTGGGCACATTCAGCGCCGTCTCAAACGTGTTCATGGTGTTACCCACCAGATCCTTGGCAACGATATTCAAACGGTATGTGCCCGGCGCAAGCGGTACGCGCTTCGAATAAACCTGCGACCCGCTCTGCGTCTCCTGCAGCATTTCCATCGGAATTTCGTGCGTCACTGTATCTTCAAACCAGTTCACCGACCGCCGCGTCAACGTGGTAATGCGCCCGTAAATATTGATGTTCGCCTTGGCAATCTTATCTTTCGTCGCGTAGTTCAAATCCGAGTTTCTGAATTGCACCATCACGTTCGCATACACGGTTGCATCCGTCACGCGAATATAATCCGTTCGCACTTGCATCGGCAGCGTGTTGTAACGAATATTCGAATTGATCACTGCGTCCAGATCCTTAAACTTGATCGTCGGCGGCTTCATCAAATTCGCATACCGCTCCAGGCGCGTAAACTCGTTCATGCTCTCCGGCAAAGGTTGCGTACCGGTGCCCAAGTGCGTTCCGTCCGTACGGTTGAAGCGGTCAGTCTTCGTCGATAAGCCCATCTGTTCCGACAACGTCAAACCCGCGCCCGGCACATACAGCAAAGCGTCCTTCTCTTCCGGATCGAGTGAGATGTGATACTCGCCGCTCATCGTTGTATCCACAAATTCGATTTCGGTGTTCGTACCAACGCCGTCGATATACCGGTACCGCCAAGTTTCAAACGGGAAGGTAGACGTTTCGCCGCCGCCTTCTTCAATCGGCCGCTCATAGCTGCCGCCCGACGGGTGCGAATCAATCTCATCCGGCGGCCCGTACTTGATGTAAATCATGCCGCGGTCGGTCTTCCAGCCGGGAATACCGGAAGCGTAATGGTCGTTCGCGTAAGCGATCCGGCGGTAGTGCTCTTCCTTGTATTCGTTTTCTTCCGTGTCGGGCGTCGGGTCGCGCCGCAGCCAGAACTGCTCTACAAATTGCTGCCGTTCCTCGTCGGTTTTTAACTTCTTGAACGCTTGCCGCTCTTCATCGGTAATGATGTAGCGAACGTCCTCATCCATCCACTTTTTCCACGGACCCGCTAACTCCTTCTCTAACGCCTTCTGCTTCTTCTTAATCTCTTTTTGCGTTAGAGGTTTAGCATTCGTTTCCGTGTTGGTACTGCCGCTACTGCTTGCTTTATCTTGATCTTGTGCAATAAGCACAAGGCCGCCCAAACCTACGGCCAGACCGATCACCACGAATGCGTGGGTTGAGGAAATTGACTTCATAAAGAAAAACCGCCCTTTTGCAAACGCCCGGGACTACCCCATAGTCTAGAATTGTTTACAAGCAACGTCAACGCCGTGACGCGGCTCGTCCGTCTTGGGTTCCATTTCTCGTTCGCTGCACAACTACAACTCTTTTATGTTACCGCTTCTACGAGATTCGGAAGCGCCCACTCCCAAATTCTAAAGCTATCCACCGTCTCCGGCATACTTTAGTACTATTTATCAGGTAGTTACGAAGGTACTACCCCGTTTTAGGGAATGGTGTTCAACGTGCTCTGCATTCTGCAATACGGAGCAGAAACGCGCTCTGAGTACACTATAGAAAAGCGGGTCTAAATTTTGTAGATCGCATCAAGGCGGATTCTTCGTTTTGATCGTCTATCCAGGTGTCTAGTGAGGGAATCTAGAAACCAATTCGCGGGTACTGTGTTGCTTGTACTCACGGTGCTGGGCATTGTCGGCGCCATATTGAGTCTTGCGCACTTGCGCTCCTATCAACTTCACGATGACGGCGTAACTTGGGTTGACCAGAAGGTTGATCAAAAGTCCTCCGCCTCTGCTCCCGTTCGCGTTGTTGCCGCTTTTCTTACCCCGGGGGGGCCGGGCGAACGCGCTGGCATCCATGTGGGTGATCAACTCCTCGCCATCCAGGATTCCCACAGCCAATACACCATCACCACCGCGCTAGACGTGCCGCGCACTCTGTGGAAAATCCCGCTCTACCTCGGACCCACTCGCTACACCTTGCGCCGCAACGGCATCGATTTCATCAATCCCAACATTTACATCGAAGGCGCACGCCGCGACAACGCTCTTTACTTCCAATACGTCGTCGGCAGTTTCTATCTCGCCATCGGCCTCTTCGTTTATTACCGCCGGACCAATGCCGTCAAATCCCGCCAGTTTTTTGTGCTTTGCCTGGCGTCCTTCGGAGCCTGCTGTTTTCATTACTCCGGCTACCTGAACACTTTCGACGAACTGATGTACTGGGGCAACGTCGCCATGCACCTGCTGGCGCCCGCCATCTTCCTCCACTTCTGCCTTACGTTCCACGCTAAGCCACGCTTCTTAGAACGGCGCGGCGCATCACTCCTCCTTTACATCCCCACCGCTGTCCTATTTTTGATCTTTGTCATCAGCGCGGCGGGCCTGCTCAGCTTCCCCAGTTCGCTGCTCGAAGTGCGCTGGCTGCTCGACCGCGTCAGCATGGCGTTTGAGATGCTCATGTACTTCGCGGGAGCGGCCGTACTGGCGCGCGACCTGAAGCACACCGACGACCCCATGGTCCGCCGCCAATTGAAATATCTCCGCAACGGCGCCGTTCTCGGCCTCGCCCCGTTCGCTCTCTGTTACGCCTTGCCCTTCGTCTTCGGGGTCGTGCCTTCGCACTTGATGAGCCTGTCCGTTCTCTCCCTCGGCTTGATACCGCTCACCTGGGCTTACGCCATCACGCGCTATCGCTTGATGGACGTCGATATCATTTTTCAACAGGGCTACGTCTACACGCTCGCCACCTTTGCCGTCATCGGCGTCTTCTATGGCCTGATCTTCCTCATTTTCAAGACCAGTACCGTTTCGCCAACCGCCTTCGTCGTGCTGATCGCCTTCGCTACTTTCGTCTTTCAGCCCATCCGCCGCTGGATTCAGGAACAACTCGACCGCTGGATCTTTTATCGCGACCGTTACGACGCCCGCCTCACCATCACCGAATTCGCGCGCGAACTCAGTTCCGAGACAGATCAGAACGCCATGCTGGCCAAGGTTTCCGACCGGCTCATGCGCACCCTTTCTATTCAGCAAGTCGGCTTCTTCCTTTTTGATGAGGCGCAAGGCCGCTTCCAGCTTCATTCATTGAGTCAGAATCAGCGCAATAACCGCCCGCTCAAGAGCACGCCCCCAGCCCGGCTGGATCTCAGCTTCTTGAAGCAATCCGAAGAAAAACAACATTTATTTTTCGAGCGCCCCAAACACCTCCGCGACATTGTTTCGGAAAATTGGGCGGCCTCTGTTCGCGAAACCATCGCCGAACTCGATCTCACTTATTACGTAGCCTGCAAATCGCGCAGCCGCACCATCGCCTTCTTCGGCGTAAGCCGTACCACTGAAGGCGACTTCTTGTCGAGCGATGATCTTGATCTGCTCTTTACTCTGTCCAACTACGTCGCCATCGCTATTGAAAACTCCAGCCTCTATACCTCGTTGCAGCGCAAAGCCGACGAGTATGAACGCCTCAAAGAGTTCAGCGAAAATATCGTTGAATCCATCAACGTCGGCATTCTCGCAGCCAGTCTTGATGGCCACGTCGAAAGCTGGAACAGCCAAATTGAAAAGCTCACCGGCATTCTTCGCAAGGATGCGGTTGGCCGCCCGTTATCTGAACTATTCCCCCCGGAGCTCTGTCAGAAGTTTGATGAGCTTGGCGCGCAAGACGCCAGCCACAATGTGGAGAGAACCGTTCTTCGGCCTTTGTCGCTGGAAGCGCCTTTGCTGCTCGGCCAAAATGGTTTGCACCTGGAAAAGCCCCCCGTTGTTCGCGAATCCATTGTGAATCTGGCCATTGCGCCGCTGGTCTCGAAAGATCTCAAGCAGATCGGCCGCCTGATTATTTTTGACGACGTTACCGACCGCGAAGAACTCGAACGCCGCCTCGTCCAGGCCGATAAACTCAGTTCCATAGGTTTGCTCGCCGCCGGCGTTGCCCACGAAGTCAACACTCCGCTCGCGGTCATTTCCACCTATGCCCAGATGCTCGCCAAGCAGGTTTCCGGTGACGATCAAAAGGCCAAACTCCTCGACAAGATCGCCAAGCAGACCTTCCGCGCCAGCGAAATCGTCAATTCACTTCTGAACTTCTCGCGCACTTCGCCCACCGAATTCGCCGACGTCGATCTCAATCGCGTCATTCGCGAAACCGCATCTCTGGTGGAGCATCAGTTCCAGAAAGCCGGCATCGCCACAGATCTGGGCCTCGCCGAAACGCTCCCAGTAGTCCGCGGCAACTCCGGCAAGCTACAACAGGTTTTCCTGAACTTATTCATAAACGCCCGCGACGCCATGCCCGAAGGTGGCTTGCTCACCGTACGCACCCGCGCCGAAGCGGGCTTCGCCGTCATTGACGTAACCGACACGGGGCAGGGCATTCCTCAAGAACATCTCGCCCGCATTTACGATCCTTTCTTCACCACCAAAGGTCCGAAAAAGGGCACTGGCCTCGGCCTCTCCATCAGCTACGGCATCGTGCATGAGCACGAAGGCATCATTGAAGTCGATAGTACCGTCGGCAACGGCACCCGTTTCCATCTCGAATTCCCAGGCATCGCCGTCCGCCGAGCCCGCGCCGTCAGCGCCACCGCTGAAGCTCTCCCGGCCTAGGACAAACGCTCTCTTTTCGCCCCTTGCCGGAAACTCAGGCCCGCATCTGCTACAAACAACAATAGTGGGTTTTCCAAATCAAGCTCTCCCTGCCGACCGCGTTGGTCCCCCGGAACGTCGCCGGATTCTTGTCATTGACGATGAGGCCGATATCCGGGAAAGCCTCGAATTATTACTCACCAGCGAGAATTATTCCGTAGATTTGGCCGAAAACGCCACCATTGGTCTGCAAAAGTTCGATATCGGCAACCATGATCTGGTGCTCCTCGACCTCATGATGCCCGACCGCTCCGGCATGGAAGTCCTCGCCGATATCCGCCAGCGCGACCAGGAAACGCCCATCTTCATGCTCACCGCCTATGGTTCCGAAGAAGTGGCCGTGCGCGCCCTGAAGTCCGGCGCTAACGACTATTTCCCCAAACCCTGGGACAACGACAAGCTCCTCATTGAGATCGACCGCATGATCTCCAAGGGCCGCCTCGAGCGTGAGAATACCCAGCTCAAGCGCGCCCTCAAGCAGCGCTATGCCTTCCCGAATATCGTTGGCAAAAGCGAACGCATGCTGCGCCTGCTTGATCAAGTGGCGCAAGTTGCCCCCAGTCGCGCCACCATTCTCATCACCGGCGAAACCGGCACCGGTAAGGAACTCATCGCCAAAGCCATCCACGCCCATTCCGCGCGCGCCGACCAGATGTTCGTGCCCGTCAATAGCGGCTCGCTCCCGTCCGACTTGCTCGAATCAATCCTCTTCGGCCACGTCAAAGGCTCATTCACCGGCGCCGTCGCCAACCGTAAGGGCCTGTTCGAAACCGCCAACCGAGGGACCATTTTCTTCGATGAGATTGGCACCGTCGGACCCGAAATTCAGGTCAAACTGCTGCGCGTCCTGCAAGACCGCGAGTTCATGCCGCTCGGCTCTAACGAAAGCGTGCGCGTGGATGTGCGCATCGTTGCCGCCACCAATGCCGACCTCAAGAAGCAGGTGGATGAAGGCAAGTTCCGCGAAGATCTCTACTATCGCCTTAACGTCATTAATCTGAACCTCTCGCCCTTGCGCGAAAGGAAAGAAGATATTCCGTTCCTGGTCGATCACTTTTTCAATCGCTACTGCCGCGAAAACGAAAAGTTCCTCAATAGCGAGGGCCGCTCCGTCCTCAGCTTCGAGCCGGAAGCTATGCAGATTCTGATGGAGCACAACTGGCCCGGCAACGTCCGCGAATTGGAAAATGTGGTGGAGCGCGCCGTCGTGCTCACCACCGCGTCATCCGTCCCCGCTCACGTCTTGCCCGACAATCTGCAGCTCGCCGCCGGCATCCGCATCTCCCGCGGTACCGATGGCGCACTCCCGCCCGACGCGTCGTTATTCGAAATGGTCGCCGATTACGAGCGCCGCCTGATCATCGAATCGCTCGAACGTTTCAGCTACAGCCAAACCGACGCCGCCGAGGCATTGAAGATTCCGCTTTCAACGTTGAATCAGAAGATTAAACGCTTGAGTATTGACGTGAAGAAGAAGTCCAGCCAATAAAGCTTTTTTCACATCGGACTTGGCAGCAGCCGAACCAGAATGCCATGAGGATCGCGAAGGGTGACGATACCCGATTTTGTCATCGGAACCGGTGGCTCCGTTTCGCTCCCACCCCAACGGACGTCTGCGAGATCCGCTACGCGAACATGGTTGTAATTAGGAATCATCACCCACTAACACCTTCATCCCCCACTGCCCCGCGGCCGCCTGCGCCGCCGCCTTCCAACCCGAAGCTTCTCCTCCTTTGACAGGAACTCAGCGGGTCTATCACTCCACGAAATCACCGCTGACAAATCCACTCGAAAACCATTCACCAGGTTTTCACCCGGCAATTCGATCACTCGGCCGTTTGCCCGATAAATGAGCAAGCTTCTGGCGAAATCGCGGGAAACTGTTGGAAAACCCCTGAGTCGGTTAAACCAATATTTGAGCATCGGTAGAAGGTGCTCCTCCAGACGAACTATATCTTGGGCCAACCCGCGCTCTTTGCTCTAGTCATCACGGACCGACGCCCGCCCTCACGCATTTCACTTCGCTGTTGAGCCGCCCTTTGCAAACCACGGTTTCCAGTCCCATGTGATCTCCTCGCAAGAGGGATGGACCGTCCCCGCTGGATCAGCAATTCTGAGATTCTCGTTCAATACAACCTAGACTCGCCTCGCTACCGCTCCAACGAACGCGGGGCACCGCCGCAAGTCAAAGTCCGCTGCGTTGAAATTCCTCGGCCCGCGCCCCGTTACACTGAGGATGTGCCACAGAAGCACACACCGTGGTCAAGGGCGCTCGCGATGGCAGGCCTGGTTGAATTGCCGCTGTTTGTTTGGCTGGTTTGTGGTAGCAGTCCCCAAGTACGGCCCTCTTCTATTTTGGCGCGCCTTCTCGTCTCCTATCACTCCGTACCCATTTTTCTGCTCAGCATGGGCTGGCTCTGGATGTTCGGTCACAGTAAGCCGCCGGGAAACGAATTGGTCTATCAGGCGACGTTTTGGTGTTTGATTTACGTGGTGGAAATGCTGTTCATCGCCACAATCATTTTTTGCTTTTCACGACTTCTAATCTGGGCTCGGGCGACATCTCGCTCAAGTGACAAGCCAAGTCTCGTCAAAGAAGATCACTGAAATCCGGTAGCCATCGAGCCGGGCCGACATGGCGAAAGCGAAAAGCCTCCTGAAGTCTGCTGGCCGGGTAAAGCCGCCTCTACCTGGAGACGAGATCGCTTAGCGCAAGTAACAGCTCGAAAAACACGATCACAAACGTTGGAGAAAATTCTAAATGCCTCCAACTTCATAGCCATCAAGCACTTACGTGTTGGGCGGCTTATCGCAATCGCCTAAACTCAGAGCTCCAGCGCCGTATCCTGAGCTGTGAATCGAAGTGTCATTCAACTATCGGCATCCAGAAGGCCATCGCCTTTTGTTCGCTTCCGTTTCGCAAAAAACGCCTTCTCTTCGCCCTCTTGTCCCTCCAACTCCTTTCAATCTGATAATCTCCAACGAGAGCATTCTATGAAAACTCTCTTGGGTCTGTCCCTGTTATTGATCTCGCTACCGTCGGCTTTCCCGCAAGACGCCGCCACGCCCCAATCCGATGTGGAAAAACTGCAGAAGCAGTTGGCCCGCGACGAGAAGACGCTGCAAGACTGGCCCAACTTAGGCCGCTACCGCGACGAAAATAGCAAACTGGCGGCGCCTGCCCCTGGCGAAAAACGCGTCGTGTTCATGGGTGATTCCATTACCGACGCCTGGGGCCGTTCCCACGGCAAATTCTTCCCCGGCCAGCCGTACGTCAACCGTGGCATCAGCGGCCAAACTACTCCTCAAATGGTTTTGCGCTTTCGCGCCGACGTAATCAACCTGCATCCCAAAGCCGTCGTCATTCTTGCGGGCACCAACGATATAGCAGGCAACACCGGCCCCGAAACCTTGGAAGAAATTGAAGGCAATTTGATAACCATGGTTGAACTGGCCAAGGCCAATAAAATCAAGGTCGTTCTGTCTTCCGTTATGCCCGTGTGCGACTACATCCGGCCGCAAACCGCCCGTCGGCCGCCCGAGAAAATCCTCGCCCTCAACGGCTGGATGCAGGACTATGCCAAAGCGCACAAACTCGTTTATCTTGACTATTACTCCGCTCTGATCGACGATCAAAAGATGCTGAAGAAGGATTTGACCTACGATGGCCTTCATCCCAACGACGCCGGTTACGAAGTGATTTCGCCGCTCGCGTCCCAAGCAATTCACAAGGCGTTGAAGGGCAAGTAACAGGCTTTGTCTACCGCTGCCACTGCTCCCCAACTGGCGACAGCGCCGGCTGCCCCTACGTTGGCGCGCGCTCCGCAACTGATTTTCGGAGCTACCATTCTTGCGAGTTCCTGCTTGTTGTTTCTGGTTCAGCCGCTTATTTCGAAGCTGATCCTGCCGTGGTTTGGCGGTTCGGCGGCGGTCTGGATCACCAGCATGCTCTTTTTTCAGGTCGCGCTGCTAGTGGGCTATCTGTACGCGCACGTTCTCACCAGCCGCCTTCCGCTTTATCGCCAAACTGTCGTCCATGCCTTGCTTTTGTTGCTCAGCATTGCCGTGCTGCCCATTTTGCCAAACGCCATGTGGCAGCCCAAGCCAGGTCAAGATCCCACCTGGAAAGTCTTCGCTGTACTGGCAACTGCGGTGGGTTTGCCTTATATTTTGTTGTCGTCCACCAGTCCGCTGTTGCAAACCTGGTATGCCGAGCGCAAATCCGGTGGTTTGCCTTATCGTTACTTTGCACTGTCTAACGCTGGCTCGCTGGCGGCGCTCCTGCTTTATCCCATAGCGCTTGAGCCCGCGCTCAAGGGCCACAATCAAGCGTGGTTTTGGTCCGCCGCATATTTTCTCTTCGCGTTACTTTGCATCGTGGCTGCTAGCTTGGTCTCGCGAACGCCTGTTGCACTGGAGCCCGCTTCCGATGTCCCTGATACTTCGCCCGATGCGCTGCCTCGTTCGCTTGTTGCCTTGTGGGTGGCTTTAGCGGCCTGTGCCTCCACGCTCTTACTCACTGTCACCAATTTGTTGACCCAAAACATCGCGCCCATGCCCCTTCTTTGGGTCGTACCCCTCAGCATCTACCTGTTTACATTTATCTTGTGCTTCGAAAGCAGCCGATGGTATCAGCGCTGGCTCTTTTTACCCGCGCTCCCTTTCGCTCTTTGGTGGCTGGCCTCCCACACTGAGACGATTGAAACGCCCGAGGTGCTGAAGGTCGTCCCCTTGATTTGCGCGTCGCTGTTCGTCTGCTGCATGGTGTGTCACGGCGAATTAGCTCGCCTAAAACCAGCCGTCGGACGCCTCACCAGTTTCTATCTGAGCCTGGCTGTCGGTGGCGCTCTCGGGGGCGTATTTGTGGCGCTCATCGCACCGCATTTGTTCTCCGCCGTCTACGAATATCCTATTTCCTATATCGCCTGTGCGCTCCTGGTCCTCTACATCTTTCACCGCGAAAAAGACAAACGCTGGTCCGGCAAATTGACCCACCAGATTGCCGAAAGTCTCTGGCTGCTGGGTTGCGTTGCCATCGTTCTGCTAACGATTTATGCCGGCAAGGAGTTGTATGACGAGTTTCATAATTCAGTGGCCAAAGGGCGCAACTTCTACGGAACGCTTCTGGTGGAAGATTACAAAGACGACGAACATTCCGTCCGCCAGTTGAGCCACGGCACTATCACGCATGGCGTTCAACTGCAGGATGCTAATTTCCGCCAAGTGCCCACCACCTACTATGGCCGCGAGTCCGGCGCGGGGCTAACTTGGCGCGTGTTGGAAAAAGGCCCATCGGCCATCAAACTCGGCGTGGTGGGGCTCGGAGCGGGAACCATGGCTGCGTACGGCCGCGGCGGCGATATCGTTCGTTTCTACGATCTGAATCCGCTGGTTGTCAATTTCGCGCACAAGTATTTCACTTTTCTCTCTGACAGTCCCGCCCATATCGACGTTGTGCTGGGTGACGCACGCCTGTCCATGGCTCACGAGCCCTCTCAGGAATTCGACATGCTTGTCATCGACGCCTTCGCCGGCGATGCTGTCCCTGTGCACCTGCTCACTCGCGAAGCCTTCAACATCTACTGGCGTCATCTCAAACCCGATGGCGTGCTCGCTGTTCACATTTCCAATCAATATCTCAACTTAGCGCCCATCGTATTGCTCGATGCCAAGGCACGCCACTTTCCGGCCTACCAAGTGGACAACGATACCGATGATTCGCTCTCCGTCGATGCCGCCAGTTACATTCTGGTTTCAAAGCGGGATGGCTTTTTTCAAGATCCGTTATTCGAAGGACGTCTCAAAACTGTCGCAATTCCAAACGGTCTGAAGCCCTGGACCGACGACTTCACAAGCCTTTGGCCCATTCTGCGAATCGGCCCCGACGCGCAACAATGATCGACTTGGTACAGTTTTGAAGTCGGGTCTTTTTTTATTTATAACGACGGTGATCGGAGTTGAAAAATGCTACGAGGTATAGTTTTGTCCGTCGCTGTTCTTGCGCTCGGATTGTTATGTTTTTTCTGCCTGCGCGATCACGCTCCTATGATTCAGCAAGACGTTTCTGGACGCGTGACCCAGGCTTTAGCGGCCAATCACATCTCAAGCCAGGCCATCAGTGTTGATGGGCGCGATGTGTTATTGACTGGACCCGCAAACTCCGCGCAAGTTTCGGATGCCAGCGTGAAGTTAGCGGAGTCAGTGGATGGCGTGCGCGTCGTCCACACGCAAATTACGGATGCGCAGCCGGACGCCAGTACGGTGACCGCGCCTCCAACTGTAGGCGGACCAATCGAGGCAGTCCAGTCGCAAGGCAAGCTGGATTCGATTCTTCAAAACGACGTGGTGGAATTCAATCCGGCCAGCGCGGAACTGACCGCGCACGGCCGTCAAGTGCTTGACCAGGTAGCTCCTGTGCTCTTGGCATCGCCTACGCTGGACTGCGAAATCCAAGGGCATACCGATTCTCAAGGCAATCCGGATGCCAACAAGGATCTGAGCTACCGGCGCGCCATCGCCACCAAGAATTACTTGGTCAACAAAGGAATCACGCCTGAGCGACTGACCACCGAAGGCTTTGGCGATACCAAACCGATTGCTTCAAACGATACACCAGAAGGACGTCGGAAAAACCGGCGCATCAATTTTGTACTAAAGGAGAAACAGTAATCATGCAGTACTTAGTTGGTCAGATGCTGACCTGCTTGCTTGGGGCGGCGCTTTTGGGAGTGATCATCGGCTGGGCGTGGTGGGGGATGCGGCTGCGCCAAGCGCGCGAACGCGCGGCGGATTTCGAACAACGGGCTGCGAAACTGAGCGGCTATCCCGCTAGGCTCACGGATTTAGAAGCGACGCATGCCGCCTTCGTGGCGAGCAAGAACGAAGAAGACGCCAAATGCAAGGCACGCATCGCAGAGCTAGAAACTATCGCCGCCAAAGTGCCTGAGTTGGAGAAGACCGTCACTGCCAAAACCGCCGAACTGGAAGCTCTGGCGAAAACCAAGGACGCCCAGATTGCCGAGCATGTGCAAGCGCACAAGGATAAGGATGTCCGGTTAGTCACATTGAGTGGCCGCGTAGCGGAACTGGAACCGGTGGCGAAAAAAGTGCCTCTTCTCGAAAGCCAACTGGCGGAGCATGTCGATGCCAATAAGGAAAAGGACGAACACCTTGAGCAATTGATGGGGCAAGTGGACGAATTGAAAGCCGGCCACACGGCTAAGGATTCGAAGATCGCCGAACTGCTTCCGCTAGCGGCTTTGGTCCCGGTTCTGAAATCGCAACATGCCGAGAAGGACGCTCAAATCGCAAACCTAAACACGCAAATTGAGCAACGAACAGCGGCGCTCGCCGAACAGGATACGCATATCGAAGATCTGGCCACGCAAGTCGATCAACATGTGGCGGCCTTAGCCGAGAAGGACGTGCAGATCGGCCATCTGACTTCGCAGGTGGGCGACCATCTGGCCGCGCACGCCGCGAAGGACGCCAAGATCGCGGAACTCACGCCGCTGGCAGCGATGGTTCCGGCGCTGCAGACCGAGATCGAAGAGCACAAGGCGAAGGCTGCCGAACTGTCTCCTCTGGCGGCGATGGTGCCGCACCTGAACTCACATATTGCGCAACTGGGTTCCGAAGCTGCGGAGAAGGATGCGCGGATTGGGGACTTGGCTCCGTTGGCGGCGATGGTGCCGCATCTGAACTCGCATATCGCGCAGATCACGGGTGAGCATCAGGCGGCATTGGCGGCGAGGCCGAGCGAAAGTCCGGAGCATATCGCCGAACTGGCGGCTGCGGCAGCGTTGGTGCCGGCGCTGCGGGCTGAGATCGAGCAGCATAAGGCGAAGCTCGGTGAAGTAGCTCCGCTGGCGGCGATGGTGCCGCACCTCAATGCGCATATTGCGGAGATATCGGCGAAGCCGGTTGCGACGGTAGCGCACGAGGATGTGGCGGCGTTGCAGGCGCAGTTGGCGGAACGAGACCAGCACGTAGGTGCGTTGTTGAGCCGGGTGGAAGAGCTGCAGCCGATCGCGGCGCAGCATGCCGACTTGCAGTACGAGCATGACTTGACGACGCGCAAGCTACGGATGGCGGAGACGGGCTTGGCGGCTCATCAGACGGAAATCGCCAGCTTGAAAGACCAATTGCTGACGCAGGCGGCGCCGTTGAAGACAATGGCGGCGGTTGCGGGGGCGGGTGTGGCGGCGTACGGCTTCTACGACGTCAACGAGGGCAAGGCGCAGCCGGTGGCTCCGGCAGTTCAGGACCATGTGGCCGAGTTCGAGAAACGGGTGGAAGAGCTGAGCAAGGCTCAGGCGGCCAAGGACGCGGAGATTGCCAGTCTGCGGAGCAAGATCGCCGAGATTGAAGCGGCGCCGGATACGGATGCGCGGCGGCAGATTCTGTTCACGGCCAAGAACGCGGAGCTGACCAATCTGAAGGGCGTGCTGAATTCGCTGTTACAGCCGATCAACCAGGACGATGTGGCGCTGCGGGCGTATAACTACGCCAAGGAGCGCGGGTTCCAGGGCGGGTCGGAAAACGAAGACTGGCTGCGGGCCGAGCGGGATGTCCAACACCAACGGCTGGCCGCGGCGTGGGAAACCACGCGCGGTGGCGGGACCATGTTCTAGGTCCTTAGTTTTTGAGCAGTTTGGCAATGGTCTCGCGGTAGCTGTCTAGGGCAGGTACCGCGAGATTTTCTGTTTTAGCCTGGTCGTCCCAGTGGCGGAGCTTGACGGCGTCGGGGTAGTGGACCTCTTCTTCGAAGGCGTCGAGTTCGGCGTCGTTCATGGGTCCGCCTTGGGCGTGGAGGCTTTGGACGGAGGTAGGCGTGAGCTTCTCAATATACTTGCTGTCGGTAGCGCAGAGGTATCGCTTGGCGTCGGTATGTAACCGGACGGGTTCGCTGACTTCGGGTGGGAAATGCTGAGCGAGCCAGGCGTGGCCGACCTCGGCATGGGCGGGGTCGGGGCCGTTATTGCCTAACAAGTGGCCCACATCGTGAAGAAGGGCAGCGACCACCAGATTGGGCGGAGCATTCTCGGTTTGAGCCAAGTGGGCGGCCTGAAGAGCATGTTGCAACTGCGAAATCTTGGTGCCCGCGCATTCCGCATTGCCTTTGGTTTGAAGCAGCGAAAGCACGTCGTCGATATTAGCCATTGATTAAGAAATTCCTCAAACGACGTTGAACAGAAATTTAAATCCGAAATCCATGCGCAGTTGCTGATGACAGTGGAACAGGCTTAGGCCGGCGACGGATGGAACAACGTCTACCTCTACTTTGCCAAATCGCTTGACGAGAATCACGTCTTTGATGACGCCGCCGGCGGCGCGGCCGTTGACGGTCACCACGTTGAGACTGGCGCGGTGCAAATGGACGGGATGGGCATCGTCGGTTTGGTTGTCGAAGATGAGACGGTAATGGCGGTCGCGATGAAGAATATGGGGCTTGTCGCGATTTTCAAAACATTTGCCGTTCACGGTCCATAGGTTGAAGCCGCCTCCGCCGCCGTTGATTTTGCCAAAGACGAGATTGATGGTTTCCTCCGGCAATTCGGGGGGTCGCACGTCACCGAAAACGCTGTAATCCCAGACTGATTTAGGCGGAGGCATCCAGAGGGCGGGTCCGGTTTTGTCGGCGTATTCGACGACGATGCCGAGACCGTTGATCCGGTCTTCATTTTTAGGAGTGCCGAGGATCCAAACGCCGGGGTTGGTCATTTCGACGACCGCATCGACACGTTCGGCGGCGCCCATTTCGATGACGTCCACCAACTGGGGCTTAGGGACGGGATTACCGTCGAGGCCGATGACGAGAAAGAGGTGACCGGGCAAAGCAAGCTTGACGGTTTCGGTAGCGCTGGCGTTCAGGAAGTGGAAGAGAACGCGCTGGCCTTGTTTGACGCGGATGGGTTCGCCAAAGCCCAGACATTTGCCGTTGATGGTGAACTTTTGATAGCCAATTTCGCGGCCATTGGCTTTGGCGTTGTTCTGATAGCCGGGAGGCGGAGTGAGGGCGGGTTCGTCGGGATCGGTGTCTCTTCGTTGGTGAAGAAGGGTTCGAATTCGTGAGTGGCGAGAAATAGCTCCTGATCGTAACGGCCGGGGTTGGCATGAGGCTCGACATAGACGAAGCCGTACTGGCCAGTATAAGTGCCGCGCGTAAGATCGGGCCCGGGCATGGATTGGGAATGAACGAAACGCGAGCCGGCGGGCGTAGGCGTGAGGGTATAACGAATGGATCCGTGGGCGGGAACGGCGAGGCTATTCTCTTCTTCGACGCCATCCACATCGGAAGGGACGATGAGGCCATGCCAGTGAACGAGTTCGGGGGCGTTCGTATCGTTGATGAGTTCAACGGTGACGGGCTTGCCCTCTTCTAAGCGGATAAGAGGGGCGGGGACTGCACCGTTATAGCCAATGGTGCTGATAGCGTGATTCTTTAGCAATTTCAGCAACGACCGTGTCAATGCGGAGGGTGACATCGGCCGGAGTGGACCGTTCAGACGCGTCGGCAGGATGCGTTTGATCAGTGGGATGCTGCGAAGTTAGCTTACTTTGCAACTGACGAATGGAATCGCAGCCAGTGAGAAGGAGGCTTGAGCCTGCCGCTACCTTTGCGACAAAATTCCGGCGAGTTGCCAAGAGCTTGGAGAGTTCAGCCAATCGTCACCTCAAATTCGGTTACAGAGTTACCGAAACTATTATGCGCATGGACGCGGTTTGATGCCAATACCGTTAGGGAAATGTTTAGGATAGACACGCGGCGCAGGGCGGGGAATGGGGCTGGCGGTGGTAAGCTATGCGCGTGAGGAGCTTGCTGGATGCATTGCGCGATGACCGGTCTGCAGTGCCGCTGGATATAGCCGCGCTGGAGTTGGCGAGCATCGAATTTCCGGGGCTGGACCAAGAGGCATTCTTGTTCCGGCTGGACCATTTGGCCGAGCAGATTGGCGCGCAATTGACGCCGGGCGCGAGCGGGCTGGACTTCATTAAAGGCGCGAATGAGTTGCTGTTCGACGTGATGCAGTTTCGCGGCAATGCGGAGCAATACTATGACCCGCGCAATAGCTGCTTGAATTCGGTATTGATGAGGCGGCTGGGGATTCCGATTTCGCTTTCGCTGGTGTATATGGAAGTGGCGCGGCGGCTGGGGCGCAATGTTTACGGCGTGGGGTTGCCGGGACATTTCATTGTGGCGTATGAAGACCACGAATCGCGGTACTGGCTGGACCCGTTCCGCGGGGGAAAGATTTTGAGTTTTGGCGATTTGTGTTTGCTGGCGAAAGACGCGGCGAACGTGGATTTGCGAATGAATCCGGCGCTGCTGGGCGCGGTGACGAAGCGGCAGATGCTGGTGCGGATGTTGAGTAACCTGAAAGCCATTTACATTCGCGGCGAGGCGTTTGACAAAGCGCGGCAGGTTTTGGATTTGCTGATTGAAGCGATGCCGGAGTATGCCGAAGAATACCGGCACCGGGCCGTGGTGCATTTGCGGCAGATGAATCACCGGGCGGCGAAGGCCGATTTTGAGACGTTTCTGCGATTGCAGCCGAATTCGCCCGAGCGGGAAGCGGTTGAGAAACAACTGGTGCTGATTGAGAGATGGAAGGCCGGGTTGAACTGAGCGGCCGGGGGGACATGGCTGTGGCCGGTGATTTGTTGTGTGTGGCATTAGCGTATCCCCCTTGGCTCAGTGCTTACCGTTTATTGGCATAACCACTCCCTCATGGTCGTGGCTCAGTACGATCCTTAGTAATCGAAGTTTGGTTCGCCGTCGTTGCAATAAACGTCGAATTCGATTGGTCTAGTCTTGAACTCTGACGCGGCCTTTCCAGTTGTAGATTGCGATTTTGATTCCGGCGGCGCGTCGAAGAGATGCATACATTGCATTTTGATCCACATGGCAGTGGCTGGCCAGTTTTTCTTGGAGGTGGCCATTTCGCGGAAGACGTTGAGGACTTGCGCATCGGTCCGCAGTTTGGCGCGTTTAATGAGCTCTCCCTTTTGTGTGAGAAATTCGGATAGTTCCATATTGTCCAATTCGGCCATGGCTCTGGCGCAGATGCCGATGCTAGCCAAGAATTCGACGCTGTTGATATTTAACGTTTCCGCGGAGTTTGTCTCTGAATCCATAGTTGTTTCCTTTCGTTCGAAAATGAGGCGCGGAGGCCAAGGCAGAACTTGGCTCGCGAGTTCACCTTAGCTTTGAGCGCTTGCCGGTGGCGGCGAAAAAACGCTCCAGGGCACTGAAAACAAAGGGAAAATAAAAAGGGCTAGTGCGGTGACCGAAAAATGTATGAACTTTTTTGCGCCAAATAAACTCCAAATAAGAGACAAGACACACTTAGGGTTTGGGCGTGGCGTGCGGGTTGTAATTCGACGAGTTTCTGCAAATTTTAAGCGGGCGTTTTCGCCTTTGGATCGCCCCAGAAGCGATCAAAAACAGAGATGGACACCGTTGGATTATGATTTTCTGAAGGCGATGCGGTGGATCAAGTACTCGTAGCTAAAAACGACCCCAACGCTCTGCAAAGGGGTGTTCTCACCGGTGATGCTGACTTCGGCAAGGTCGGCGTGGACCTTGGAAACCGCTTCGCGCTCGGCGCGCATCTGGTTGAAGCGCGCCAGTTCCTTTTCGAGATTACGCTGGGTGCGGGATTGCTGGAGAGTCAAATTGGTCAGCGCCTTGGAATTGGCAAGCTGAATGGCGCCTTGTTCAAGGAGATAACGCTCCTCGTCGCTGGCAATGAGGCCGAGTTTCTCGGTCTGGTCGCGGAGAGCGCGCAGATTGATTGCGCCTTCGTAGACCGGGATGCGGGAAAGTTTCCATTGAAGATTGGCGACTTCCTGGATGACAATGCGCTCCATGTCATTGCCTGGCTTGTAATAATCCATGACCGTGGTGACCAAGTGATCATATTCTTCACGGTCTATAGGATGAATCGCAAGCGTTTTAGCACAGAGGCCGTGCTTGCGCGCGTTCTGTGAACTGGTCTGTTTGGTTTCCGGAGACAGTGCGCCGTGTGATTTTGTGGCGTTGATCCGGTTGGCGTTAATTTGGGCTTCTGAAGCCATGTTTTTGGTTCCTTTTGAACGGAGATTTAACTGCTAGAAACAGGCTCAGGTTAGCTTTGGGGCCGTTCGCGGAAATGATTTTTGGGCGGTAAGTGGTTGAAAGCAAGATAAATATAGTTGGTCGATTTTTGTGACCGGCAAATGGCAAGCGTGCGGTTCGCCACAGAAGGGAATGAAAGACTCGCTCAGCCAGGGAACCCGACCTTGCTCGAAAATGCTACCGCCTGGCGGTGCTTTTAGATTAGGCGATTAGTCCCAATCAACGCCGTTGGCGTCGTACGGCGGTCGTTTCCCACGATGGAACGAGACCGGGCGGGAAAGCATGAGCGCATGATGAAATACGACGTGACGCAACGGTCCGGCTAAGCGCACGCGTCGCGTGGCTATAAACTCCCCACTCAAAAGTGACGATACGAGGCGAAGGAAACGTCCTTCATGCCCATCAGGAAAGTGCAGTGGGCGCTAGCTGTCGTATGCGCTGTGATGGCTAGCTTTGGCGCCACTCCACAAGAAGAGTCGCCCGCGCTGCCGACCCTCACTACGGCTGCCGCGGTTCACGAGTTGACACCGCTTGAATCGAAACGACACTACCGCGTGCATTTACGCGCGGTCTGCGTGGTTTGTTTTACTGGCTGGCATGGTTTTTTTGTGAACGACGGCAAAACCGGAGTGTATATAGAGACCAAGGATCATGTCCTTTTAACGCCGGCCGTCCATCCGGGCACGCTATTGGACATCGAAGGCGAAAGTGGGGCGGGTGAATTCGCGCCGATTGTGGACAAGGCGGAATTACACGTTTTGGGAGATGCCGCGATTCCGGCGGCGAGACCGGTGAGTCTCGACCGTCTCTTGACAGGGATTGACGATGGCCAATGGGTAGAGTTTGAGGGGACGGTGCGGTCGGCGGAGGTTCGCGAATCGATGCTCGTGCTGGTGGTGGCGTCGGGCCGTTCGCAAACGGAAGTCATGGCGACGGCGGACAACCGAAGGGACTACGAGCGGCTGGTGGATGCGCGGGTTCGGGTGCGGGGCACAGTGGGTCCGTTGTTCAACCAGCGGAGTCAACTTATTGGAGTCAACATTTATTCGCAGAGTTTGGCTTTTGTTGAGGTTGTGGAAGCGGCGCCTAGCGATCCTTTCTCCGTTCCGCTTAAGAACGTGCGAGGGATTTTTGAGTACGTACCCGGGTCGACGCCAGGTCACAGGGTTCGCATTCATGGAGTGGTGACCGCGCGCTGGGGGAAAACGGTGTTCATTCACGATGGGAACCAGGGTGCGAGCGTACTTAGTGCAGAGGCCACCGATGTACAACCCGGTGATGTGGTGGACGTTGTGGGCTTTCCGGTGTTGGGGGACTCTTCCCACACGATTGATGACGCTCTTTTTAAACGACTGGGGAAAGCGCCAATTCCGCCCGCGCGGACGATTGGCATGAAGGAAGCGCTCGGCGGCGACGATGAAGGCAGTCTTGTCCGCATGCGCGGACAGCTCATTCAGCAGCAGCGCACTACCGAGCAAGACACACTCTTGCTTGGCGTGGGAGGAACACTGTTTTCGGCCGTGCTTCCCCTCGACCAGACGAACGATGCTACGGCAGGTTTACGGGACGGCAGTGAATTGGAAGTGACGGGCATTTGTGTGATTCCCGAAACGCAGGCGGTGAGGCATTTTCGAGTACCCAAGACGGTGCAGATTCTGTTGCGATCAGGGCAAGATGTACGGGTGGTTCGCGCGGCTTCGTGGTGGAACCGTGAACGAACGTTGTACGCATTCGGAGCCAGTGCGATTGTGGTTTTAGCGGCGTTCTCGTGGATTTTAGCACTGCGGCGGCGGGTGCATCGCCAAACCGCGACGATCCAGGCACAGTTAAAACAGGCGGATTTACTGAGGGATCAAGCACAAGCCGCGAGCCGGACAAAGAGCGAGTTTCTGGCGAACATGAGCCACGAAATTCGTACGCCGATGAACGGCATTCTGGGCATGACCGATCTTGCGCTCGACACAGAATTGAATGGCGAGCAGCGGGAATTAATCGAGACGTAAAATCTTCGGCGCACTCCTTGTTGACGGTGATCAACGACATTCTGGACTTCTCCAAGATTGAAGCGGGCAAGCTGGATTTGGATCCGATTCCGATTCGGCTGCGTGATGTAGTAGCCCGCATCATGAAGCCGCTCGCTTTTCGGGCAGACGAGAAGGGCTTGGAACTGCTGTGCAACGTCAGGCCCGAGGTGCCAAGCCAAGTGGTGGCCGATCCAACCCGCCTCTCGCAAATCATCGTGAATCTGATCGGCAATGCGCTGAAGTTTACGAGTGAGGGCGAAGTTGAACTCCGAGTGGAACTGGAGGGGATGGAGAGCGAAGGATGCCGCTTGCACTTTTCGGTGCGCGACACAGGGATTGGCATTCCGGCCGATAAGCAGAAAACGATATTCGAAGCGTTTTCGCAGGCTGACACGGCTACCACGCGAAAGTTTGGGGGCACCGGATTAGGGCTCACAATCTCCACAAGGCTTGTTCAGATGATGGGCGGCACGATTTGGGTTGAGAGCACTCCGGGGATGGGAAGCTGCTTTCACTTCACGCTGCGGGCTCCTTTGGCACAAGAGGAAGCGGCTAGCGAAACCGTTCCGGCCCTGTCGTTGGCGGATTTGCGCGTGCTGATTGTGGATGACAACGACGCGAACCGGCAGCTACTGGCCGAGATCGTACGGGCGCAAGGCATGGACGCCACGCTAGCCGAAAATGCCAGGGTCGGGGTGCGCGAGTTAGAGGCGGCTGCAGCGGCGAAAGCGCCTTTCCGACTGCTGCTGCTCGACTGCCATATGCCGGAAGTGGACGGGTTCACCATGGTGGAAGAAATGCGGCAACGCGCTACGATTGCGGATACCACAATTGTGATGCTCACCTCCGCCGGTCAAAGAGGAGATGGCGCGCGCTGTAAGGATCTCGGAGTAGCGGCTTATTTGACCAAGCCGATTTCGCCTACTCAGTTGATAGATGCTATCAAGTTGGCGGTCCAGCACAGCAGCGGGGAAGCGGGGTCCAGTGAGTTGATCACGCGACACACTTTGCCGGCTTCTTCAGCCAGTCTGCGCATTCTGCTGGCAGAAGACAATTTGGTCAATCAGAAAGTAGCGCGCCGGATGTTGGAGAAGGAAGGTCACATGGTGACAGTCGTCGGCGATGGTCAGTTGGCGCTGGACGCACTGGAGCGGCAGACTTTCGATCTGGTTTTGATGGATATTCAGATGCCGGGAATGGACGGTATGCAGGCAACGGCTGCCATTCGTAATAAAGAACGTGAGAGCGGGGGGCGCATTCCGGTGATTGCTCTGACGGCCCACGCGATGTCCGGCGATCGCGAGCGATTTCTGGCGGCAGGGATGGATGGATATGTGACCAAGCCGATTCGGATCGCCGATTTACTGGGCGAGATATCCACTCTTCAGAACGCACACAGGATGGCAGACGGGGATCTGCCGGTGCAGTTGAGCGCGTAACTAAACAAGGCTTTCTTCATTTCAGTAGATAGAGCGATCAGCTCGATCGGATATAACGACACCGGCGGAAACGGTAAGCGAATATGAATTGCCGCCGGAACCACGCCAACTGGCAGCATCGAATTGAGCGCCTTCAGCGTGCCCGATAGACTTCGATGCCTGAGATGCTGAGCGGAACACCTTTGCGGCAGACAGCAGCGGCTGTCCGGGCGCGCAAAAAGTAGACGTGTCCCGACCCTGCAACGCGCAGTTGGCCGTTTGGTTCCATCAGCGCGGCGGTGCGTTCATCAATCGCAAGAGCACGCGCTTCGGTCAGATGAAAATCCGCCAGCATACGCGCCAGGAAGACGAGCGTGCGGCCCATGCGATCGCGCGCTCTAAAATGGCTGTCCGTGATCGTGTTCTTGAGTACAGCGATGTTAAGGAAGTCATGGGCGAGCGTGACGTGTTCGTTGTAGGGATCGAGAAGCGCCTGCTGCGAAGTGACCGTATCTTTTTCAGCGCTGAATAGGTACTCACCCATCACGGCGAGTCCAGCGCTCGTTCCTCCGATGGGAACGCCACGTTGAATGGCCCCGCGAAGAGCATCGCCTACGGCTGAGTGATTCCAGAGCCGAACGTAATTCCATTGATCGCCGCCAGCCAGGAAGATGGCCTCGGCATGGGCTATCTTGGCGATCACAAATGTGTCGCTTGCGGCGTCCGTCGTGGGAATTACCAGGGTTTGAGCCGAGTTGAGAGTGCCGAGCTTAAAGAAGTAATTATCGTAGGAATTATCGCCAGCTGCTCGCAGCACAAGAAGATCGCCTCCTGCGGCTTTGCTGACAAACCAACGATTTATGTCATCCACGTCTTTACCGCCGCCGATCAGGGCGAAGGCCGCGATAGGTTTGGTGCTGACACCGGTGGCGCTGCCGGTTAGAGAGTAGCGATAGGAAAGAGATGTGGCGAGAAGCGCAAACACGACGACAAAATGGCGCATGGGTGGATTGTAGCGTCGATCTAGCGAACGGAACCGTGAATGATCGACTCACTAGCTTCTTCTGGAAGAAAGCGGAAAGTACCTACTCAAACAAGATCACTTGCTGAAGTTCTGATGCAGCCTGATGGCGGATTTGCCATCGGCGCCGCTGGGAGCCACAAGGCGAATACAGCGGTGGCGCAGGCTTTCTATGGACGCGTCCGGTGCGGTGGCTCCAAACTTCCACTCATGGCCAGCAAACATTTGAAAACACGGTAAAGCCGCGGAGCGTGTCATGATCATGGTTCACAATCGAGATCCTCGGCTCACCCCCTTAAGCGTGAGTCCTGCGTTTGTTGAGAAATTCCGTGCCGGCTGCGGTTCGCCGGACCATTCGGCGACCGTTCTCCATCTGCTCAGCGAGCAGCCCACGTTCGTTCGCCTCCTCCCAAACGGGGAGCCGGGGGCAGGATGTTCGCCACGCATCCAACACTTCTTCGTAGGTGCGGTCGCGCGTGGAAACCCACTCAACCAAATCAACAATGAGAGATTCTACGGGATCGGTCATTCCATCTTCCATAGTAGGTGAGCGAGACCTAGCAGTTTGATACCGCACCGGCGAGCAGTTTAAACGTAAAAGACTTCGGAAAATGGGTGAATCCCAAAAAATGATGGTGCATCGCGCCCTGGGTTCCGCGGAGATCCATGGGGTCGAAGAACGATCCCGGAAGACCGGAGCTTTGCCCGTTGCGCTGTCTAACTCTGGAGGTCTGTAAAAGTCTCGCGAGGAAATTTGACTGTGAAAGCGGCACCTGCCGTGCAGTCTAACTCCAACGTACCCTCGAGTTGCTTGGTTAAAATGTGAATGATTTGCATACCAAGCGTTCGAGTATGAGCAGCGCTAAAGTTGGCGGGCAATCCAACTCCCCTGTCGGCAACCTTCAATTCGACCACCTCGGGGGAGGAGTGAAGCCTCACAATGATCTCGCCCCGGTGGCCCGGAGGATATGCGTACTTTAAGGCATTTGTGATCAACTCGTTCAAAATTAGACTGCAGGGTATGGCCTGGTCAAGGGCAAGGGTCGTCGGCTGTAAATCGAGAAGATAGCTAACCGAATCCTTCTCTGTGTATGAAGCAAAAATTGTGGGCACGAGCTTTGCCAAATATTCGGCGAACTCAATCGAACTCATGTTTTTCGTACCGTAGAGTTGCTCGTGGATGAGCGCCATTGATGTTACGCGACGCTCGCTGTCCCGCAGTTGAGCCACTGCGGCCTCATTATCTAAATTGCTTGCCTGCATATTCAACAACGAGGAGATGATTTGGAGGTTATTTTTGACGCGATGATGAATCTCTTTGAGTAAGACGTCTTTCTCGATGAGTGATTGTTG
Organism: Bryobacterales bacterium; assembly: GCA_963840845.1. Taxonomy (GTDB): domain Bacteria; phylum Acidobacteriota; class Terriglobia; order Bryobacterales; family Bryobacteraceae; genus Bog-105. Next base: position 35,436 of record CAWJBS010000096.1, read on the forward strand.
GAGCATTTCCTCTTTGGCCCGCAGTTGCTCCAGCGAATCGGATAGCGCTTCGGTTCGGCGGCGTACTTCCGACTCCAGTTCGTCGGCTGCTGTTTTTCGATGATGAATATCCGTGAGAGTGCCAAACCAACGGCTAATTTCTCCGTCGTCATCTGGAACAGGCAGTGCTCTGGCCAAGTGCCACCGGTACTCTTGCCGCTGAAAATCCCAAAGCCGGTACTCACCTTCGAACGGGGCTCTGGAACGGATTGCCGCCATCCAAGAGTCGAGGGCCTGCTGGTCTTCCTCCGGATGGACCAAACTGGTCCAGCGTTCACGCAGAGGTAATTCCGTGCGCTCTTTAGGGATCGGGAATCCTGAAAACTCGTACCAGCGTCGATTATTGTAGAAACCGCGGCCATCCGCCGCTGCGATCCAAACAATTTGCGGTATGGCGTCAGCCAGCGTGCGGAATTCCCGCTCGCTTTTGCGCAATGCGTTATCGGCCGCCTTCCTCTCCGTCACATCATGCGTCACCTTTGAGAAGCCAGTATGTTGCCCTTCTTTGTCGTAGATCGGGGTGATGATTACGGAAGCCCAGAACCTTGATCCGTTACGCCTAACCCTCCATCCCTCTTCCATGAATTTGCCAGTATCCAAGGCCTTGCGCAATTCCTCTTGCGGATGATCTCCGTGAATATCCTCCGGTGTATAGAAGCAAGAGAAATGCTTTCCAATTATTTCTTCAGCCGAATACCCCTTAATCGACTTTGCACCCTCATTCCAGGTAAGAATAATTCCTTCAGGGCTCAGCATAAAAATGGCGTAGTCTTTGACGCTGGTTACCAAAGATTCGAACATTTGGGATACCGCTCCAGCGTTCTGGTGCTGCGACAAGTCCGCCAATGTTAACAACAGCAGCTTCTGCTCATCGATCGCAAAAGGGCCAAGAGATACGCTCACCGGTAGAATCCCTCCGGCTTTGCGGTCGACTGACCAGCTTCCCGCTAAATCGAGCGGCCCAGTAGAGGCGGCGGCGAGAAGGATCGTGCTGTCGGCGCTCATCTTACCTTTTCCGTCTTGGATGTTCAGAGCTTGCAGAGGGCGGCCAACAAGTTCGTTTCGACCGTATCCTAAGAGGTTCTCAATTTCAGAGTTGGCAACTACGATCATGCCTGCGGCATCTATCACGGCAATAGGGCTGCGCAACTGGTTGACGATGGTCTGGATGGACCGTCGTTTCTCCGCCGCTACTTCGGTCGTCCGTGAACAATCCTTGGTAAAGGCATTTGGATCTTTTACGGAAGGTGGCCTGCGGAGCGCCGCCATCTCAATGGTGCTAGTCAAGCTGAGAAAAGAAACGGGCTTTACCAGATACCCTGACGGGAATGTTTTGCGGGCGCGTTCGAGCGTTCCTCTGTCTGAATGAGCAGAGAGAAAAATGACAGGGGTGTGAGACGTTTGATGAATCTCTTCCGCTGCTTCAATCCCATCGCGTGGTCCGCGGATATGGATATCCATGAGCACGACATCGGGGTTGTGAGTTTTGACGCCGGCCAAAGCTTCGTCTGCCGAAGCTGCTATGGCAGGCACCTCGTAGCCAGCACCTTTCAGTTGTCGTTGTAGATTCAGGCCGACGATTCCTTCGTCTTCCACCACCAAAATTGAAACCATTGTTTTTGATACCTTCTTCTATCCGCATGCCAGCGCCTCACGCCAAATCTAGGGAGACATCGAACGGTGGGCAACCAAAGGTCTGCCAAATAAATTTCGTCGCTGGATTACGGTCCAGAAACGCGCGTTCCACTCTTTCACGGCCGCGGGTTGAGACAGAATCGACATCCGCAACCACGGCGGCGATATCGCCTCCCTGCAGTTCAGCGACAATCAGCGCCTCTACCTCATTCGCCGATCGGATGACTCGCTTGCCGTCGGCTTCGAATTGCTTTTCCAGGGCCGCTGTTGTACGCGTCCCCGTGCCCACGAGCAGGACCACGCCGTTGTCAGGACTGTTCTGCTTGCGTGGATCGACCGGCCGTGGAAGCAGGATTTCGAGTTGGGCGGCGTTCGCCCAGCTTTGCACGTATCCCATGCGCCCGCCGGCAGCCGCAACAATCGCACTTGCCAGTGATATTTCCAGATGGCTGTTTTCACGCTCAAAGGGAAAAACGAAGGGAGTCCAAGCGGCCGGACCGCTGCGCTCCATGCGGAACTCAAGCCGCACAGCCTCGCGGAGTCCCTGGACGATGTGGCTTCGCACGTGAATCGTTCCCGGGCCAGCCAACCTTCTGCGCAAACTCTCGAAGGTGCTCATGAATAGTTGCCCAAGTGAATGGGCGGGTAGGCGTACCTCTGCTGGCTGGGCCGATAGATCAAAACAAACGCTGATCTGACTCCCTCCCCACTTGCTGAGCAGCGCGCGGTTTGTCGTCAGCCAGTTGTTGACATCCAGCAACTCGGGCGTGTAATGATTTCCGTTAAAGCCTGTGGTCAGTTGCCGCGAAATTTCCATTCCTGTTTGGCAAAACATTTCCACCGCCGCTATTGATTCGGCGTTCGGTTCTTTCAACCCAGGGATGATTTCAAACAAACGGTAGGTCGTGTCGCTGATGCCAGACGCTATAAGGCCACGGGCCATCAGTTTCTGTTCGCTGCGAATCTGCTGCTCATTCCAATCGCTGCCGCTCAAGTCCCGCAGTTCCCAAACGACTCTCAGTGAATCGTGGCTAAACCGGTGGAGACTGGCTTCGGCCGTCACTGGGACCTTCAATGTACCGCCGGGCAGGGCTAAGAACAAACTGCGGGAAATGTGTACTGTGTGCTGTCCCGCCAGACGGGACAAAACCTCACGCGCCCAATCACCCTGACCTGGGCTGGCGAGGGAAATGAGCGAACTGAGGGGGCTGCCCAGCAAGTCCGTTTCCGTAGAATCCACCCACCGGCTGATCGCTGGACTGACAAACTCCACTTTGCCATCCAAGTCTGTAATGAATGTGATCTTGTCTGAATCGTCCTGCCGCGCGGCGAGGAATGCCGAATACTGGTCTGCCCGCGACCGGTATATTGCCATTTCCATTGAGCTCATCAAACTTGCAAATGGTACGGGCTTCACGAAAAATCCAGCAGGCCGACTCGCCCGCGCGCGCTTAAGGGTTGCAGCGTCCGCGTTAGCTGTCACGAAAATAATGGGAATCGTGGCCCGGGCGTGGATGTCTTGGGCTGTAGCGATTCCATCGCGCGGACCGCGCAGGCGGATGTCCATCAGAACTAAATCCGGATTTAGAGACTCCGTTAGGCGCAGTGCTTCTTCTGAGGACGTGGCCACATCGGGCACGTCGTACCCGGCTTTGATCAGCCGGTCTTGCAGATCGAGAGCAACCAAGCCCTCGTCTTCCACCACGAGAACTCTCGATGCGTCTTTCATGTTCACTGACCTCAATTTCGTCTTCAAGGAGACCGTATGAGGGATTTCTAGTATTTAGGCCACCCACGCCTTGAAATGAATCACTAAAATTAAGTCCGGTACTAATACGGAAAACAAACCCTACTGTTGCAGTGATTCTGCGCTTAATCGTTTTGTTTTTGTACTAGGAACATTCCCTAATTGTTTATCCTGCAAGATTGTGGAGAGCTCGTCTTTTTGTAGCGGTTTCTGTCGCACTTCAGACAGGTCGGCTTCCCTAATACGTAGAGAATCGTTTCTGCATGCAACTGGGTAAGTCAGAGCGCCTCAGGATGACCGTTGAGCTTACTCCTTCTGCGAACTGGGAACACGCTCATCAAAGATGAGCGGATGCCGACTGTGTCGAATCATTTTAAGGTTGGAGTGTGAGACGAGAATGCGTTTTGGGGGCGATGTCTTACTCCCATATTGGCGAGGCCAATACTCGTCTACGCCGTCGCGGCCATGAAAGTGACAGTCCTCCATGCCGTAGAGTTGCTTCAGAAAATCCATTTCATCTGACACCACTTTTAAGAATCGTTAGGGGTCGATCGTTCGAGTTTTCACAGCGGGATTTAGGTTGTGTGCGTGGCGTCAAGTGGCTGGAGAAGTTGTTTCCGGGAAGTGCCCGCGGACCCTGTTATTGCGGTGATTTGGGAGGCTTCTTTTGTGAAGAGGTAATGGTGATCAAGTCGTCGCACAAATTTCACTGAAGGCCAGAGGGCCCTGATGGTACTGCCTAAGGGCATTCCAGACAGCGTTCTCAGCAATCTGTTCTCAGAGTTCCACTCGTTTGTCCGATCAGTAGTCTTAACCAGGCTGGAAGTATTTCGGTTTTTGGAGAGTACGCCAAGTTTGGGAAAGACCTTATGACACGTTCCTGCAGATTCGCCACCCATGGGTTTCTCGTTGTTTGTACCGCTGGTTTGATGAGTGCGCAGATAGCGCCGCAAGATCGGATTACTCAGCAAATTGACGAAAGCGTCCGGGTTACTCTAACCGGTAACGTACATCCGCTGGCTGCGCAGGCCAGTACATCCATACCTGCCGACTTCGCCACTCCCATGGAACATATGGTTTTGCATTTGCAGGCCAGCGCGCAGCAGGAAGCGCAACTGGAGGCTTTGGTTGCCCAGCAGAACGATCCAAAGTCGTCGAAGTACCGTCAATTCTTAGCTCCGAAAGAGTTTGCCGCGCAGTTTGGCGTTTCGGTGTCTGATATTGCCAAGGTGACTGGCTGGCTGCAGAGCCACGGTTTCACAGTAGACGAGGTTCCCGCCGGCAACCGCGCCATTATTTTTAGTGGAAACGCGTCTCAAGTAGGCGAGGCCTTCAAGACTGAAATGCGGCAGTACACCATCAATGGTGTTCAGCATCTGGCCAATGCGAGTGATCCGCAGATACCCGCGGCATTGGCAGGCATTATCGGCGGAGTTTTAAAGCTGCACGATTTCCGCTACCAGCCGCATTTGGTCAAAGGAGCGGCCATCGCCTCGGTTCAGAATGTCGGTTCCATGTTCAGTCTGACGGCTGGCTTAAACATACTGGGGCCCGCTGATTACTATACGATTTACGACATTAATCCGCTCTTAGGCGCGGGGATTAACGGCAGTGGGCAAAGCATCGCGGTGCTCGCTCGTTCCGATATCTATTTGTCGGACGTGCAAAGCTTCCGCAGCATGTTCGGTTTGAAGGCGAACAACCCGACATTCATCAACACGAATAGCGACCCGGGCCAAGTCAATGGCGACAATCTGGAAACGACGCTGGATACGGAATGGGCCGGCGCGGTGGCTCCGAATGCCAGCATCAAAGTCATCATCTCGTCCTCTTCGGGATCATCCGATGGCATTGATCTATCGGCCACTTACGCCGTGAATAAAAACGTAGCTCCCATTATTAGCCTGAGTTACGGTGGCTGCGAAGCGAGCATGGGCAGTACGGAATTGGCGTTCTATAATTCGCTCTGGAAACAAGCGGCAGCGCAGGGGCAGACCGTACTGGTGGCTGCGGGCGATTCCGGTGCGGCGGGTTGCGACAACTCCGGGGCTGCGAAGGCGGTGGGGGGCAAGGCAGTGAACGGGCTTTGCTCGTCTCCTTATTCAACGTGCGTAGGCGGAACCGAATTTGTGGAAGGAAGCAATGCAGGGCAATACTGGCTGCCGGCAAACAACTCTATCAGCCTAGGTTCGGCGCTTAGCTATATTCCGGAGACCACATGGAATGAAAGCGGAACGGCGAGTCTGGTGGCGGGCGGCGGTGGCGCCAGCACGGTGTATGCGAAACCCACGTGGCAGACTGGGGCCGGCGTACCGGCGGACGGCAAGCGCGATGTGCCGGACGTTTCCTTGACAGCGGCTCTACACGACGGCTACACGGTGGTGCAGGGTGGCGAGATGGGTTATATTTTTCCGGTTGGCGGAACGTCCGCTGCGACTCCGTCGTTTGCCGGTCTGATCGCTTTAGTTAACCAGAAGTACAATGCTGCGCAGGGCTGCATCAACCCGGTGCTGTATCCGCTCGCGGCGAAGCAGGCGGCGGGCGGCGCTGCGATTTTTCACGACATTACAACGGGTAACAACTCTGTTCCGGGCCAAACTGGATTTGCAGCCGCAGCCGGATATGATCAGGCAACCGGGCTAGGTTCGGTCGATTTCAGTAATTTGGTGAACCATTGGAACGATGCGGTGACGCCGACCGGATCTCTGACAATTGCCACGTACGCGGCAACCGTGTCGCAAGGCCAATCGGCGACGGCGGCGATCAAGACGACAACTACCGGTATCAGTTCGGCTGTTGCCTTGACGGTGTCGGGCATGCCCACTGGTGTGACTGCGACTTTCTCGCCGGCTACCATCGCCTCTCCTGGTTCCGGTAGCGCATCTTTGAACATCGCAGCCACCGCCACAGCCACTCCGGGCAATTACACGTTGACCGTAAGCGGAACCGCCGGCTCGCAGACGGCGAAGTCGAGTTTCACATTAACGGTACTAGCGCCTTCTTTTGGACTGGCGGTGCCCAGCACAGCGCAGGGAATGCAGAATGGCCAAACCATCACTATGGTGGTGGGCATCACTCCACAGAACGGGTTCAATGGAGCCGTTACTCTGGGCACAAGCGGTTTGCCCACTGGCGTTACTGCAACTTTTTCGCCAGCCACGCTGAGCGGATCGAAGGCAGCTACCAGCGTTATGAGCATTGTGGCCGCCAAGACGGCCCACGGCGGATTTTACGGATTCAACGTCACTGCCGCGAGCGGATCTCTTAGCCAGACAGCGTCAATGAACCTGGCTGTCAATGTGGTGCCGAGCTGCAGTATGGTGTTTACGCCAAGCACCATTAGTGTGGCGCCTGGCGGCACAACCAAGGTGGCTCTTACTTGTCCTTCGGCTGGCTCGGCGATTAGCATGTCTCCGTTTGGCATGCCATCTGGCATCACGGCCACTTTGTCTTCTTCAACGCTCGCAGTGAACGGGTCGGTGACAATGACGGTGACCGCGGCCAGCAGCGCGGTTCAGGGCTCCTCGGTCATGGGAATCTATTCCACCGAAGCGAATGGCGCGCTGCAAGAACCGAATGTCGCCATTGCTGTGACCGGCCCTGATTCAGCGGTAACGCTGACACCGTCCACCATTACGCTCACACCGGGCGGCTCAGCCACAGTGGGTTTATCGTGGTCGTCAAGCGGCTTTGCTAATGCGAACGTCGCAGTGGGAGGGCGGCCCCAAGGAGTGAGCGTCAGCTTTGGTGCTAGTTCCGCCACAAGCCAATCTCTCACGTTCTCCGCCTCCTCGGCAGCGGTGAACGGAAAATATACGATTTTGCTGCAAGCAATGAGTGGCGTCATGATGCGAACCGCAACCTTGAACGTGGTGATTGCACCGCAACCCACCTGTACGCTGGCTACCAATAGCGCGTCTGTGGGCCTGCTCACTGGCAGTTCGACGACGCTTTCGGTGACTTGCCCAGTGACTCAGGGTACTTTCAGCGCACCGCTCAACCTGGCCGTTACGGCAAGTTCAACGTCATCGAGCAGCGCCACGGGACTTACGGTTCAAGCGCCTGCCACGCTGACCGCGGGATCGTCAGCCAGTGTGACAATCGCCAGCGCGAGCACGGTCGCTGCTGGATCATACGAACTGCAAGTGACCGCTGCCGGCAGTGGATTTACCAAGACAATCACCGTGCCATTGACGGTAGCCAAGCCACCGGTCTGCACTTTGGCCGCGGCACCTTCATCCGTGAGTGTCACGCTGGGTCAATCAACCACGACCAAGCTGTCGTGTACCGTCACGCAAGGTTCATTCAGTGCGCCATTGAGCCTGACAATGGCCAGCGCGCCCACTGGGGTGACCACACAATTCAGCCCGGCCACGCTCGCCGCCGGTTCGTCCACGACTCTGACCTTCAGCGCTGCGAGTACGGCCAAGGCGGGAACCACTAACGTGTCTTTGACGGCGGCCGGCAGCGGCTTCACACAGACCATCACGGTTTCAGTGACTGTCGCAGCGCCGCCGACTTTTGCTCTGACCCCAGCGCAAACCACCCTCACTCTGAAGACCGGTTCAACGGTTCAACTCAGCTTGTCGAGCCAGCTTTCCGGAGCCTTTAATTCGGCGGTCGCTCTTAGCTGTACGGGTTTACCCAGTGGAGTGACAGCCTCGCTCTCTAAAACCAGCTTGGCGGCACCGGGCAGCGGCGCTTCCGTTGTGACGTTTAGCGCAACGAGCGCTACCAAGGCAGGAACTTACAAGATCAACGCGGTGGGAACGGGCGGTGGTGTGACTCAGTCGGACACAATCACGCTGACGGTTACGAACTGACCCTCAGGCCGGACAGGGAGCGCATGGTCGTAGCGGATATGGGAAGCGGTCGTGACGAGTACGCTTGCCTTAGAGCAGGAACGGCTGATCGGAAGGTTTGCCGAAATCTTACGGCCGGGTCGCGGTCTATTGTTCACGTCGCCCGCCAAACCGCATGCTTGGACGGATGTCCATGACTGGTCTTGCATCGATATCTCTAGGGGCCGAGGAGTACCGGAAGATGCTCGGAGCTGTGGGCCTATCGGTCGTGGACGAATATGAGAATGTTGGGGAGAACCATTCTTTTGATGCTCTCAAGAATGAGTAACAGCGGAGGATGACGGCTGTGACTGGACGCCTAGCTGATTGAAGTAAGGGTGGAACGGGCAATGGGCGGAAGGCTTCGTAGCGAACAGACGCCCTCCGCTCCTTTTGAGTCAGGAAACACGCTTGAGCAAGTTGACCGCGTCAGCCGCGCAGCAGAGTTTTTTCGAGCGACCGAACCACGGCTGGCGCACTGCCGATTTCGACATTGCCGGTGTCAATTTGAACGTTGCCGACCTACGGAGTGATTGTCACATCAGTGATTGGCGTTGTGAACACGATTCCAAAGAAAGACGGCGGTGGGCGCGGTTGCGGTAGCCACAGTGTATGTTTGCGCGCTGACACGGCAATATCGACCAAGTCGGTGTTGGTTCCCGTTGCGTTTCCGGCGACCACGAAGAACAGGGAGACCCGAAGGCGGTGCTGCCGCTGCCCGCGAGTGCGACATTGATTCCTTCGGTGGATGGCCCGAAGGAACTATCGCTCGGGTTGGTGAACCCGGGCGAATAGACGGAGCAGCAGAAATTCTGGCTTGTTATGTTGACGCTTTGGCCTGCCGCTTGTGTGCCGGTGAACGTTACGCAGGAAAGCGTCAAGCCACTGACATAGGTCGTGTAGCCGCCGCTGGGCGCGCTGAAAAGTGATGGTCGTGAGTGGACCGGCACTCGCGGCAAAACCCGATTGTGAGCTGTAGGTGAGGGTGCCGGCGAAGGCCGCGCCTATGGCCCCCGTGAGCAGCAATAGGCGGGTCATCATTCGGCGCAGGAGTTTGCCATGGCTTGGTATGCGCATGCGACCTTGCGCCCCCAAAAATGAATTTTGCATGTTTTCCTCCCGAAATTGGACTGAGGAGTGGAAACCAGAGCTGTTCAGCCAGTCGCGCGGAGCGAAAAGACCGAGGACGAATTTCCGCTTCCGTAGGATTCACGCGGTGCGTGGCGAAAACGGATGATCTTCACCGGTTTTCTGGGGGGAAAACCGCCCGCTGACAGCGGTTCGAAGTTGTTCGGATCGGAAAGGTGCTATGTTCTCGTTTTGGTGAACAGCAGCCAATCGAGGGAGGCACAGCCGTGAAATATTTCTTGTTAGAAGGGAAACATCTAGCTCCCTTTGAAGAGTTCAAACACATGGAGCCCGAGCATCACGCGTTCCTCCAACGTGGATATGACGACGGGTATTTTCTGTTTTCCGGTCCATGGGTGCCGCCGCATGGCGGGCTCTTGGTGGCGCGGGCCGAATCACGCGAGGCTTTGGATCTTTTCCTGGCCGAGGAACCGTTTGTGAAAGCTGGGAAAATGCGTTTTGTGCGAGTGGAAGAGTTTTATCCGGCTCAATTTCATCCTATGGTGCGAGAGTGGTTCGGGTAGGCGATGCTCCTTTAGACTTGCGTTTAGGCTCAAACGGGATGCTTGTCGGACCTCTGCGGCTTGGTTAATTCCTATGAGTTTAAGCTTTACTGGGTTTGGATGGCGCCGACATCGAAGCGCGTGACCGAACCGCCCTGAATACGGAATCGGTGGCGACAGTCCTGTGTGCCAGAGGTTGCCGGTCAGATCCCGAACCAGCAGATGAACTTCGACGAAGACACACCTCCGGCCTCTCTAGAAAAGCTATAAGAGCCGATTCGCGGGTCCCATATTCACGTACGCCGTCGCGACCCTGTACATGGCCGCCCTCCAACTCTATTTCGTCTGACAATTCGGGTGCTTCGTCCTTCCTCCTTGCCCCAATCCTTTGGCCGTGGATGTTTTGAGTTTTTCATATTCGATCCGCACCGTGATCGACGTGGACTCATTTTCCCGCCTTTGCCAGTAGAGGGAAAAATGTCAACTTATGATAAAGGCCTGAAGTGGGCGATGGCCGCAGTCGGCGGGTTGTTTTTGCTGGCCAGTGGACCGTCCGCGAGGGCCGACGTTATCGATCAATATACATTCAGCGCGGGAGTCCACGATTACGTTCGCTGACGGAAATGTTGAGACCGTGACGGGCGGATTCTCCTACGATGTGACGAATCCGTCCCACACCACAGTCAATGTAACGCTGTCGGGAAGCGGGCCGGAAGCGCAAAGTTATAGTTATCCGGCGGGGGCGGAGCCGGATCAAGTAGCTGCGGCTAACAACGAGGGAGTCTTGCTGTTTCTGAACTTCGATACCGACCTGGGAGGGGCGGTGGTGGAGTTGGGTGGAGCGCGATTCGATCCTTTCACTCCGATTGTCAATGCAACGTCGGTTTCGGGGAGCGTCGAGTTGCCGGTAACGACGCCTGAACCACGGGTAGCTGGGATGGTGGGCGTAGGGCTGGGCTTGTGCGTGGTTGCTCGCCAACGGTTTTTTCGCAGGCGAGTGGCTTCCCAATAACTTCGTTGTTGGGGCCGGCGGTATTGTTCTTGCGGGTGGTATAGTTTTCTCGACACCATAAAAAGGAATGATGCACACGATGAATCGCAGAATGTTTCTGAGAAGAGGGGCAGAAGCTTCGGCTCTCCTCGCGGGCGCCGGCCGCTATATGGCCGCTAACCCTCTCGGTTTGCCGATCGGCTGCCAGACCTATCCTGTGCGCAAGTCGATTGTCCGGACTTCGAAGGCACCATGAAGGGATTGCGGGCCGCGGGGTTCACGCAGATTGAGTTGTGCTCGCCTTATGGGTACGCGGAGTTTTCGAGTTTGCAGAAATACAAGCCGCAGGAGTTGCGGGGGATGCTGAACGATTGGGGACTGGGCTGCATCTCCGCGCACTGGGGATCGGACGAGCTGTTTCAAAAGGCGGATAAGAGCATAGCTTACGCTAAAGAGTTCGGCATGACGCAGATGGCGATTGCGGCGCTCGGACCGTTCAATTCCACGAAGACGGCGACCGTTGACGATGTGAAACGCTATGTTGAGCCCTTCAACATCTTTGCGGAAAAGGCGCACGCTGCCGGGATTGTGGCGCTGCTGCACAACGAAGGATTCGTCTCCAAATATATTGACGGCAAGCCGGTGTATGACATGATGATCGCCGAGCTGAATCCTGCGACTACCAAGCTGCAGTTTCAGGTTTCGACATTGCAGGAGGGGTATGACCCGGTGACCTATTTCAAAAAGTATGCGGGCCGCTACCTTTCGATGCACTGCCAGGACTGGGTGAAAGATTCCACTACTAAATCTGGCTTTCGCCAGGTGGCATTGGGCAAGGGAGTGGTGGATTGGAAAGCAGTTTTCGCGGCCGCCAAGAAAGCGGGCGTGAAGAATTACTTTGTGGAATTGGAAGAGGATCCGGCGCTGATGCCGCCAAGCGTGCCTTACTTGCGGTCGCTGAAGGTTTGAAGCGGGCTACTCGCCGCTATACCCCGAATGGTATCAGGCCCTCAATGTTTTTCGTACTTGCCGAAAACCCAATCGCGGTTTTCTGTGGCGAAGAGATGATGGCATTGTGCGCACGGGGGCGGATTGATCGGGCGGGGTCGCGTAAGTTTTCCCATCGGGCGCGAATGAGACATACTCCCACTCACCGGAGCGACTGGCGCCGTAAGCTTCGCCAAAACCGCGTTCTTTGCGCATGACATGAATTTTCTGAAGCTGGTCTAATTTGTAGTGACCGCTTTCGTCGAGGACGACGTTGCCATTTGCGTCTTTGACGGTGCTCCAGGCTTCATTGACGAGAACGGAGCCATATGGATAGGGGCCGCGGCCGCCGGGTTTGATCGAAGCGCCCGGGGCATTGGCATAAATGATGGCGGTGGTTTTGGTGTCGGGACGGTCGGATATACGGATGCGGGTGAAGGCTTGGCGATAGTCGTTTGGGAAACCGACTCGGTCGGTTTGCGGGGCTTGGGCGAAGGTGATGAGGCTCACGGTTGCCGCTAGTAGTGGCAGATGATTTCTGATTTTGAGAATCACAAATTCAATGCTACACTCGTGCGCATTGGAAAACACGAGCGATGTATCCAGACGGGAGTTATTGCGAGCGGCGCGAACACTTCCTGTTTTAGCAGCCGCGAAGATCAGCAAAAACGGCAAGAGCGTAGCGGTGGTCGGGGCCGGGGCCTTTGGCGGATGGACAGCGTTGCATCTGTTGCGGCGAGGGTATCAGGTGACGTTGCTGGATGCGTATGGGCCTGGGAACGCGCGGTCTAGTTCAGCCGGTGGCGAGTCGCGGGTGATTCGGGGCTCGTACGGCACGAGAGCGATCTATACCCATTTGGTGGCGAGGGCGCTGGTGTTGTGGCGCGAGAATCAAATGAAATGGAACGTTCATCTTTTGCGCGAGACGGGCGCGTTGTTTATGGCGCCTGGCGTAGATGAGGGCCAAAAAGCTTCCATGCAAGCGTTGACCGATAACGGTCTGCCTTTTGAGCATTTGACAGGACCGGAAGCGAGCAAGCGATTTCCGCAAATCAATTTTGCCGATCGCGATTCCATGGTGTTTGAAAGACAGGCGGGGTATCTGACATCACGGCGGGCGTGCGAGACCGTGATGGAGGGATTTGTCAAAGAAGGCGGGACGTACCGGGGATTAGCTGTGAATCCTGGAGTGGTGCGTGGGGGACGAATGGAAGGGCTGGCGTTATCGGATGGATCGACGCTGCATGCCGATCAATATGTGTTCGCGTGCGGGCCGTGGTTGGGAAAGATGTTTCCGGATGAGATTGGGAATCGTGTGTTGCCGGCGCGCCAGTTGGGTCTATTTTTCGGCATACCGGCGGGGGCCGAACTGCTGCAGGAGCGCGCGTGTCCGGTTTGGCTGGATGCGGGGGCGTACTACGGCATTCCCGGGAATGACTTTCGGGGTTTTAAAATTGTGGGACACACGCTGAGTGACGATTACGACCCATTGCATCCGTGGGATCCGGACCATTCTGAACGAGTGGTGCCTGAGGAACGTTTTAAGGCGCCGCGGGAATATTTAGGGTATCGGTTTCCGGCTTTGAAAGATGCGCCGCTGGTGGAGTCGTTTGTTTGCCAGTATGAGATGTCGCCGGATGAAAACTATATTTTGACCGGCATCCTACGTGTGAAAACGTATGGTTCGCGGGTGGAGGGTCGGGTCACGGTTTCAAGGCGAGCCCGGCGGTGGGAGAGTGGATGGCTGATTTGGTGGAAGGGAAGAAGCGTACGGCGCCCATCTTTTCGCTCGCTCGATTTACTGAAAAGAAGTAAGTCCAGGGCGGCCGATGCTGTCACTTACACTCAAATTAGATGCTCAACCAGGGCTATGCGTACAGCACGATTATCAGCAGTCAATACGATGGGCAAACGCTGCTGGCACACTTGGCAAGCCTTTATCCGCATTCCAACGCAGAAGCCTGGCAACAAAAACTGAACAACGGCGAGGTTACGCTTAACGGCGTCGCGGCTACGGGAAGGGAAGCGGTCACTTTAGGTCAGAGTCTTGTCTGGAATCGTCCGCCGTGGGTCGAGCCAGACGCGCCCCGGCATTACGAAGTCTTGTTTGAAGATGCGCATCTTTTGGCGGTCAACAAACCCAGTGGGCTGCCGACGCTGCCGGGCGGCGGTTTTATGGAAAACACGCTGCTGCGCTTGGTGCAGAGGCAAACTCCGAATGCGAATCCGGTGCATCGATTGGGGCGAGCGACGACTGGCATCGTGCTCTTCGCTAAAACAGCGGAGGCGGCTTCTACCCTGTTCGCCAACTGGAACACGGCCAAAATTCAAAAAGTTTACCGGGCGCTGGCGCAAAAGGTTGCGGAGCGGGATGGGTACGAAATCGTGACGCCGATTGGTTTGGTCCCACACCCGCGGATCGGTTCGGTTTGGGCGGCGAAGACTGGCGGCAAACCGTCAAAGTCATTGGCTAAGGTGATTTCCCGCAACGGTGACGGCACGACCACGTTTGAGGTCAGCCTGCATTCGGGGCGGCCGCATCAAATCAGAATTCATCTGGCGTCAATCGGCCATCCGCTAGTGGGCGATCCGTTGTACGGGTTCGGTGGCCTACCGCTGGACGATCTTCCCGGGTTGCCCGGCGACGGAGGATATTTGCTGCACGCGCAATATTTGAAATTCGAGCACCCGATCAGCGGGAAACGAATCGATCTTGAGGCCGATTTACCGGGCTTACCAACCTGAGGTGCCGGGAGCACCTTTAAACGGGCCGACTAGGTCGCGGGTGATCCAGCCGCCGTAGAAGTCACCGGGCTGAGCGGTTACGAGTTCGTCGTCGACGTAACATTCGAACCGGCTGGGATAGAAAGCGATGTGGCCTCTTATTGCGGCGAAGGTGGAATTCGGCGATTCGTACGACCAAGCGGCGTTCTCGGCTGTGTGACCGGGGGAGGCGCACGGTCCAGTAAGTGGCCGAGCCTTTCCATTCACAGAAGGACGTTTTGGGCGTTGGCTGTAAAAAGGCCATGTTGACGTCGGAACTGGGGATGTACCAAGTGGGCGGATGGCTGGTTTCCAGGACGCGGTACGCGCGTGTGGACTTCGCGATCAGTTGACCGGCGAAGGTGACCCTTACGGTTTTAGCGGATGGTTCCAACCGAGGAGGGCGTGGATAATCCCAAACCGATTCCTGGCCGGGGCCGGGCTTTTCTTTTTTCATGCAAGGATGTGATGCTCCACGGCAAGGCGTGAGCGCAACAAAATCGCGAGGGAGGGATTAGCGGGGAAAAAGTTCGGCGATGCTTTTGGCGGTGAGAAGGCGTATGGCCAGATCTTCCAACTC
This sequence comes from Bryobacterales bacterium, assembly GCA_963840845.1. Classification (GTDB taxonomy): domain Bacteria; phylum Acidobacteriota; class Terriglobia; order Bryobacterales; family Bryobacteraceae; genus Bog-105. The sequence goes on from CAWJBS010000096.1 coordinate 50,650, forward strand.
GGGTAAAGTGAGCTTGGCGATACGTTTTTTTGTGGTAGCGGAGAGAGGGCCGAAGCGCGCGGTGAGCATACGTTGCGCGAGGGCAGACGCCCCCTCAATTCTGCCCTCTAGTTTGCCTTCCGCTTTTCCTTCGGCTTTGCCTTCTTTGCGGCCTTTGCGGATAGCGGGGCCAATCACTTCGTGATCCATAATGTCATTGAGTATGGGCATGTGTTTTGCTTCCTCCTCCACTACTCCCGCTAATTTTCTAACCCCAGCCAAAATCAGCAGTCTGGAAAACGCAATCTTCCTGGCTGCGTCTTTCATTTTAGCAATGCGTTGCAATATACGGCGGACGGTTTCCAGACGGTCTGCATAGAGCCCGAGAATGGACAGGACGGCATCGGCCGGATGGTTGCTTTGCAGCAAGGTTTCCGCTTTCCACTGCCGGATATCGATGAGGGTGTAGCGGCAGGTCAGATGAGGAGTGACTAATTCGGCCGGCATGCACAAACGTTCGCTGCCCACGTAGAGAACGTACATTTTAGGAAAGCGTTGATAGAGCCGCCAGATCATCAAAGCATACTCAGCCATACGCACGGGCAGGTGCGGATCGTTGTTGCTTTGCAGTTCGAGCAGAATGAGTTCTTGCGTGGAAGCGAGTTCAAAAAGCAGATCGACACGGGCCTGCACCACTTTAGGCAATTCGACGTTGAGCCAGCGGCCGCGCTTGACGCCGGTGATGAGATGGAATAGAGAGTTCGACGAGTCGGTTAGCAATGACTTGAGAACGGTGTCGTATTCATGCACCTAAAGAGATTAGTATGACAGGCGAAGCCGTTCGTTTTCTGCTTAGTCAGTTCGCGGGAATCTGCGCAAAGGCCCGTCACCCCTGTGAGGTGGCGGCATTATAAGCGGGGACAAACGTTTGAGAGACGAACTGCTCGAACGATGTGGGCGTGGTGTTGCTTGCGGAGCGGGGTTCGAGGGCGCGGACATGGCCGGCGTTCTGAGCGTCTACCATTTCGGCCATAAGAGCGGCGACATTTTGAGCCATTCCCATTTGCTGCATAAATCCGGCGAACTGCTCACTCGAGATGAGTTGGTATTGAAGATCGGGCTTGCCGATGGCGGCTCCGAGGATGGCGGTTATTTCGAGATAGGTGAGATCGCGTTGACCCTGCAGATCGTGAGTTTGATGGCCGGTGAAATTGAGTTGGAGCAGGGCATTGAGGGCGGCGTTGCCGATATCGACGCTGGCGATGAGTGGGATTTTGAGATCGGGCTTGAGTGGGCCGACGATGGCGCCCATGAGCGGGATCACGCCGATTTGGCCGAGGGTGTTCTCCATGAAATAACCGGCGCGGAGAGCGAGGGAATTCAGGGGCTTGATTTGTTTTAGGCGTTCTTCGAGGAAATGAACGCCGAGGATCGGACCGGTTTTGGCGTCTTTGTCGGCGCCGAAACTGCTGAGCGCGACGACGTGCTTGACCGAAGTGTTTGCATCCAAAGCAGACCCGTAAACGTCCGTAAGCTTTTTTTGGAAGCCGCGATAATCGGGATCAGTCATAGCGGGCGGAATCATCAGATAGGCAGCTTCAATGCCGGCGAAGGCTTGGTTTGCGGTGTCCTGAGAGGTGATATCGCCGATGAGTGTTTCGGCGCCAAGGGAGGCTAGCTCTTTCAGCTTTTCCGGTGTGCGCGCGACGACACGCACTTTTTTGCCTTGTTGTAAGAGACCTTTTGCGACGACAGAGCCTGTGTGGCCAGTGGCTCCGGTGATTAAGTACATTCTTGCTCCTTGGTAGTGGATGCGCGTTGATTCGGACAAGATGCAGCGATGACAGGAATAAAGAGGCCAAGGCGGAAGTGTTTCTGCGTTTGCCGTAACAACGTTCCAAGGCGACTTGGATAGCGCGCATGTTCATGGGTTTGATGAGGAAATCGTCAACACCGGCGGCAAGGCATTCGGCGCGGTTTTCATTGAGGACGCCAGCGGTAGGGGCGGCGACTCAGGGCCGGTCGGCACCCCAGGTGGCGATGATGGGGCGGGTGGGGCCATCCATTTCCGGCATGTGGACGCCCATATTATTGGCGCCGGTGCGGGCAACGTCGTAGCGATTGATACAAAAGTCAATGGGTTTCGCGAATATCTGGGCGAAGCAGGCAAAAAGTGTGAACGCCCGAAAAAGTTCGTGTTTTGACAAGCTTTCACAACTACTCGCGCAGGATGCCGCGGGTGGCGCAGAGGTTACGGCGCAACGTTTACGGTTGGCGGCTGATCTATTTGATTTGGAGGAGATGTATGGCAGCGACAGTGTGGAAAGGTTATTTGAGTTTCGGTTTGGTGTCGTTTCCGGTGCGGCTATTTGCGGCGGCGCGCGCCGAGACCATCCACTTTCATATGTTGCACAAGAAGGATCTTTCGCGAATTAAAGAGGTTTGGTATTGCGCGGAAGAAGACAAGCCGGTAGAGAGATCGGAGATTGTGAAGGGGTATGAGACGAGCAAGGGCGAGTATGTGGTGGTTGAGGACGAAGAGTTGAAGAAGGTGACGCCGGCGTCGAGCAGCAATATGGAGGTGCTGCAGTTTGTGGAGGGCGGAGAGGTGGATGCGCTCTATTTTGAGAGCTCTTATTATATTGCGCCAGAAGAGAAGCAGCGGAAGCCGTACGCGCTTTTTGTGGCTGCGATGGCCGACAGTAAACGGAATGCGATTGCGAAGATTGTTTTGCATAATCGCGAACACGTGGTTTTGATTCGGCCATTCGAGGGCGGGTTAGTGTTGCACACGCTTTTTTATGCGAATGAGTTGAGGGCCGGGAACCAGACCAAAGGAGATAAAGCGCCGTTTAGCGGAAAAGAACTGCAAATGGCGAAGAGCTTGGTGACCGGGCTAACTGCGCCGTTCGATACGAAGAAGTTTCACGATACCTATCGCGAAAATGTGGCGGCCATGATTGAGCAGAAGAGGAGAGGCGAGAGTGTGAAGGCGGTGAAGGCGCCGCGCAAGGCGGCGGTGATTGATTTGACCGAGGCGTTGAAGCGAAGTTTGAAGGCGGTGCAGAAGGCGCCGGGGCGAAAGACCAAAGTGGCGTGAGCTTAAGAAACGTGCGCGCCCTGCGTGCCGACGTAGAGGGAGTACAGCGACTGGCTCGCCGCCATGAACAGGCGGTTCCGTTTGGGGCCGCCAAAGCAAATGTTCGCGCAGATTTCGGGCAGAACGATCATGCCGATGCGCTGGCCGCCGGGAGAAAAAACCTGGACACCATCATAGCCGGGACCGCCATTGGAACCAGCCCAAATATTGCCATCGATATCTGCACGGATACCGTCGGCTAATCCGGAGATGCCGTTGTACTTCATGTCGGTGAACAGTTTTTGATTACGGAGTTTGTTATCGGCGAGATCGAAGACCTGAACATTTTTCGGGTCGCCGGTGTCGCAGATGTAGACCTTCTTGTAATCGGGCGAGAAGCAGATGCCGTTGGGTTTGTCGAGTGAATCGGTGACCATTTCGACTTTGGCGGATTTGGGATCAACGCGGTAGACGGCTTCTTTGAGTTCGGGCTTGGCTTGATTGCCTTCGTAGTTGCCGAGGATACCGTAGGGCGGGTCGGTAAACCAGATGGAGCCATCGGGGTGGACGACGAGGTCGTTCGGAGAGTTGAGGGGCTTGCCGTTGTAGTGATCGGCGATAACGGTGATGGCGCCGGAGTGTTCGTAACGCACGACACGGCGGCCAGCATGTTCGCAGGAAAGTTGGCGGCCCTCGAAATCGAAGGTGTTGCCGTTGCTATAGCCCGAGGGCTTGCGGAAGGTGGAGACGTGGTCGTCTTCTTCAAGAAAGCGGAGTTGGCGGTTATTCGGAATGTCGGACCAAACAAGGTACTGACCTTGCGCGGACCAGGCGGGGCCTTCGGCCCAACGGCAGCCAACATAATGGCGGTAGACGATGGCGTTGAAGAGCGCGTATTTAGCGAAGGACTTGTCGAGAGTGATGATGCTGGGGTCTGGGTAGCGGATGGGTGGGGCGTTCGCGGCCCAATCGCGCGATGTTTGTTGAGCGAAGACGGGAGCGGCGGCAGCGAAGGATAGGAGCGAACGGCGGGAGAAAGGCATCGGCGTTATTGTATGTCATCGTGCGCTCACGCGCGGTTTATCGCTACACTGGCGGAGAGGCTTTCCATTCGACATGCGAATCGTAACTTTCATCGGGATTTTCGCACTGGCGCTGATTTGCAGCGGGCAACAGGAGCAGAGTAAAAAAGACGATAAACCGGAGGTGGCGGTGCTGCCCCCGGCGGATTCGACCACCGAAAACACAGTGACGGTGGGCGGGCAGAAGATCGCGTATAGGGCCGTGGCGGGCAGTATTACGGTAGGCGGGACAGATGCCTACGATCTGAAGCTTGGTTTAGATGGGCAGCTGTTGCCGGATTCAGGGATGAATCCGTTAGACCCGAAGAAGCCGGAAGACGCTCCGGCGACGGCGCGCATGTTCTATGTAGCGTATTTCAAAAAAGATGAAGTGGCGGCGAAGAGACCGCTGATTTTTTTGTATAACGGGGGGCCGGGTTCGGCCACCATGTGGCTGCATATGGGATCGTTCGGGCCGCGGCGGGTGGTGACGGAAGGGGTGGCGCATCCGGCAGGCGCGCCGTATACCATCACCGAGAACAAAAATAGTTTGTTGGACGTGGCGGACCTCGTGTTTATCGATGCACCGGGGACGGGATTTAGCCGGGTGATGGGCAAAGATAGCGCCGAAAGCATTTTATGGTGTGGATCAGGATGCCCATGCGTTTGAACGCTTTATTCTGCGGTTTCTGACGAAGTACGAGCGGTGGAATTCGCCGAAATATTTGTTCGGCGAAAGTTATGGCACGCCGCGCTCGGCTGTGATTAGCGCGCTGTTGAGCAATGTGGATTTGAACGGGATTGTTCTGCTTTCGGCGATTTTGAGCTTTGATAATTCGGTGGATGGTCCGCGCTGGAATCCGGGAGTTGACCAGCCTTACGCGCTGGCGCTGCCCACTTACGCGGCCGTCGGCTTACTATCATCACAAACTGGCGAAGCAACCGGCGGCGTTGGAACCATTTTGCGGGAGGTTGAGGCTTTGCGATGGGCGAGTATGAGACTGCGCTGCTGGCAGGATCGACGCTGACGGAAGAGCGGCAGCGGGAGGTGGCGCAGAAGCTGCACGATTACACGGGATTGCCGGTGGAGTATTGGATGAAGGCGAATCTGCGGGTTGAAGGCGGGGAATTCTCGAAGACACTGCAGGATCCGGAGGGTTTGACGACTGGACGTTTGGATACACGGTACAGCGGGCCGTCGCTCAATCCATTATCGGAAGGAGCCGAGTATGATCCGCAATCGCAGGCGGTGTCGTCTGCCTATGCGGCGGCGATTAATCAGTATTTGCGGACTGAGTTGAAGTATGGGCGCAATGAGACTTACAAAGTGAATGCGTATGCGGATGGATTCACCTGGGATTTGCGCCATCATCCGCCGAATGGACCGGGGCCGGGCGAATCGGAAGGCGGGTTGAACGTGATGCCGGATTTGGCTACGTCGATGAAGCTGAATCCGAACATGCGTGTGCTGCTAGCAGGCGGTTATTATGATTTGGCAACCCCTTACTTTGAGGGCGTCTATGAGATGCACCATTTGCCCATGCCGGCTGGGTTACAGAAGAATATTAGTTATCACTATTACGAATCGGGACATATGGTGTATGTAAGTGAGAGTGTGTTGAGCCAGTTTCATGAGGATGTCGCGAAGTTTGTGCGGGAGAGTGTGGGGAAGAATTAAGGCAATGAACTGGACGTTTTTCTTAATTGCCGCTGTGGTGTTGGTGCTGCTGTGGTTCATGAAGGGATCGGGACAGGTGCCGGTGGAGACGGCGAGCCAGTACTTGCGGGAAGGAGCGCTGTTGGTGGATGTGCGCACGCCGAGCGAGTACAATTCGGGGCATTTAGCGGATGCGAAGAATGTTCCGTTGGACGACGTGGAGGCGACGATTCCAAGCTTAGCGAAGGACAAGAGTCAGGCGATTTTATTGCATTGCCAGAGCGGGATGCGGAGTGGAATGGCGCAGAAGAAGTTGAGGGCGATCGGGTATGCAAATACCTTTAATTTAGGCTCTTACACGAGGGCACTGGGCATCGTAACGAAGAGTGAGTCTAAATTGGGTTGAAGAGAGTTGATAGTCTGCTGTGAGGGGTGGTGCATGAAGAAAAACTTGATTTCTTTAGTTGGGATTTTGCTTTGCGTGTTTGTGGCAATGCCACAGCCGGGCATCTCACAGGATTCTGCGGCGGGCAGTGGTGGAAAGTTAGAAGTTCACGTAAAGTACGATGGGGCCGGCACGGTTGACGAAAAACACAAGATCTATGTGTTGTTGTGGGATTCGGCGGATTTTATGAGCGGCGGTCAGACGCCGCCCGTTGCCGTTTTGACGACAACTTCGAAAAGTGGCACGGTGACGTTTAGTGATGTGAAGAAATCGCCGGCGTACGTGAGTGCGGTGTTCGATGTGAAAGGCGAATGGGATCCGCAAACGGGACCGCCGCCGAATGGTTCGCCGCTGGGCCTTTACATGAAGACGCCCGGACAAGCGGAACCGATCGAGATTAAAGCCGGTAAGACGGTGAGCGTGGAACTCGGTTTTGACGACAGCTTCAAGATGGGCGGCTGAGTTGGATCCTCACCTAAAAAGTGACGCCGACTAGCAAGTCAAGTTGGTTGTTGTTGCTAGTCACGGCTGCGTTTGAGAAAGCGATTTGACCCCAGTGCGTGTAGCGAATCTCAGGGCTGATCCGGATGAGGAGCAGTTTGATTTGAACTCCGCCGCCCACGGCAATGCCAGCGCTGTTGGGATTGTTCACACCGAGGAAAAGTTGCCCGGCCGAATTACTCAGACTGACGGAGAGGTGGCGATAGGCGACGCCGCCGTCGATGAAAGGACCAACCAAGCCGTGGGATATATCAACTTTGGCCAGCAGCGGGATTTGGAAATCGTTGGCGCCGGCGCTGCCGCCCGGGACGATGTTACTGGTGGCGCTGTAGCGGCTATGACGGTACAGTAAATCGGCCTCAAAAGAGACGTGAAGCGGAAAGTGTAATTCCACGGTTGGCCCAATAGTGTAGCGGTTGTTGAAATGGGCAGAAATTGCGCCGTTTCCAAGGTTCACGTCAGAATAAGCATCAGTGAGCGGGATGCCGCCCTTCACGCCGAAGGAGAGCAACTGACAGTCTGCGGGGACAATCGGGAACAGAGAAACAGCGGCTAGGTAAAAGAGACGGAATTTACTAAAGACCATATCAGTTACTATCATAGGTCCCGCGGGGCGTTCGCCTTGGGCCAATCGTAAGGACATCGCTAAACTATGCCCGGCCTGAAAAAATAAATTAAATGTTAAGAAATTTGTGAGTGGCTTCACAGACAAGGACGAATGGGCGGCGCACCTGCCCATTTCGTTGATTTGGCGAGCAAACGGGG
>CAWJBS010000097.1:0-6540 GCA_963840845.1 Bryobacterales bacterium
TTTCGAACTGGGGTATCGATCGCTTGATGGCGTGCGCGAGATGCTGGCGGCGCAATGGGATGATTTGGAAGTTGTGCATGATCTGGCGGGTTGGCCGAGAGTCATAGGCGCGACACTATGCAAGCACTGATTTGCCATCTCGACATGGATGCGTTCTTCGTTTCGGTGGAAGAACTGTTTGATCCATCGTTGAAGGGCAAAGCGGTGGTGGTGGGCGGGCAGGCAGATCAGCGCGGTGTGGTATCAGCGGCCTCGTATGAGGCTCGCAAATTCGGAGTACATTCGGCTATGCCGTTGCGAACAGCGGCCAGTTTGTGTCCGCACGCGATTTTCGTGGACGGGCACATGGCGCGGTATATGAGAGATTTCGCGCAAAGTGCGCGAGGTGCTCACGCGTTTTTCGCCAAGTGTGGATATGGCTTCGATTGACGAAGCGTACCTGGATTTGACTGGTACTGCGCGGCTTTTTGGACCTCCGATGAAGGCGGGGCATCTGCTGCACGAAGCGATTCGCGAGGCCACGCAACTACGCTGTTCGCTGGGGATGGCGTGCGTCGAGGTTGGTGGCGAAGATTTCTTCCGATCAAGCGAAGCCAAATGGCGTGCTGTATATTGCGCCGGGGACGGAGGCCGGCGTTTCTGGCGCCGCTGGAAATCCGCAGAGTGCCGGGGGTAGGGAAGAAGACGGAAGAGGCGCTGCACAAAATTGGCATTCGCTTTGTGGGGGATTTGGCGGCGCTCGACGAATCGTTCTTAGCGCAGAGATTTGGAAAATGGGGCTTGGCCTTGGCGGGAAAGTCGCAGGGGTTGGATGCGGGCGGTTGGTTCGACACGCCGATTGGAGCGAACGAAGATCCGAAGTCGATCTCCCATGAACATACGTTCAATCGAGATACGGCCAAGCGTGAAGAGTTGGAAACAGCATTGCTGAAGCTCACGGAAATGGTAGCGGCGCGATTGCGGGAGCATAAGCTGTATTCGCGAACGGTTTCGTTGAAGCTGCGTGATGAGGATTTTGTAACAGTGACGCGCGCGGCCACACTGGACCATGCAACGCAGTTGGATAGAGAGATTAGCGGCGCGGTGACGGGGCTGTTTCGGAAAGCGTGGGACGGAAAGAAGCCGATTCGACTCCTGGGAGTTCATGCGGGCGGCTTGCAGCCGATGGAAGGGCAGATGAACTTGCTGGAAGAGGAGAAGACGGCCCGTATGCGCGAGGTATTTCGGTCGGTGGATCACATACGGGATAAGTATGGAGACGCGGCCATTTCGCTCGCGAAGACCCTGAAAGCGGGTATTCGCGAGCGCGTGCAGGATGCGCCAGCGCGGCGCAAGAAAAAGAACGACTAAGCGCCTTTGACGATTTTGATGAATGATTCGGGATCGAGGCTCGCGCCGCCGACCAAGGCACCGTCGAGCTGATCTTCTTTCATGAGGCCTTGAATATTGTCGGGCTTGACACTGCCGCCGTAGAGGATGCGGAGTTTTTGCGCGGCGTCGTTACCGAAGCGTTTTTCGGCTTCCTGGCGAATGAGGCGGTGGGCGGCGGCGGCGATTTCAGGGGTGGCGGTTTGACCTGTGCCGATGGCCCAGACTGGTTCATAAGCAATGACCACTTGCGAGAACTGTTCTTCGGTCAGGCCGGCGACGCCAGCGGCGAATTGCTTTACCAATACTTCGTTGGTCTTGCCGGCTTTGTATTCTTCCAGCTTTTCGCCGACGCAGACAATTGGCTTCAATCCGCCAGTGAGAGCAGCTTGCGTCTTCTTGAGCACGTCGGCATCGGTTTCGCTCGCGACCGTCCAGCGGCGTTCGCTGTGGCCGATCAGCACCCAGGTGGCTCCGGCGGCGAGCAGCATGTCGGCCGAAACTTCACCGGTGAAAGCGCCTTCCTTGCCCCAATAGAGGTTCTGGCCGCCGATGCCGATGTTGGTGCCGCGCGTGGCTTCTACGGCCGTAGCGATAGCAAGCGAAGGAGGAAAGAAGGCAATCTCGCACTTGTCCCAACCTTCCGCCAAAGGCTTAAAGCGATCGAAGAATGTGGCTGTCTCTTGCGGGGTTTTGTACATCTTCCAATTGCCCGCCATGATGCGCCGTCTCATAAAAATGGGTGAACTATCCTTTCTGAATGTCCTGCAAAAAACTGGTGCCGGCCGGGATAGCGCCTGCCCCAAAATTTTCCGCGACGGTTTGGCCAATATCGGCCAGGCTGCCGCGGGTTCCTAAATTTCGGTCGGCCGCGACTTGGTGGCCGTAAACAAGAAGAGGCGTGTATTCACGCGAATGATCTGTGGAGGGCGTGGTTGGGTCACAGCCATGGTCGGCGGTGATGATCAACATGTCGTTCGGTTGCAGATCAAGATTGGGAATCCAGCGGTCGGTAGCTTCGAGCGCGCGGGCGTAGCCGTCAACGTCGTTGCGATGGCCGTAGAGTTGGTCAAAATCGACAAGATTGACAAAGATCAGGCCCTTGGGTTGCTGGCGCATCGCTTCCATGGTTTTCTCCATGCCGTCGTCGTTATTTTTGGTTTTGACGGATTCAGCAATGCCGCGCCCGAGAAAGATGTCGGAGATTTTACCGATGGCATAAACCGGAATGCCACGGGCGGCCAGTTGATCGAGCAGGATGCCATGAGGCGGAGGGACGGCGTAATCGTGGCGGTCGGCGGTGCGCTTGAAATGGCCCGGTTCGCCTTCGAACGGACGGGCTATGACGCGGCCCACTTCGTACGGTCCGCGCAGGATTTCACGGGCGATCTCACACATGCGGTAAAGCTCGGCCAAGGGAATGACGCCCACATGCGCGGCTATTTGGAAGACGCTATCGGCGGATGTGTAAACGATAGGCGAGCCGGTGCGCATGTGTTCCGCGCCGAGTTCATCAATGATCTCAGTACCGGAAGCGGCTTTATTGCCGAGGATTTTACGGCCGATTTTTTCTTCGAAAGCGGAAACGATTTCGGGAGGAAAGCCATGCGGAAAGAGCGGAAATGGCTTGTCGAGAATGACGCCGGTCATCTCCCAATGCCCGGTGGTGGTGTCTTTGCCCGGAGACGCGAGGCGGCATTTGCCATAGGCTCCAGCGGCGTGATCGACGGATGGGAGACCGGCGAGCGGCTTGATTTTAGTAAGACCGAGGCGCGCCAGATTCGGCAGTTCCACTTTTCGCCGGCTACAAATATTGCCGAGCGTGTCGCTACCTGCGTCGCCATAAGCATCCGCGTCGGGCATGGCGCCTATGCCAACGCTGTCGAGAACAATCCAGATGATGCGATCAAAGTGATGCAAGGAAGTTCATTCCTCTTTCTGGCCCACAGCGTCGGAAGCTGGTTTAGTGGCCGCGAATTCATCTTTCAAGCGAGCGGCGCGTTCGCGCGCCAAATGCATGATGGACGGGTGAGAGGTGATTCGGTTGAGCAATGGAATGAACTGGGCGGGCGCGGCCAAATGATTGTTGTTCCAGAGCGATTCTACTTCAGCAAGCGAGTCGTTAATGCCGAGATGATCAAAATGGACGGTGCGGTCGAGGTCGCTCCAGGCGCGCTCGGTGGCGGCGATGTCTTCGAAGCGGTCGAGCAGTTTTTGGGCGGGCTCTAACGTGGAATAGTTGAAGACAACTTCGGTGGATTTGCCGTCTTCGGCATCGTAGCGGAAAGTTTTCTTGCCGGTATTGGCGACCTTCAGGCCGGATTCGATGGGAGATTTGAAGAACTCGAGGCTCTTGGCCAAATCGAAGAGTTTGGTGACTTCGGCTGCCGGCAGTTGGGTTACGACGGGTTGCGCATCGTTGGTGGATTCTTTGTAGACAAGGGCACCGGTGGTGTCCACTTCGACAGAGCAGAACTCTGGAATGCTGCCGGCAAAGGTTTTTGTAAAGGTGAGCTTGGCGGGGCCAGCGATGAGTCCGGCGGCAAGGCAGGGAAGCAGGAGGAGCGCTTTCATCGTCCTGCTCCAACCGCAGCGAGTGCGGCAAGGTTCGCGCGCGTACCGTGGCAGATGGCGACGGCCAGAGCGTCCGAAACGTCGTAGGACGCGAAGGGCTCGGTGACGCGTAGCAGCGAATGTACCATCATCTGCACTTGCTGTTTTTCAGCGCGCCCATAGCCGACGACGCTCATTTTCACTTCGAGGGCGGAATATTCGGCAACGGCGAGTCCTGCTTCGGCGGCTTGCAGCAATGCCACGCCACGGACATGTGCCAATTTCAACGCCGATTTGGCGTTGACTGCGTAGAACACTTCTTCCACGGCGGCGGCCTGCGGTTCAAACGATTTAAATACTTCGCGCAAGTCAGCCGCGATTAGCTTCAGGCGGTATTCAAGGGCGTGCGTAGGATTCGTGCGAATCACGCCGGCAGTGACCAAAGAATGGGAACGGCCGTCGGAGTCGATGACACCGAATCCGGTCCGTTCCGTGCCGCAGTCTATGCCGACGATTCGCATTGGTAAATACACTTAGCGCGAAGGGCGCTAAGCCATAGCTTCGACTTCGGCTTCGTCTATTTCGTAATTGCCATAGACGCTTTGCACGTCGTCGTGCTCATCAAGCGCATCGAAAAGCTTCTGCATGTTTTGCGCGTTCTTGCCTTCGAGCTTGACGGTGTTTTTGGGGACCATGGCGATTTCGGCCTGCTCAATCGGAATGCCGGCTTTTTCCAACGCCTTGTGAATGGCTTCGTGCGCTTCGGGGGCGGAGAGAATTTCCCAGGCGCCGCCGGAATCGCGGATGTCATCGCCACCGGCTTCGAGAACGATGTTCATGAGTTGATCCTCCGTGGCGTTTTCGCTGTCCACAATGATCTGGCTTTTTCGTTCGAACATCCAAGCCACGCTGCCTTGCTCACCAAGGTTGCCGCCGAGCTTGGAGAAGGTATGACGAATTTCGCTCACGGTGCGGTTACGGTTATCGGTAGCCACGTTGACGAGAACAGCTGCGCCGCCGGGGCCGTAGCCTTCGTAGAGAATTTCGTCAATCTGGCCGCCTTCGAGTTCGCCGGTGCCGCGCATGATGGCGCGCTTAATATTGTCGGCGGGCATACTGACGCCTTTGGCCGCGAGAACAGCCGTGCGCAGGCGCGGATTCATATCGGGATCGCCACCAGAGCGGGCCGCAATCATGATTTCTTTGATGAGACGGGTGAAAACTTTACCGCGTTTGGCGTCGAGTGCCGCCTTCTTATGCTTAATGGTTGCCCATTTACTGTGTCCAGACATCGAAAAACCTCAACTGTTCCTAACTTTCGAGCATAACAAAGAGGGGGGAGGGCTGGCCGCGGCGAAACAGTGGATTGCGTGTGTGGCGCGTGATCAAAGTTGGAAGCGGCGTACGAAAGTTCAAAGAGGGCGACATGGCCGCGGTGGGGTGCATCGTGGATGACATAGGGCGTTCGCTGGGAGGTTCGTCGTTACTCTTGGAAATTTACTACGACATCGGTCGACACGTTGACCGGTTTGCCGGCGAAGAGGAAAGGCTTGTATTGCCACTGGCGGACGGCGTAACAAGTTGCTTCGTAGAGGGAAAGCGGTCCGCTCAGAAGCTCGATGTTCTGCACGTGTCCCTGGGCATCAATGTATACGAGTAAGCGAATGCTGCCGGTGGGAGGATGCTTCTTCAACTCGGGGGGAAACTTGGGAGCCACCGATTTCAGCAGGTTGGTTTTGGCCATGGTCATCGGCACATGATAGGTGAGTGCTTCGTCCTTGGGCGTAGCGGTGACCGAGCAATCGAGAGTCGTTGCGGATAAAGTGCGCGCGCGTGCCGCATCAGGGCATCGCAGAAATCGTGGTAGCCATCGGGAAGTGCGTCATGCGCTTTTAGTTCGCGAGACGTAATGGCGGCTGTGCTCACAGCGCTTAGCACTAGTCGCAGATCGGTGATTCGAGAAGCGCATTGCGGAACGAAGCCGCTAAGCCGGTATTGAGCAATTGATGAGAGGACGTGGCGAGTGCTTCGCCGGTTCCGGGTGAAACTACATTGACGCCCAAGCCAGCGGAGGCATAGAGCTCTCCCAAGACGTTGCTCTGGATATCCCAATCCGGTTTTCCGGCGATGATCCGTAAGGCTGCGGAGGAATCAACGGTACGCAGAAAATTGGCAGCACCGGCGGCGACGGCGAGATCGTTGGGGTTGTCCTTGAGAGCGGCGAGCCATGCTTCCTTTACCAAGAACGCGCCGGGTGCATCGGCGAGAGGCTCGCCGCTGGCGTTGATGACGGCATAGGAACTGGTAAGGATGGGATCTTGCGGGAAGGTATGGACAAGCCAAAGGATCAGATCACGGCGCACTTGAATGGCGGTGGCGCTTTCGGCTTCCGTGGCCTTGCGCGTGTAGTAGAGGAGCAGCGACGCGCGGGTGTGCTCCGGTATCTCCCCTTGCGGTAGGTTAGCGAAAAGCTGCGTGGCCGTGGCGGCATCCAGTTCGCTAGCGCGGGCAAAAGCGGGCCGCAAATCGGGAGGGGCTAACCAGCGTGGCCGTTGCGCGCGCTCCAGGTCGGGGTTGAGCTTGCGGCGTACGGGCACGCGCAGGTCAACCAGCATCTCA
>CAWJBS010000098.1:0-8221 GCA_963840845.1 Bryobacterales bacterium
TCTTGCTCAACAGTTCCTGGTACAGTGCTCGGGATTCTAGCGGTAACAAAGGCGTCCGATTGGGACAAAGCTGGGGTCTTTTAGAAGCACTGTAAGAGTCGTTGCTGATTTGCTCAAACAGCGCTCGTCAAAACTTGACACGACTGACCCCATTTGCCAATTGACCGTCGACGGTCGATCTTTTGGTAGGGGACCGCAGGCAGTCGCGAACTGCTATTGCTGCCCTTAAGTCCACCCTGTGTCGAAAAATGCGTTGGTTAACCGATTGCTTTAATCGATCGCATAAGGCGATCCAAACGACGCGAGCACTGAACGGAGCGACTGGAGCTACTGTAAGCCTGCAGCTGACACCACCTGGGGAAAGCTGTTGGGTGCCGCTGCGGAAGTCTTTGCCGAGATCGGTATCATCGAGCGACTGTTCGCGAGATTTGCGCACGCGCCGGTGTCAATGTGCGCTAGTGAACTATCACTTTGGAAACAATCTAGAGCTGTATGCCCAGATGCGCCAGCGTATGGTTCGCGCTGCTCAAATCAAAGCGGTCCACGCGGCGTTAAGCCAAAATTTGCCACATGAAACGATGTTGCGTGATGCGATAAAGGCAAGGCTGCGAGGCGTTGCAGAGGATGACGGGAGTGCTTGGCCATTTAGAATTCTCGCTCATGAAATCGCACAACCAACGCCGGCGATGACAGACATCATCAATAACGTCATGCGGCCACTATTCAGCCAACTTTTTGAACTGGTCGGTGCCCTGATTGAACACCCAGTGGCTGATGAACGGACCCGTCTCTCTGTGCGCACAGCATCGTGGGCCAACTCGTCATTTACGTGCTTGCGGGCCCGTTTCTAGCTATCCTTTGGCCCGATATGAAGATGATACCTGCTAGATAAGGTCGCCGACCACATCACCGATTTTTCGCTCGCATACCTCCGGCAACAGCGCAGTCAGCAACAGCGAACAGCTAAAACCGGAGCAAGAAATCACTGACACGAGCCACGAAAAAGATGAATCGCAAGCGAAGAATGTACCTCAGGCCGGCAACAACGTGAAGCAGGCCGGGCAACAACCCCACGCACCAGGGCCGACTGATGCGAACCCCAAAAAGAATGAGCAGAGATTGGCCGATCCCAAAGCTGCACTGCCCAAAGACGTTCCGCATTCTCGGCCAAAAATCATTTTGGCTGCTGCGATGTTCGTGGTGCTGGCGACCAGCGCCTAACCTCATCGTTTTCGACGACCCGGGCGGTGGTGCCGTGCACACAACAAAAACGGCAGCCATCAAGCGCCCTCAAAAACAACGGACCGCTGTTGCACCTTCTGCAGCGTGGTACAGCGTTTTGCGACGCTGGCATTCTCCGTTCAAAGATACAGTGTTTTCAACCGCTTTCCGATAGCTGGTACTGTCGTGAGTTCATTAAGCCGGTTGAGTGAAAGCCCAAGTGGCTGCAAGTTGTTAAAAAAAGAGCGGCAGATCGGGACTACGAAGCACGTGTCTCAAGCTTCGGAGGCTGGCGATCCGCGAGGTGTATCACAGGTTTCCAGAAGCTTGTGAAGAAGGGCCCTGCCATCTCCGACATCGTCGGCCTTAGCTATTCTGAAGCCTTGGTCGAAGGTGCTTGACGCTCGCTCGGCTCCGCCCCCGCGATCCTCGATCACTGCAGCAAAGGCGAAGCCACCCTCGAACTCCTACGAGCCAGCTGAAAGCGGTTTTGCCGACGCCGCTTGCTTGTGTAAACCCAACCCGGCTCTTTGCCTTCATCTGACGAACCGGAGTTTCAACTACGGGTGATTCTGTTGCCATTTTGATCACGTTCTCTTAATGTTTTTGAATCGTTCGCGGCTTGTCCACATCGAAGTTCCAGCCGGGTTTAGGCTGCTGCTCCGCTAACGTGGGCTGATTCAGAGAACGAATAAACTCGATTTGGGCGGCACGTTCCTCGGAGCTAATCTTATGGCGGTTGTTCCCTATGCGGAGCTTCTGCTGACACAATGGTCGCCTTATCAATTTCAGGCTCCGGAGCCGCCTTGCGTGGCCGAGACCGCCGTCGCACAAATTCATGAAGAGCAGTGCGGCCCACTTTCAGTTCGAATTTCTCGCGCAGAAGTTGGCAAATGCGCCGGTAGCTTCTGCCCTGCCTGCGCCAGCGCAAGATCACTTCGCGGTAAGGCTCAAGACGAGAGCGTGGTCCATCCTCCGGCACGCTGTCCGCAATGCGCAGCAAATCGTCGTTCATCGGCGAAACCCCAAGCTTGCGCATGCTTTCGTGCTCGAAGAGAAATGACCATACCGGCCTCGTGGGTGCCCGCGACTAACTGCAAAAACACCATCCCTAAGCTTTCGCTTTAGGCCAATTCCATTGGAAGAAATCGGGGCATTTTGTCCGGCTTCCGTCCTGCCTTTGTCCGGTACTCGTCCGACATCAGTCCGGCCCTTGTCCGACATCTAGTCTGGCCCTTGTCCGACAGGTAATTAAACAAGGTTCTTTGGGAGACTTGTGACATAAACGTGACCTTCTCATTGCTGAATGTTGCGACGGACATCGTCTTAAAGCGGGAAAGTATCGGCGACAAACGACCGTGGCAAAACCGTGACAAAACCCCTACTGTTTAGCCACCTAGGGTTTCCTTCGAGCAAAAGCAGATTCCCCAAGTTGTTGAAAACCCTGAAAGTGTGTAGAAACCAAAAGAGCTTTTGGAGCGGAACGTGCTGCGCCCAAGGCAGGTGCGCTACCAGGCTGCGCTACGCCCCGACACTAACGGACTCTTTGATTCTAAACTACTGCGGAAATCAGTATGATGTTCCTCTGTCAAAGCGACTCAAAAAGAGTCTCCACCCCTGTGAGAGAACCGCATCAGGGGTTGCTATGGGACACTCCTGCGGGGAATGTCCCTGAGTACAGCATTGGTTTGCGTCTTTAGCAGCGCTGGGTAGCTTTGCGGAGGCGTGTGGCGAACAACGCCATGCCGCCGAAAGCCAGCATCCATGATTGGGGTTCGGGGGTAACCACCGCCGGAGCGCTCAGAGATCCGCTTCCGGTAAGGGAGTAGGCGCCTCCAACAAGCGAGCCGGTGCTGCTCGTCGAGCCGCTAATGCCAGCGAACATACCCGTTCCGGACGTGAAGGTGAGCGTTTGGGTGATGGGGCCGGTGGCGGTACTGATGTTCACCAATTGGTCGTTCTCAAGCAGTGTACCGGAGACTGTATCGCCGTTTGCAAACGTCATAGTAAAGGTGCCGTTGTTGATGCCGGTGGTGAGGTTCACGTCGTCAAACGTGTCGAGCGTGACGGGATTCCAGGTGGCATTCACAGCAGGATCAAATTCATCCACAGTGCCGGTTCCGATGCCTTCGACGGTCAGGAAATTGCCGCTGACCACCGGCGTCCCAGCCAGCGCTCCGGAGAAGCTGTAAGTGACGTAAACCGTGCCGGCTTGTGCCGGAATCGAAGCGATGAGCCAGGGAGCTACCGCCATGAGAGCGGTTGTGCAGGTTTTGGAAGCAAGTTTTGAAAGGTTTTTCATGTGTTAAGAAGCCAGTAAATACAACAGTCCCCTTGAGTATAGGGCGTTTGCGATGCAAAAGCGTTAACCAAGCGTACTGGTACTGAACCGGTGTTTTACTCTGTAGAGTCGCTTAAAACGAGTGGAAGATTGACACCGGAAAGTAGCCGTCCCTTGCCGCGCCAGATTCCGTAAGACGACTCGTTTGCCATTCTAGAGATGAAGGGCCACAGATGCTTCTCACCGATCTAATCAAAGCGATCTTCCTCGTCATCAGCGCGCTCTTCCCCATCGTGAACCCGTTGGGAGGTAGCCCCATCTTCCTCTCGCTCACCGCCGATTACACCAGCGCCGAACGTCACTCGCTGTCCCGGCGTATCGCCATCAATAGTTTCTTCCTCATGGCCGGCTCCTACCTGATCGGCACGCACATCCTAACCTTCTTTGGTATTTCGCTGCCTGTTGTCCAAGTGGGCGGTGGCTTAGTTGTCATCTCCACAGCTTGGACCATGCTGCATCAGGGTGCCGATGAAGAACGCCAGAAAGTTCACCGCACCATCCAGCCGAAGAACCAATCGCGCGAAGCCTTCTACCCGCTCACTCTTCCACTCACCGTGGGCCCTGGTTCTATCTCCGTCGCGATTACACTTGGCGCCAATGCCGCTCATGGCTACCCGGAAAATGTGGCCGCCATTGCGGGGGCGCTTGTGGGAGCTGCCGCCATCGCGCTGAGTGTTTATTTGTGCTACGGCTTCGCAGACCGCCTGGCACGCATCCTCGGTCCCACCGGCATGAGCGTCATCGTGCGGCTCTCCTCATTCCTGCTCGTCTGCATCGGAGTTCAAATTCTCTGGAACGGAATCGCTGCGCTCTTGCTGCCTCTCCTAGCGAGCCACAAATAGATTTTCGGCGAACCACCACTCATCGTCAATCCATTGCGCTTGGCAATCAAAGCCGGAAGCCGTGGCGAGAGTCTCTAATTCCCGCGCCAGATATTTGTGGCTGCTCTCTGTCCAGATCGTTTCGCCTTCCAAAAAGCGCGCCGTAAAGTCCGCCCGCTCTACCGCCACAGTTTGCCTTCGCTTGGATCGCAAATGCATCTCAACGCTGCTCGTCTGCTGGTTGAAACGCGCTACATGCTCAAACGCGCGCAAATTGAAATCAGCGTCCAATTCCCGGTTGATCCGCGCCAGCAGATTCAGATTAAAAGCCGCGGTCACTCCGGCCGCATCGTCATAAGCTGCCAACAATCTTTCGGTAGGCTTCACCAAATCCGCGCCCAGTAGTAAGAAGTCGCCGGGTACCAGCGTTTCGCGGACACTCATCAGAAACCGCACGTCCTCGCCCGAATCAAAATTGCCAATGGTGCTTCCTAAAAACAGCACGATCATCTGATCGCCCGCCGCCCGGTTCTCCGAGACGTGCCGCAAACCCTCCAGGTATTCGCGTTCCACACATTGCAGTGTGATGCCGCTGATATCCGCCAACTGCCGCTCGCAAGATGCCAGCGCCGCCCGCGAAATCTCAATCGGGTAGTAAGTGAGGTGCCCTCGCTCCTCTGCGAACGCTTCCAGCAGATGCCGCGTCTTCTTTCCGCTACCGCTGCCCAGCTCTGCCACGCACAGCGCGCTCGGCAGCAGCTTTGCTAAGTCTCGCGCATGTCTACGCAGAATTCGTTCATCGGCCCGCGTCAGGCCATATTCGGGCAGCACGCTGATCACTTCAAATAAAGCAGAACCCACCGGGTCGTATAAATATTTCGAAGGAAGTTGTTTCTGTCCGCTACACTGCAGGCCCGCGCGCACATCTTCAGCGAATTGCGTTTCCGCGGCGCTCATCAAAGTTAGTCTTTCAGCAATCATGTTCGGTATGTTCTCCTGAAGTCCTCTATCGAGCCACGCAGCGAAACCCGGCGTACACATACTGGTAATGCGGTTGAAACCAGTTCCTGAAGCTTTTTCTCAATAACTCCGCGGCGGTCCGTGTGCTGCCGCCCTTCATCACGTAATGTCCACCGTCAAAAAAATTGGCCGAATAACCCGGGTAAGCTGGATGCGCCTCAAAACCAGGAAATGGTTCAAACAATGTCGACGTCCACTCCCAACCAGTTCCGTAAAGTCCGCTCACTCCGTAGCGACTCTCGCTCCCGCACGATACTCCCACCCCAGGCGGATCCCACAACGCCCGCGTCTCCGTTGGCGCTTCGGCCCCCTCCGCAGCCAACTGCCACTCTGCCTCTGTGGGCAAGCGTTTACCCGCCCACTGCGCATAGGCCGCCGCTTCCGCGTAACTCACAAACACCGGCGCGTCGAGCGGCAATGCGATCTCTTCAAACATCGATCGATAGCGATAGCCGCCATTCTTTTCCGCTGTCCAAAACGCTGGATGCGTCAAGCTCGCACGTGTTCTCCATTCCCAATCGGCCGGCCGCCAAAAAGCAGGATTCTGATAGCCCCCGCTCTTCACGAACTCCAGAAAGTCTTCATTCGTCACTTTGTATTTGTCCACCAGGAAAGCATCTACGTGAATGCGTTGTGACGAAAATTCGTTGTCCCAGCCAAACGTGCCAGCCTCTCTATCCATACCGAGCGTAACCGTTGCTTCCGGAATTGCAACCATCTCTTTGTTGGGTCGGACATCATAGTGCCCATTCTGCGCACGCGATGGCAAACACGTTTTAGATTCATACGGAAGCTGATGAAACATATATTCCAATGTCTCCGCGTGCATCAGTCGATGCTCGATCGCAATGTTCAACAGATCCCTCAGCTCTACAGTTTCGTCGGCCTCCGCTAGCGCCTTGTCAAGTTCATCTCGCACCTGCTGCCGGTATTCTTCTACCCCGCGCAGGGTAGGCCAGTCACCCGGCTGATCGTTTGGCATGTTGCCATCTGTCGGATCTATGCCGAACGCGAAGAGCCGGTCAAACTCCACATGAAAAGGTGCGACCCCCAAAGTTTTCCCCAAGAGATTCAGATCAAAGGCCTCTAGATGGCCTATATAGAAAACAATACGGTGCCGCTCAGGAATGGGCCGATCATAAAGCGCTGACTCTCTAACGATGCTAAAAAGCCGATCGGTCTCGGCCCTTGCGCTGGATAATCTAGACACCAATTCAAGATGTAACGATCTAAGGTAAGGATTCAATAAGCTGGCCACAAATCTCCTGACAAGAGCCGACACAAGCAACTTCGTCGTGCAATCGACGGTCCATTCGACGCCAGCTCTCCCTTCTTCACAATTTAGAGATGGCCTGGGGACTACTCTTCTTTCAAAAAAGCTACAAAACTACCACAAAAAATTGCGAAGTGTAACGAAATTCTCATCAACGCCTGAAACAGCCTAGTCACATAGCCACTCAAACCGACAGGAGCGCAGACAGCCCGCACCAAGTACTTTTTCGCATCGCGCGGTCTGTTTCTTGAGCTTCCTGAGGAGTCTACACAAACAAAATGAACGATTCTCTGAGAGACAAAAAAGTTGCTATTTTAGCTACGGATGGTTTTGAATACGTTGAGCTGATGGAGCCCCGCAAGGCGCTCGACGACGCAGGCGCTCAGACGGAGATTGTGTCCCCAAAGGACGGGAAGATCCAGGGCTGGAATCACGATAAGCCGGGCGCTTTCGTCTCAGTGAACGTGCCGCTGAAGCAGGCTCATCCCGACAACTATGACGCGTTACTCCTTCCCGGCGGCGTTATGAATCCCGATCAACTCCGCACTAATCCCGACGCCGTGCATTTCGTGCGCGCTTTCTTCGATGCCAAAAAACCGGTGGCGGCCATCTGCCACGGGCCTTGGATGCTTGTAGAAGCTGATGTACTCGAAGGCCGCACCGTCACCTCCTGGCCTTCGTTGAAAACCGATATCGGCAACGCCGGCGGTGTCTGGAAAGATCAAGAGGTAATAGCCGACAAAGGTCTTATCACCAGCCGCAAACCGCAAGATATTCCCGCGTTCAACCGCACAATGCTCGCAGAATTTGCTGCGTCGAAAAGTTGAAGAGGTGGAGTGGATGAGCAAGATAAACGAACAAAAGCGCGAAGAGATCGGCACCGGCGAGTTTGCTTTCCCAAAGCAACGCAAAGAGCCCTTGCATGATGCGGCCCACGTGCGCAATGCCATCGCCCGCTTCAATCAAGTGGAAGGCGTGACCGATGAGGACCGTGATGAAGCTTGGAAGCGCATCAAACACGCGGCCTCCCGCTTCAATGTAGAAGTGAACGAAGGCGGCTGGCGTGAATTGACGCACACCAGAAAGAAATAAAAATGGCCCGCGCTTGAACTGCTCACGCGCGGGCCATCTCAATCAGCGAACCTCTTTAAGTGTTAGCGTTGGACCGATCCCGCTTGCGCGGCCATCGTTTTAGAGTCAGTGCGGTTGCGCCGTTCTTCGAAGAGTAAGCGTTC
Source organism: Bryobacterales bacterium (assembly GCA_963840845.1). GTDB lineage: Bacteria > Acidobacteriota > Terriglobia > Bryobacterales > Bryobacteraceae > Bog-105. Next base: position 7,912 of record CAWJBS010000098.1, read on the forward strand.
GGCTTCCTGCCAGTCCTTCTCCTGTGTGCCCTCAGGGTAGCCTGCCTTCTCCCAAAGTCCGTGTGCCAGCCGTGCGATTTCCGCATGCGAAAATGCGCTTTCGTCCACTTTCTCTTCTTCTTGCACACCCTCTTCCTTGCCGTTCATGTCCGGATAGTGTTTTTCGTCCACCGCCGACGACGTCTTCGTTTTCCCGTCTCGATCACCAACGTACTTCATTGAAATGAGTTCCTTTCCTGCACCCGTTAGAGCATAGAGCTAACCCCGGCGTTTCATGCACGAGATGCTTCTGAGGCTCCAACCCAAACTC
>CAWJBS010000099.1:0-50993 GCA_963840845.1 Bryobacterales bacterium
AAAAAATTTATTAAAAAACATTACTTTTTTCATTCTAATAGCTTGAAAGCGCCCCACTTAAATGGCTCTTTATATTTTTTCATCATTTCAAGCTGAGAAATGCTAAAAGCCTTTTTTAATTCCATACCTTTTAATAATTTATTATAGAAAGTTTCCATAAAATCAGAAGTTGTTTTGTTTGAAACATTCCAAAGACTCATGACTATATAATCAACACCTGCTTTTTTAAAAGCTCTCTGCAAACCAAATACACCTTCTGTGCCTTTAATGTCTCCAAGACTGGTTTGGCATGCTGACAATGTAATAAGTTTTGTATTTCTCAGGTTTAAATCTGCCACTTCATAAGCAGTTAATATTCCATCACCAGTATCTTGATGAAGCCTTTACTTTTCCATACCCTGTTAGCACCTGCAAATATCAATCCAGAATTAAGTAAAGAATTTCAGAAGCAGAATTCAGTTGAAAGCTGCCAGCCAGGTTATCTGACAGCTTATATTCATTTTCATCATTATTTATACTGTCGGAGATAAAATAACCATGTGTGGAAATATGAATAATAGAGGGAGATACTTCTTTTCCCAAAGCTTTAAATGACTCTTCATTAGCCATTTCTCCGGTGTACTCTTTTGTAATAATATGATTAGAAATAAAAAGATTATAAATGTAATCCGCTTCTTTAAGTGTTACATTAAGTTCAGACCATCCACTTCTTCTAACAGCATTTTCATTAATATTCTGAATAGAATCAGTCCTGAGAAATGTAAGGGTGGTTGACAGGTATTGGATTTATACAATTTCTGCATATTTTTTCATGGATGAGGCATCTACATTATACCTAATGCCACCATAAACAGCAGCAGTCATATCTGATGTTATTTTAAGCTCGAGTTCTATTTAAAACTATTTCCCTTGTACTACAGACATTTTCAATATTATATATTTGTCCTAAATACTTATTTATTGGAGTAGCAATTGAAGCAAAAGAAATTCTGGGTGTAGAAAACCTGCAGGTGAAATGTAAATTGTATTAACACCATTGAGTTCAGTTTCAATAGGTTTTATTATAAGGTTATAAAGGTCTGCCTCCTGGCTGGAACTTGGGGGATGGTATTTGTAAAGATTATTGATAAAATCTCTGTCATTTTTATATTTATTATTCAAAGCTTTAATCAATAGATTCCTTTCTTTAAAAAGACAAATCATTTTAGGATTTGAATAATTTTTTTTTCACATCAGCACACAATAGAACTTGCAGTCAAAATTCTTTGCAGTTCTGTTAAAAAAAGGAAATCTTACAAATTCTAATGCTGCTTCATCATCTTTTAAATTTTTCTGTACAGTCTGCCAGTTTATATTTCCAAAATCTTTAAATTTTTTGAATTCTGAAGATTTTGCATAAAGATTTTTTTCCAATTCATTGGTTTCATCTTCAAGTTTTTCAATATTTAATTTTTTATTTAACCCACATTGCAGCTCAAATGTTAAAAAAGAGGGTCTAAGCTGTTGATAACCCCAGTATTTATTAACAATTTACGAGAAGCAAAAATTATTTATTCAGAATATCAGTGGTTTACAAATTTTGATTATTGCGGTTTTAAAATGTAGTCACCCCGCTGCTGTAAATTGCATATATTGATTGATATACCTTTGCGGCAATGTTTATCAAAGGGTATTCAAAATATAATAAGACCACTCAGGAGCGTCATATATACTACAAGTTATGTGGGAGTTACCGCATAAACGGAAACATACGCCATTATGTAATTTTAGGTTTGTCCTTGCTCACACGCCAATCATCTTGCACGAAGGGGCGGAACAGTTTCCAACGCCGTCCAGTGGTCGTTCCGCCGAACGTTTGATCGTGAATGGCTAAGCTAGGAAGCCCGAGCAACAAATCGGCCGCCGGTTCGCCGGTCCAAGCGCCGCTGTAAATCCAATACCCGTCGCCGAAAGCCTCCGTCAGAACGTTCATCTGATTGGCGCGAACACCAAAGCCAACTTTGACGTCGTGGTTGCCGCGAACCATATCCAAAGAATCGGAAACCGAAAACACGTTGGTGCCCCCTTGGAACGGCGAATAACCGCGATCGCCTAAAGACCAATAGCCGCCGTCTAACTGGGTGCTGGTCAGGCCGCAACTTACACCTCCTAAGTTAGCGCCTGGAATACCGAAAGCCTGAGCCAAACAGCTACCGGTGCCTTGGGACGTAATGTAATCGAAAATTCGGTTATAGCCCCCGCTGATCTGGTTGACGGTGTTGGGAGAGAACACGTGAGTTTCAGACGCCGCTACGTTGCGGGCGTGATTAAGAATCCCTTGATTGCTGGCAAAGGCGCCAGCCTCGGCAAAACCAGGCGAACCGCCCGGCACGTAAGATGCGGCCTGATCGTAGCTGAAGCGCGCGAACGCGTAGTCGTTGTTCGAAAAATTATGATCAACACGGCCATCAAACTCGCCTTCGTTCAGCTTACGAACAGGCTCACTCACATAGTTATAGCCCAACGCCGAGTTGTTGGCGTTCGGTATCGGATAAAGGTTGATTAACTTTTGGCCAATAGGGTTGATAAGACTAGTCGGAATCTTGTTGCAATCCACCGTAGTCACCGGCACGGCGTGACCCGCCACCGCGCCTACCGGATTTCCATTCCCGGAAAGGCAGGTGAAGTTCGTGTCGGCCGCGCCCAGAATGTTCGGATTCGTAATGTAACCCACGCGCGGGTTTCCAAAGGCATCATCGGTAAAATCGCCGCTCCGCATCGCTACGCTAGGCACCAATCCTTCGTACGGAATTCCGTGCCGCTGAAATTTGTTTTGAATATCAGCGAAGAAAAACGTCTTGTCCTTCCGGATCGGCCCGCCCACCGATCCGCCAAATTGATTCAGGTTGAATTGCTCCGTCGTGGCCGCAAAATAGCTCCGGGCATCGAGCTTCGTATTTCTGAAAAATTCAAAGATCGTGCCGTGAATGGTGTCCGTACCAGATTTCGTGGTGACTAGAACCGTCGGTCCCGCGCGGGTGCCCCATTCCGCCGAATAATTATAGGTGAGCACCTTAAATTCCTGGATCGCGTCGATTGAAGGTAGAATCGAGATTCCGCCACCCGTCAACTCATTGTTGTCGTTGCCGTCCAAGAGCCAGTCAGTCGAATTGGCGCGTGAACCGCCCACCGACAGCGAAAACGATCCACGAGCCGACACTTCGCTACTTGGGCCGCCATTGAAGAAGCTGCCGGTGTTTGTTTCCTGCGTCGTGCCCGGCGTGAGCGTGGCTAACTGGACGAAGTCGCGGCCGTTCAGGGGCAGCTCAGCAACCTGCTGTGAAGTAATCACTTGGCCGAGCGTAGGGTTCGTGGTTTGCACCGCAACAGCAGTGGCCGTCACTTCAACGCTTTGTTGCACGTTGGCGGGCGAAAGCGTGAAGTCGACCTCGCGCTGCTCATCCACCTGCAGGCGGATGTCTTTTACCTCGCTGGCCTGGAAGCCAGTGAACGCCGCGCGCACTGTGTAAGTGTTAACACCGAGCAGTGGTACAAGGTAGCGGCCACTTGTGTCGGAAATGGCGTCACGCACGCTGCCGGTGTTCTGACCGCTGACAGTCACTTTAGCGCCGGCAACCGCGCCACCGGATGCGTCCGTGACGGTGCCTGAAATCGTTCCCGTGGCTTGCCCGAATAAGAGCGGGCACAAACGAAAAAACAAACCCAAATGAAACTAGAGCGCGCAGGCTCTTAGAAAGTGCCATGAATGTACCCCCTGAATTGGCCACACACGGAGTGACTGAAAATTGATTTTTTCCGGCGACCCAAAGACACGCCTTCTGATTAGTTTACTACCCAGGGTCTTGATTAGCGGTTCGGATCGGCAAGAAGGCACGATCCGTTAATGGGATGATGGCGAGTGGAATTTTGGAATATGAAATCTGGACTTCTTCTCACATTACTCAGCGCCGCTATAGCTACATCATCTTTCGGTGACTTTACTCCCGATTGGAACAAACCCGTCGCCCCATTCCGGATTGCGGCCAACCTTTACTATGTAGGCACAAACTACCTAGCGTCTTATCTAATCACAACGCCCGCAGGCGACATTTTGATCAACCCGGACTATGCGGAATCTATACCCGTTATTGAAAAAAGCGTGGAAACGTTAGGCTTCCATTTCCAAGACATCAAGATTATCCTCATCAGCCACGCCCACGATGATCACGCTGCCGGCTGCGCTTTGGCTAAGAAGCGAAGCGGCGCTCGACTCATGGTCATGGATGCCGACGTACCCCTTATTGAGCACGGCGGTGCGGGCGACTTCATCTACAACACGCATTGGGAGCCCGCCAAAGTCGATCGAGTCTTACACGACTTGTCAAAAGTTGAACTGGGAGGCATCACTCTCACCGCGCACCTAACGCCGGGCCATACCAAAGGCTGCACCACATGGACGATGGACACGCGCGATGGAAAACAATTGCTGCATGCCGTCATCGTCGGAAGCCCAAACGTGAACACCGGCTACCAACTGGTAAACAACAAAAAATATCCACAAATCGCTTCGGACTTCGAAAAAGAGTTTCGCGTGCTACACGCATTGCCATGCGATCTATTTCTCGGCGCGCACGGCGCGTATTTCAATATGGACGAAAAGCTGCTGAAACTCAAACCCGGTTCGGCTAATCCGTTCATTGATCCTCAAGGCTATCAAGCATATGTCACCGATCGAGAACAAGCCTTTCGCCAGGAGTTGGCAAAACAGCAGGCGGCGAAACATTAGCGATACACTCAGCTTCATGTGGAAAATACTCGCCCTCGGCTGTCTGCTCGCCGCTGGATGCGTCGCGCAAAAACTTCCGGTGAAATGGGAAGAACTCACAGCGGAAGACTTCCAAACGGCTCTCCAACAAAGCCAGGGCACATGTCTACTGCCGTTCGGCATTATTGAGAAACATGGCCCCCAATTGCCGCTTGGTACAGACTTGATCAATGTGCGCTACGTTTCCGAGCATGCCGCCGCCGAAGAATATGCCATCCTCTTCCCGCCTTATTTCTACGGCCAGATCTTCGAAGCCAAGCACCAGCCGGGCACCCTGGCGTATAGCGCCAAATTACAACTTGAACTCCTGCAAGAAACAACCGACGAGATGGCGCGCAATGGCTGCAAAAAAATTCTCATAGTAAATGGCCATGGCGGCAATAATAATTTGCTACCTTTCTTTGCACAGGCGCAGCTCGCCGTTCCGCACGACTACGTGGTTTATGTCTTTTCCCGCAATAGCTATCCACCGGGACGGCCCGCCTTGAAAACGAACGTAGATGCCCACGCGGGCGAATCGGAAACGGCGCACACCTTGATTTCCCGGCCGGATTTAGTGCATCAGGATAGGGCCGGCCGGGAATCGGGCGCAGATTTGAATCGCCTCGATCTGCCCACGGGCGTGTACACCGGCATCTGGTGGTACGCCAAGTTCCCGAACCATTATGCTGGTGACGGTGCGCCAGCCACCACCGAATTAGGCGACTTCGATATGAAGGCTTGGGCGTCTTCGGTGGCCAATGCGATCCGTGCCATAAAGGCCGACCAGCGAAGTTTATCGCTGCAACGCGAATTTTTTGAAGAATCCTCCCACCCTGCGGACACCAAACAATAGAGCCCGCTTCTCGCTTAAATCGCGGCGTGGGCATTTACCCATATTGGAATGCAAATAGCGCCAATCGGAGGCGCGGCAGGCACGGGTGTTTCCGAAGCGAAACTCACGCCTACCCCTGGCCAGGCTGGACCAGTTGCCGTAGATGGCGGACATCCGCCCTCGCCTTCAGAACACCACGCGGGCCTAGCCGACACAGCCGTGATTCGCGAACTGGCCGTTTCAGATCTATTGAAACTCACCCAGATTTTGCAACCGTCGCTGCCGCCCGACCGCGCCTTCCGTGTGGAGCAATTGATCCAGGAAACCGTTCAAGCCATTCGTGAAGATCGCCGCGAGTGGGCCGTAGGGCGTTTTATCGAGGCCGCCACCAGCGACCCTTCGCGGGCACATGAATTAAGCGGCAAGGCTGAGTTTGAACCCATTCGCGCCAATGTCGATGTGCTGATGAACCGGCTGACAAACGTCGCCAAGATGGATGCCGAAACGAAACTGGCTGCTGCCGAGAATATGTTCGAGACAAATGGCTGGCAAAAATTGCCCCATTGGGAGACGGCACCGCAGGCATTAATTCAAATCGGGCACCGACTCGTGGAGGCGGGGGGTTACGCGAACTATGTGCGCACGGCGGAACTGGCCACGAATCTTCAAACCGCTTACTGGGCCGCGAACGTGGTTCCACCCCCTCTGGCCACGGGAGGCTCTTCCGCAAACAAGAAAGAGGACTCCCGGCTCAAGCGAAAAAGTGCTGGCGAAGCCACTTTGGCCCTCTCTAATTACGTCTGGGAATCTCTCCGCGAAAAGATACCGTTGCAAGCGGCCGCACTTTGGGAGAGAGCGCCACTCTTGGCAATCCTGGGCGCATGGTTCAGCCTCGGGCTTCTAGGAGGAGTGTTATCATTCCTGACCAAAGCCGTTTGGCCGGATTCCTGGATCGTCCCGGCGAGAGATTTCGGGTTCAAGCTCTGGGGCATCGGGTTGCTCGCCATCGTCGGCTTTGGCTTCTGGGCGAGAGTTAGACGGCCGCGCCGCCTTTGACTCGCTTAACCTGCTATTTTCAATCGCGAAAGCGACCTGTTTGGCAACGTCATTTAGGAGCCGCAGTTCGCGCTCAGTGTACGGCGATTCGTCGCGTCTCGGCCCCAGCGCCAGAATCCCTAGCAGTTCCTGTCTCAGAGCAACGGGAATCACCACCTCGGTCCGGGCCGCCCGCAAAATCGCACGTTCGGCTGGATGAACGGTCTGAATCCAATTCTTAGCCACGTCAAAATAAACCACTTCCGCTTTTTGGACCACCTTCAAGTGACGCGCAATCCCACCGCTCTCTGGCAGAGTAAGTGGAGGATTCAATGCTGCTCCCGTCGCGTAAACAGTTCCGATGCGACCTCGATCATTCAGCAAGAATGCCACCCACCGAACTTGCAGAAGCACCGAGATCGTCTCCGCTACTGTCTGGATTAGAGCGCTCTCCTCCATCAGAGTCACAAGACTTAAAGACAACTCGCGCAAAGCCAGATCCTTCTCATGCGCTTCTTGAAAGAAATGCCGATCAATCCAGCCGGCCAGCCGCTCCGCAGACGGAGGGAAAAGCAAGAGCGCCAGAAACCCGCCCACCAGAACCTCGCTGCGAGCGGTCAAGCTTACGTTCTTCCGGGCAAAAACAGACGCGGTCGCGCCGATCACCAAAGCGATAATGGCCGATTGCAAAACGCTCCGGCCACGTTTCAACAAAAAATACTCCACGCCAAAACGAAGAGTGCCTCTGACGCTCATAGCGCGCTTGATCAGAGCCACATAAGTAAGGGTCGGTGGGAAAAGAGCCAACGGAAAGAGTGTCGCGAAGCATTCGGCAGGTCCTGCCCACTGCAACAAGTCGGTATGCATCTTCAGTGCCCTCCCACTCTGCCACAAGATGGGAGCAAAACTCAGCAAGCTGCCAACCAGCAAAAGGCGCAGGCGCCGCATCCTTTCGAGACTCTCGCTTAGTACGCTTTTCCAGGCAATCAGCAGCAAGAAGAGCAAAATGCCGCTGGCGGGAATCAGCAAATCGGGCCGCAGCTTCAGCACGAATTGCACTAACGGCGCCAGGGACTCAATCGCTTTGAAACTAAATTCACGGCCTATCTCGTATATAGCAACCACTGCACTCAAAAGCCCCGGCGGTAAGATCCACAGGCATCTCAACCATGCCATGCGCTGATCGATACGGCCCGGCGGGGGAAACAGCACGGCAAACAAGATCATCCAGACCGCCCAAAGTCCAAATGAAGAGGAAAACAATGCCCACCAAACCAGCAGTAGAAATGCTCCCGGCAACTGCGCAATGGGGAACTCTTGCGCCGATCCGGCGAAGCCAATCATGATTGCAAGAAAGAGCCAGGCTAAACGGCCGTTTGGATACTGAAAAGCCACCCAAAAACCCAACGGAAGGCACAGCAAAGGCAATCCCACGACAGCGGCTATCTGCCCGATCCACTCCAGCGCTGTTGGCGGTTCATCCGCGAGCCCCGAGAGTCGAATATTTACGCCGAACGCGGTCCCTTTGGCGCTGCTCACAACAGCGGGCAAAAAACCGCCGGGCTGTCGTTTGTTGACCGCTGCGAAAAGAACACGCATACTGTCAAATGGCTGACCATCCACAGTCTCAAGCAGATCTCCCTCACGCACACCCGCTTCGTACGCTTCGCTGGTCAAACCTGAAATCGTTCGCAGCTTAGAACCGAAGTTGAGCGGAATAGCGGGCCTCGTTTGGCGCTGTTGCAGATCACTAAGCGCAGTGTAGGCGATCACCCATTGGTAAAAGCCCACCCACACGAGAAGCGCTCCCAACCACAGTCGGCGGTGGTTCAACAGCCACTGAACGACACGGGCGCTAGGGAGGCTATCCACTCTCATATTGTTAGCATCGCGAACGGTCAACTTACCCTTCAGCCTCAAGACGGACTCAGAGGTTCAGCCAAATTTTGAGAACGCCGTTTCTCTCGTTCAGGCGCCGCGCGCCGATAAGCTTTGTAGGCAGAAAATGAACTTCTCCATTCCAGCAGCGGGCATGCAGAGTGCCAGCGCTGCATTCGAAACCGCGGCCAACGGCATCAATCAGGCCTTTGAAGGCGTCGGCAACCCGCTCACCGCGGGCTCAACCATGGGAGATAGCGTAAGTCTCAGCACTCAAATGGCGAGCCTGATGAAGTCAAACCTCGATTTTCAAGCCAACGTAAAGATGGAACTCGTAGACAACGAGATGAGCAAAAGTACGCTTTCCATGGTCGGTTAAGCAGACGCCGAAGCCGATGCCGATGCCTGCGAAGAAATCGCGATGGACACGCTTTCCACCACACTAATCAGTTCTTTTGGGCTTACCGGCTTCGGAACATAACCATCCATCCCCGCTTGGAGGCACCTTTCTTCGTCGCCTTTCAGCACGTGCGCGGTCATCGCGAAAATCGGCAAATGCGCCGCCCGTCAGTTTTTCGCGCTCGCTGCACAATAGCCGTCACCTGAAATCCATCCATCCGCGGCATTTGAACGTCCATCAGCACCAGATCGAAGACGTCGCTGATCCAACGCCTCTAGTGCCTCCACGCCATCGGCCGCCGCTACCACGGTATGCCCTCCTTTTCCAGCAGCCGAAGAGTCAGCCGCTGGTTGATCGGGTTGTCTTCCGCCAGAAGAATCCGCAAGCTCCGTACCGGTTCGTTTCTCACGGGCACATTCTCGTCTGGTCAAGACCAGAGCGCGCATCTCCCGCGCCGTGCGTCAGCTCTTGCGTAGCGCCGCTTTCAAGGCTTCTCGTAACTCATGTCCTCTAATCGGTTTGGTAACGTAGGCCACCACTCCCAGTTCGCGGCAGCGGGCGGCTTCCACTAACTTGTGGCCTGGCGTGAACATCATAATTGCGGCCGCCGCGAGCGATGGGTTGCCGATTTATTTTTTCCATCAAGCCAAAGCCATCGCCGTCGGGCAGATGCACGTCGGCAAAACAAAAGAGAAGGCCTCTCCCGCATTGGCCGCGTGTCGCAAGCGCGATAAAGCTTCCTTGACATTGGGCGCCGTGATCGCCCGCATGCCCCAGCGCGATAATTGCTCCCGTAAAACACGCCGAGTCGTCACGTGATCTTCTACAATCAACACTGAGAGTCCCGCCAATTCAGCAATCTCGCCGTTGTCATCTACCCGGTGCTTGCCTTCGCTGGCGCATCGGTTCTGATAGTGAAGTGGAATTGACTGCCGGCGCCTTCTTGACTCTCCACCCAAATCTTGCCGCCCATCAACTGCACCAGCCGGTGGCAAATCGCCAAACCAAGACCCGTACCCCCGAACCGGCGCGTCGTTGACGAATCAGCCTGCGAAAAAGCATCGAAAATCGTGGTCAACTTATCGCGTGGTATGCCAATACCGGTATCGCGCACAATGAAATGCAGGAGCGCTCCGCATTCGTCTTTCGATTCGCAAGCCACTTGCAGAACCACTTCGCCACGCTGCGTAAATTTCACGGCATTCCCTAGCAAGATTCAAAACGATTTGCCGCAATCGCGTCGGGTCTGTCCGCACCATTTCCGGCACGTTCGCGCCCACATCGCAAACCATCTCCAAGCCTTTTTGGTCCGCGCGAAATGCCACCAGTCGTAGCGTATCATCCAGACTGTCGCGCAGATACGAAATCGATCGGCTCAAAGTCGAGCTTCCCTGCTTCTACTTTTGAGAAATCAAGGATATCGTTGATGACCGTAAGCAAGGAGTCGGCCGAATACTTGATCATGCCCAGATATTCATACTGCTCTGGGCTGAGATCCGTGGCCAGCGCCAGATCCGTCATGCCCACAATGCCGTTCATAGGCGTGCGGATTTCGTGGCTCATGTTCGCCAGAAACTCGCTCTTCACCCGGCTCGCTTCTTCAGCCGATTGTTTAGCTTTGACCAATTCCCTTTCAGCGCGTCCTCGCTCGCGCCAGCGCATTCCGCAGTTCGGACATGCGCTCATCCACGCGGGCTTCCAGAGCACGCTCGCGGCCTTCGACAGATCTCACATGTGTGGCATAGAGAAACAACGCCAACGCAGCCACGCAAAACGCGCACAACCCCTGGAACCAAAGTGTTTGATAAAAGAATGGCGCTAGTTTAAAGTCGAATTTCGCTTCCCTGCTCAACTCCCGCCAGATCCGTTTGGCGAACCACGTGAAAAACATACGCTCGCGCGGGAATATTTTGGTAGAAAGCGATACGCCGCGTGCCCGGCATCCACCCAATCGCGTGTCATAGCCTTCCAACTTGTATCTGAAAGTGGTTTTTTGCGGCGAAAAAAAATTGGGCGCTGAGTAGCGGAATTCGAAATCTTTGATGCCCGGAGGCGCTTCGAAGAAAGAGCCCGGATCGACATTGACATCCGCCGATGTTTTGCGCTTTCCATCACCACTGCGGGGCGGCAGCACCACGGCTCGCCTTCTTTGGATCGACCACCACTACGCCCCTCATCGTGGGAAACCACATGCGGCCATCGTGTCCGCGCCAACCCGCGGGCTGCAATTCCGCCGCCGTTGCATTCCGTCGTATTCATGCCGTCGGAAACGCCATACGAAACAAACGAGAGCCGCTCACCCCGCTTGCCATCGGCGAAGTCGGCCAATGCCTGCTTCGATACTCTGAAGACGCCACGCACTGAACTCATCCAGAGGTTGTTGTCGTCATCCTCCAAAATGGTTGAAATATCGTCCTGCAACATCCCGTCTTTCACGGTAAAAGACGAGATCTTATTATCTTTTAAGCGATTGAGGCCGCCGGCGGTAGCAATCCACATCACGCCGTCTTTGTCCTCATAAAATGCACGGATCTGGTCGTTAGACAAGCCGCGTCGCTTTGTATCGAAGATTTCAAACTTACCCTTTGCGTACCGATTGGCTCCACTGCTGAACGTACCCACCCACAAGTTACCATTATGATCTTCGCTGATATTCCGGACATCGTTATTTGAAAGCCCGTCTTCCGTGGTGAGCGTCACGAACTTATTGCCGTCTTTGCGTGTAAGTCCCTTATGGGTACCCAGCCACAAAGTGCCCGCGTGATCGACAAACACCACGTTCACTGAATTGAGTGGAAGCCCCTGCTCCATACGGTAAGTCGAAAAGCGTCCATTGCGCCAGCAGCTTAACCCGTCATGCGTCCCAATCCAAAGCTCACCTTTGGGGTCTTCCGCCACCGAGAACACTTCGTCATCAGCCAAGCCGTTTTTGTGCGTGAACGCCGTGAACTTCCCGTCGTGCCAGCGGTTGAGTCCGCCTTAAACGTTCCCACCCACATATCGCCGCGCCTGTCTTCCATCACATTCAAGGCTGTGTCGACGGATAAGCCTTCTCTTTCTCCGTATGAAGAGAACAGCCGCCCGGCCGATAAACGAACTAATCCGCCGCCGCCCGTGCCGATCCAGAGAGAGCCATCTTTGTCTTCAAAAAGTGCGCGCACATCGTCAATGGGCAATCCATCTTTCTTGGCGTAATAGCTGAATTTGTCACCCACCCTACGGCACAACCCACCGCCATACGTGCCAATCCAGATGTTGCCCACCGCGTCCGCCAGAATCGAAGGAACACTATTGTCCGGTAAGACCATTTTCTTCGGGTTAAGTTGGTGAAACGTCCGTCGCGCCACTCACTGAGCCCGCCGCCATTCAGGCCCACCAACAGAGAGCTGTCCGGAGCCAGCAAACAAGGAGCGCACAGGCGAATTCGGCAAACCAGCCACTCCCTTATAACTCGAAAACTTCCCCTCGTGAAAACTGGTCAGACCTTCTTGAGTGCCAATCCAAACCGTATTGTCCAGGCTCGTCGCCAGCGCATAAAATCGTCGCCCGCCAAACCATCGGCTTTTTTGAAAACGTTAAGCCGGCCCATTGTGGTTGCGCACCAATCCAAAATCGGTGCCAATCCAGATATCGCCCGAAGCATCTTCGGCAATCGCCCGCACAGTGTCGCCGGGCAATCCACTCTTCTTGTTCAATGTTTTGAAAACGTTTTTTCGTAGTAAGAGACGCCACCTGCCGACGTCCCGATCCAAAGGTCGCCCAGTTCGGTCTTCGAGCAGCGAAAAAATAGTCTCTGCCTGCAGCCCCGGCGTATTGTTCTTATCGAACACTTCAAAGCGAACGCCGTCGAACCGCACCAAGCCCAAGTTCCGTACCGAACCAGACATAACCGTCGCTCGTCTGTAAAATCGTGTAAACCGAGTTTTGTGGCAGCCCTTGATCGATTCCCCAAACATCCTGATGGAACTCGCGAATATCCTTCGATGGATCGAGCGACGCCATAAGCGAAGCCGCCATCATCAAGAAAATGATTGCCAGGTTACAGAAATTCAACACATTCGCTTTCGCTTTGCTCATTATCGTTTAATTAGGTGCCGGAAGTCTGCGCGAATTATCTCTTACTGCTATAATCACAATTCCGTTAACAGAAGCTTTAGCTTATAATCTAAGGGCGTTTGCGGATTTTAGTCAACTGCCTTTCGTTTTTCGGTCATCAGACAAGAGCTGTTACGCCTTGTTTTGACTCCCTTTCCCGTCCTTACGCTAAGGCTCGGAATTTAATTAATTATTGCTTTTTTTCAGCCAAACCTGTTAACTTTTACGTATACTAAACTCAATAAGCTGTTAAAAAGAGCAAATTTTCGCTCCGAATCGATTCAGGGGGAAGAGTGTGAAACGCTCAAGTTTGGCGTTTGTAGCCACTGTTATTTTGAGTAATCTTCCGGGATTGGCCCAACAGGCGCCAATCGTGGCTTCGTTATCAACTCCGAGTTCCGGCAAGAACGTTCATGTGATTGTGCGCTACCAAGCGCCCCCTACGCTGAGCCAGCACATGAAAGCCGTTGCCGCCGGCGGTTTCATTAAGGCCGACCTCGGCATCCTTAACAGCGGAGCTTATGTTATCCCGGCTTCCAGTCTGCCCCAAATCGCCGCCGACCCTCAGGTAGTGAGCATTACTGAGGATCACCCTGTCCATAGCTTGCTCGACAATTCCGCTGCCGCTGTGAATGCTCGCGCGGCATGGTGGATGTTCGGCTTGGATGGATCGGGCATTGGCGTAGCCGTCATTGATAGCGGCATCTCTAATGTAGACGACCTCAAAGCCCACAATTATTTAAATCAAAGCAGAGTTGTTTATAGCGAGAATTTCATTCATGCCGCTTCATCGAACGATTTCTTTGGACACGGTGAGCACGTCTCCGGCATCATTGCGGGCGATGGCTCCGATTCCACCTGTTTCAATTGTATCCGGACTTTCCGCGGTATCGCACCGGGCGCGCAACTCATCGACCTGCGCGTATTGGACAGTAACGGCAACGGCTCCGACAGCTTTGTCATCGCTGCTATCCAACGGGCCATTCAACTGAAAAATACTTACAACATTCGAGTGATTAACCTTTCGCTGGGCCGCCCCGTCGTGGAAAGCTATATAACCGATCCGTTGTGCCAGGCAGTCGAATTAGCATGGAAAGCGGGTATCGTTGTCGTCGTGGCCGCCGGCAATGATGGCCGCGACGATTCTTTTGGGAATAACGGTTACGGCACAATCTACTCTCCGGGTAACGATCCGTTTGTGATCACCGTCGGCGCCATGAAATCGATGGGAACACCCCAACGCACTGACGATCTCATCGCCAGCTACAGCTCAAAAGGCCCAACGGCCGTCGATCATATCCTCAAGCCGGATCTCGTCGCTCCTGGAAATCAGGTTGTTTCCCTGCTAGCACCCAATAGCTATCTCGAACAGACTTATCCCTCCAATCTGGTGCCGCTTAATTATTTTCAATGGACATTCTCGCGTGCCAATTCGCCCAGCTATTTCACTCTGAGCGGTACAAGCATGGCGGCGCCGGTAGTCAGCGGAGCGGCTGCTCTCCTTCTGCAAGCGCATCCCAATCTCACGCCAGATCAGATAAAGGCTCGTCTCATGTTGACAGCCTATAAAACGTTCCCGAAATCTAGTGTCGCCGTCGAACCCACCACCGGCCAGACTTTTACCAGCTACTATGATGCCTTCACCGTTGGCGCGGGCTATCTAGATATTCAAGCCGCGCTTCTCGATAATCATTATTTCTCAGGCACAGCGAATTCTCCGGCCGTTACTTACACGCCCGCTAGCGGCGGTCGCGCTGCCGGTGTAAATCTTATCTGCGGTAGCGCTACCATCTGCGCCAGCGGGAGCGCCTCCACTCTCGCAAGTTCCTCCCAGGGCGCCCTCGCCGCGAGCCAATCCGTTTGGAGCAACCAGTCGGTCTGGAGTAGCCAGTCCGTTTGGAGTAGCCAGTCGGTCTGGAGCAACCAGTCCGTTTGGAGTAACCAGTCGGTCTGGAGCAATCAGTCCGTTTGGAGTAATCAGTCGGTCTGGAGCAACCAGTCTGTTTGGAGCAACAGCACCATGACGGAATCGCCAAAGGCAGCATTGCTCAGAATTTCAGGCGAAAATTAGTGATTTTCGGGATTTCCGGCGCCCCTAAGAGGTTGGCCATCAATCAGATGAGCGCGCGCGTCTTCAATGTTTTAATTTCGCTTACGACGCGTTCCAAGCCATAGCTGCTATACAAGAAAGACAGCCGCTCCGGCCCAATTACGGCTAGCACGACGTTCCTAAATCGGTTATTGTAATGAGCTGTGTCCGCCGGATCGTAGCCAAATTGTTTTGCTACCGCTTTCAATAACAATTCCGCGTTGGATACAGCTGGAATCGACTCTACGAAATCGGCGTCCGAAAGGTTGTGAATCTGATACTCCACAAGAATATTGGTTTGCCCGTTCTGATTCAGATCAAGACCATCCCATAAGTGATTCAAAGGCGGCAAACGCCAATGGCCGCCCTTGTCAATAACCAAGTAACCCTTTTGCGCCGGATCGATGCGCGCAATAATCGCCGCCGCTCGCAGCCAATTCACCACTTTGTATTCGTTCCCCAACGTCGGCGCGGCGTGCGCGCTGGCTTGCGTGATCACGAAACCAGGGGGTAAACCGCGTGCCATCGCCTCCGCCAAACCGAGGATGTGATGCGCACCGGTTCGCGAATCGCCAGCCGCTCCGTCATTATCTGTCTGGCCGGTCCCTCCAAAATTGAACTCATCGAAAATCGTACCGTCGGCATTCCACTGAAACACCATGGTCTTCGCCCAATCGTGCCAAGCCGGCGCCCCCACCACCCAATCGTGATTCAAGATCGTCCCCTTTCCATATTGCTTGCCATACAGGGCGGCAAAATTCATGGCGCTTTGCTGATTGAAGGCTTCATGCACCGCCAGTCCGCCCGGGTAGGAATGATGACTACCGAAGCCGCTACCTGGCGCAGATGACAGAGTGAGCGGCAGTTGCGGACATTCACCCCCATCATTCTTAAGCGGTGGAAAAACGCCGGTTACCGCGTGATCACTCTTCGGCAGCAGACCTTCCTCTCTCAGCTTGGCCAGGATCGATTCCTTCATCTCGCCCGTAACCCGCACTCTGTGCGCGACGCACGTGGCCGGATTCCTCAACGCGTCTAACGTTGCCTCGCGTAAGTCTGTATCGCGAATACTGCGAACGTTTTTCAGCAGTGATCGCACGGCCGCCTGAACGACTGGCGAAGTTGGGCCTGTCTTCAGGGCGGTCGCGTTGCCTTCCCCCAACTTCGTTTGATCGGCGCCGGTAAGCGAACCGGCAAAAACGAGAACCGTCAGACAGCCAACATGAATCTGCATCGTGACCTTTATTGTCGCCGTTCCCCAGGCGGGCCCCAAATTAATTTCCGTCATTCGGTTGACATCAGAATGAAACGGCGTTAGTGTAACCTGTACCAAGTTACAAAGATCTCAACTAGGGAGTTCTCTTGAAAAAAGCATTACTTCTGCTCAGTCTCTGCCTCTTTTTTGCCGCTTCGGCGTTGTCCCAATCCACCTTTGGCACGATCTTGGGCACGGTGAAAGACGCCTCGGGCGCTGTCGTCCCCAACGCCATCGTGGTGGCCACTAACGTGGACGAAAATACCACCCGCCAAACCGTTACCAATAGCAACGGAGATTACTCGCTTGTCAATGCTTTGCCCGCTCGCTATTCCGTTACCATCACAGCCAAAGGCTTCGAAACTTATACAGCCACCGACATTACTCTAACCGCGCGCCAAACCCTGCGAGTAGACGGCAGCCTCAAGGTTGGACAAATGTCGCAAGTCGTTACGGTTGAATCGACGTCGCAGGGCGTCATCGCGACAGACAGCCAGACCATTCAAGCGGCGCTTGACCCGCAAAAAATGCCCGTCAACGTTCGCGCGGATGGAAATACCAGCCCGTATAACGTGATTCAAGCGCTACCCGGCGTGCAGGCCGATAACAGCGGAAATTTTTCGATTCAGGGCGGAGTTCCTTCTCAGACCCAGTATTCTCTAGACGGCATCTCGATCACCGATGTTACCGGCAACTCACCGTTATCCAACGCCTTTCCTTCTACCGAATCGATTGCCGAAATCCGTGTGCAAGGTGTGGGCAATCCCGCAGAATACGGACAGGTTGGCGATATCACTACCGTCTCTAAAAGCGGTTCAAACGATTTCCACGGAGGGCTGTTTTGGTATACGCAAAACGCTGCCTTGAACGCGACGGGATTCGGATCTACCACCAAGAATCACTTGGTAGCCAATGATTTCGGTGTTACCGCCGGTGGGCCGGTACTGATTCCCCACCTCTACAACGGCAAGAACAAGACCTTTTTCTACAGCACTTATGAAGGCTTTCGTTTCCCTAAGAGTTCCACGCTGCAAGATACGGTGCCCACTTCCAACATGCGTAACGGCAACTTCAGTGCCGAATCTGGCGTAACGGTCACCGACCCACTTTCCACGCAAAACGCGCCGTTCGTGGGAGATCAGATTCCCACCAGCCGCCTGAATCCTGTGGCCACGAAGGTGTTGGCCTTGTTCCCGTTACCGAATGCCGGTGAGACGACGTCTGTCCACAGCGCCAACTACATCGTCAATCGCGACAACTCTTACCACTCCGATCAGTACGACATCCGCATCGATCAGAACTTCGGTTCCAAACAGCATCTTTTCGGACGCTGGACCTCGAAGGATATTAACGCCCTTTCCAACAACGATCTACTTGTTCCTTCCAACAGCAACCCCGACAACTACCGGCTCCTCACGCTGGCCCACAACTATTCCATCTCGGCCGGCCTCTACAACGAAGCGCGCTTCGGCTTCACGCGTAACAACAGCGGTTACTCCAATTCCTACAATGGCGCGGCCTTTGCCCAGTCCCTCGGGCTCCAAGGGCTGCCGGGTTTACCCGCCTTCTTTAATGGTCTGCCGGATGTACAGATCTCTAACTTAACTGGCCTCGGGGCCGACCGCTTAGATGGAATTACTCAGGGCCGCACCTATCAGGCGGTGGATAACGTGAGTTGGCTGAAAGGGCGTCACACTGTGAAGTTCGGCTTCGACTACCGCCACATCCAAGCCATTACGCCGCTCGGATTCTTATCCGGCGATAACTACGGCGGCTTCAATTTTACCGGGACCTTCACCAGCGCACCCTTTGGCGACTTTCTTCTCGGGTTTCCGGCGAACACCGATTTCGACAACGTCAAGATGGACAACGACGGCATCACGAATCACTACAACGCTTATGTGCAAGACAGTTTCCGGTTGAGCGAGAAACTCACGTTTGAATATGGCTTGCGCTGGGAATTCCACCCCGGTTATCACGATGCCTCCGGAAACATCGGCAACTTTGATCCGAACTACCCGAAATCTGGAGCAATCATCTATCCAGACGGCTATTCGAGCCTTCTCGACCCAGGTCTTGCCAGCACCAATCCGTGCCCGCTTGGTCAAAAAACCGGTGGCGTCACACTCAACGGCGCCCCGTGCGAGCCGGTGCTGTCGGCCAGTCAGGCGGGCCTGCCGCAAAGTTTGCGCACCGCCCCGAATCGATTCATGCCGCGCTTTGGCTTTGCCTATCGTCCTTTCGGCAACAAGACCGTTTTCCGCGGCGGCTTCAGTGTTTACAACACCGAAGTGCTCGGCTCGATTTATTATGCTCTGACGGGCACCTTGCAATCGGCCACGTCCACCTACAATAACTCGCAGTCGAGTCCGGGCGCGCTGCCGCAAATTGTAGTGGCCGAACGTCAGCGGCAGCGGTTCCGGCACAGTGATTGGAAGCCCGGGCACCTATTACTTCGGTACCGCCAATCAGATCAACTACAAAGACCCCTACTCGATGCAGACGAACTTCTCCATCGACCGCGATCTTGGCCACAACACGGGCCTGCGCGTCTCCTACGTTGGAATGGAAACTCGCGACCTGGTCTGGGCGCCCAATCTGAATCAATCAACTTATTCGACCCAGTATTACGAGCTTCAACCGCTGAGCAACCGGCCGTTCCCCAATTGGGGCGTGGTGAATACCCGAGCCAACGGCGCCAATGCAAATTACCAAGCGGCCGAACTCGAAGTCAGCCATCGCTACTCAACCGGTTTAGCCTTCGATTCTTCTTACACCTTCTCCAAGAATCTCGCCGATAACCAAGGCTATACGCCCAGCAGCTTTGCCGGTGAAAACGCCGGCGGCCGCACGATGGACGCCCTTGACCTGAAGCACGAATACGGCCCGGTTTACGCCTCGCGCAAAAACCGCTGGCTGACGAGCGGTGTCTACGAATTGCCAGTGGGCAAAGGGCGGCAATATATGTCACACGCCAATCGCGTGGCCGATGCGGTGTTGGGCGGCTGGCAGGTCAACAGCATCTTCCTGTGGCAAAGCGGACCGTTCCTGACTCCGTACTTCACGGGCGGCGATCCTTCGGGAACAGGCTCGGGCATCATCGGACGCGCACAGGCGCCCGATCTGGTGGGCAATCCCACCCTCAGCAATCCAACCGCGAACCGTTGGTTTAACGTCGGCGCTTACGCGTGTCCCGGCTGGCAATTGCAGTGATTGGCACGCAACCCCGGCACGACGCCGCGCCCATTGGCCGCTTCGGCAACGCCGGCATCGGTACCGTTGTCGGGCCGGGAACAGTGAACGTCAACGCTGGCTTATCCAAGCACTTTGCCGTCACCGAAAGGGTAACATCAAAGTGGAGGGTTCGTTTACCAACATCCTGAACCACACAAACCTGGGCGACCCGGTGTTGAACATAACGAATTCCAGTGCCGGCGTGATCACCACCGCGCGCGGATCCGATTTCGGCGGCGCGCGAACAGGACAAGTCGGTGCACGAATCGATTTCTAAATCGAACCAACTCGGGCCGGGCGTTTTGCAGCACTTTGAGAATTTCAGGGTGCTGCATTTTCCCGGCCCAAGCTTTTGGCGTGGCCCAAGGTTCGGCGTCGGTTTCGTCGATGACGGCGCCGTGTGCAATGAAAGCTTGAGCCAATTTCGTTCGTCCCCAACGGCACGCCCAACCCAGCGGCGTTGATTTCAACAGATCATCGCGCAAATCAACCCGGGCGCCATGACCAATCAACATCTCGGCAAAACGGGCGCGATCTGCATCGTTTATGTCTCCTCGATATGCGGCAATGAAGTGCAAGACAGTTTGTCCGAAGCGAGCTACATTCGGATCAACGCCGTGCTTCAAAAGCAGTTCCATGGTGGCAAATTGTCCGGCGTTTTCGGCTGAAACGGCCTCGCTCCGCGCGGCGGCTGAATCAAAATCCAGTGCCACCACCTGTAGTCGGCAGCGCCGATTGAATTCGCGGAAGAGCGAATTCCAAAATTTCGGGACAACCAGATTCGCGGAAGACCAAGCAATTCGCGAACCACTTCTTCGCTAGGATCGTGACCAAAAACGTTTGGCTTGTTCGACATCGTGCGTTTCGGCCGCCATATAGGGCTGCATTCTGGCGCCACGCTCCAGCAACATCCTCCGAAGTTCCCCGCCTTCATGATACCAGGCGTTGGGAAGCGGCCAGCCGGAAGCGTAAACATTGGCTTTGGGTCTGCTCCCCGATCAAGCAGAAGCCGGGCGATTTCCATTTGGTTTTCTTTGGCCGCGTGCCAAACGGGTGGCCCCAACTGAGGGTCGGCTCTTGTAGCTCGTTAAAGATGATGCGCTCATCCACATCTGCCCCAAGATCCAGGAGCAGTTGAACGATTTCGATGTGCCCATAGTTGACGGCCAGCGTCAGTAGGCCGCCATCCTTACCAGTCGCTTTAAGCGATTGCGGATCGGACTGGACCAAGCCCCGAACACGGGAAGAATCCGCTAACGCGACTGCAGCGCGTATGGTCTTATGGGCTCCGGCATTTAACAACTTTTGAGCAATGACCGGAAACGACGAATCAACCGCGACGGCCGCTCGATCGAGCGGTGTCAGCCCATTCATGTCTTGTTTATTTATTTTGGCCCGACGGCTTAACAGCCATGCGACCATTTCTTCATTGCCCGATTCCGCCGCAATGTGTAACGGGGTGCCGCCCTGACTGTCGCACGCTTGGATGAGACTGCCGTCTTTTTCAAGAAGCGCAATTGCTTTTAAATTTTCGCCGGCTTCGATCGCAGCGTTAATTTGATCTTGCACCGGAGAAACAGTTGCGTTGGGACAACTCAACTCTTCGCGGCGCAGGCGTTCTTCCTCTGCTATGACGGCTACGATGTCATGATAGTTACGCTCGCGGGCAAGAGTTAGCGCGGATGTGGCGTCGCGGTGGGGATAAATCCCTTTGTGGGCATCGGCGCCCGCTTCCATCAGCAGTTTGACCATGGGCGCATCACGCCGCAAAACCGCAAAATGCAGCGCGCGATGTTCGTCGCCGCTGGACATGTCCATGCCGATTAATTCTGGCTTGACATTCAAAAGTAGACGCACTTGCGCCAAATCGCCGTTTTTGACTGCCGCGGCTAGATCTTCTACCGTCACTTCGCCCAGTAGGCACGATGCCCAATGTAATCCGGGTCGGGCAGATTACCTAAAATGACGCGGCGCAGTTTCAGGATATCCACTTCGCCGAGTTCCTGATAAATGATTTTGCCGTCGGGCGAAAGCACCACGGTAAAGGGCACGGGCGCATCCCATTTGGGATCAAACGCGGCCTGCAATGCGTAAGTGTCGTCCGTTCCGAAAACGTAGTTTTTTCCGGTGGCGTGCTGCTTTTGCAACATTTTCAGAGACGCCGGGCTTTTCGTCCGGCATATTGGTGGAAACCGTGACCATATCGAAATCCCGGTGCTTGTACATTTGATAGGTAGTTTCCAGGGCGGGAAATTCATGAACGCACGGTCCGCACCAAGTGGCCCAGAAATTCACTAGCAAGACTTTTCCGGTTCCGTTGG
This sequence comes from Bryobacterales bacterium, assembly GCA_963840845.1. Classification (GTDB taxonomy): domain Bacteria; phylum Acidobacteriota; class Terriglobia; order Bryobacterales; family Bryobacteraceae; genus Bog-105. The sequence goes on from CAWJBS010000099.1 coordinate 21,926, forward strand.
CACGCAGCTTTTTCAATTCGTCGGCCGAAATCGAATCAACCGTAACAGGTTCGGCTTCAATGCGCTTTTGTTCCTCAAGCCGGGTGGCTTCTTTGGAAATCCATTTCGTGGAGCAACCGAAGACACCAGTGTGATCAACGGGAGGCGCTTTTCCTTCCAAAAGAGCGTCGATGGCGTTGCGGGCGTCCTGGGTTTTGACAAGATTCTCGCGCTGGCTGTTATCGATGCGGCCCTCGTAACGAAGTTTGCGGTCGTGGTCGAAGATGAAAATATGAGGGGTCGCTTTCGGCCCGTAGGCGCGCGCGACGGTCTGCGTGTCGCCGTCATATAAATAAGGAAAATCGAAGTGCCGGTAGGCAGCGCGCACCTTCATGTCGTCGAAGCTATCGCTGACATCGGTGTAGCCCAGTTCGTCGAGACGAATGGCGGCCGGGTTATTTGGCTGGATGGCGACCAAAGTGACGCCTTTCCCGCGATAATCGTCGGCCAGCTTCTTGATACGGCTCTCATAGAGCTGAGCCGTGGGGCAATGGTTGCAGGTGAACACGATGGCCAGAACTTTGGCCCCGGCATATTCCTTGAGGTGATGAGTTTTGCCATCGATACCCGGCAGGGCAAAATCGGGCGCTGGCGAGCCGACCGCCAAAGTGGCGTGCGGTTCGTCTGCCATGAGGAGAACCGCCAACAGCAAACCGGAGAGAAGTCGCAAGAACATACGAAGACATCTTATCGGAGTCGAAGCGAGGTCGCGCGTCGATATATCGCTCAAGGATAAGGACTTGTTCGTCATTAGACTATTGGTTTACTGATTTGCGGGAGTACTAGCACCAAGGAACGGGGGCCGGGGAAGCCTATTATCATGCTCTAATAGGGGGTATAGTATTTGCAATCGGAGATAGGAATGTTCTTGGTGGCCGCAACGCACCATTCTTTTGCAGGTGACGGAAGAGAACTCGTGCCACTACAAACAACCAACCATATAGTGCGGGTCTTTTTGCCAGCGCTAGACTGGGAATTCCGTTTGACATCATATATAAGAGAGCGAAGGTGACCTATGGCTGTTGCCGGTTCTAGTCTCGCCACTCCACCGCGCACGAAAGCGTTGATGGTTCGGTTGGCTCCTTTTTTAGTGGAGGCCATTTGCGAACTCACACGTGCGATCAAGGATAAGACGCATGCGCAGACAGAGATCAGTGGTTTGCTGTTCGGCAAGTCGCAAGACGGGTTAGCGACTGTAGAGGCGTTGAAAACGTTCAAGGATTCGTCTGGGCCGCGGTCGGATTTGGCACGCCGCGAGCGCATGGAAAAGGCGTTCACCGCCGCCATGACGTTAGCCAATGAAGATCCCGAATTTGCCGCCTATAAGTTATTGGGCTGGTTCTCCTTACGCGGAGGAGGCGGGCTGATCAATAGCGACGTTGAGTTCCATAACCACCATTTCAGAAACCCGGAAGAAGTCGCCCTGATTGTGTGGCGCGAAGGCGAAACACAGATCACCACAGAGCTATATGCGGCGGTGGAAGGAGGCAAGCTCAGTACCGAAGATTATCGCTGGAGTTCCGTGCGCCTATCAACCGAGTTGAGGCATGTAAGCCAGCCTGTTGATTTGGTCATGCGGGTGCGCATGAACGACGACCTCTACATGCGGACTTACGGCGTTTCCGACGGCCGTGAGAAGAAGGAAGAATGGAAGAAAATGGCGGACACCGCCAAGCGCACGTTGCTTTCCTTCTTGCCTGGACGCGCGCATTCGGACGTGGTTTATCCCGGAAGATCTGCCGCTTCCGCCGCCCACGGGAACAGCCACACGGTCTTTTGAATCGCGCACATTGTTTAAGGGTTCGGAAGAGCCAACGTCAGCAGTGTTGCCGCCACCTCCAATTAGGTCTGCCCTTCCCGGTGCAGTAATGCGGGTCCAAGAACCGACGGCGGAGCATGCGGAGAAAGAAGACGAGGGATTCCAACTTCCTTCGTTCAACTTCAATCGAGCCACGCGCCCCAAGCCACCAGTGGAAGAAGTCACAGGCTTGCCGATGGTGATTCCGAAGCACAAGCCGGCGCCCGTTTCGACCGGTTGGCCATGGCTTTCGGCAGCGCTGGTGTTTATCGTGTTTTGCTCGTTGACACTTGGATTTATGGCTATGAGGAGCGCGAGCGGCGGAGACAACAAGCTCAGCCAGATTATGCGCGTGCTCTTCCCCGGCAGCGATTTGGAATTGCGCGCCGCGAGCCACGGCGACAGTTTGTGGGTTTCGTGGAACAAGCATAATCCGGTGGTCGCTTCTTCGACTGGAGCGGTTTTGAGTGTAAGCGATGGGCCGAGGCATTTTGAGCGGAAGCTGGATGCGAGCCAAGTGGCGGACGGCGAAGTGAAGTACACGCCGGTCAGCGGCGACGTTACATTTCAATTGCGGGTGAATGGAGTGGATCAGTCGGTAGCGATGGGCAGTTTGCGCGTTTTGGACGCGACAGCACCCGTGAATGCCGACACCGCGAAGGCGTCCTTGGATGTGTCGCCGAGCGGACCACCAACGCCAACACCGGCGCCGACGACGACGAGTAGCGTTCCGCCAGCGACGCAGACTGTACCGGCAGCGACCCAGACAGTGATCAACACGAACAATGGCAAGCTGACCCCAAGAAATGGCGACGGACGCAGCAACAATACGCCGAATTTGGTTCCACCGCCGATTTCCGCTGCGGATCTGGAACTGGCTAACAAGGCAGCAAAGACTGAGGAAAAACCGCCTGTTGTGCCGCAGCCTCAGCCACCGGTGGCCCAAACGCCTCAGCCACAACAACCGACTGCGGCTTCTTTGACGCCACCTCCGACGGCAGCAACGCCGAAGCCAACGAGCACGGTCCCGCAGCAGCACCCTGCTATCAGTTCGACAGCAGCAGCACCGGGCAATACTGCGATCAACGGCTGGGACAACCCGCCCGATAATAAGCCGGTGCCGGTGCAAACGCCCGCGCCAAGCAGTTCAAATACTGTAGGCGATTTCGTCCGGCCCAAGGTTCTGCTGCAGGTTATGCCGAATACGCGGAACCTGACGCCGGGTTCGATCACAGAGGTGACGCGCGTGGAAGTGGAAGTTCGGATTGACACGAGCGGCCATGTGAAGGGCGCGCATTTGACGAATCCCAGCGTGAAACCACAATTGGGTAACGCGGCCATTGCCGCTGCAAAACAGTGGACGTTCCAACCGGCCACCCTACGCGGCGCGCCTGTTGATAGCGACCATACGATCGTGTTCGAGTTCAGGCCAGAAGGTCAGTAACTAGGCCCGCCACTTGATGTTGCAGCCGATGCTTGGCCGTTGATCGGGATCAACGGCCAAGCCGGCTAGCGTCCTATCGATCGCCGTCCGCACATAGAAGCCCGTTACTGGAGTGGGCGTGTGGCGGCGACTCTCATCCAACTGACCGCGATAGACGAGTTTACGCTCGCGATCAAACACGTAGAACTCAGGCGTACAGGCGGCGTGGAAAGCACGCGCGACGGCTTGGCTTTCGTCGTAGCAATAGGGAAAGACGAAGCCTAGCTGTGACGCTTGCTTACGCATGCCTTCGGGCGAATCGGACGGATAGGCGACGGCGTCGTTGGACGAAATGGCAACGACGCCGACTGACTTTTGGGCGTAGTCGCGGCCAAACGAGGCGATTTCTTCCTGTACGTGAATCACGTAAGGGCAGTGCGGGCAGATGAACATCACGAGCAGGACTTCTTTCGTTTCGAAATCCTTGAGCGAGATGGTGCGTCCGCTGACAACGTCGGGCAGAGAGAACTCCGGGCACGGGGTTCCGAGCGGAAGCATGGTGGATTCGGTGCGGGACATTGCGGTCCCTTTTAGCTCCAGTCGGTGGCGGGGGTGAGGACGCTAACGGTTTTGTCGCGTTCGACCCAACTGCCGGTAAGGTAATCGCGATTCATGTGGGCGATGACGGACTGCGGGATGCCTTTGGGGCAAACGCCGGTGCATTCGCCGATGTTGGTGCAGCCGCCGAAACCTTCGAAATTGGCCTGGGTGACCATGCGTAAGGCGCGGAGATGACGTTCGGGTTCGCCTTGCGGCAAGACGCCGAGGTGCGTCATTTTGGCACCGGTGAACAGAGCGGCCGAGGCGTTAGGACAAGCGGCGACACAAGCGCCGCAACCAATGCAGGCGGCGGCGTCCATGGATTCGTCGGCCGCTTCTTTCGGGATGGGAATGGCGTTGCCATCGGGGGCGCTGCCGGTAGAGACGGAGACGTAGCCACCGGACGCGATGATGCGGTCGAGCGCGCGGCGATCGACCACCAAATCTTTGATGAGCGGAAACGCTTTGGCACGCCACGGCTCGATGACCAGTTCTTGGCCTTCTTTGAAGTGGCGCATGGTGAGCTGGCAGACTGTGGTGGCCGGTAGAGGACCGTGCGCCACACCGTTAATCATGAAGCCGCAGGAGCCGCAAATGCCTTCACGACAATCGTGTTCGAAGGCGACCGGTTCTTCGCCCTGCTCAATCAAACCTTCGTTCAAAACATCGAGGCATTCGAGCATCGACATTTCAGGATTGGCATCGACCGAATAAGTGGCGAATTTGCCGCGCTCGGTGGCGCTCTTCTGACGCCAGATTTTCAATTTGATCTGCATTATTTGTAACTCCTCTGGCTGGGGTGGACGTAGTCAAATTCCAGCGGCTCTTTGGAGAGTTCCGGATAGTTGCCGTAGCCTTTATAACCCCAAGCAGCGACGTACGAATAGCGGTCGTCATCGCGCTGCGCTTCGCCTTCTGGCGTTTGATACTCTTCGCGGAAATGGCCGCCGCACGATTCGTTGCGCTCGCGGGCGTCGATACACATCAGCTCGGCTAGTTCGAAGAAATCGGCCACCCGGCCGGCTTTTTCGAGACTCTGGTTGAGATCGTCGCCACTGCCGGGAACGTTCAGATTCGACCAGAACTCTTCACGCAACTGGCGAATTTTGCTGATTGCCTGGGTAAGACCTTCGGCGGTACGCGACATGCCGCATTCGTCCCAGACGATTTTGCCCAACGCTTTATGGAAAGAATCGACGGTGCGCTTGCCCTTGATGTTGAGCAGCTTTTGGATGCTTTGGCTGACGGAGGTGAGAGCGTTAGTTACGTCGGCGTGCGTCTCGGAAACAGGAGGTAATTTGGTGGTGGCCAAGTAGTTGCCGACGGTGTAAGGAACGACGAAGTAGCCGTCGCTCAAGCCTTGCATGAGGGCACTGGCACCGAGACGATTGGCGCCGTGATCGGAAAAATTAGCTTCGCCGATGACGAACAAGCCGGGGATGGTGGATTGCAGATTGTAGTCAACCCAGAGGCCACCCATGGTGTAGTGAATGGCCGGGTAGATGCGCATGGGGACCTTATAGGGGTCTTCGTCGGTGATGCGCTCATACATCTCAAAAAGGTTGCCGTAGCGCTCTTGGATCACGCTCTTGCCGAGGCGTTTGATGGAATCGCTGAAATCGAGATAAACGCCCAGACCGGTTTCGCCGACTCCGCGGCCTTCATCACAGACGGCTTTGGAGTTGCGGGAAGCGACGTCACGCGGGACAAGATTACCGAAGCTGGGATAACGGCGCTCGAGGTAGTAATCGCGCTCCGCATCGGGGATCTGATCTGGTGGACGCTTGTCGCCGGCTTTGCGAGGCACCCAGATACGGCCATCGTTGCGCAGCGATTCGCTCATGAGGGTGAGCTTGGATTGATAATCGCCGGAAACGGGAATGCACGTGGGGTGGATCTGCGTGAAGCAGGGATTAGCAAAGAGCGCGCCCCGTTTATGGGCGCGCCAGATGGCGGTGGTATTGGAGCCTTTGGCGTTGGTGGAGAGGTAGTAGACGTTGCCATAGCCGCCGGTGCCGAGAATGACGGCGTCGGCCAGATGGACGTCGAGTTTGCCGGTTACCAAGTTACGAGCGACGATGCCACGGGCAACGCCATCGACGACGATGAGATCGAGCATTTCGGCGCGCGGGAACATGGTGACGCTGCCGGCATCAATCTGCCGTTCGAGGGCTTGGTAGGCACCGAGGAGAAGCTGCTGGCCCGTCTGGCCGCGGGCGTAAAAGGTTCGAGATACTTGGGCGCCGCCGAAGGAACGGTTGGACAAAGTGCCGCCGTATTCGCGGGCAAAGGGGACGCCTTGCGCAACGCATTGGTCGATAATCTGAACGCTGATTTGAGCCAGGCGGTAGACGTTGGCTTCGCGGGCGCGGAAATCGCCGCCTTTGACGGTGTCGTAGAAGAGGCGGTAAATGCTATCGCCGTCGTTCTGATAATTCTTGGCGGCGTTGATGCCACCTTGCGCGGCGATGGAGTGAGCCCGGCGCGGCGAATCTTGAAAGCAAAAGCACTTGACGTGATAGCCGAGTTCGCCCAGACTGGCTGCCGCAGACGCGCCGGCTAGACCGGAACCGACGACGATGATAGAGAACTTGCGCTTATTGGCTGGATTGACCAGCTTGAGATCAAAGCGCGCTTTGTCCCACTTGCCCTCAATGGGCCCTTCTGGAATGTGTGAATTGAGTTCCATTTACTTGACCAGACCTGCCAGAACGCTAACCGGAATCGAGATGAAACCCGCGATCAGCAAGAATGAGAAAACCGCCGCGACCTTTTTAATAACAGGCGTGTGGCGAGGATGATTGAAGCCGAGCGACTGCAAGAAACTGGATGCGCCATGGCCGATGTGCAGGCCCAGCAGGATCATGGAGAAGATGTACCAAGCCGAGACGTACCAGACGCTGAAGCTTTGGACCATGTCGTAATGAATCTGGCCTTCTTTGAAATCGGCGCCGGGGTGGACAACGCCCACCGTGAAGTGAAGAAGATGGTAGACGATGAAACAAAAAAGGATAGGACCGCTCCAATACATGGTGCGTGAGGCATAGCTGGACACGGTGTTCTTTTTGCGTGCGTATCCTTTTGGCCGGGCGGAGTTATTGGTGAGTGCCAAGCCAATGGCGGCCCAAATGTGAAGCAGCACTGAAAGCAGAAGGACGCTGCGGACGCCCCACAGGATTTCCGGGACGCTTTTGAGGAAGCGGCCGTACGCATCGATCTTCGAGGGATCTTCAAAGAACTGGAGATTGCCCAACATGTGGCCGATGACGAAGCCAAACAGGATCACGCCCGTGACGGCCATGACGATCTTCTTGCCATTGGTGGAGGCCAGAAAACGCGCCTGGCGCTCTTGACGTGCGCCGATGACGGTTGTTGCCATAAAATTCGCTTTTCTTCCTACCTTTATTCGATAAATATTGGATGAGCCGCGGTGAGGCGGCAACGCACTTTTTTGCAGTTAACTCCGCTTGGACAGGAGTAAGTAACAGGGTATCGCAGAGGGCTGAGGTAATGCTGTGGCCTGGGGCACAGGGGCGTTTTGCGGAACGAAATGAGCCACGGATAAAACCTTCTTTAAAACCTTTTAGCCACGGATGAATACGGATGAACACGGATATGAAAGCTGCAAAACTGCCAAAATGGGCATGGCTCCGCCATGTCCAGCTCTTTTGAGATTTGACTATGCGGTGTCTGGGTCCTATTCGTTCGCGGTGAGTGTTTGCCACTCATCGAAGGACATGGTCTTGCGGAGTTCTTGGTCTTCGATTTCGCGCTGCCAGTCTTCGGTGATGAGCCAGTGAAACTCGGGAGGAACGAGGCCGGCGAAGATGTACGTGCGCACGACTTCGGTGGGTGGCGTGGGATAGTTCCGCGCGGTGGCAATGATCCGGCGAACGTTGGCGTTGCTGGGAACGGTTTCGCAGACTTCCGCCTTGCCGTTTTCATTGGCGACGAAGACGGCTTGCGGGATGTGCGCGCCGTACTCGTCGATGGCGACGTCGTTATTTTGAGTGACGGTGGAGACGATATCCTCGTCAACTTTCCTCTTCAGGTCTTTCATAGGGTCTGCTTCTTTCATAGAATTTGTTTTCATAGGTTCCTCTTTTTCCGGAGCTAATTTTGCTTTCTGCGCGGCAAGTTGGAGTTGCCAGCGCTCGTTATCGTTTTCCATTTTCTTGATGAGTTGCACGTCGAGCAGCGCCCGTCGGAAGGCGCGTTGCGCGGCGGTGGTGTAGCGATCGAAGAGACACAGTTCGTCCAGATCCATCTTGGGGACGAGGTGCCGGCCGCCGGGTTTGCGCTCATAGAGAGCCGTTTCAAATTCGGCGGCGATGCGTTCGCGGCGCATGAGAATCCAGTTGGCCTGGACGGAGCGGGTGACCAGAATGGCGTCTTGGTCGAACGCGGGTTGATACTGCTCAAACGCGTTTTCGAGGAGAGCGAAGAAATCGTCGGGATTCTCTCCTTTTATGAATAAGGATTCGGCGCACGCTGAATGCTTCAAACGATTCATGCAGGACGCTAATTTACCGGACTTACTTTTAGGGCCGGTTTGATTGGGCATAAAGCCTCACTTTCGGGTTCAGTGTGGCCTGTGGGCAAGTCGGGGTGATGGATTTTTAGGGGGTAAGTGATTGAGGGGATTGAAGAAACTTTATTTTCAGGATCCGTGACTCGAAGAAGCGAAGACTTGTCGGCCCCCAAATGGGACGAAATTAAACGCTGAACACAACGTCGGGTTTGGGCGTGGCTGCCGGGTTGTAACTAGACGAGTTTCTGCAAATTTTAGGCGGGTGCTTTCGCCTTTCGGTCGCCCCAGATGCGGTCGAAGACAGAGACAGAGACTTTGGTTTAGATTTTCGGAAGGCTACGCGGTTGACTAAATACTCCCGCTCCAAAGCGACCCCAACGCTCGGCTGGGGGCGTGCCGTCGGTCCATCTCGGCTATGTCGGCTTGGACCTTGGAGACGGCTTCACGTTCGTGGCGGCATCTGGTTGAAGCGAGCCAGTTCCATTTCGAGCGTGCGTTGCGTGCGGGATTGCTGGAGGTTGAGGTTGGTCAGCGCGTTTGAATTAGCGGTAGGGTGACGACCATTTGATCGTATTCTTCGCGGTCTGATGGACGGGTGGAATGCGTGGGCGGAAGGTTGCCGAAAGGAGGGGCTTGGCGATTCTGTACAGACTGGGCACACAGGTAACAGTCCAACGGCTCAAAGACTAGGCTGCAAAGGTATCGAACGATACGAGGAAGCCGGACCGAAAGGACTGGAGGATCTTGGGCGACGCCGCAAAGCTGTGCACGCGCGACGCCAGAGCCGATCGTCAAAGACATTCTGGAATTGCGAGGGCGCACGGCAAATACATGCCAAGCCGTACCCAAACTGAACTTTGAAAACGTTGATGCCCTCTGGGATGCGGCAATGCGCGAACACCGTTTGCCGGATCCAATCCGCACAGATAACGGAAGCCCATTTGAAACGACGGGGCCTTTGGGCCTGAGCAAGCTTGGCCTTTTGCATGAGCGCCTTCAGCCCGGAGAGCCCGGTGAGAATGGACGGCATGAAAGGATGCATCGAACGCTCAAATTGGAAACAGCAACTCCGCCCGCGTTCACGCTGAGAGAACCGCAAGCGCGCTTCGATAATTTCGAGGAAGGAAGGAGACACGAAGCTCGAAGGAAGGCATATTTATCAGCGGAGTCTTTGAGTCACGAACGGATTGGCCTCTTGCTGGTGGAGGATCAACTATACGAGTTGTATTTGGGCGATACTCTACTCGGCGAAGTCGATACTCACTGGATGACGTTTACTTCAGTCCGCTAGAGTAAACGCCTGATTGCTCGAGGGATGCTTCGCTACATTGCAAGCATTCCTTTTTTCCTGACGCCGCCGGGCTTTGAAGTGACAAACGCACTGAAACGGCACCGTTCTCAGTTTCGGATAACGCCACATACCGGGCACAATTCGCCGCAAGTTGCCGTACACCCCGACGAAGCTCTAATCGCCCACGATCACAAGCCCCAGTTGGTACGCCATTGCTGATCGGCAGACTCGGTGAATCGTGTCGAAGGTAGTTTTTAATTGTGGGTACTCGAGAACGGCAACCTCGCATTCGTCAATCAACCGAGCGACTTCAACGCTCTCAATGGCAAGTACGCTATAGACTCCTTCTTCGGCGAGCCGAGCTAAAATCGGGAGATTTCTCCATTGAGGAGTGTCGTGGAGAGCGTCATATAGCTGACCATATTCCTCGTCGGTGATCCAAGAATGTAAAAGACGATCATATGCCGAAGTCGGCCTCCTGTTTTCCAAGAACGCTTTAGGAGCAGCCACTAGATAAACAGTTACTCTTTGATTACCTATTGCAGCCGCGTCTTCAATCAATGGATATTCCAAACTGGTTGTACTGAACTCAATCCCCAGACTTGGTTTGTGTTCCAGATCAAGCCGCTGCTCAATGAGTCTGGCAAGAGCAGGCATGTCCGCAATCGCCCACTCTCTAAATTCTTCTGGCGATGAGGGGATCGCAATTTCTCTTGACGGTTCTTGATCGATCAGTTCGGCAGGTTGTGATTGTTCGGGGACAGGGCTATAGAAGCGCCCAGGTAAACCCGTGTTCCAAGCTAAGTTCGCCAAAATGTAACAACGTGGGAGATCGCCGCCTACAATCCAACTCGTCTTTCCTCTGAACCAAAGCATGACCGGATTGAGCGAACCGAAGGGGCCATCGTCTAGAAGGCAAATCCGCGGGTGCCCCGAGAACCCGGCGTAAGGAGATTCCGGCACGAGCGTCACCCGGTGAATCTTCGAGATCGTGTTTAGAAGCGGCTCTGCTTCCGGTCTTGTGAAAGGCAGCACGATAACGAGGATATCTTGATGGGCATCCCCGTTTGTGACCGAAACACGCCGTTAACTGACAATGGGAGACTACGGGAGCCGCGCCAAACGGTTCGTCTCGCTCGGATGAAAGCAATTGACGCTAGTCGTTAAATTAACGGTCAAAGTCAATGTCGGACCGTTCCGCGAGCTTCTGAAGGGCTCGTGACTTTTGAACTCTTTCGGAAATGATTTGACGGAATTGCGTGGTGTCCCCAGCAATGATGCTTAGTTCGTGAGCATCCTTTTTGGCTTCCGCGACCCACTCGACGCCATCATCATTTCCTGAGTCCGCTACAAGTTTGAAGAACCGTCGGGCGTGCTCCGGTTCGCTGTCCAGCGCCGACGCAACACCGGCATGAAAATTCGGCCATAAGCCGCTTGGCCGGTTTTGCAAAAAGTATTTGCGCAACTCGTGAATATTAGGAAAGAGCTGGCGATAACGATGGATCTCCTGTAGTGCTTTCTCCGCCAATGAAGTCGCTACAGTCTCAAACTGACTTTCATTTTGAAACTCAATGAAAGCCTCCACGCGGTAGCCCTCATCGAATGAAATGTAATTTTTCACATTCCAAAGCCACATGCAACCGGTATTGAGATAGCTACCGCGCGACCAACTGCTAGGCTGAAACTCTACTACACCGATCCACCAACCATTGTCGTCAAGCCATGTTCGTGATCTCCCCCTTTGAAATAAGCCAGCCGGTCGCAGAATATTCCGGGCTGCCGAAGTTATGAGCTTTGAATGCACGGGTCGTTCCATCGCCGAAGAGGGGCAGCTCGCTTTAAGGCACCTTGGAAGGTGTGGGGCGCATGGTCGCTGTCGGGCGACTTCCAATTCGACAACATTATCTCAGGCTTGTCGTTGAAGGCGACGGAATGATCGGAAAGTGAGAAATGGGCAACGGAAAGATAAATCGGTCCGTCAGGAACGGACAGGTGGCATTTAGCCGCCGATCGGTGCACTCACATGAATGTTTCGTTTCGCCTCGTGCTTGTGGAGCTTTCGCTGGAGCTCCAAGGGCTTGAAGCCCGGTTGATCGAGGCGGAGATAGTCGATGCTCTTTCCTGGTTGTCGCGAAAAATGAAAGCGTCCTTCCACGTCAGTCTTTGCGGAACATAGCTTCATCGATGCGGCGGACGCCATCATCGGGAAGCCCGTCTTTAACAGTGAATGAGCGGAACTTGGCACGTTGATAGCGGAGCAAGCCGCCGCCGTTAGTGCCGGCCCAAAGTGCACCTTGGCGGTCTTCGTGGAGAGCGTAAGACGTGTAATGATCGGTCGTAATTCCGGGTGTGTCGTTCGCCAGAAAGCTGCAAAACCGGAGACCATCGAAGCGCACGATTCCGGTGTCTGTTGTCATCCACAGATAACCGTCACGGGTTTGGCAAAGAGCAAAGATAGAGTTCACCGGCAGGCGGCTTTCGGTGGTCCAGGCATCGAAGCGTATTGGGCATCAAGAGAGGTGGCTAGGCAGAGGCAACACAGAAGGAAGATTAGACAGAGGAAAATGCGGCCGGGTCGTGCTTGCCCAACGAGGCCAAATTGACGACTTGACGCAACAAGGCGAAGCTCCAGTCTTAGAAGAATACCAGAACGGGCGAAGTAATTGGGCGCGGTTTCCGTGGCGGCGACGATCCCTAATGAACGCGCAAAGAGCCGATGTGGACGTTGCGGTCAAACGACAACTTGAGCCGCCGAGCCTGGCGGTAGCGGAGTTCCTTTTCGGCGGAGACTCGCTCGCGCCGCATGAGAATCCAGTCGGCCTGGACGCTGCGGGTGACCTGCCTCTCATCATGATGATCCACTTTGCAAAGTATCTTCATCGTTTCACGCTCTAGGGTAAACTTAGCTATCGAGGATCGCCAACGTGGTGATTGGCCGCTATGAAATAGTTCAAAAGCTGGGAGAAGGCGGCATGGGGGTGGTCTTCCTGGCGAAAGATCCGACTCTTGGCCGTTCAGTAGCTATCAAGATCATTTCGAAGCGCTCTAGTGGTGAATCTGAGTGGCTCCGGTCACGCTTCTTGCAAGAAGCGAAACTGGTGGCCTTACTTAATCACCCCGCGATCGTGTCGATCTTTGACCTCGGCGAACATGAAGGCCAGCCTTACATTGTCATGGAGTATGTCGCCGGTCTGAGTCTTTACCATTTCATACGCCAGAGGCGTCTTACTTCGCGGGAAATCATAAGCTGCGTGCGGTCGGTCGCCAGCGCTTTGGATTATGCGCATAGCCAGAAAGTCATTCATCGTGACATCAAGCCTGCAAATTTGCTGATTGGGAACAGCGGTGTCAAGGTGACGGATTTTGGCGTTGCTAAACTGTTGACCTCTTCGGAGGAGACGAATACCAGCATTGTCGGGACACTTGCCTACATGGCGCCCGAACAATTTAAGCGAGCCGTGCAGCCGCGGTCAGACCAGTACTCGCTGGCTGCGCTTACTTATGAACTTCTGGCGGGCCATACAGTGTTTCAGGCGGAGTCGGAGGCGGAGATGGTGTTCAAGATTTGTAATGAACCGCTGCCGCCGGCCAACCTTGTCTGCGCTGAAATCAATGACTCTGTGTCCAAAGTTCTGAGTAGAAGTCTGTCAAAGGAGCCCACTGATCGATTCTCTACATGTCTGGACTTTGCTCGAGCCCTGGAACTAAGCCTAAAGGCGAACGATTCGTTTCAGGCCGCGCCATCTCCGCCGACAGTTCAAGATAAACGGCCGGCACCGCCTATTGAGATTGCGGCTCCTTCGTTTAAAACAGAGTCACCCAGCGGATCCGGAAAGATCTTGTTAGCAGCCATCGCCGGAAGCATTTTATTGGGACTTGTTGTGTACTCACTGCCCCGGCAACCGAATTTACAAAGAAGCTTTCCGCAGCAGGCCGTAGTTTTTCGACCAGTGATTTCAAATACTGTGGATCAGCCCCGGGTCTCGCCACCGATTGGCGGAGAAGCGCAGAGCCGAGCAAGGGCGGGAGCCGGAGTAGTGGACCCGCCGAAAGCTGCCGGCCGCAAAACTGTTACGGCAAATCACGAAACGCCGCAAAGCGAACTTGCAAGCAAACGACTTGTGGGCCCGGCCGCGCACAATGCTCTGAAGCCGCAAAGTGTCCCAGGCACGAGCGAAAAGCAGGGTGGTCCGGCGGCGTTAAGCATTCCGGCCGACGCGCAAACCGCTAATGGTCCGCTGGACGGCCGGCTGGTCTGGATCGGTACGCTCGATGCAGGACAAGAGATCGAGCTAGGCAGTTCCTCCGGCGCTGGAGTGGTTTCCGGTTCCTTGCCGGGTGTGCCGGTAAATGTGGAGGTTCACCCTAGCAGCATCCGTATCGTAACGCCTCCGGGCCCCGAGAATCATTGGCGCAAGGTTGTTGTGCAAAATGACAATACTAAACGAAGCATCGTTGTCGTAAGATGGTCTCTCATTCGGAGGTGATTCTGTGTATTGGGGGCTTTTGAGGCGCGTGCTTGCCGTGTGCGTGCTCAGCGCATTCAGCTTTGCCGTTCTAACGTATGCGGCTGATTCAAAGATTGATTCTCTTATTTCCGCCGAACAGCATGCGCGGGATCAAAAGCAGTGGGCAGAGGCCGAGAAGGTGGGGACCGAAGCGATCAACAAGGCCGAAGAGGGCGGCGAAAATGGAACTCGCTCAAAAGCGGTAAAGGAACTTGCCGTCACCTATTTGCGGGAGCAAAAGTATGAGTTGGCGGAACCATTATTTTTGCGCGCAGCGGCGCTTGGCGAGTTAGCCGCTTTGAGCGCTCCTTTACTGGCAGATGACTATTTCGGCGCGGGCTTGACAGAGAATTATCAGAATAAGAGGTCGGAAGCGGAGGTCTCGCTTCGCAAGTCTCTTCTTCTGCTTGAAAAAAACGGTGGAACGGCCAGTCCAAGCCTGTGCCCCGCGCTTAGAGAGCTGGGGTTCGCGCTCAATGGACAGCGCAAGCGAGATGAAGCGATTTCCACCCTCCGGCGATGCCTAAAAATCCAACAGAGTCTTCCTGGAAACAAGCAACTCGAAGCCGAAAAAACGGAGTTGTATTTAGCAAATATTTACTCAGATACTGGGCAGTTTAAGGAAGCCGAGGACTACTTACGGCAGGCGCTTTCCACGCGCGAGTCGCTCAACGGAGCGAATGATCCAGGTCTCGCCAATGTGCTGATGAATCTCGGCGATTTGGTACGCCGCCGCGGACAACGAGATAAAGAAGCTGAAGGATTACTGCGGCGAGCGCTTGCGCTCGAAGATAAGAATCCCTCGCCGAATCTAAGCGAAAAAGCTTGGATTCAAAACGATCTGGGGCTGGTTCTGGAGCATGAGAACAAGCTAGACGAAGCAGAACCATTAGTTCTCGGGGCGCTTGACATGAGCGAGAAGGCAAACGGCGAAAATGCCAATACTTCGCGCATTTTAAGCAACCTGGCGACGCTCTATCTGCGCGAGACGCGCTTGTCCGAGGCGGAGAAACTATCCGCCCGCGCGCTCGCACTTCGCGAACAATCATTCGGTTCGGATCACACGGCTGTTGTGTCCGAGATTTATGGATTGGCGCGGATCTATACCGCCGAGGGCCGTTTTGCAGATGCGACGAGGTTATATCAACGCGCCTACGATATCTATACAAGAGCGTTCGGCGCGGATGCGCCCGTTTCGGCTGTGGCCGCACGTTCTCTGTGCGGTTCGCTGGATGCCGAGTATCGCTATTCCGCCGCGGAGGAGATTGCTCGCGCCTCGCTGCTGGCTGTAGAAAAGCGTTATGGCTCCGACCATTTGCAAACCGCGTTCGCCTTGGAGGGGGTTGGTGCCCGGTTGCGAAGACAAGGGCGCCTGGTAGAAGCGGAACCACTCTACCTTCGTGCCATAGCGATTCGAGAGCGTGCGACTGGAGTCAAGCCATCAGAGCTTGGCTTCCGCCTGGAATAATTTAGGAACGTTCTTGCGGGAGAAAGGACACTATGGTGAAGCGCAGACCTTGATAAAAAAAGCGATTGACGCGGCTGCGGAAGAAAGTGCGCGCGGCGTCTATCTCGGCAACTTGGCCTTAGTGTATCTGGAGGAAGAGAATTATTCATTGGCTGAGAGTACGATCTTACGCTCGATGGACCTGCCCGACACGGAAAATCTGCCAGTGCATCGTTTGCGAAGACTTGGCGCTATCGCCTGTGCCCGGCAGCAATTTGGCGAAGGGATAGCTGAGCTTGAAGAAGCCCTTAAACAGGCAGAAAAGCTGAATCTTGAGCAACTTCAGGCGGTGATTTTCGAAGATCTTGGTAACGCGAGCCGCGACAAAGGGGATTTGGACGCCAGCCGCCGTTCTTACCAGAAGGCTCTTGATATCGACAAAAAGCAGCAATTGGAAACATTGGAGTTAGCTACGCTTTACGACAATTGGGGTCTTTTGGATCTAAAGCAAAAAAAGACGAGCGACGCGGAGCAACACTTCTTAACGGCTAAGAGAATACTCGAAAAGGATATGGGTTCGCATAGCGCGCGAACCGCCCTGTGCGCCACGCATTTGGCGCTGGCCTACCGCGAGCAGAATCGTATGTTTGATGCGGAGTCGATGTTCCGGCAAGCGCTTGCGGTGGAGCGTGAGGAAGTGAGCGACGATGCCCCGATTTTGGCACGCTGCATTAACGACTATGCCGATTTGTTGCGGTCTGAGCACCGAGACGCGGAGGCAAAAGAGATGCTCAGCGCGGCAAACAAGCCGCACCCAACAAGTGGAGCGGCCGCCAGTGCCTCTCCGCTAACGGATGCTGCCACGGTTTCGCGGGAGACCTTGTTCGCGGGAACCGGCAAAACGCAGGTAAAGACACCTTTCGGCAATTTCTCAGTTTGGGTTGACAACGCAAAGTGGAAGCAGACCCACACCGGGAAGGCTGGAGAATTAACCTTCACAAATACGGATGGAGTCAGTCACGCTGAACTGATGACCCAAAAAATAGCCATGTCTCTGGAAGTGCTCAAAGCAGCTACGCTAGCTAACTTCCGGGCCATCGATCCCGACGCAAAAGTGACTAAAGAGGAAAACGTGAAGGTGAACGGCAAGGATCTCGTGATGATGGAAGCGGATGTCTCATTCAGTCACATACCTTTTAAAGTGCTGGTTTATATTTTCGGCGGGAAGTCTGGGACCGTTCAGTTGTCCACCTTGACTTTTAGGGATCTCTATCAGGAGAAGGTCTCACAACTGCGCGAGTTTGCCAACGGATTGCAGATTGATGACGACCCGGTTGACACGTTGCCGTCTACTACCAGAAAGCTCGTTTCTCTAAACGATGGCAAGGCCTCCATTGCCTACGATACGACGAAATGGAGCCAGAACCCATCGCAGGGCGTGGGCCAGATCGTTTTCTCGTCGCTGGCGGGCGACGGGTTCGCGGTTGTGACCATCGAAAAAATCGCTGCGCCGTTTGAGCGTCTACCGGAATTAGTTCTCCTGAATATGCGCAGGGCAGATGCTAACGCCAAGTTGGTCGTGAAAGAGAAACGATTGGTTAACGGCACTCAAGTCTGGTTTTTGAAGGTAGAAGCGTCACCGAAGGGCATTCCTCTTGTTTATCTGCAATATCTGTATACCGGAGCGGAAGGAACGATTCAGGTGGCCACTTTCACTGGTCGCAATCTGATCGAGGCGAAAGAGGCGGACCTGCTGAGTTTCCTAAATAGCTTTCAAGCGAGCAGCAAATAGCAAAAGCTCGTAACGCCATAACGCCCGGGCTCTGCAATGTTCCCGAAGCCAATGTGGCTTCAGCCGGACGTCCGGTACACCTTTCGTGGTTCGGTTTCAGACGTATCAAAGGTTTCCACTTTGACCCTCATTGACCACACCGCTGTTTCCGGCCAACGTCGCCACGAGTAACTCCGAAGGTTGCGGTCATTGTGACTCCGCTGTTCGACCCCATCCAGCCGTTCTCCCGAGGGCCTGAGGGCGGCTGCGTCTGGCACGGCGGGCGGTGGAGTTATATCGATACTGGGTGCCGTCTGAGGAAGCCGGGAGCGCTATTTTTGGACTTTTCGAACACAAAGGTGTATTTGTGATACCGCCGGGTTTTAGTGGCATCCGCTGCTTCGGCCTTTCCCGACGGTTGCGGATTCATCGGCATTTGGGTTTGGAGTGTGCCCAAACTTTGACCAGATCTTTGGGATAGGGGGCATTGCATGGAATTGGGGGCGAAATAGTTTGTCGGTTGAGGGAGAGAAATACGCAGGATTTACTAAGGGGGCGACGGCGTTCGGTTCCCAGCGGAGAACTCACCCATGCATCAGCCACTCCGAAGGTTTGTTGGGCAGGCGGATTTCAGGACGGGCCAGAACGGCGGATTGGCGAGGCCGACTCGGGCTGCGGCGGTTGCGGCGATCCTGATTTATCACTGTGGGATCGTGTGGGCGCAGCAGCAGGGGCAATCGCCTAAAGACATCACTGGTTCCTGCAAACAGCAAGCGGACGATTTCGTGTACCCACCGCCGAAGAACGAAAAAGAGGCGAAGAAACGGGCTAAGGAGATTGCGTTACGCGAACGGTTGGACGCGCGGCCGGAGTGGGAAAAACTGTTCGACCACGATTACCAACGGCAAGAAGAGAGCCGATTGTGGAACGCCAAGTTTTCCGAATGTCTTCACAATCAACGGCTCGCTTCCGCAGCGATTGAGCGGCAGCAGCAGCCCAATGGTGCTGTTCCGTTAGTGGAAACAGACGGACATCTGCTAGCGACGATTGACGACACCAACGGCAGGAAAGCCGTTACTTTGCTGCCGTTAGCGGCGCAGAACGGAGGACCCTCCGATTTGCTCTACCAATACGAAACGCCAGAGCATAAGACACTTTTCTTCTACCGAGACAAGAACGGCAGTGTGGCCAGAGAGGTCGTTCCGATAGAGGGGCAGAGCCACTCGTTTCTGGACCGGAACGGGCAGTTCATGGTTTCGCTGGACGCCCAAGGCGCGGTTCACTACGTCTCCGTTGGCTCGGCTAGTGCGCCACCGGCAACGGCAACAGTTGTAGAGCCTGGGGCAGCCGACGCTGCGGCGACGACGACGGCGCGCCCATCCACAAATGAGACGGCAGCCACCTCCGGAACGCTTACTTGCAGTGGCGAGGTGGTCCCACAGAATGCAGAGTACGTTTTTCGAGACTTGCCGCTGGGGCCGCTTCGACTCGACTACAACAAGAAACTCTGGGACGCCCACTTAGTTGCGGGCGAGGGGCATACGCAGATTTTAGTCCTAAAGAACATTGGCCAAGGGCCGCAGAACAAGTGCGTAGTTCATTGGAGCGTCAGCCTTCCCTAGCCGAGTCAGGAGAGACCTATGAAACGAGCGTCACTAAGCGCATGCGCGCTGTTGTTTTTTGCCATAACCGCTTTCACACAGATGCTGCCGGCCGGCACGGAGATTTCGATTCGGACGATTGACCCTATTAATTCCAAGACTGCGGATGAAAGCAAGGAGTATGCCGCGAGCGTGGACTCGGCCGTGGTGGTGCAGGGCGTAACGGTGTTGCCGGCGAAAACGAGAGCCTTCTTCCGAGCGACGGACGTAGTGCAACCGTCAATCAAAAACAAGGCTTCGCTGTCGCTGTCTTTGGTGGCGGTGGAGGTGTCGGGGCAGAGGGTGCCTGTGGAGACAAGCAAACTGGTGTCGGCCGGGGGGTCGCCGGTGAAATCTACCAGCAAGGCCGTACTCATTGGCGGTACTGCGGGGGCAGTGTTTGGCTTGGTGGTCGGCGGCGGAAAAGGGGCGGTGCTTTTTGGCATTGTCGGGGGTGCCACGGGGGGCCTGGTTTCGAAGTTCTGGCATTCGGCTATCGTGATTCCGTCGGAATCGCGGTTCACTTACAAACTCGCGCACGATGCAGTGATGACTTACCAGGCTGCGCCAGGCGCTGGCGGAATGCCGCCACAACCCCCGATGACGACGGAGGCGATTCCCGCGCCTATCCCGGCACCGCCGCGTCCACCGGAGGAAGTTTCGCTGGGAGAAACGATTGACGATGTGGTGCGGGACTTTGGCAAGCCGGAAAAGATTGTGCCGAGCGATGGGAAACAGGTTTATTTCTATAAAGACATGAAAGTGACGTTCACCGATGGCAAAGTTAGCAATATTGAGTAGTAAGTGGGGTGCTGGCATGCCGGCGATGAGCAGCGCGAAAAGGGGACACGCCTGCGGACCGGAAGATCAGAGTGAGCGATGCCAGTCACGAATGTGCTTGGCGGGATTGCTTGCCACTATGGCAGTGTTAGCGGGTGGATTCAATGTGCAGGCGCAGGTAAAACCTGCGACAGTGCCGGCTTCGCCCACCGACAAGATCAAGAAGACGAAAGATGCGGTGAGCAAGGTCGGTCAAATTTGGAAAAAGAAGCCTCCCAAGGTCCTCCACGAAACGCCAAAGGTGGTGTCTACCGCGGGACCGCATGCGAGCTGGAACAAGGAACGGCCCGTTGTGGTGGATCGGCCCGATCACTCCAGGATTTTCGCTGCGCGCGGCGGCCATGGCTACGTGCAGCGTCCTTTCGTCTATGGCGGCGGCGAATTTGCACATCGTACTTACTACTATCATGGGCGCATCTATAGCCGTTACTACGGACGCCACGACTATCACGGCGTGACCCTTTACTATTACGCGCCCGGCCACTACTACCGGCCAGCCTTCTACAGTTGGGCTTTTTATGATTGGGCGCATCCTGTTCCGTATGTTTGGGGCTTTAGCGGAAGCGCTTGGTACGGATATTATGGCTATTACTTCACGCCGGCAGCTACTTATCCGGGCCTGTCTCTTTGGTTGACTGATTATCTGATTTCGACAAGCCTCGCCGATTATTATCAAGAGCGGCTGCAGACGGCGGCGCTGGCTCCGGCGGCGATCCTTCCTCCCTCCGGTGCGTCTCCCATCACGCCAGAAGTAAAAGATCTGATTTCGGCGGAAGTGAAGCGCGAAATTGCGCTCGAGACCGTTGAAGCGAACACGCCAGCGCAGGTTCCGAATCCCGCATACAGCAGCATCCAGCAGTTGCTGGGCGAACAGACTCCACCGGTGTTTGTGGCGGGCAGCGATCTTGACGTGGTCAGTCCGACGGGAGACACCTGCGTGTTAAGCCCGGGCGATGCGTTACAACTGGCGGCTGGGGCAATTGCACCCGATTCCAGCGCGGCTCCGATGGTTGTGCTGGCTAGCAAAGGCGACCCAGAATGCCACAAAGGCGCAAGCGTTTCCGTGCAGATCGCAGATTTGCAGGAGATGCAGAACTACATGCGGGCAACGATCGACGCGGGTATGGCGGAAATACACAATCCGGCGCAAGGCGCCGCCAGCGGATTGCCTGCGATTCCCGCCTCTTTGAATGAGCTACCGGTGAGTGCGGGCTTTCTGGCAGCAGCACCGCCGGCCGACCCCAATGTGGCAGCCGAGATCGATCAGCAGATAAAAGCCGGCGAGCAAAGCGATAGACAAAATGCGGTGGCACCCATTCCCGCGCCAGTGCCGCCGCCAATGATAACTACTGAAATCATTCTCGGGGAAAGTGTTGCCGACGCGACGACGACGCTTGGCAATCCGTACAGGATTGCGCATAACGGTTCGGGCGAGATTTATTTTTACAAAGATATGAAGATTACTTTCACGAATGGGAAAGTTTCCAGCATTGAGCGGCCAAACGGAAGCCCCGGGAAGGCGCCCCAGTGAGAAGAGAACTTTTCGAAACCTACGCCGCACTTGTCCGATAATAAGCAGAGCAGGGATGACAATGAGTGGTTGTCTTCCACACTGTGCGTTATGAGTGGGGAAAGCCGATGTTCACAAGCTCCTCCATCTAAGGAGTTTCAGCATGAGCAGGTTCAGGTTAGTAAAGTTTTCGAGTCTGGCGAGAGATGGTAGCTGCCGTTCCGTAGGGGGTGCGGCTATATTTCTTGTGCTTTGCGGGTGTGCCGGTTTGCAGGTCAAGCTGGGGATGAAGGTGAATCTGGCTAAGATACCGGTCACCTCCATCGATATAAAACAAGCCGCTGGCCCGGGCATTGGGCCGGGGCAACGCTCCGCACTGATCGTCGAAGTTAGACAACCGGACGGGAAGATGTTATATACAGAAGGCGCGGGCAACGGGACAGTCATGTGGCGGGACCTGGTGGTTACGTCCACGGTGGCGACTGTGAATAAGAAAGGCGTTCTCACGCTTCCTAAAGATCCCCGGAAGAGCGATGGGTCCATGCCGCACGTGGTGATCACGGCGCCGAGTCATCCGGAGTTACACGCAGAACTTGATATTCCACTGCGGTACGACTATCCTTTTGCCGCGAATTTCTCGGGCAGTCCGGGGTCTAGCGGTTCGAATGGCAGCGATGGATCAAATGGCTCTAGTGGCAGTTCGGGGTCGATGGATCCGGCGAACCCTTCGGCGGGCGGAGACGGTACGAATGGAGGTAACGGGTCGGATGGGGGAGATGGGGGACCTGGCGGAGATGCGCCGGCGGTGCAAGTTGAGGTGACGTTGCGGGCGGGGAGCGGCGGACATCCGCTGTTGCAGGCGCGAGTTACCGCGGCGGGACACAAGAGACTGTATCTGATTGATCCGCAGGGCGGTTCGCTGACGGTGAACGCGGACGGAGGTCCGGGAGGGTCAGGCGGCAAGGGCGGGCGCGGCGGCCAAGGCGGGTCGGGTGGCATCGGCATGCCGAGCGGTAATAGCGGGAGTAACGGACTGGATGGGCGGAATGGCTCGGATGGTTTCTGGGGACGCGGGGGGAGTATCACGGTGACTTACGATCCGCAGGTGAAAGCTTATTTACCGGTGATTCATCTGTCGAGTCGGAATGGGCCGAAGCCGGTATTTCAGGAGGCCGCAGTAGCCCAATTGTGGTAAGTGCGGGGTGTTGTCTGCGGTGAGTGCGGCGAATTGTCGGCCATCCGCTGTGGAAGCCAGTTGTTACTACCCAGGCAGTAACGTGGCGAACGGGGAACCTCTCGCCAGGATTGCATAAAAATGAAGCGTATCTTCGTGAGCTTGTATCTATTCTTCGCCATCCCGTCTGGGACATGACCGGATCGGAAAGGACGTTGTAACCCAGGCTGCGAATCTTCTCAGCTACTTCTTCTCTACGGTAAGAGAGAACAGAAGAGATGCTGATAGAAGAACGAGTGAGCGTTGGCTTGACGAGTCTTCCCACAACTACGCTAAATGGGCAACTTAACTGTAGAGGGCGATAGCCGTGCGCGACGACAACGGCGCAGCGCGATCATAGCAACTCCGCCAAAGAGTAAAGCGAGCGTCGCGGGCTCAGGAGCGATGATCACTTCTACCGGGTTACCGTTGGCGTCGATTACTTGGTATCTGACTGAGAGGCCGCCCCATGCGGTTCCATAGGTAAGGTGGAAGATATCCCAAGCTTCACTATCCGCTTGAAAATCCCCGGTCACGAGCAGTGAGTCACCGATCATAATCGGTTCGACTTCTGTCGCGGTGCAACTCGTGGTACCACCGGACGAAAGGGGCACGGATGATCCACATCCGAAATACGCATAGGAGAAAGATGTGCCGAGGTCAGTTACTTTCAGGGTTCCGTCCCAACCAGCACTAAAAGGGGCTTCTCAACCAAAATAAGCCCCAGTGCTGGTGAAAGTAAAAGTTACGAACCCTGGACCGACCGGGCCGACAGTTGTGAGCACAGCCGAAAGGTTGGCAGAGACATCCAGATCTTGCCATGCACTTTCGGAAGCCGCTGAACCGCTGAGGCTGGCTGAAGAGGGCGTCACGTCTCCCGCCCAGCTCACCTGCCCAGGCCCTACTGGGTAATAGTAAGTACAACCGCCGTTGGCACTGGTCGGACTGTTGGTAGAGGATACACCGCAATTCGGTGATCCGGTAATATCTGCTTCACACAAACTCTGAAAACTGAACAAGCCAAACAGACATGCGCAAAGTAAACGCATTATTCTCCACCTCCACGCCGTTTTATGCATCCAGAGTGCCAATGATTCGCGATGCGATTCACGCAGTCGAAAATGCAATAGATATGGAAAACACTCAATAAAAAGCGTTGTTGTGAGAACAATCACAATGCACCAAATAGCGCAGGCATCGCGCGCTTCTATGGCTGGAACGTCAGTCCGCGAAGGAGGTTCTTGTTATGCGCGACCGCATAGTCGGCTTTGACGAAATCCGCGCGCGTGGGGCCGCAATAAAACGCCTCGGGGCTGTTGCGCATTAAGACCCGGGAGGGGTCAGCGACGTCGAGAGTGACAGTCGCGCCCTTTGGCGTTTCGAGCAAAAACCCGGTCAGCTTTCCGTCGGTACACAACACCTGACGGAGGCGGCCGTTGGCGTGTTGAATGGCGTCGGACGGTTCGATGAAGGGATTCCAACTAGCAGCGGTACCGTGCGGGATCCGGGTGGTGACGATCTGGGAGTGGCCCTCGGCGTCGGTCGAAAATTGCACGTTCATATCGGTTGCAGCGACTTCGGACAGTTGCAGCGCGGTGAGGCGGTCGTTAGGATTTTGGGCTGCTTTGGCTGCTTCTAGGGCGACTTTGCGCGCTTCTTCGTTCTGGTTGAGTTCCAGCAGACAGGAAGCCATGGCCGTCCAATAGGCGTACAGGCGGTGGGGATCTTGCGGCACGGCCATGGTGCGCAGATTGATGAGAGAAGCGCGGTAATCGCTGGCACGATACTGCATCAAAGCCAAATGGTAGCGGGCGTCGTCAAAACCGGGCGCCAGAGAGACGGCTCGCTCGAGAGCTGTTTTTGCTTCTTTCGGGTCTAGATTCGCTTCTTCGGCAAGCAGCGCATAGCGGTAACAGAGTTGGGGATCTTGTACATTCAATTTGACGGCGCGCCGCCAGTGCTGCAGACCCTCTGCGCGGTCGCCTTGACGCAGGGCGATGGCGCCAAGGGCGACGGCGACATCGGGATTGGTGGCTTGTTCGTGCGCGAGATTTTGAAAGCGCAATTTGGCCTGGTCAACGTGTCCGCTGACGAGAGAGAGTTCCGCCAATAGGAAGTGCGTATGGGCGGCCGATAGATCGTAAGTAGGCGCTACGGATGATAGAGGCGGCGCGGTAGGACGCAGGGATGGAGGATGCGGTGTGCTGGCCCACTTAGTAAGATCGTTCGCCAGCTGGTCGAACGACTGGTTGTAAATCTTTTGAAAGGCCGCAGCGGGCAGCGAGCCAGCGTTGAGTTCGGCAATGAGGTCGCGGAAGTGGGGCGCGTATTGGGGCGAAGCGGCGAGCATATCAACCAGCGCCCAGCTTTCGGCGTAAAAGAGTTCAGCTTCGGGGCGGCCGTGAGCCGTGGTGCTTTCGGGTGGGGTGGCGAAGAGCGTGGCTAGCGGAATCAAGCGTGCCTTATTGGCTTGCAAGGTATGAGAGCGGACGGGCAGGTCGCCGCCGAGCCAGTAGCCGTTGGGCGTTACGCGTAAGGTGGAGAATTCCTCGGCCAAGCCTTCTTGTAGGCAGGCGGGCAACTTGAGGCCACTGGCGTGCAGCACGTAATGAGAATACTCATGTGCGCCAATGCTGAACTGCGCAGATTGGAGCGAGGCCATGACAATGTAATCGCGGTCGCCGTCAGAAGCGTAGTAGGCGCTGGCCAAGGGGCGGAGGCGGTATTCGGCGTACTCCTTTTCAGAACGAAACCCGATGACGCGCAGCGGAGGTTTGCCTTGATCGTTGAAAGCCGACAGGTGCAGGCCGTCTTGCGCAAAGAAGGCGCGCATCTGCTCAAACCAAAGGAGAGCTTTGGAAACGGTAAGGTCGTTGGTTTGAGAAAAGACTTCGAAATGGGGGCTCTGGGCGAGGGTCCAACCGCTCATGGTCTGAGCGCAGAGGGGGCCAGCGCTGGAACAAGCGAGGGCGAAAAGGAGTAGCGACGGCGCGCGATTCACCCCTGTACGATATCAGCATTTTTAGCGAGATGGGGTTATCGCCCTGCGAAGGAAATCAAGCAAAGGGCTGTCGCAACATACCAAAGCCAGCGGCCTTCTGTAAGCGGCCGAACAAGAGTTCGTCCGCCGGCGCATCGAATTCGATACCGACGAAGTATTCGGCTCCATCGCGGTTACAACGGCGAACAGTGCCGGCGCAGATCTGGTCTCGAATTTCGAGCAAAAGCGGAAAGCCGGTGGGAAGCGGAAAGCGCATGCGTAGACCAGCGCCCGTGCGGTTGATATCTTCCATGAACGCGGATTCGCGATGAACTTTGCCCGATTGGGTTGGGGCCAAAACGCTTACTTTGGCCATGCGAGTCTTACGCGGTTCGGAACGCTGATTCCTCATACAGACGTTATCGCTTGGCGGCAGAGTTATAAGAGGAAATTGTGAGGCGGAGCGAAACTAAAGCGCGCGCATGCGATTGTTTTTAGGATTATGCTCAAGCTCGGCCAGTCCTAGGGTTTCGAGCAGAGGCGGCAGGTACATACCGAAGCGGCCGCGCAAGCCTTTCTTCAGGCCGTACCAGCCTTTGACGGGATTAGCGGGCGAGCGGCCCCAAGCTTCGACGGTACCTTCTTTGGCCGGTTTCTGTTCATCGGCGCTGCCGAGTTCCATCCAATCACCGTGTTTCTTGAGCATGACGTGGAGGTCGTTGATAGCACGGGCGTGGTAGTGGAGGACAGTTTTGCCGACGGTGCAGACGATGATCTCGTGGCCGTCTTTCGCATCCTTATACATTTCGTATTCGGCAGTGCCGGGAGGCGTTTTGAGTTTCCAGGGATCGTCTTTGGTGCCTTTGGGTTTCGGTGGCATGGCTAGGTTGATTTTCTTTTCCCGTGCTGTGAGAAAAGTATATACGATTTAGCAGCGAATCTTTTGAGTAGCTGAGAGGTTGGGAAAAAAGAAACGGGAGCCTGGTGAGATCTTTTCAATAGAGAATAGTGCCTTGCGCGGTCACCCCCATGGGAACAGAACTGAGCACCGAAAAGAAGGGAATCCTGGTTTTATAGAGAACCGAAACTTTGACGGTGACGGTGCTGCCGATGGAGTTGTCGGGAGACCAGGTGGTAGCAACCGTGACCGAGCCTGTTTGAGCGCCCCAGACGAGCGGGGTGATGATGTTGGTCAGGGTGGTGTTGGTGGCGGCGTTGCCGCTGACGGTGCCATGCGTGCAGGCATAGCGAACCGCCACTTGTGTGGCGTACACGGTATTGGAATAAACGAAGAAAACCGTGGCGAACTGGACGCATCCGAAGATCAACATAAAGTAGAGCGGCAAGACCAAAGTAATTTCCATCATTGCCGCTCCTTTTTGCCGGGAGGCGCGCGGGGCCGGCGGCTGGCTCTTCATCATTGTGCTCGCAGGACGGCGGTCGCACTCATCTGGATATTCAAAGGAATACCACCGAAGTGGAACAGGAGAGGCACCGTGGCACTCGTTTGCACCTTCACGTACTGCATGGGCAAATCATAGGTGTTGCACATGATCGATGCACAAGTCACCGTTGAACCGCCGGAAGTACAGGTGCAAAAAGTGGAAGCCACGACGGCCATACCACTAACGGCGGGTGCAGCTGCGGTGGCCGCGGCACTCATTCCGACTGTGTCGTTCAAATTCCCTTCCGCTACCCCATAACGGGCGCCCGCTTGTGCTGCGGCCTCAAGCGCCATTGAATCCGCGGTGGATTTTGAAAAATCAACGATCGTCAAAAAGAGCACTAGCAGAAAGCTTATGAGTAACGCGAATTCTACCGTGACGCTACCGCGCTGGCACGACTTGCTTCGCGACGAGGGTGTCATTGAACGATCACTCCATCTTCGTAATGCAGAGGGGAGACGCCGCCTAAGTCTGAGAAATCCGAGTTCAGGTAGTTCGTGGTACCGAATTGATAATAATTGTCGATAACTAGGCCATTGTATTTGTAGTACGTAAAGTTCGTAGCCCACATATACAAGCCGGTGTTGGGCAAATACCAATAGCCATCGGTCTGAATCGTAGCGTAATTGAACTGAAAGTCCTGACAGCCATGGTGCACCCAACTGCGGTCGGCGAACATGACAACGCCCGGTATGCCACCATTCGCGGATGTGGTGGGGGCTTTCAAATAGAGCCCGTACGTGCTGACACTGCAGCAGGGGCCCGTTACCGTAATGGGAGCATAACTGGAAGCACCGCTGGTCTTAGTGAAATATAGAGTCACCCCCGTACCGTAGATATAGCTATCAGATGCGCTGAGTCCGCCGGCGATAACGTAAAGACCGGGGCTGAACGTGACGGTGGCATTATTGGCCATGTCGATACCCCCACAATACGTCCCTGGTGACAGCGTGTGGGTGCCTCCCCAAAATGAAGTGTTGTTGTAAGTACAGCTGGAGAGGGTGGGAGCGGTCACGTATGCAAGTGGGTCGTTTTTAGGAGTTGCACCGTATCTTGGCTGAGGATTAATTCCGATCATCCCGCCGAAGCAGCAAGCCGTAGAAGAGATATTATCTGAATACGGGCCGACTACCCGAATTCGGCTGCCAGAGACGGTTAGCCGTGACCAGAAGTCTATGTTGAGATTCTTCTGGCTACTGCTGGCGCTCGTGTTTACGTAAACGCCACAGTTGGTGTTTAAGGTGGCAGACTGCATTTGCAGGGATCCATTGGACGAGGTGCCGCTATTGTTCATAATCCACATGCAGGTGGGGAGTTCCTCGGCGAACGCGGTGGCGGCGATGGTAGAAGTCCCGTGATTCAGCATTCCCATGAAGAGGGTATTGACGTTTTGCGTCACAGTGGCTTGGAAGACTAGAGCATTGCCCGCGTACGTGCCGGTAGTAGGCGGATTGACGATGGAAACAGTGACGCCGGTTGAACCATCGGTGAACCCATTCATGGCCGCCAGCGATTTGCCGGCGGTGGACCAGGAGTTGTTATTGTGAGCAAATTCATACATCGCCTCTTGCGCGGCCGCATCTGCAGCCTGCTGTATGCGCAGCCTGCGGAGTTCAAGCATGCCAGCGTCGAGCGTCAGGCCGCCGAATAGCAGGAATGTCATTAAGAAGAGGATGTAGTTAATGAGCATGTCTTGCCAGCCAAGTTAAAGCGAGTGAATTGTATTCTCATCAGCAGTATCGGCCCATCGGAGACGAAGCTTTACTGTGTCAGGTGACTAGCCCTCGTTTCTGGACAGAATAGGGTTGGCGGGACGGGAGAAAAATAATCCTTCCAAGATCCGTGACTGGCTACCGCCGAATGGATGCTGCGCGGATGGGCCGGGTTCCGGATGCGCGACGTGGAAGTGGCGACACGCCGCCGGTGGATTTGACGCGACCTAGAGCACTCGCGAGTGTGAACAAGATGGCGCTAGCCATATCAACTTGCGAAGCACGAGATCGCTCTTGAGCGGCAAATTTGCCATCTACTG
>CAWJBS010000100.1:0-6830 GCA_963840845.1 Bryobacterales bacterium
GCGACATCTCCGCTCCACTGAGACCGGATCCGTTCTCGCCAACACAATGGCCGAGTCACGTTGATTGGCCCTCCAATCAAACCCAACGCCTCCAAGACACTCGCCGATCTCGCCGTTCGACACGCCTGACAGCTTCAGGCTCATCGCCTTCCGGAACAGACGCGCCTGTCGCACCGACATTTCCACTTCCTCAACTAGCGTTGCCCGCTGAAATCCAGCGCCCTTCGCCTCGCATCCTAAAGGCGCGGCCGGAAAAATTCCGGGGCGGCTTCCGCTTGCGTTTCTCGGTTCCAGTAAAAATGCGCAGCTCGCTCATCGCAGAGCAGATCAGCACGATATCTTGAGCCTGTCACGCAAGGTCGCGATACACCAGCCATAGAAGCTGTTTGCGGGCTTGGCCGTCCTAACTTCCGGTTACCCCGTAAACTGGGAGTTGAGCGGAATGACCCAAACGACCACTTGGACGATATGGGACTACTCGTTCAGGTGGATTAAATTCCAAAAGCGTTTCTTCGGTATCGATCCGGTTTTGGGCTACGATTGACTGGGCAAATCAATAGACTGTTGCCGGTCAGTTGAGCACGCTAGGAATAGCATCGAAGGATCAAATGCATGAGCTCAAAGAGCGAGTCAGACACGGAGCAAAACAATCGGGACGAAAAGGCTCAGCAGGAACTTAGGAATCTGCGCCTTGCAGAAGAGAAGATCCCAGCGGGAATTGTTGGACCTTCGCCGACCCTATCTGTTCCGAAATCCTCAATTGTTGACTGCCTCGATCACCTCGATAGGTGCAATCATCGCTGCATTTATTCTCATCGGGGACAACTATTACAAGACGCGCGAAGGAACTCAACCAGCTCCAAGCAGAGAGGACTGCACGTTTAGACGCCGAAGCGCGACAGGCACGCGAAAATGCCAAGGTTGCTCTTCTGGATGCTGGAGCAAAGATCAAATCAGCAGAAAGAATCAAAGCCGACGCTGATCGAATCATTACCCAGTCAAACAAACAAGTCGAGATTGCAAAACAAGATCTTAGAATTACCAGAGCTAGTGTGGTTGCCTTGGAGGAGGACGGCAATCGCTGGAATATGCAGCGAAAGCAGAGGCTTTAGTATCCCAAAAGCTCGGAGATGATGCTGGGTCATGCGGCATTGACCGCCTGGAGTTGGAAACACACGACTCGCGCAAGCCAAGCACTTATCGATGCACATTCACTCCCATTGGCGAAGCTAAAAGTCGACGGGATTCTGCTTTGGTCCTCGGCATTTTCTCCCGATGGGCAGCGCGTCGTTACCGCATGTAGTGACGGCACGGCGCGAATATGGGAGGCATCGACCGGAAAGCAACTCATTGAGATGAAAGTGTCAACAGAGGATGTCCCCTTTGCTAATTTTCGCCTGATGGGCGGCGCGTAGTCACTGCTGGTGGCAAAGGCACAACTCGCGTGTGGGCGGCATCGACAGGAGAGCAATTGTCACAGATGAACGGACACGATGCATTCGTTTTTGCAGCGTCATTTTCACCAGACGGAAAACAGATACTTACTTCGAGCAACGACAGCACCGCAAGGGTGTGGGAATCCTCGACGGGAAGGCAAGTGTCCCAAATGAATGGGACCATAAGGCAAAGGGGAATGGCAGTATTCTCTCCGGATGGTCAACGGGTAATAGGCATATGTAGCGACAGCGTAGCAAGGGATGGAAAGCATCGACGGGAGAGCAAATAGTGCAAATAGCTGTTGGCACGGAGAAAAACATACGGTAGCGTTTTCACCCGACGGCAAGCGGGTTGTGACGGCTGGCTTCACGGCTAAGATTCGACTGTGGGACGCAACAACCGGAATGAAACTGGCCGAGCTGAACGCAGCCGGGGATCCCGTGATTAGCGCAATATTTTCGCCGAATGGACAACAAGTACTGACAACGGGCTTTAACGGCACAGTGGGAGTTTGGGACGCGTCGTCCGGAAAGCATTTGATTTATATTGATCCAAAATACTCCCTAGGTCACGCCGTATTTTCGCCGGACGGACAGCGTGTGGTGATCGTAAGTAGTGGTATAGGTGATGGCCCGAGAGCAGGCGTGTGGGAAACCTCTACTGGGAGACGATTCACAGAAATCCACGCGGGCGGGGGATTCAGATATGCAGCCTTTTCGCCGGACGGGCGATGGTTAGTAATAAATACAATTCAGGAGTTTGACGCCGAGGTGTTTCGAGTACTGACGTCAACAGATGTGGAGCGGTTCTTCGTCAGCCGGAAATAACTCGACAGAGTCTCTCGCAGCCCAGATTTGGTGCATGCTGATACACAAGAAGCGCCCAGAGCGATGCACGAACTGCAAGATTGACCGGGACATCCCCTGCAGATAGAAGTGGGAGGGAGGCGACACCTTAGAACATAGACCGCAGGCCGAGAATGAAAAGCCCCGCGTTGGCTAGCGAAAAGCTGTTCGTTGGAATTTGAGTCCGGCTCGCAGATTGGCTCCAAGTGACCGTAAACGCTGTGATGTCCGTCGCTGCGCAAAACCAAATTCAATCGGCGGTTTGGGAAGACTGCGTCTACGTTTGACCTAAACGCGATAGTCGTTGAAGTGAGCGCGCCTATTGTGTCCGTATGGTCGGCTATTCGGAAGCTGGCCACACCCGGCGTTGTATTCCATCAGCGCTGGCGGCAAACTCACACCAGCGTGCCACTGGGTTGAAGTGACCTTGTGAACAATTGCCAAGCACGCGCATAATCGGACGGATAATTGCTCCTGCGGCCCGCACAATGTTGCCCTGTCGACGCCTGTTAAAAAAATACGTTCTCGATGATCACTAACACCGCCAACGGCCCGACGCAAAGAGTTCCCCTACTAGAGGTCACAATCGACAATTATTCCTCACTCCGCGCACAAAAACCTGACGCGATTTTCATCAGTCACAGAAGTCCAAAATATTTTTAAGTCCCTATCTCCTCAACCACTTCCAGCCACTTTCGCCCATAGGCGAAAGTACGTTTCCCTCCTCCCAATGCTATGTTTGATCAGGCCCACCAGAGACCCCGTCTCTGCGTGGGCCTTCTGCTTTCCAGCCGCCGCGCTGTGAAACCAAAATCGCGACCGTCCCCCTCGCGCATCAACAATCTTCAATCAGGAGCAAATACATGTCTGAAGCACGTAAACTTCGCCGCGAAGCCGAGCGCCACGCTCGCAAACTCGCACGCAAAGCGTCCAAAACCGTCCCTCAACAACCCCAACCCTCTCCCGCCGTCGATGCCGTTGAGCCGGAACCTTCGGTCGCACCTCCCACCACGGACCAGCAACCCCCACCAGCAACCCCGCGTCCCGTCTCCTCCGCCGCGCGCGTCGCCGCCAACCAAGCCAACGCGCAAAAGAGTACCGGCCCCAAATCCACCGTCAACTCTTCACAGAATCACACCATTCACGGACTCGCCCGCCACAACGGCGCCTTCCGTCTCCTCGCTTCCGAAGACCCCCTTGGGTTTGAAGCGTTAAAACAGCGTCTGACGGAGGAGCACCGCCCCACCACCGAGACCGAATCCATCCTGGTCAACACCATGGCCGAGTCTCACTGGCTCGCCGCGCGCGCCCAGCGCCTGCAAGACACCTGCGTCGATCCCGTTTCCGGCGTCATCACCGACCGCCCCATGGCATCCCTCTTCTCCGCTATCAAACCACGCACACCCGTGCCTTCCATAAAAATCTGAGCGACCTGCTAAAGCTAAGAGCCGAAAGGCGCAAAGCAAAGATTGGCTTCGAAGCCACCAGATGCAAAAGGAGAAGCATTCCCGGCAGGAAACCGTTCACGAATGCATCGTTCACATGAAAGACACCGAAGTTTTAATGGAAGTTTGCAAATATACCGACGCTTTGCTGAAAGCCACCCGTGAAAATCCCGCATTCGCCCCCGCTTTTCGCGCCGAAGTACAAAAGAAAGGCTTCGATCTGAGCCACATGGAGGAAGCTTTCCTGCAAGCCGCCTAATCTCATATCGCCAATCGCCATGCCTACGCCACAAGTGTGTTTACCGGAGCCATCATCCCTCCGAAAACGCTTCGCTAAAAATACGTTTCGATCCGTCCACCAGGCTGAACGCCATCGCCGATAGGATCAACACGCACGCCACCACAATCACCGGCGCGTTATAAGACCCGGTCGCCTGCACCAGGTAACCCGCCATCACCGAACACACAAAGCCCCCCAATTGCCCGGCCGTATTCATCGCCCCGGTCACCGTCCCGGCTCGCGCTCCTCCCATATACATAGCCACGGCCCAAGCCGCCGGCACCATGAAATCTCCCACTCCAAAAGCCAGGCGAGACACAATCACGATGGTACCTTCTGATGAATCTGCGTCATACCCAGCATCAGCGCCGCCGCACAGAACGGAGCGCCCGCCCCAATCACCCGGCCCGCAAACCGAATCCCTCGCAGGTGAGTCACTCGGTCGAACACCACCCCGCCCAATAGGTTCCCCACCACGCCGCAAAGTACGGTAGCGCCGATAAACACCCATCTCCTTCTCACTCACATGCGCCATCTTCACTAGGTAAGCGGATACCAGGAGAAGTAAAACCAAGGCCCCCACCCATAGCAAAAGTACATCAGAACAGCAGTTGCATTTGCCGGCTGCTAAGCAGTTCTTTCCAGTTCGTCTTCGTATGCACCACCACCGAACCCGGTGGCTCCTTGTACCAGACGAACCACAAACACCCCAGATCAAACCGATCCCGCCAAGAAGCAGAAACGTCGCCCCCTCCACGGTCATCTGTAGCGATACCCAATAGCGGAGCCAATGCACCGCCGAACCGGCTCGCGCCCCAAATCCAACCTTGTGCTTGGGCCCGCGATCGGGCAGGGAACCAGCGTGCCAGCGCCGCGGAGATATTCGGATACGCCCCCGCTTCGCCTACGCCGAACAGGAACCGTGTCACCAGCAATCCCGGAAACCCAACCATCATTCCGGTAAGTGCCGTAAACGCGCTCCACCACCGAACAATCCTAGTCAACACTCGCCGTGGTCCCAACCGGTCCCCATTGCGCCCGTCGGGATTTCAAACAGTCCATATGCCAGCACAAACGCGCCCAAAATCCAACCCCAACGGTTCGTCTGAATATGCAGGTCCGCCTGCATCCGTGCCGCCGCTACCGAGATCGCAATCCTGTCAAGAAACGTGATGATAGCCAATACCACCAGAAACGCCAGCACCTGATTCTGTTTACGAAACATTACATTCCATTAACACTCTCCGCACCCGTAAACACTTTACAGGAACCCTCGTTAAGTTCACTGACAGGTCTTATATGAAACTCTTGATACTCTTCATCTGCGCTGTGGCAGTGAACGCTGTGAACGCCGCGCCCCTCTCACTGCGTCCCCCGGTGTCTGGTGCGAAGCCGCTGTAGGAGATGCTGGCCCCTTGCCCACAAACTCCCAACCAACCATGGGCACTGGCACTCTCAACTCCATCATCGGCAACATCGGTAATGGCACTATCGGCGCCGACGTGTACTCCATCATCATTCCCAACACCACTGCGTTCTCCGCTTCCTTCGCCTCCTACACCGCAGGCGGAGCCACCGGTGAAACGGACGCCTTCATCTACCTCTTTGATTCCACCGGTCACAGTGTCGAAACCGCCGCTGAAAACGCCATGCTCGGTGGGTTCTCAGGTACCGAGGCGAGTATTTCATCGGCATCGCTCCGGCCAGCAACGCTCCTCTCTATAACGCCAGCGGCATCATTGATGGCTATTCCGGCACCGGCTGCGGAACCGCCTGTCAAGGCGCTTACGAAATCACTCTCAGCGGTGCGCAATACTCTAACGCTCCCGAACCCGCTTCCATCGCCTTACTCGTTGTCGCACTCTCTGGCCTCAGTCTGCTTTATCGCAAGTCCTCATAACCGCGCCGTCCGCTAACATTGGACCTATGCGCCTGCCAGCGGCGGTTCTCCTTTTCCTAACCTTCATAACTAATTCATTCGCGGCCGACCGTCCCAAAATCGCAGTAGTATTTGAGGGCGGCGGAGCTTTGGGCTTCGCTCACATTGGGGATCTCCAATCGTTCAAAGCCCATCGCATGCCTATCGACGCCATTGCCGGAACCAGTATGGGCGGCCTCGTTGGTGGCTTATATGCCTCTGGTGAAACGCCCGAACAAATCAAGTCACTCGTAGGAGGTCTCGATTGGCAGCAACTCCTCAGCAGCCAGCGGTCATTCAGTCAGGTCGGTTTTCGCCGCAAAGAAGACCGCCTCGCCTATCCCAACCTCCTTGATTTCGGCTGGCGTCTCGGACTAGCTCTTCCCTCCGGTTTAGATTCCGGCCAAGTTCTCGACAACGTTCTCGACCGCAATCTCCTCCCATACTTCAACATGAAGAGCTTTGACGACCTCCCAATTCCGTTCCGCTGCGTCGCCACAGACTTGGTCAGTGGCAAGGAGAAGGATTTCGACAGCGGCTCGCTTGCCTTCGCCCTGCGTGCCACCGGCTTCAATACCCGCGCTCTTCATTCCCGAAAACCGCGGCGGCGCCGTTTACACCGACGGAGGTTCACTCAATAACCTGCCCGGTCGATGTTGCCAAGAAGATGCATGTCGATATCGTGATCGCCGTTTTCCTCGATGACGGACCCGCCCCCGCCAATTTCCAGGATTCGCTTGTCGGCATCGCCAGCCGCACCGCCTCCGTCATGATCAGCGCCAACGAAATGCATAACCTGCAAGCCGCCGATATCTTACTGACCGCCGATCTGAAGGAGTTCAGTACTTCCGATTTCACGAAAAGCGCCCAAATCATCCCGCGCGGCTTCGCCGCCGCGCAGGCCA
>CAWJBS010000101.1:0-7903 GCA_963840845.1 Bryobacterales bacterium
TAACTGCATCGCGTGCGGCAACGTTTGTCCCACGTCCGCCCTCCGTCCGCTGTCGCTGGATGAAAAGCTCGGACGCGGCAAATTCGAGCCGAGCGGGCCGGTCAGGATGGGCACGGCGTTTGTGGACCGCGGCCGCTGCCTGCCGTTGGGCGATCAATTGTAGTGCATCATCTGCCCCAGGAAGGTGCCCGGTCAGCCCCAAGGCGATTTACGTCCGCGAAGAATTTCAGGTGGTCCGTGACGGCGCGCGGACGATCACCGCCGTTGCCGCCGCCAGCCTGACGCTCGATGGCGCGGCGCTGCGGCCCGGCACGCTGGGCACGGGCGATTATTTTCCGCTTACCTAACGCCCTTCACCGCCAAAGCCTCCGACTTGCAACCCATCGGCGACGATCCCAACCTCAACATCTTTGCTCTCCTCGTCGAAATCGCCCACGCCGCTAAACAAAACGTCGGTAAAACCCTCGCCCAATACACCGGCGGCCGACAACTCAGTTTCGAAACCCTCCACTCTCTCGAATCCGACCTAACCGAGATAGGTAAGGAAGTTCACAGCCAGTACCAACTCAGCTTCGTCCCTTCTTCCGAACAAACCCCCGTCTATCACCAACTCACTGTCACCATAAAACATCACGCCGACCTCGTCATCCGCGCCCGGCCTGGTTATTGGAACGGACCCAAATAAATGCCTACTGAATGCTACGCTGATTCCATGCAATCTCTTCGGGGGCTCGTCAAATTCGCCCTCCTGTTCTCCGTTTCTTCTCCGCTTTCGGTCAACAGGAAGACCCCACTTTAAGTCCCAATCACGTCTCGTCGTTGTGCCTGTGACCGTCGCCACCAAAGCTGGCCAGCGCGTCTGGGATCTCAGTGCCGAAGACTTCACCCTGCTCGACAATGGCCAGAAACGCAAAGTGACCGTGGAACCGTGGGGAACCTACGATCAAAAAGTGTCCATGGTCGTGGTTGTTGAGACCAGCTATCTCTCCGAAGCCGCTCTCGTCAAAATCCGCAAAGTCGCCAGTTCTGTATCCAATATGACCGGCGAAGATGGCGAAATTGCCGTCATCACCGCCGACGATGGCGTCCACTCCGTCCTCGATTTCACCAAAGAATGGGAGCCTCTGCACACCGCCTTTGAGAAGCTTCACGCCAGTACTGAACGCGCCGGCCACGTGCTCGACGCTGTCAGCGCCGGAATCGTCTTGCTCGAGCATCGCCCGCCCACCCACCGCCGCATCATCTTAATGTTTTGCGAAAGTGTTGATCGTGGCAGTCACGCCCGCCCCATCGACGTAATGACCTTCGCCGAAAAGGAAAACGTCATCGTCTATACCGTCAACTATTCCGCCTTCTTAACGCCGTTCACCGTGAAGGATCAAACCTCGCCTCCCATGAGTTCCAATGACCCAGGAAAGCTCCCACCAACCATCCCTGTAACTCCACCGGCCTCATTGATATCGCTCCCGCTCATGTCCCCATCGTCCCCGGCTTCGGCGAAATGCTCCGCTCCTTCAAATCCGACTTTGGCAGAACTCTCGCCGAGTACACCGGTGGCCGCCAGCTCAACTTCACCACCCTCGATCGTTTAGACAACGATCTCAACGAACTCAGCCTCGAAGTGCACAGCCAATATCAAATCAGTTTCGTGCCCCCGAGGAAAAAAACCCCATCTATCACCAAATTGAAGTGCAAGTGAATCACCCGGAACTGGTCGTCCGTGCGCGCCCCGGCTATTGGATCGGCGTACCTATCGAAGAAAAGAAGCCCGAGCCTGCTCCTACTTCGAAACCAACAAACCCCTAGTCCGCATCCACGCTTCCGCTAACGCCGGCCACTGCGTCACCGGTTCAGCGGTCTTGCGCAAGCCATACCCATGGCCGCCAGTGGCGAAAAATATGCATCTCCGCCGCCACCTTGTTCTTCTTTAACGCCGCATAGTAAACCAGGCTATTCTCCACATGCACCGGATCGTCTTCCGTTTGCACCAAAAAGTCGGCGGTGTTTGCGCCTCACGTTAAATTCCGGGGCCAAGACCGTCAAATCTTTTTCAGCAGTCAAATATGCCGGATAAATCAGCATCGTAAATCCGGCTTCGTATCCGAATTACTCAGCAACGCCGCCAAATGGCCACCCGCCGAAAATCCGATCACGCCCACTCTGTGCGCGTCAATATGCCACTCTGCCGCATGCTCCCTGGCACCGCTATCGCATGTTTCGCATCCACTAACGGCGCTTCATAACGCGGCACATCCGGCGCTTCCGGCACGCGGTACTTCACTAACCCCGCATTTACGCCAATTGAATTCAGCCACTCACAAATCTCACTGCCTTCCAAATCCCACGCCAGAATCCGATACCCGCCGCCCGGAAATACCAGCACCATCGCGCCCGTATTCTTACCTTTCGGCGCCGGATAAAACGTCATCGTCGGGTCAGTAACATTCGCCAGCCGCACCACCGCCCTGCCCCCCGGCGTACCATCTTTCGCGGTCGTCGCGTCGTGCTCCGGCCCCGGCTTGTAAACCGAAGTTCCCGCCGGTTGCAGCGCAATCGTTTGTGCCTCACTCATCGCAGCACTCGCAAGTAAAAGACCAATCAACCTATAGCCCATCGTCTTAAACCTGCGAATACGCCGTCGGTCGCAAAATCAAATTATCGATATTCGAAACAATCGACTCAAACGTAAACCGCGACTCACTACTCAGCTTCTTCCAATCCGGATGGCTCGTAAAGTTCTTCCACTTCGCATCCAGCTCCGCCAAATCCGGCATAGCTACCATGTAAGTCAGCTTCGGCGTTCGCGGACCAATTAGCACATCGCCGAAAAACACATTCCAAAAACCCGCCTGCTCGAAAATCTTGAACTCCCCGGCGTGGAACATCTCCACCTTGCGCCGGTGGTCGCGCAGACTCGGGCTCTCGTACGTCCTCATCTGAAAAACGCGTGCGCCCTTTTTCTCCGTCGCCGGCGTCACCGTCATCTTCGGATATCCTTCGAACGCAATCATCAGCGAACTGTCCACTCGCTCAAAAGCGGGCGAGCTCGCCGGTGCCGCGTCAAAAAACTCCCCCGCCTTCAAATACTCCTCATCGTGCCCCAGTTTCAGTTCACTGTGCAGCAGCGTCTCTAAAGACTCCGAAGGGATCAGCAAATATAGGCTGGGCGTCTCCGGTCCCAAATACAGATCAAACGCGCCTATCGTTTTCAGCCCTTGCCGGTTCAACGCCGGAATTAAAACATCTTCAAAATATTTGTGCGCGT
This sequence comes from Bryobacterales bacterium, assembly GCA_963840845.1. GTDB lineage: Bacteria > Acidobacteriota > Terriglobia > Bryobacterales > Bryobacteraceae > Bog-105. Next base: position 3,266 of record CAWJBS010000101.1, read on the forward strand.
GTTTCGCTTGGTCGCCCGAACGCAACTTGTAACACCGCAATTCGTAATACTCGCGACCCTGCTTCTCTTGGCCTTGCATGGCCTTGCCGCCTGCCAGCGCTAGCGCCGAACCTGCCGCCAGTGAGGAAGAAAGAAAACGTCGTCGTTGCATAGTGGATTGGATAAACCACTTGCATTCTATCCGACTTCGTTTACAGCTCCCGAAACATCTCCTGGCTGTTCCCGCCCTTCAGCCAGTCGTCGCTCCATTTCGTATTCTTTTTTCGCGGCCGCAAGTCGTAAAATTGCAGCCGGCAAAACCAGCAGTGATACAACTTGCCCCCAAACAACCGGTGAATCAAATTGAAAATCCCGCCGCGCATCTTATCAATCTTGTCAATGCGCTTCATCGGCGTGATGTCCTGATACCGGCACTTCGGACATTTCGCGTATCGCGCCAGCGCCAGCCGCGAACCAAACGTCACGTGGTACCGTGCGCCACACCCTGTACAGCGGTAGGCCTCTAAATAACGCAGCCGGTCTATAAAGCGGCGCTTGGAACGACGTAGATTAGCGCCGCACTCCCTGCAAGACAGAGTGTACATGGATGATTGGAGATCTGTACCAATATTACATTGGTGTTACGAGACTTCTACCAGTTTACAACCGGTTCGCTCTCTATTCTATGCAGCGCTTTTGTCCCCAGCCAAGCCGCCCGAAATTCACTCACCGCCGCGCTCACCTCCACCCCGGCCTTTTCAAAACTCACCAATTCCAGCGCCGGATCCTCCCCCACCGCCACCGTCGCCTTCTTCGTTCCACCGCGTGAAACGTACTCTAGTGCCACGCTATCCCCGATTGCATGCTTCGCCACACAACTCTGAAAATCGTCCGCCTTCTTCAGCGCTTTGCCGTCGCAATGCGTAATCACGTCGCCCATGTCCAGCCCCGCATTGTAAAGCGGCGAACCACGCAACGTCACCTCCGGCAGCTTCACTCCATCGCTATTCGCCTCTAACCGTCCTGCGCCGACCCAGGGCTTCCCCGCGTGGCTCTTTCGCAATTCAAGGCCCGCCGCCTTCACCAGCGCCGCGTAGTCCAAGGGCTCCCGCCCTTCAATATGTTTCTGAAAAACCTCCGCCGCGAACGCCGCGCTCCCCGTTGCCTCCGCCAAACTGCTCTGCAAATCCGCCAGTGTGTACGGTTGCTCAATATCCGGATGTTCCCGCCACATCACCTTCATCCAATCGTCCAGTGACTTCCCCGGAAACTTCGCCCTGATACTCATGTCCAATCCAAACGCCAGCGCCGCCCCATACGTGTAATAAGAAATAAAAGTGTTCCGGAAATTCGTCGCATCAATTGACCGCGCCGCATCCACAAACGGCGCTTGCTCGCTCATCTCCACCACCGAAAAAAGTTCCCGCCCTGGCGCGTTCACCACCCGGTTCACCATCCCGCTCAACTCGCGCGTCAAATCGTCCATCGTCGAAAGCCCCGCGCGCTGAATCATCAGCGGTCCGTAATAGCTCGTAAACCCTTCCGCAAACCACAACTCCCCGCTCATGTTCGCCCGCTCAAAATTGAACGGCTCTAACGACCTCGGCCGAATCCGCCGCACATTCCAGGCATGAAAAAATTCGTGCGACACCGTCCCCAATCCCTCATCCGGCGAATCTTTCAAATCCACCATCCCACTGATCGATGTCGAATCCCGGTGCTCCATCCCATCGCCAAAAACGTAAGGCAAATAGTCCACCAGAAATGTATACGTCCCGTTGTCGAATTTCGGAAAGCTGCCGAACACACCCTCGGCTTCCAATGTCACCGCTTGCGCCTTCTTCGCCAAATCCTTCACCGCGCCTTCCGAATCTTGCGTATGTACCGCCATCCGAAACGTCTGGCCTTCGACCTTCCATTCCGCCAGCGCGTGCGCACTCAGTTCCACCGGACTGTCCATCAGCCATTCCAAATTCGGCGCGCTCCACCGCCCGTCCGCCTCCGGCTTCAACTGCGTCGCCACTCGCCAGCCCGATCCCCCCGGCGTCTCGAAAATCACCGTCGCTGGTGCCTGTTCAAAACCGTGCGCCCAAACCAGCGTCGCCGGCAAATTCAAGTGCGCGTGCGTCTCATCAATTCCGTCATAGGTTCCATCCGCATGATCCCCAAAAACCACGTAACGCACCACTACTGTTTCGCCCTTGCTCGCCACGTTCCAGCCGTACGGCGTCGGCCGCTCCACCGTCAGCACATGCCCATTCTCATCGCTTGCCTCGAACTCATAAACGTTCTTCGCAAACTCGTGCAACGCATATCGCCCTGGCGAAGATCGGCTCATTAGTACTTCAAGTAAAGGTTTACTAACGCCCCGGAACGTTGCCCTCACTTGCACTTCATGATGCACCGCGTTCGGGAAGCTCAAACGGTATTCAACCGATGGATCACAGAACAATGGAACAACAAACAATAAACCTATTATTATCTTCATTTTACAGTTCTATATTTCCGTGATACTTCATACTCGAAATCTTAAACTTAACCCGCAGATTCAGCTTCCCGAAATGCGTCACAAACTGTACGTCCCGCTGCTCCGGATCAATCACGTTTTTGCGCGAAAAATAGATCAGCACCACCCCCGTCGCCGGCTCCAGCTTTACATCATACGGCTGCAATTCCGGCCCGTGACTTTGCACAATCTTCGACGATTCCATGAACGCCTCCAGCAACTCTTCCGGGTTCCGCGCATCCACCGATCCATCACTCGACGACGTCGTTTCCGTCTTCCCTTTTTCGTGATACCGCCCTGCCGGCACCAGCCCCGCCACGCTGATCACGTAATGGTTCCCGTCAGACACGTGCGCATCTTTCTCCGCCAGACGGATCGGTAATGCGCTCTCCCACCGAACCAGCGCCGGCACCGTCGGCAAGTGTCCCATGCGGTTCTTGCCTACCCCTCCATCCCACCTCGCTTTGTTCTGCCCCGGTATATTTTGCCCCGTCTCCGGCGGCGTCACCGGCTGTTCTTCCCGCGCCTCATACGGATCTTCTACCGTCGCGTCCGTCGTCACCGACCACGGCGAGCTGTTCAAAAGCGTCGCAATATCGTCGGCCGTCCACGTCTCCGCCGGCTTCTCCCATGGCGCCTTCGCCCCAGACACCAGCGCCGTTGTCAGGGCCGCGGCCACCGCCAGTAGACATATACCTTTAGAAATTCGCATGCGCTTTAATAAGATGCCCCTTTTTTTCAGAGAGTTGCCAAAGAAACGCAACAACTCGCCCGGATCTATCGTCCTTCTATTATGTGCGTCTTATTAGTAGCGCAAATCGCACGGTTCTCCGTCTTGAGCCCGAACGCGCCCGCGGCCCCGCCATTCTATGATTCGGCAAGCGCCTGAAATGTCTAATTCACCCACATTCCGACTCCTGTTGGGGCTGCTCATCACGCTGGCCCTTTTGGCCGGCTTCTCTTCCTATACTCTCTTTCAACTCGACCGCCTTCGTCGCCTACAAACCGACACCATCGATTTGAACCGCCACGATTCTCGTCTCCTCGTCAGAGTCCAAGGCGATATCAACTCCATTGGGCTCAAGCTTCGTGACATGCGCGACCTCAGCAAGGGCTCCGACAGCCAAGCCATCACCCAAGCCCACGCCGAGCTCGATCATCTCCAAACGGATCTGCAAGACGCCATCGAAGAAGAAGAAAAACTCGATCCCCTCACCCGTCAAGCCGACCAGCACGCCGAACTGATCAAAGCCCTCAAAGATTTCTGGCGCAACTTCGACGACGTCTTCGCTTCCGCCAAACAAGGACATGCCGGCATCGTCCGCGTCCTCGCGTCTACCAATCTCTTCGCGCGCCAGGAAGCCCTCGCTGTTCGCGTCTCGCAATTACTCGAACGCAACAACGAAGCCGAAGAACGCGCCGATGAAAAAGTAGCCGGCATTTACGATGGCGTCGGCCGCGACATCTACGCCTTCCTCACCGCCACCATTCTCGCCATCGCCGTCACCAGCCTCTATCTCATTTATTCGAACCGCGAAATTTTCGACAAGATCGAATCGCTCTCTCATCAACGCCGCGTTCTCGCCGCGCGCCTCATCACCCTGCAGGAAGAAGTCCTCCGCTCCGTCTCCCGCGAACTGCATGACGAATTCGGCCAGATCCTCACCGCCGTCGGTGCCATGCTCGCCCGCGCCGAACGCAAAGGCTTGCCGCCCGATTCCCCCTTCCGCACCGAACTCAGCGAAGTCCGCGAAATCGTTCACAACACCATCGAAAAAATGCGCAGTCTCTCCCAAATGCTGCACCCCGCCATCATCGATGACGACGGCCTCGCCAAAGGCCTCGAATGGTACGCTGACGTCTTCACTAAACAAACCGGCATCGTCACTACCGTCATGACTCACGGCGTGCCTGTGCGCATCACCGGCCAGCCCGCCAGCAATTGCTTCCGCATCGTGCAAGAAGCGCTGAACAACGCCGCCAAACATTCCGGTAGCAAAACCGCTCTCATCGACATGACCTTCAAACCCACTACCTTGACGCTCCTGATCAAGGATTTCGGCCGCGGCCTTCCCAAAACTAAAAAGCCCGCCCAAAAAGGTTTGGGCTTCATCGCTATGCGCGAACGAGCTGAATTGCTCGGTGGCACCTTG
>CAWJBS010000102.1:0-14279 GCA_963840845.1 Bryobacterales bacterium
ATCGAGCATCTTGTTGACCAGCAGCTTGAGAAAGTGAGTTACGCCGCTTCCTACAATTCCCGTAGTCTGAGACCATGGCAAATCGCAGTGGACGAACCCAAAAAGAATGATTTCGGATGAGATGGAGCGTCAGGCGCTGCTCGAGCGTGAATACGAACAGCTCATACGAGCGGTTGGACGAGAAGACCTGCTGGAGCGCACAGAACTTCCAGATTTCGAGCGCCGTGTCCTTCGCATCCTAGCCGAAGGACGTGCAAGCGAAATGCTGGATGGCTCAGGTATCGGTCATTTGCATGATCGGAACCCGGACGAACTGCTGGCCGCTCTCCGTGAGCGACTTGGCACCCGGCGGGGTTACGCCTTTCCGATTCAATTAGTCTACAACGAAGTTGTTAAAGCTTGTGAGGAGTACGGTTACACAGTGCCGTTTCAGGTTCTGGCGGCTGAGTTTCCGACGGGCTCCTTCAACGCTCAGGCCGTACGAATGAAACACGGTGTCCTACTGCTGATCAACACCGGCATCATGGAGCTCTACCGGTTTGCGACGCTCGTCACCAGATCTTTCACGTTCAGAATCGAGGACGACACGGCTGCAACACGGGCGCAGGTGGCCGCCAACGGCCACGATGACCTTGTTGGCTTGATGACTCAGGCGGTGATTGCGTATCTGGTAACTGGCAGTTCGAGCAATGTCCTGCGCGATAACTTAAATACTGGCGTAGCGGACGCTCGGTGGGCTCCTCGCGCGTTCAGCCGATAAGTTCGTCGTCGGGCATGAGCTTGGTCACGCGGTCGCGGGACACCTATCCACGCCGAAGGCCGTGCGCCGCGCGACGGGGATGCAAGACTTCACTTTAGATGTCATTCCGAAGACGTGGGAACAGGAGATCGAGGCTGACATCTATGGCATTCGCTTCCTTATACCGCCATCCAAGATGACGATTTCGACTCGCGCGGATCTGGACCACCTCAGCTGGGTGCTTGCGGAGCGTACCTGTTCTTCGGGCTCGATCACCTATTCACTGATCTGAATGTGAAACTCAAACTTAACGGGCGAGCGAGTGTATTTGAATCCGATCACCCTCCGGCGGAAGTCCGCACGGAAGCCGTCACGATGTTCTTGCAGAACCTTGGGGCCAAGCAGGCACTGGGTATGGCGATGTTTCTCCGGCAGTGGTTCTCCGAGCTTGACATCGAAGGTCAGTGACCGCGTCGTGCGGAAGCTCTCGGACGTCTTTAGCGGCCTGGGGCCAAGACAGCGGGGAAAATCGATGCTACGTGGCTCTGCCGACGACGGGGTTCGAGTGGCCGTGAGCTATAGCTGCCTAGCAGTCCTTTACTCAAGCAGTTGTTCTCGAATGCCGCGGAATTGGTCCGTGAATACGTTATTTCGGGCGGATTGTCCGACACTCGGACAACGCCCCCAAAACTCCCGGCCTGCCAGCCGAAATAGTGAACGATAAAGGACATTATCGTTTCGAGGTGCCACGCGCCCGTAGTCCCATTGTGGGAAGTTCCGCCAAATAGGGAACGAAAAACGCGGTTCAATCTTCACATCCACTTGTCCGTAAAGTCGCTGACGCGTCCTTATGCCACAGCCTCCTGCCTTCCCTGGAACCGATAGAGCGCATCGGCCGTTTTACACCCACTTTCTAAGAACGCCGATCGATTTGGAATCGCTCAATGAGCGACTCGACCTGGATGCAACAGCCGCACCAAGGTCGCTTTTCCGGAAACTCAACTTTGTTGCCCTCCGCGTCAGAGAAGTACATGGAGGAAACGATCAAGGTCCAAACAATCCCGCCCCTTCGCGCAAACGGCGCGCGATCGGGACGGGATCACTGCTGTGTGAGCTTTACTTCTGGGGCCGCCGCGACTCCGGCGGCACAAAACCTGCGAGGATTGAAGGACTACGACCTCTACTCGGCCTCCTCCAGGACCGAGGCGATCTGGATCTCCTCTAGCGACGCTGGGTTTTCGATGCGGTTGGAACTTCAATGTTGATCGGCGGTTCTCCTCATCATTGGTGACGAGATAGAGCTTCAAATTCGAATTTCTTTCCCTGAATTCCCAAATGACAACCTGTGTTTGCGTGCGACGGTTGGGTTAGTACCTACAAGCGCCGATAGCAACCCGAATTCAGTTTGCCGGGTTTACTACTTAGTCCGAATTCGTCTCCCGCCTTGACGTGCCGCTCATTCAAAACGCAAAGCCCGCGCAGGGTCCATGACGGCGTCACGAATGCCCCGCCGTCAGCTAAACCGCCGCTACAGATGCGGTGCCACCACAAATGTCGGTGGGAGTGGGTCGGTGTGATTTCGTAGATGGATGTCGGGAGCGCTCTCTGCTCATTGCACCCCGCCCCCCGCCAACGCGAATATCAGGCCCAGTCACAGGACAGGGCCGGGGGGGCGCAGGGTGACGGCGGAAGGTCGGGTACGGCTCTGGGGGATTTGGGAGGACGCGCGGGTGCGGCGCGGGTTGGCGGATGGTGATTGAGTGCTCTGTCACCAATTACGTCAATTACGCGCTCAAAATCGCCTAGCGACGCCTTTTGCGAGGGGTGCTAAAGCGGCGCGCTCCGGTTCTCTACTACTTTAGTGAAGCGGAGCAAGGGCTGCGCCCCTTTCGCGCACCCCTTCTCCGCTTTTGGCTTTCTTCCTCTGCATCGCTTCGGACTGCGAAGCGTTGGTAAACCTGAGGAAGAGCCCGATCGACTGAGGCAAGACTACAGTTACTGCCATTGTTGTGACACTGTGGAGTTGCAGGTGTAGACTTGCAGCGCCAATCCGGGAGTGTTTTGGCCCCCCGGGACGTCAAGACAGAAGGTGGGATAGGAACCGGCTTTACCCGAGTACAAGAACACAGGTCCAGTGGTGCCCGGTTTTACGGGGTTGTAGACCCAGTACTCGTTGGAGATCGTGTTGCACGGCCACTGCTCGATCGGGTCGTGATTTTTAGGGCTTCCGTTCCCCGGGGCATCCAGACACATTCCGCTGAGCTGGTTCACGTAGTGATAGTAGATACCTTTATAAGCAACTACCGTCCACGTTTGAGCCGGGTCGTCGGCACTGCTACAGGGCTGTTGCACGATCGCCGCGCCTGCGGCGGTGGACCCTCCGGCCGGCTGAATACACAGGTGGGCGGCTATGCTGCTTATAGTCCCGATCAGTGATTTCGCTGCATAAAGCCCTGTGTAATACCAGTTTTGCGACACCGTCCCGTTGCATCCGTAGATTTGCACAGCCAGTCCCGGCGTTTTTTGGCCGCCCGGGATGTCGAGACAGAACGTAGGATTGGAACCCGCGATACCCGAGAACACCGTGGTGTCTACTCCAGATTTAAATGTGTAGGCCCAATACTCTTTCGGGTCGGAAGGGAAGCATGGCGCCTGCTGGACCGGGGTGTGGTTTGCAGCGCTTCCTTCAGCATCCAGGCACATTCCGCTGAGCTGGTTTCGAAAATTGGCGAAGCCTGACGCCGCGGCCATGCTCTGCCATTGCTGAGCGGGTTGATCTGTACAGGGCTCCAGCACGATCGCCGCGCCCGCTTGTGTGGAACCGTTAACTGGTTGGAGGCACTCGTTGGCGTAGCGATTGCTGATATTGCCGTAGAGTTGCATCTGCGCGTCTAGCGGCTTCGGCACCGCGATGACGGCTACGGCGAACGCCGCCTTTAAGAACAAAGTACATGCGATTTGAAACTGTCCTGTTTTCATAAATTTCCTTTCTCTCCGATTGGCTTCGGCCTGCTCTGTTGACACCTGGCTGACGTCCCGATGGATCGCCTGAATTCCCAAATGCCCGGTTGCCGACTCCGTAGACACCAGCATCGGGTCCGAGCCTTCGACCTCAGAACCTCCGGTGATGTCGCCCTATAGTGCCGGCGTTTGGCTAGCCGTTTCAACCTGGCCGACGGCTTTTTGCGCAGACGGCGCGCGATCAGGACGGGATCACTGGTCTGTGCGCTTTCCTTCTGAGGCCGCCGCGACTCTGGCGGCACAAGGCCTGCGAGGATTGAAGGACTATGATCTCTACCCGGCCTCCTCCAGGACCGAGGCGATCTGGAGATCCTCTGGTGACGCTGGGTTTTCGATGCGGTGGAACTCCAATGTTGGACGGCGGTTGGCCCCATCCTGGGTGACGAGATAGAGCTTCACATACGAATTTCTTTCCGTGTGTTCCCGAATGACAACCTGTGTTTGCGTGCGACAGTTGGGTTAGTACCGACGAACGCGGATAGCAACCCGAATTCGGTTTGGGGGGTTCCTGCTTAGTGCGAATTCGTCTCCCCCGCCTCGACGTGCCGCTCATTCAGAACGCAAAGCCCGCGCAGGGTCCATGACGGCGTCACGTATGCCCCGCCGTCGGCTGAACCGCCGCTACAGATGCGGTGCCACCACAAATGTCGGTGGGTGGTGGGTCGGTGTGATTTCGTAGATGAATGTCGGGAGCGCGCTCTGCTCATTGCACGCGCCCCCCGCCAACGCGAAGATCAAGCCCAATTACAGGACAGGGCCGGGGCGGCGAAGGGTGACGGCGGAAGGTCGGGCACGGCTTTGGGGGATTTGGGAGGACGCGAGGGTGCGGCGCGGATTGGCGTATGGTGGTTGAGCACTCTGTCCCCAATTACCCTATTACGTCGAAGCGATCAAAGGATTTTTAGGCCCTCGGCAAGAGCAGCCCGCGTTAAATCGCCGTCTAGGGTCGCCAGCGGAAGAGATCGACGTTTCGCCAAATCTAAATAGGCGACATCGTATGCGGTCAATTGATGGTCACTGGCGAGGGAATGCAGTCTTGGGAAATCGGCAATCGGCGGAGGTTCATCAACAAAGATGTTGAACGTGGCAAGCTGTACCAGAAATTCCTTGCCGCGGTCTGCCGTAATGCGCCTCCGTTTGATCACCACCGCGACCGTGTTCAAGATTTCCCATGTCCATAACGATGGAACATGCAGGGCGCTTCCATCCATTGCCCATTCAAGCATTTGTTCGGAAGCTTCAGTGGTCTCATCCTCGCAGCACCAAGGCATGCAAGCCGACACGTCAAGGACGAAGGCATCCATTAATACTTATGCCCGACGTGGGCCAACTCGCGGATTGACTCTCCCTTTAGATCGAGCCGGACACCTTTGCGAAGTTCGCGGATACGCTGACCGGCAAGCCGAGCCTTCGCCTTGTCAAATCTGCCGTTGCGGTACGACAAAGCGCCCATGGCCGAGTGAATGAACTCATCGACTGACCGGACCAAGCCGGATTGAATGGCTTGTTCGATAACGTTTTGTTGCTCAGGTGTCAGATTGATGCTCACGGAACGCCTCACCCTTTATTATCGCGCGGCCCGTACCCTAGCGTGCCCCCCTGCCCGCTGTCACGTGAGCATCGCCCGAGCCGGTCATTCAAAACGCAAGGCCGCGCCGATTACCCTATCAAGGCAGCAGTCCGAGTTTCGAGACAGTCGCACCTTGACAACGCCCTGTTACCTGTTATCGAAGCAAAGACCATGGGGCGTCACTGCTATTATGCGGGATTGGTTTCCCTCAAGCAGCGATGGGCCTTCTGGTGGCCAGTCGGCGTGTCCCTAGCTCTTACGCCCCTCTGCCTGTTGATCGGAATCATGTCGGGCGCCGGAGGGCATGGCAATTATCTGCTGGCGAAGCTGCTGTTTCCATGGACCATGCTCTCCACCGTCTTGTTGCGGTTCATAACTCCGCCGTTCGTCGCGGTGGCCGTTTTGCAATATCCGGCTTACGGCGTCGCCCTGGGGCTTGCAAACAGAAATGGTGGGTTGCGCGGCGCCGCAAAAAAGTTGTTAGCCATTCACGCGTCGCTGGCTGCCGCATGCCTAATCGTTCCCAATCCGAACTTTTGAGCAGGCGTCCTGTCGGCGCTGGATGAGAGGCAGTCTCTTTTCCTCGGCCTGCCGGCTTGCGGCGTTTCTTCTCGTGCCCACAGTCCCCTCTAGCCGCTTTTCCCCTTTTGGTCGTACCTCCACGCATGCTTGATCCCCCGATCAAAGAGGACGCCGGACCGCCCAGCGTTTGTTATGAGTCTATCTACCGCTGATGACGGAGCGCCTAGCTAAAGGGGCAGTGCTGAACAGAAAATATTCCCCAAGACACGTTGCGAATTTTGTTTATTGCCTCGCGGGTTGAGGGGATTGTGGCCATTGGCGTTGGCGGCAGCAAATGCTTAGGCTGAGCGGAGATGAATGAGGATAGGCGTGTGGTCGGAAGGCTTTTCCTGCGCGCGCGGAGTTTTGTCGATTTCGCAACGATCCAGCCGCTCGGCGAGGGCGGGCGATAACAGGAAATGGTCGATGCGAATGCCGCGGTTGTGATCGAAGGCGGATCGGAAATAATCCCAAAACGTGAACTGGCCGGCTTCGCCGGGATGGAGCGATCGGAACGCGTCGGTATAGCCCAGTTTGAGGAGTGCGCGGTAACGGTCTCGGGACTGGGGCTGGAAGAGCGCGTCGTGCACCCAGGAGGCGGGTTTGTGGCAGTCGATGTCTTCGGGGATCACGTTGAAATCGCCGCCCACGGCCGTCGGTATGCCGTCGTCGAGCCAAAGGCGCATCTGGTGGTGGAGGCGGTCCATCCAGGTCAGTTTGTAAGTGAACTTGTCGGTGCCCACTGGGTTGCCGTTTGGCAGGTAGATGTTGGCAATGCGGATCTGGTTGATGATGACTTCGAGGAAGCGTGCGTGACTGTCGGTGTCATCACCGGCGAGGGTGGTGGTGACGACTTGGATGGGATGGCGAGACAAGATGGCCACGCCGTTGTAGGTTTTCTGGGTGACGGCGGCGCTTTCGTAACCGAGTTGCGTGAAGAGGTCGGTGGGAAACTCGGTGCCTTTGAGCTCTTGCAGTAACAGGACGTCGGGATGGTGGGCGCTGAGCCACGCTTTGAGATGTTCGGTGCGGGCGCGAAGGGAGTTTACGTTCCAACTGGCGATGATCATATTGAGCGTGGGTCTTCCACTTCAGCGAAGGCCACACGCTCATCATCGCAGGGCTTGGTTAGGAGTGACGGCGTTTCACGAGCCAGCCGAAAAGCAAAGCGCCCGCGGCGCCGCACAACGACCAAGTGGCTGGTTCGGGTACCGCGGGCGCAGCGGCTGTGATGATTCTGATGTCGTCACCAGGAGACGATGTCGTGTCATTCAGAGTAACCGTAAAGCCGCTTGCGGAAATCGCAGTGCTATCTCCTCCCTCTTGACCACGGGCGGCGACGCCGGTGGGGTAGGTGGTGCCCGGGTTTCCTAGAATTGCATCGCTCGCGTTCAGATTCGCGTCGGTGAAGATGACACCCAGGATTGGCGTTGAAAACGTCAGAGTGACGGTTGGATAAGTGACGCCGGCCCCGCCGGAATCGAACAATACAAAGTAACTATTCACTGCGGTGCCGGCAGCAATGGTACCACCGACACCACCTCCATTACTATAAGTGCCTGGGTTTGTAGCATCGACCGATAAATTCGCGGCCAGTGTGTCATTCTGCACTTCCGTGAAGACTTGTCCGTCAGTCGTGTTGACGCTTGCTCCCGGTACGACAGATGTTGGGGCCGCGATCATCACGACAGGACCTGTTGAGCCAACAATACTTGCGCTAGCATAGCCGGCACCTAGTAAAAGAGGAAGCACCAGCGTAGACAAGGTGCGTTGGCGTTTTCCGAATAGCATAGATAAGCCCTCCGCGAGTGAGTATAGGGCTAAATCGAACGCATTTGAAGCAGAACAAATACTGTTCTTTCCTGTCCCCTTCCCGGTGCTTTTTCCGCTTAACCAGATGAAAGGAGCCTCTTCTATGGCGCTCACCCTCAACTTAGGATCTGTCGGCCAAATGAACTTAGCCTCAGATGGAGATCTTGCTAAGTATCTGCAACCTAACCTCGACGGGATGATTCATCTCGATTCAAAACTAACCGATATTTTGGACAAGCCGGTGTCGCAAGTGCCGCCCGGCTCAGTCACGACAAGCTTCAACTTCAGCTTTACACCGAGCTGGAAGATCACACAGAAAGTTGGCATTAAATTGTCCGTCAAGCCGGGAGCGTCGTGCAAGCTGACGATTATTGCTCCGGGCAAGCCGATTTTCACGTATCTCACGGGCCAAGATGGAACGAAGAATCAGATCAATGCAGCGGACAATTTGTACTATGTCGCGATAGAGATGCAGACGTCGCTGGCCGTTGATGCGGGGGCGAGTTACAGTGCCGGCTCTTGGGGTGTGAGTGCGGATATTAGCGATAGCGATCAGTTTCGCTTGGCCAATTACTACGGCGTGAACGGGAACGTGACCTTGCGCGATGCGGTGAGCCAGGCGTTCTCTCGTTTCGCGCTTCCTTTCCATGCGGATTCGATTGCCAATTTGCCGAGCGGAGACTTCCTGGACTTTGAGTTCATCGGCAATTTGTCGCTCGGTTTTGGGGCCACCTTTGGCTTTTCGCAAATGTTCTTCGGCGGTTCGAGCAAAGGCGAGGTCAGCGCCATGATCGCGACACCGCTGGGCAAGAAAATCGTATCGGCGGCACCATCTGTTCAGGTCGGCGCGGCGTTTAAATTCAATTACGCACAGAAAGACGACTTCCGGGTGATCGTGGGAAGAACGGATTCGGGCGCCACTCTCTATCTACTGCGCGTGGACGATAAGAACACCACGGAAAGGGAATCCTTCGGCATTACGTTCAGCGCCGGGACGAAGTACAGCACAGATTCCAGCACGTTGAAAGCGGAGACGCAAACGGTGGGAACGAGTATGTTCGGCGCCGAGACGGGCGCGCTCCTTGCGAACAAAATGAGCGGCCTTTTCGATAAGGCGGCGAACGATATCAGCAACTCCGTGAACAACCTATTCAAGGGAGACGGAAAATCGGTACAACTTGAATTGCATTCAATCGCAGACACACGAAAACACGGCCCTGTTTATCTACGATTTTGATTTCAGTCATGGCACGGGCGCGTATGGCGTTGCGATGAACGGCGATTATGTCAAGGCGTTGTCGATGCCGGGCGTTCAGCCTGGACCCGCGCTCGCTGGTAGAGCAGGTCTACACGCGGAGTGCGGGCTTCAGTTTGCAATTTTTCCATCTGAATCTGTTTACGGATGTGACCACGTATCTTCAACAGAACGACATCAGCTATCTGGGCGGCGGCGTTTTTCAGATTCGCAGCGAGGCGGCGGAAAAATCGGTTTCACATATCTTCGGCAGCGAAGTGGAGGCGGACCTTTACTTTTTGGCGCAGTGCAAGGATCTTTTTCAAACCGTTTCAGACGCAACGGTGAGTATGAAGACGGTCTTCATCGACACCAATAACGCTTCGGCTTATGGGGAGAGTCAACGGTCGGTGGCGGCGATGAATTTGCCGAATGTGGCGCAAGCGATTCAGTCTTACGTGGCGCATCATCCGAAGAAACCAGTGAAATGGACGCTTGATATCGATACGGCGTCGTTAGGGCTGATCGACGCGGACGACTATCTTCCGAACAACAAGCCGGCGCCTGGAACACACGAAAAGGATGCGCGCAATTATGAGGCGTTCGTGAAAGCAGTGGTGAGCGTGATTGGGCCGGTAGACGCGGTTGCGAGCACGTTTGAGACGAACTTCGGAAAATATTCCGATTGGGTGGCGTTTAACCACGCCGCTAACGGCGAGACGGATCCGAACAAGCCGGGCGATCGACGGAACGCCGGCGACACAAACGGCGAGAACTGGCCCGACAGTTATCCGCCTGACGACGTGGCCACGCGCGAACTCGTTCAGAGCTACATCTTGGCCGGGCAACAGTTTATGAACTTCTGCGCAGGCGTAAAGGGTCTGCTGGCGGCGTTGCCGACTACGCAGACGACTGATGCCTATACCATCCTTTATCAATCGATCTCAGCGATGGTTCGCAAAGCGCCGTCGTTCCCCACATGGTTCCTCAAGCCGTCGATGGTGGCGTTGATGGATTTGGCACAAGTGCGGCTCGGCGTAGAGGGCGATCTGCCTGATCCGGCAACGGCGGGCGCGTTCGATATTTCGCTGACAGCGAGCAAGGCGGCCGCGGCCAAAAAACTGGCGCAAGCGGCATAAGCCGCTTCTCACAAGGGAGCTGTCGATCCGGACACGCTCCCTCTCTTCTCAATCGCTGGCAGGGCGCCACCCTATACAATCTGTCTATGCCCACTCAGCCCATCTCTCGTCGTCAATTCGTTCAATCTGTCGCAGCAGGAGCATCGCTGTTGACTGCACGCAGTAATGCCGCGATCCTCGGCGCTAATGATCGCATTCGCATTGGCGTGATTGGCGCCGGCGGAATGGCCACGAACCACATGAAGGCGCTGGTGAAGATGCGCGAGGCGGAAAACCTGGAGATCGTCAACGTTTGCGACATTTACCAGAAGCGCCTTGATAAAGCCGCGCAATTCACGGGTGGCGCACCGGTGGCGGATTACCGGCGCGTGTTTGAGAACAAAGACATTGATTATGTGCTGATTGCCACGCCGGAACATTGGCATTATCAAATGGCTTCCGATGCATTAGAGGCTGGCAAGCATGTCTACGTGGAGAAGCCCATGACGCAGAACATTGCGCAAGCGCTGAAGCTGGATGCGAAGGTGAAAGCCACTGGGCGCAAGCTGCAAGTGGGCGTGCAGGGAATGTCGGACGAATCGTATGCGGTGGCGTATGAGCACGTGAAGGCGGGCGAATTGGGCCATGTGGTGCTGGCGCAGATTGATTATTCGCGCAACTATAAAGGGGACTTCTGGGCAGGCGACGATTATCCGATTGATGCGGATGCGAAGCCTGGCGTCAATCTGGATTGGGAAG
This sequence comes from Bryobacterales bacterium, assembly GCA_963840845.1. Classification (GTDB taxonomy): domain Bacteria; phylum Acidobacteriota; class Terriglobia; order Bryobacterales; family Bryobacteraceae; genus Bog-105. The sequence continues at coordinate 10,815 of CAWJBS010000102.1, forward strand.
CGTGGCTAGGGCCGGCACCGAAGCGGGCTTGGGACCCAGAGCGCTACTTCCGGTGGCGCCGGTATTGGGATTATTCGGGCGGCATTGCGTCTGACCTGTTTATTCACCGGGCGACGCGGCTGCTGAAGGCGTTGAACCTTTCTTTCCCGGAATATGTCGTCGCGACCGGCGGCAAGTTTGAATACACCGACAGTTTGGCGGAGATACCCGACACGTTCAACGTGCTGGCGGATTATCCAGGCGGCCCGACAATGGAATTGGTCTCTTCCATGGGGAACGACACGGCGGTGGATCATATGATTCGCGGCCATCACGCCACGCTCTATTTCACGAAAACCGGATTTACCATCAAGCCGCAGAAGCAGTATGAGAATGAGATGCAGCCAGTGACCTATGAAAAGAAGGGCGCTGAAGATTTAACGCTGCACCACCGCAATCTGCAGGCCGCGATTCGGCAGGGGCAAGCGCTCAACTGCGATTCCAACTTAGGCTTGCGTGGCGTTGTGGTGTGCGATATGGCCGTAGAATCGTTCCGAAAGCGCCAGTATCTGAAATGGGACAACGAAAAGCGAGCGGCTGTTCGCGCCTAAAGGCTATGAACCGGCTGCGTCGGCGATGGCGCTGCTCATAGAGCTACTGATCGTGGTCCAAATGTTGCTCATTTGAACGCGAGTTGAGGTGAGCACCGCCACCGCTATGAGCACGATGAAGCCGAGCAACAATGTGTACTCCACCATATCTTGGGCTTCGTCTTCGCGCCACAGTCTTAGTAGGAACGCACCCATTTCCATTTACCTATCGTCTTATTGGCGGATTTTCTACACTCCATCGTAAGGCGCAATCATCAATAATAGGTTGAAAGCATGGCGAAGAACTTTAAAGACCTAAGCGAGCAAGAGATTCTGGCCTTAGCCATCACGCTAGAGGAGGAAGATGGGCGCATCTACGGTGAGTTCGCCCAAGCGCTGATGCACGAGTATCCCGCCACAGCAAAGATGCTGGCCGAAATGCAGGCTGAAGAGTCGGGCCATCGGGCGAGCCTTATTGAGTTGTACCGCACGCGTTTTGGCGAACACATTCCGTTGATTCGCCGGCAGGATGTTAAGGGTTTCGTATCGCGCCCCGCTTTCTGGTTAGTTCGTCCCATTGGCCCCAAAGCGGTACGCCAAGCCATTGAAGAGATGGAAGAGGAGACCCGCCGTTACTACCATTTGGCCATGGCTCGCACAACTGACGTGTCCACTCGCAAATTGCTTGGGGATCTGGCGGAAGCTGAGGCGAAGCATACAGCGTCGGCGGGAACGATTGAGCAAGAACACCTCACGCCCGATGTTCGAAAGGGAGAGGAGATCGCTCAGCGGCGCGCCTTCGTGCTGCAATTCGTGCAGCCGGGATTGGCTGGGCTGATGGACGGCTCGGTTTCAACCTTGGCACCAGTTTTTGCGGCGGCCTTCGCAACCAAAAGCAGTACAGACGCTTTTCTGGTGGGCCTTGCCGCGTCGATCGGCGCGGGCATATCAATGGCTTTTGCCGAAGCGCTTTCTGACGATGGCAACTGACGGGCCGAGGCAGTCCGATCATTCGCGGCCTGGTGACCGGCGTCATGACCACCGCCGGTGGCATTGGGCATACGTTGCCCTATCTGATTTCGAATTTCAATACAGCTACTGAAGTGGCGGTGTTCGTTGTCGCTATTGAACTGGCGGCCATCAGTTGGATCCGGCATCATTACATGGATACCCCGCTTTTGCGGGCGGCTATGCAAGTTGTGCTGGGCGGCGTGTTAGTCTTTCTGACAGGCATTTTAATCGGCAAGTCTTAAGCCGGTTCTCGGAGTTACAACATGGCAACTTTTGGTTTGACCGAATACGCAGACGCGTGTCCGGAGGTGCGTGCCGTTTATGACGACATTATGGCCACGCGGAAGACTGACTATATCAACAACTTTTGGAAGGCGCTGGCCGCTCATCCGGAGACGTTGCGCCGTACGTGGGAAAGCATTAAACAAGTGATGGCTCCCGGCGCGTTGGATCCGCTCACAAAAGAGTTGATCTATCTGGCGGTGAGCGCCACTAATCAATGTGGCTATTGCATGGCATCGCATTCGGCGGGCGCGCTGGCTAAAGGCGCCACGAAAGAGATGTTAGGCGAGCTGTTCGCCGTGGTAGGCATGGCGAATAAGACAGATCCGCTGGCCGGCGGGTTTCAGGTGGAAGTTGACGAGCGATTCAAGGCCAGGGCATCCGCCGGCGTCGCGGCAGAGCCTACGTACTTTATCCGTTGGAGCAGTGGCGGTTTTCCACCACACGGCTGGGTGATGTAGGCTGGGCCTTTGAGAATATCGACACACAGGGCAAGTTCTATTGCTTCCACTATGGGGCAACCGATGTGGGAGCGCCCCCATTTCCCCACCAAACAGACAGTGGCGGGACACCGTTCCTTTTGGACTGAAAAGTGTTTTGACTTGAACGAATTGACCAAGGCGATGTCGGCGAAAAGCCAAGACCGGCCGGGTTTCGATGAAGTGAAAGTCTTTCCGGTAGCGGATGCCAACCCGGATGCCGCCCTGCAACTGGCGCAGCGTTTGGCTGAAGCGCCGGTTTCGGCCCCTGATCCGTTGGAAGAGACGCGCCAAGTGCTGACGGCCTACGGCGTGCGAGGCTTAATCCCTTCGCGGGCGTTTAGCGCGCCGTTTCTTTGGTATAACATTCTGCCGGGGCGCAGCGTACCGATTCGGCGGCTGGCCGTACACCTGTTTGAACTCAAGGCCGACGCTCAAACAGAACCGCCGCTTTCAATGGAGGAGGTAGAACTGGCGGTGCGAAAAGCCAGCGAAAACGTGTCGCTCGTACGAAGCGTGGGAGAATGCTTTGTATCCCGTGTTCCAACGGGTTTTCTCGTGGCTATCAATATTGCAGTCGATCCTCAAATGCCCGTGGTGGAGAGCCGCCGTATCGCTGATCGCGTTTCCGAAGTGGTGCGAGCCCTGAATCCAAAGATCCGGCACCTTTTTGTGCAGGTTCTGCCCGACGAGAAATTGTTCTGAGGAATTCTCCGCTACAAGCGTCTAGGGTTGAGTATGCTGCTGGCTAACGTTGTCACTGCGTCCCGCCAAGTGACGGAGACGACCAAGAGACTGGAAAAGACCAGCCTGCTAGCGGAGCTATTAAGCAACTGTCGGCGGAAGAGATTGAACCGGCGGTGTGTGTGTGTGTGTGTGTGTGTGTGTGTGTGTGTGTGTGTGTGTGTGTGTGTGTGTGTGTGTGTGTGTGTGTGTGTGTGTGTGTGTGTGTGTGTGTGTGTGTGTGTGTGTGTGTGTGTGTGTGTGTGTGTGTGTGTGTGTGTGTGTGTGTGTGTGTGTGTGTGTGTGTGTGTGTGTGTGTGTGTGTGTGTGTGTGTGTGTGTGTGTGTGTGTGTGTGTGTGTGTGTGTGTGTGTGTGTGTGTGTGTGTGTGTGTGTGTGTGT
>CAWJBS010000103.1:0-12450 GCA_963840845.1 Bryobacterales bacterium
CCGGCGACGTGATCCAAACCCTGACTTTGAACTTAACCGCGTGCGGCAAGCCAGCATCACGCGCGAAATTATCGAAATTGTGAGCGGCGCTGCCGCTGCCGTATAGGTTTACTGGAGTTTCTTATGCCGACAAATACTTTGGTCGAAGGCCGCGTAGTTAAATCGCCGGACCGACCATTGAAATTGAGTTTCCTGAAGGTCACATTCCGAAGATCTACAATGCGATCCGCGTAACCAGCGAAGGTTACGACGTTCCCTACCAAAATTGATATCACCGCCGAAGTCGCGCAGCACATCGGCGAAGGCCGCGTGCGTACCATCGCCATGGAGCCTACCGACGGCCTGGTGCGTGGCATGAAGGCTTACGATCTGGGCCAGCCCATCACAATCCCTGTCGGCAAGCAGACGCTCGGCCGCGTGCTCAACGTGCTCGGCAAGCCGGTCGATAACATGGGGCCGGTTAACACGGAAAAGCAATTTCCCATTCACCGCTCCGCGCCTGAATTCGCGGAGCAGGCCACCGAACTGGAAATGTTCGAAACCGGCATCAAGGTCATCGATCTTCTTGAACCTTATTTGCGCGGCGGAAAAATTGGCTTGTTTGGCGGCGCGGGCGTCGGTAAAACTGTCATCATTCAAGAGCTCATTCACAACATCGCCATGAAGCACGGCGGCGTCTCCGTATTCGCCGGCGTTGGCGAGCGCACCCGCGAAGGAAACGATCTTTGGCTCGAAATGCAGGAATCGGGCATCGTCGATCCCAAGGATTGGCAGAAATCTAAAGTCGCGCTTGTCTACGGGCAGATGACTGAGCCGCCAGGCGCGCGTCTCCGTGTCGGCCTCACTGGCCTCACCGTAGCCGAATACTTCCGCGACGAAGAAGGCCAGGACGTACTGCTCTTCATCGATAACATTTTCCGCTTCACGCAGGCCGGTTCGGAAGTGTCGGCGCTGCTCGGCCGCATGCCGTCCGCCGTCGGTTACCAACCCAACCTTGCCAGCGAAATGGGCGATCTGCAGGAGCGCATTACCTCCACCAAGCGCGGATCCATCACCTCCGTCCAAGCCATCTACGTGCCCGCTGACGATTACACCGATCCCGCTCCGGCCACCACCTTCGCTCACTTGGACGCCACCACCCAGTTGTCGCGCGCCATTTCCGAGCTTGGTATATATCCCGCCGTCGATCCGCTCGCCTCAACCTCGCGTATTCTCGATCCCATCATTGTTGGCGAAGAACACTACGAGGTGGCCCAGCGTGTGAAGCAGACCCTGCAGCGCTATAAAGATCTGCAAGACATCATTGCGATTCTCGGTATCGACGAGCTGAGCGATGAAGACAAGCAGATTGTGGCTCGCGCCCGCCGTTTGCAGCGCTTCTTGTCACAGCCCTTCCACGTGGCCGAGCAGTTTACCGGCTTGCAAGGCAAATACGTCAAACTGTCCGACACCATCCGCAGCTTCAAGGAAATCGTTGACGGCAAGCACGATGCATTGCCGGAACGCGCCTTCTACATGCAGGGCACCATTGACGACGTTCTGGAAGCCGCCCAAAAACTGAAGTAACCGACGATGGCCAACACTTTCCAACTCGAAGTAGCCACGCCTGAGCGCCTCCTGGTAGACGCTCAGGTTACCGAAGCCGAGCTGCCTGGTAAAGACGGTTACATGGGTATTCTCCCCGGCCACGCGCCCTTGCTCAGCGTTCTTGGCAACGGAACGCTCACTTACTCGGAAAGCGGCTCGAGCAAAGTTCTGAAAATTGAAGGTGGATTTGTCGAGGTCTTCGACAATCACGTGCGCGTTCTTGCCGACAAAGCCGAGTCGACCTAAATAGCGCCTTGTCTCGCATACCTAAAGTAAAGATTGACAAAACAGCCTTTTCAGCGTACTCTGGAGATGTCTGAGCACTCCCGCCCAGTCTTCCGAGGGTCGAACTAAGTCAACCGCCGGAACCCTTCCCTTAGCCAAACTCCGCTGTATTTCCCACTGGAGACTCGCAATGAATGTCCGTCTGGATAGAGGAATCAAAAGCTACATGATCTGTAAGGAAGGCGGCTTATAATGCAGTTTATTCTGGCAGGTTTTAAGCAAGACGCAGGTTCCCGGGTTTTCACGTTCGAGCATGTGGGAACTGACAAAGTTCGCACAGAATTCATGATTCGCGCCGATTTGGCCTTGGCCCAAAAGCACGGGATTCGGCTTCAAGATCTTCCTTTATTGTGCCGGGGGCTCCTGGAGCGTGGCGGCGAAGAAGAGAAAAATCGCCCTACCGTCTTCACCGAAGAAGAAATGCGCGTGCATGCGCGCCATTGCGCCGAAATTCACGACGCAGCTATGCAAAAGAAAGCGGCCCGAAGGCCGATACCGCCCAGCAATACCGATGCCGCCCATAGCTGGCAACGAACCTCCCACGAAAGTAAAACAGCTCCTACGCCGGTTGACCGATCTCTCGCGCATCGGGGCATCTGATGCTTTCCTCCGGGTCGTGTCCTCGATGCCGGTCGATTGATTACCGTAGCGTAGGACCCCGCAACACATTTGAACACGTAATTCATTGGCTTTTTTTGCCATTCCGTTGCGCTCTTTGTGGACATCATTTTTTCCTCTTTCGCTGGTTTGCGCAAGCGCATTAATTTCAGACCGGGAACTGTTATCTTGGCAACAGATGGATGGCTCAGTTCTTACCAGTAGACGCAGCGCGCTAGCATCGATGTTCGGCACGGCGGCTCTTGCCAGTTCAGTTTCCGGCGCAAGACGGCATAGTCGATTCCGGGCAAGCGCCCGATGATCTTGCACAACGACCGGCCTGAAGATCTGGAGACGCCGCTCTCTTACTTCGATCAATGGCTTACTCCTAACGACGTTTTCTTTGTGCGTCAGCATTTGCCGCGGCCCGCGATCGAAGAAGCTGGGTATCGCGTTGCCTTAGCAGGCCGTGTGAGCCGCTCCGTTGAGCTCTCGCTCGAAGAACTCCGCAAACTGCCGCAGCACAAGATTCCCGCCGTTCTGGAGTGCACTGGCAACGGTCGCGGATTCTATCAACCGAGAGTGCCGGGCATTCAGTGGGGACGGGGAGCGGTTGGCAACGCCGAATGGAGCGGTCCCCGCCTCGTTGACGTGTTGAAGCTGGTGCAAGCCGATCTGTCGGCGTCCTATGTCACGGTGAATGGTGCCGATGTTGGCGTTGCCAAAACCCCAGACTTCATCCGCTCATTGCCGATGAGAAAGGCAATCGATCCAAACACCTTGCTCGCCATGAATATGAATGGCGAACGCTTACCCGACCTGCATGGTTTCCCATTGCGTTTGATTGTGCCCGGCTGGGATGGGACGAGCTGGGTGAAGTGGGTCAATTCACTAACCGTCAGTAACGAACCCGATAAGGGCTTCTTTATGGATCCCGCTTATCGCTTTCCTCAGCATCCAGGGCCGCCTGGCCAAGCGGTGGACCGCGCCGATCTGGAAGTCATTGAGGGCATGCCTGTGAAGTCTTACATCACCGGGCATGCAGACGGCGCTAAGATCACCATGGCTTCTACGACACTGCGTGGGATGGCTTGGGCAGGTGAAGAGCATGTCACAAAAGTGGACATCTCTACCGATGGCGGAAGTACCTGGAATCCAGCTGCTCTTTCCAAAGAAAGCCTTCCCTACACATGGCGATTGTGGACCGTCGAATGGCGTCCCACCCGGCCTGGCTATTACACTGTGATGTCCCGAGCTACTGATTCCGCGGGACGAGTGCAGCCCGTGGTAGCCCCCTGGAATCCGTCCGGCTACTTGTTCAACGCAATTGATCGCATCGGGCTCATGGTGGAGGCGGGCGCATGATCCGGATCGCTTGCGCGTTTCTACTGATTACGGGCCTCTGTCGCGCTGCTGACATCGAGGCCGGCAAGAAGCTTGAGAAAACCGCCTGTGTGGCCTGCCACAGTCTACGCTTGGTCGAATCGCAAAGACTTTCGCCGGCGGCTTGGACCAAGGAAGTGGACAAAATGATTGGCTGGGGCGCCGTAGTTTCCGATCGCCAAACATTGATCGATTACCTTGCTTCCGAATTCAGTAATGCGAAGCCCATTCCCACGCCTGAAACATCCGGCAGTGGCGTGAACCGCTGACGGTACAAATACTGGCTCGGGTAGTACCCGATCAAGGGCGCAAAAACTCCCGCGCCCAGGGTATTGTTTGCCTCCCGTAGCGGCACTAGAGTGAAATTGCAGACCACTCCCTGAAAGCTTTGGTGGTTGCGCCACACCGAATGCTGACACAATTGCGCGCCTTTCTTGCTCTGAGTATTGTCTTTGGCTTTTCGGTGATTGCCGTTTCATGCGGCAACGATCATCCTGTTCAAGCGGCCCAAAGCCCAATCGTAGACGTTGGTGTCACGAAGGTAGTGAGGAAGTCTCTAGCCCGAACCCTTACCATTTCTTCCGAGCTGGTGCCTTTTCAAGAAATTGATGTTTACGCCAAAGAATCAGGGTTCGTCAAACAATTGCTCGTCGATTATGGAAGCCATGTGCGGCAGGGGCAGCTCATGGCAGTCCTGGAAATACCCGAACTTGAAGCGAACATTCAACAAGACAGGTCGGCGATTGCCGGCCTCGCCGATCAGGTCAAGAACGCTGAACATCAAATGGATCGCGTGCAGGCGCAGCATAAAGTCCTGCACCTGGAGTTTGAGCGCATTAACAGCGTGGCCCAGAACAGGCCTGGACTTGTCGCGCAGCAAGAGGTGGACGACGTACAAGGGCGAGACCTGGCGGCCGAGGCGCAAGTGGAGGGCGCCAAGTCCGCAGTCGAAGTAGCGCGCAGCAATTGGGTTGCAGCCAAGGCTAAGCTCGAACACGATCAGGCGTTGTATTCCTATTCCCGAATTACCGCGCCGTTTGCAGGGGTGGTGACTCAGCGCTACGCAAATCTGGGCACGCTCTTGCAGTCTGGTATCAACTCAAGTACGCAAGCGATGCCTTTGGTGAAGCTCTCGAAAGAGGACCTGTACCGTTTGGTCATCCCCGTGCCAGAGGCTTACGTCAGCGCCGTCAAATTGGCCACCACTGTCTCCGTTCGTGTTCCCGCACTCAATCAAACCTTTCCCGGAAAAATAGCCCGCTTTGCTTTCGACGTCCACGAAGACACTCGAACTATGCATACAGAGGTCGATGTCCCTAACCCGCAAGGCACACTTCTGCCCGGAATTTACGCGGAGGTCACTCTGACCTTAAATCGAGATGCCGATGCACTCGTTGTCCCGCTTGAATCAGTTGATCGCAATGCAGACAAAGCATCGGTCGATTTGATTGATAGCAACGGAAAGATCGAGGTACGGCCAGTCACCTTGGGCACCGAGACCGCGAACGATGTTCAAGTTCTTTCCGGCTTACAGGAAGGCGAGCAAGTTGTGGTGAGCGACCGCTCCGGCCTGTCGCCCGGAGAAGCGGTGCGTGCGCGACCAGTTTCATTCCCGGAGTTAAAGCGAGTCAATCGTAGTCATTTCGCTGCCCGACCATGCCACGCTTTTCCATCCGAAACCCCTATTTCATCGTTGTGATCTGTCTGGCGCTCGCCGTTGTTGGCATCAACGCGCTCAGCCGCATGCCGGTCGATTTGTTTCCGCCAATCAATTTGCCCGTTGTGGTCGTCGCCACCTTTTATAGCGGCATGCCTCCCGGCGATATTGAAGTAGACATCACCAACCCACTCGAGCGCTTCTTTACCCAAGCCAGTGGGATTGACCACATGGAGTCGCGCTCCCTACTCGGCGTGAGCATCATCAAAGTGTTTTTTCAGGCTGGAACCAATGCGGACGCCGATGTTACCCAACTATCCAACCTCGCATTGGCCGATCTGAAACGCCTGCCGCCAGGCACTCTGCCGCCGCTGGTGCTTAAATTTGACGCCTCCAGTTTGCCGGTTTGCCTTGTCACGGTGAAAGGCGAAGGGCTGACTGAAACTCAGCTCCACGACTTGGCTCAATTTCAGATTCGAAATCAGATTGCGGTGGTAAAAGGCGCAGAGATACCGGCAGTATTTGGCGGAAAATACCGTCAAGCTATGGTGTACGTGGATCCGTACAAGCTCTTCTCTCGCCAGCTAAGCGTGATGGACGTGGTGGACTCAATCAACAATAGCAATCTGATTTTGCCGGCCGGCGACGTCAAGATAGGCAGTCGAGATTACTACGTATATTCAAATAGCTTGGTGGCGAATGTCGAAGATCTGGATGGCGTGCCGATCAAGACTGTCGGCTCGCGCTGGGTTTCGGTTGGCGATGTTGGGCACGCCAAAGACGCTAGCCAACTCCAATACAACATTGTTCGCATTGACGGACAGAAGTCGGCTTACATTCCGATCATGAAGTCGGGCGGCGATAGCAACACAATCCAAGTGGTGGACGACATCAGCGAACTCACTCAACATTTGTTCGATCTTCCCAAGCAACTAGTGACCAAAATTGCTTTTGATCAATCGGCTTTCGTGAGGCAGGCTTTGAGTACCGTTCTTCACGAAGGAATAATCGGGTTGATTCTGACCAGCGTCATGATCCTGGTATTTTTGGGCAGCATGCGCGCCACGGGTGCGGTCTTGCTCTCCATTCCCATCTCCGCCTTGGCCACCTTCGTGGTGCTGTACATGCTCGACAGCACTATCAACACCATGATCCTGGGGGGCTTAGCCCTTGCCTTCTCGCGAGTCATCGATAACTCGGTGATCTCACTGGAAAACATCTACCGGCACATTGAGGAAGGCTCGTCTCCCAAGATCGCCTCCGAAGAAGGGGGGTCCGAGGTTAATCTGGCGATTTTGGCCGCGACTCTCGTTGACGTCGTTGATTTCTTCCCCGTCACCTTCCTTTTTGGTGTCAGTAAATTTCTATTCTCTTCTCTCGCTTTGGCGTTTTGTTTAGCATTGTTGGCATCCTACGTTGTTGCAATGACGGTGATCCCACTGTTTTGTTCCAAGTTTCTGAAACCCATGCCCGCGGGCCATGTGTCGAAAGATGGCGAAGATTGGGAAGACAAGACGAAGACTTCGCTCGGTGGGCGCTTCAACGAATGGTTCAACCGAGGCTTTAATCGTTTGCTGGACGTCTACGAGCGCTCAGTGCGGCGCGCTCTCCATCGTCCAGCCCTGACCTTGGCTGCGCTGATGGGTGTCTTCGTTTTGAGCCTAGCTCTTTATCCGTTGCTCGGCAGGTCATTCTTCCCGCGAACGGATGCCGGCCAGTTTACTGTCAATTTGAAAGTCCCGACGGGCACTCGTATCGAGGTCACGAACGAGTATGTTGCAAAAATCGAGGATTTGATTCGTCACGTTGTAGCGCCCGCCGATTTGAAAATGGTTCTTTCCAACATCGGCGTGGTGAATGATATCTCATCGTTGTACACGACCAACGCGGGAATGTATACCGCCACCATTCAAGTTGCGTTGAATTCAGGCCATGAAGAGAGCAGCTTCGTCTATATGGATAAGGTCAGAAAAGCCATTGCCGACCGCTTTCCAGATGTGCGAACGTTTTTCCAAAGCGGGTCTATGCAGGACGCGATTCTCAACCAAGGGCAACCCGCGCCGATTGATGTGCAGGTCAATACGCGCGACCTAGCGCTCACTTACTCAACAGCGCAAGATCTGGCGCGCCGCATCCACCAGTTGTCGGGCGTCGGCGAAATCTACATCCCGCAAGACATGAACTACCCCTCGGTTCGTCTTGACGTGGATCGCATCCACGCGAGTGAGCTCGGGCTCACTCAGAAAGACGTTGTGGACAACGTGATCACGGCGCTGAATTCAAATATCATGATCGCGCCCAACTACTGGGTGGATTATAAAACCGGTAACGACTATTTCTTAAGCGTTCAATACTCCGAGCACGGCGCTTCCGCCATCCATAATCTGGTGGATTTACGGCAGATCCCTTTACGTGCACCCGGATTGAAAGAGCCAACAACTCTTGATTCCGTAGTCAAGCTGGTGAACGTTCAGTCACCCACCGAAGTGGATCACTACCAGATTCAGCGTGTCGTAGATGTTTACGTGACGCCGTCCGGCGAAGACCTGGGAAGGCTGCGTACCTCAATCCTCAAGACGATCGCTGACGCTAAATTGCCCTCGAATATCCGTGTCCATTTGCGCGGAATGGTGAATAGCATGGATCAATCTTTCAAGAGTTTTGGAATAGGTTTCGGCATGTCCTTTATCCTGCTATTTCTAATCCTGGTCGCCCAATTCCGTTCCTTCATTGATCCCTTCCTCATCATGCTGGCGATCCCCATGGGCTTCGTGGGAGTGCTGATTATCCTTCCGCTCACTCACACAACATTGAACGTCATGTCGCTCATGGGCGTGCTGATGCTGATTGGTATCGCCGATTCAAACAGCATTTTGATCGTAGATTTTGCCCACAAACTGGAAGAGCAAGGTCTCGCGCCCATCGACGCAGTCGTTACGGCCTGCCGAGTCCGCCTCCGGCCCATCCTAATGACGTCCCTCGCGACGATCATTGGCATGATTCCCATGGCGATGAAGCTCGGTGAGGGCGGTGAACAATACACCCCCATGGCTCGCGCCATCATTGGAGGTTTGACGTCCTCCGTTCTGTTGACCGTTTTCATTGTGCCGGCGGCGTACCTGCTGGTGTACGGCAAGAAAGCGAAGGTCGCCCAATGATTAGGTTTGCGGCAGCCCTCATCGTATTTGCCGTAAGCGGCGGCGCGCAAACGCTGACTCTCGCCGAGGCGGAAGCGCTCGCTGTCAAAAATCATCCACGCCTTCTTGCTTCCGAAGCTGGCTATTTGCGGGCCGATCAAATCACCGTGCAGGCTAAGTCCGCCTATTTCCCTTCGTTAAACGGTGAAATTACCGGCGCACAAGCGAACCAAGACGCGCGTTTGGGCGCAGGTGTATTGAATGATCCGAGATTGTTTAATCACTTTGGCAGTGGTCTTTCGCTTTCTCAACTCATTACCGATTCGGGTAGGACTCCTAATTTGGTGGCAAACGCCCGCCTGAGTGCGCAAGCCAGCCGCGAGGACTCTCGCGCCACACGCTATGACGTGATCGTTGGAGTCGATCAAGCTTATTACGAAGTTCTCCTGGCCCAGCAGTTGGTGAGGGTGGCCGAACAAACTGTGAAGACCCGCCAAACTTTGGTTGATCAGATCTCGGAGCTAACAAAGAACAAACTCAAATCGAATCTCGACCTGAGTTTCGTGCAAGTGAACTTAGCTGACGCGCAGTTGATGCTGATTCGGGCCAACAATCAACTGACGGTTGCCTATGCAAGCTTAGGTCAGGCTCTCGGTTCTGGAGACGCCGTGCACTATCAACTCGCTGAGCCCCCAAAGCATACCGATCCGCCAGGCACTGATGCTGAGCCACTGATCCAAGAGGCGTTCCGCAATCGCCCTGAACTGGCAAGCTTGCACTTGCAAACTGAGGCTGATCAAAAGTTTGTCTATGCTGAAAGAGATTTGAAGCGTCCCACGGTGAACTTAACCGCTGTTGCCGGCGTTTTGCCTTTTATCCAACCGGGCAATGCCAATCCAAACATCCCAAATGAGTACGAGTCAGCGGGCGTTAACGTACAAATTCCGATCTTCAACGGCCGTTTGTTTTCAGCCCGCCGCCAGGCAGCGGAATACCAACTACAAGCCACTGAGCAGCGCGCCCGAGATGTACAAAACCGAATTGCCAACGACGTTCGTACCGCGTGGGCCAAAGCCACGAATTCCTATCAAGCGATCGCCGCGAGCGACCGCTTATTGGAACAGGCAAAAATGGCGCTTGATCTAGCGCAGGGCCGCTACGATCTCGGCTTGTCGTCGATAGTTGAACTCACGCAGGCTCAACTCGGATTCACTCAGGCGCAGGTGGAAAACGTAGACGCCAAATATCAGTATCAGGAGGCCTTTGCAGTCCTTCAATATACCCTTGGATTAGTTCGGTAGAGACGTGAGTGAAGATCCCAGATCAACGGGCCAACAGACGCAACGGCTCCTTCTCATAGGATTCGGCGGCCTTTTACTGCTCCTGGCATTGTCGGGCTTAAACGCCCTTTCAGTTCTCAGTCACATTCAAACCAGCAACGAGCAGATTCGCCAAAACTATGTGAATCGAGACCGCATTCTGGAAGAGCTTCGCTCGAACCTGTACCTTTCCGGAACCTATGTGCGAGACCTTTTGTTCGAACCGGATCCGAATCGGGCCGATCTCCATCGGACCGAGCTTTCGGCCACGCGGGCGAAAGTGCAGTCGCTGGTCGCAGCTTATCAAGCCGTGCTGCAAGAAAAGGATCGAGTCCCATTCGAACAGTTCAAGAAGGAGCTTGCGGATTATTTTGATTCACTCCAGCCTTCGCTCGAATGGACTCCTGGCCAACGAAAGCAGTTGGGATACTCTTTCATGCAAACCTCGCTGCTGCCGCGTAGGAACACGCTGGTTCGGCTTGCCGATCAGATCGGCCAGTTGAATCAGGAGCAGATGAATTCGGGCAACGAGCAGGTGCAGGAATTGTTCTCCAAATTTCGAGCGAACCTTCTCTTGCTGGTGATTGCCAGTCTCGTGGGTGGGCTGCTTCTGGCTTACGGCAGCATTCACCGCATTCTTAAACTTGAACGATTATCCGTTCAAAGGCTTGATGAATCGCTGCAGGCGCGGCGTGCTTTGCAGGATCTTTCCGCGCGGTTAGTTGAGGTGCAGGAGACTGAACGCCGCGCGTTGTCTCGGGAGTTGCATGACGAGGTTGGACAGGCCCTCTCTGCATTGCTGTTAGCCCTTGGCAACGCCACCGCCGTGCTTTCATCCACCGATCATTCGGAGGCCAAATCGCAACTTCTCGATACGCGCCGGTTAGCCGAAAAGACAGTGGCGGTGGTTCGCGATATGTGTCTTCTCCTGCGCCCTTCCATGCTGGACGATCTGGGATTAGTTCCTGCGTTAGAGTGGCAAGCGCGAGAAGTGGCGAGAACCAATTCAATCCGCGTCACGGTACAAGCCGAATCCACATTCGAGGAATTATCAGATGATCATAAGACTTGCATTTATCGGATCGTTCAAGAAGCGCTTCGCAATGTGACCCGGCACGCCAGGGCCAAGGTCGTGCAAGTTGCTCTCAAACAAGACGACACGGCTCTGCATCTGACAATTAAGGATGATGGGCTTGGCTTTACGCCAGATCGGGAAAAAGGAGTTGGCCTTTTAGGCATGGAAGAGCGAGTGAAACGTCTCGCCGGAACCTTCTCCGTTCAATCGGCGCCCGGTAGTGGAACTACGGTCGATGTTATTCTGCCTCTCCTGATATCTAGCGTCCAATCAAAGTAGAACCTTCATGTTTGCCATCAGACTCTTACTGGCCGACGATCATACAATCCTACGCAAGGGGCTGCGCCTCTTACTGGAGCGAGAATCCGATTTCGCCGTAGTGGGCGAAGCCGGCAACGGCAGGGAAGTGGTCGACGCGGTCGGCCGCGATCTCCCCGACGTCATCATAATGGATATCGCCATGCCCATGATGAACGGCATTGAGGCGACCAAGCGCATCACGGAGGCGCACCCGAAGGCTGCGGTCATCATTTTGAGCGTGCATTCGGACGAAGCCTACGTCTTACGTGCCTTGAAAGCCGGCGCGCGCGGCTATCTGCTCAAAGATTCCGCCGAAACCGATTTGATTCAGGCCGTACGCGCGGTGGCGGCGGGGAAAGCCTACTTCAGTCCTGCTGTGAGCAGGATTTTGGCTGACGATTATGTTCGCCAAGTGAGGGAGCAAGGCGTAGAAGACCCGTATGATTTACTTACGCCACGAGAGCGGAGCTGCTCCAACTCATTGCGGAACTGAAAGCCACCAAGGAGATTGCTGAACTATTGGGTCTCAGTCCGCATACTGTTGATACGCATCGCGGCAATCTTATGCAAAAACTTAATATTCACAGCATCCCGGAAGTGATCCTTTATGCCGTACGAAGAGGGTTGATTAGCTGAGAGGACGGGTACTCCATATTTCTTTGAAATATACTGTCGCAAGGGGATGTCAACGTTCTTGAAATCCTGATAGGGTTTTAATTGTCGAGAGGGTCCGCAACTTTCCCCAATAAGTGGACGCCCCCAAACCCCAAAACTCTCCAAGCGTCTTGCTCGTGCCCTCTCGATTAAATAAAGCCCTCATTGCATCAGATCACGTACGAAAGTATCCAGTTCACGGCTGTTTAAATCGGAAATAGCCCAGAAGTTCGTTCCCGATTTATTCCAGTGCACCAGGTTGTAACCTTTGATGGTAGCTGCGCGCGGTGTTGTAGCCGAAGCAGCCGGCCATTCGAAGACATTAATTGTGTGCTGGTTGTGTTTATACAAAAGGGCTGCAACGCGTCTGTTGTCGAGATAGTCCAAGCGCCCCCCAATGAGCGGAAAACCGAGCTCGCGCAAATCCGTCACAACGGGCACGAAATCCAGTCTTCC
>CAWJBS010000104.1:0-19479 GCA_963840845.1 Bryobacterales bacterium
GTATTTAGCAACCGTCGTTAGCGAATGCGCTCGTCTTTTTGGCTGTTGTTTGCCGGTTTCGGAGCGGTGCGGTCACTCCATGGGCGGGCCGAGCAACTCCATTCCGCATTCCGCAAAGACTTGTCTAGCTAGTCCCATATCTTTGCGTTCTTCGGGAGTCGCTTTCGACACTCGGTCGAAGAAGTACTCCATGCGCCCGGCTGGTTGCACGAGAATTAGCAATCTGCCATCCCGGCCGTTGTTCTTCCAACGATGTGGGATCGCGCGCGGAAGAAGCACGCTCATTCCAGTGCTCAGCCCGTGTCGTTGGCCGCCGGCTTCAAAGACAAAGTCGCCTTCCAAAACCCAATACCACTCGTCCTGTTCGTGATGAACATGCAGCGGTAAACTCAGTCCTTTTGGTACCCTGCTTTCAAACATCGCCCAGGCGTCTCCGGTGTCTTTCGCGGAGACCTTCGTCCAGACTTTTTCTCCAGTCGTGCGCATTGGTTCGTCCCAGCGGCTTAGATTCGCCGGTACAACAACAGCCGTTTTTTGCGTAGTCAAAATGGCCTCATTCTTTTCCATTTCCCTTCTCCCAAGTGTTTGAATGTTTTTCGGACAAACGTCAGTCGATCACGGCCAAAACCAGGCTAAGAAATCAGCCAGTCTACAAAACGATGCCAAGCTCCGGCGCGTGCAGCCAACGTTGTAAGCGGTGTCAGCGGTCCAGTAATTAGCATGATTGGAATGGCCCATAGATAGACCCAATGCACGCGGCGCCGACTGAGCCAATCGTAGATCGGCCCAGCGAAATAGAACGCGAGTACTATCAGCGCCATCAACGCAAATGAAAGCCCCGGAATCCTCCCAATCGATGCCTCGCCGAACAGGGAAACGGCTGCTAAAAGTGCGAATCTCTTATGGATCTGTGGGATATTCCGAAAATAAATGGCCAATCCAACCAAAGCCGCGAATTCTAAGGTGTTACGGATTGAAAAGGTCAGAAAACTCGCATACTTGTCGGGGGCGTGTCCAAGGTGGTTCAACCGAGCGCCCACTATGCCCGTCATGAAAGTAAGCGGGACGATCACCAAGGATAAGATCCCGATTCCCCAACCTAGCCGTCGATGAATCGTACGCCGGTTATCGAAGATCAATGCGTTCTGCAGGACAAAAAGCAAAATCCAGCACGTATTCGCTAAGCCATGAAGTCTGGTTATTGGGTGAATTGCCGACGAATGGAAATAGCTCCGAAAATAATAGCTTCGTGCAAACCCTGCGAAAGTGCCGACGGCGATGGCAATCGACATGCCCAAATAAAAGCGATGATCTGCGCGCAGCGCCAATGCCTCTTTAGCAGCGGCCCCACCCGGCAGAGTCGTGTCTACGGTGGATGTCTTCATTAATTACCCCTCTTACGCCAATGTAAGAATTAGTTGGTTAGAGCGATAGTAAGGATGCGACATCTTTAGCAAAATGTCACAACCGCTCGAGCCGCGGAGGCAATACCCTCGGCTTCGGTACGCCGAACCGCTCTTACTTTGCGTCACCCATCACAGAAAAATTTACAAAATGGGTTGCCAAATTATCCCGCAGCGTCAAACTTGGGGTTTGGCCCGCGAAGGTATGAAAGTCTTTGACCATGTGCGCTTGGTCGTAGTAGCCGCTCGCGTGAGCGATCTCGGTCCAACTAAGCGAATTCGTCTTGCTCATTCGGAGCGCTACGCTGAAACGCGCTATGCGGCTCAAATCCTTTGGCGGCATACCGGCACAAGCCACCGATTTGCGTTCAAACTGCCGGCGACTTAAACCCGTCTGCTGTACGGCGTCGGAAATCGTGAGATCCCGGCGAAAAACCAAGGCCTGCAGCGCACTTGGAACAGAGAGGTCGCCTGTCACGCTTCCTAGTTTTTTTAAGAAATATGCATTTAATCGTTCTGTCCGCTCGGCAAATTTTGTCAAATTGCCGAGTTCTTCATACAGGTGCGAAACCTCTTTTCCCAAGAGCGCATGGCCTTCTCTTGCGATATCAACGACGTAATTCATCGGTACGCCAAAAAGAAGATGAAATCCGCAAGGCTGAAATGTCACAGCAACCGATTCCACCCGACTTGTTAGGCTCAACCACACGCGTCGGAAGGTTTGCGGACCAAGCAAAGCGAAAGGCAACGATGCCAACGTGGCGTTGTTCGAATAACTACGGATCTTATACCGATCGGCGAATTTAAATTCAAGCTTGGCGCCTAACCGCGCTACCACTGGCTCGATTATTTCACCGCTACCAATATCCCCGTCACGCTGCACAAATAAGTGAATAAATGGCCGAAGAGCCGGATCCGGTCTGGCGGTTAGCACACGAAGCATCTGATCCCTCGCTGACCAATATAAACAAATTTCTTGAGAACGATAGCGTGACGCAAGGTAAAACGGTTCTGCAAGAAAGGCGGCTACTCCGGCTCAATCGAAAAAGTACTTCTATCCGATTACTCATGTGTAACGGCGTAGCGTAAAGCAATTCCATTCGAAACGCCCGATAGGTATTCCGGGAAGCTCCGGGTGCGCTTTTACGTTTAACGCGCTAACTGTCAATCTGAATCACCGATTACCCCGGAGGCGAATTCCAGAGTAAGGACGATACCCCATCGGGCGCAGGCCTTACTAGACCCCGCACAACGAGAATTTTTCACCTGCTTGGCACCCTCCTCCTGTGGCCTTGGGAACGGCAACGCCTCTAGTAGTGAGGCCATCGGTGATGAACTGCCCGCATAGAGCGCTGAGCGAATGGCCACCCTCAAGGCGCCGATGATGTCCCAAGCCTGGCCCGGTCACAAATCTACCCTAAAAAGATTGATCTTTTTTCCACCCTCTTATCAAGTCTTTACAGACACTTTTCGCTTTCGCGTCCTCAAAAGCTCGTTCGGCCGCGTCCACGAACAAGCTAAAGTCTGCTCATGGAGCCGCCTGATACACCAAGACGCACGCAGGGACTCTCCGGCCATATCGACAACTTGCCTATAATTCTCGATCGCCAGATCCGTTCAACGAACGATGTCTCCGCTCAAATGAAAATCCGCCCAAAAATATGCTGCGTCTCGGGTTTGAAGTGCAAGGGCGCAAAGGTTTTGCTCGGCCGGCAAACCAAAACGAATTGGGTTCGTTTTTGAAAACTGCCTCCGCGCCACTCAGTTTGGGTTCGAAGCGTAAAAGGACATGCTGGCTCCGCGCCCCACATCTTGGGTTCGTTTTTCTAAATCCTAGCCCTTGGCTATGCCGCTGGGTTCGAAGCAATTCTGCCTGCTGTCAAGCGGCCACGCGGTCATCGCCGCTTTTTCTTCGCTTCCGTCTCGCAAAATGGCCCATCCGGGCGACTGAAGATGCTCAACATGAAAATCCGCAAAAAAATACGGCGCTTCTTGGGTTCGAAGCGTAAAAGGCCATGCCCACCCCGCGCCCCACATTTTGGGTTCGTTTTTCTAAATCCTCCCCATGCCCAACCCGCTGGGTTCGAAGCGCAATATCGCCCTACCGCCGCCTTTTCTTCGCTTCCGTCTCGCAAAATGGCTCATCTGCACGGGAGAGCCCCTTGCTGCTAACCCGAAACGCACTTCTCCCATCGGGTGGATCAGAAACTCCCCACTTGCCAAATCGTGCAAACGTGTGCATAATGAAGAAAGAGCCCCCAAATTCACTATGGCCACCACTCTAACCAACGCGCCCATGAAAGAACTCGACGAATGGGATGATTTTGTTGCCACTCGTTACAAGCAGGGAAAATCGGAAGAAGAATTCCGCAATTACAAGCCCGATGCCAATCCAGGCGTCACGGAATTTTACCGTCTGAACCACCTCAACCAGACCCTCGATTTTGTTCTGCAGAAGAAGAAGCAATACGGCGCGCTTCAAAAAGGTTTGAAGAGCATTTGGGATCAAGCCGAATATCTCAACACGCTCGTGGATGACAGCGATCCAGACACGGACCTCACCCAGATCCAACACCTTTTCCAAACTTCGGAGGCGATTCGCAAAGACGGCCATCCCGATTGGATGGTACTCACCGGTTTCATGCACGATCTCGGAAAAGTTCTCTGCCTCTACGGTGAACCGCAATGGGCCGTCGTGGGCGATACGTTCCCGGTAGGCTGCGCCTATTCAGATCAAATCGTGTTTCCCGAATTTTTCGCGGCCAACCCCGACAGCAAAGTCCCGGAGTATCAAACCGAATGCGGCATCTACGAACGCAATTGCGGTTTGGATAAAGTCCATCTCTCGTGGGGCCACGACGAATACATTTATATGGTCACGCGCAAGTATCTGCCGGAAGAATCGCATTACATGCTGCGCTATCACTCGTTCTATCCGGCCCACCGCGGCGGCGCCTACAAGCACCTCATGAACAAGCACGACGAAGAAATGTTCAAGTGGGTGCTCAAATTCAATCCTTACGATTTGTATTCGAAGGGTCTGGACAAGCCCAACTTGAAAGAAATCATGCCCTTCTATCAGGATTTGGCCAGCAAGTTCTTCCCCGACGAAATCGCCTGGTAGGGTTTTGCGGTTGATCCGCGAACAATTAATTCGCCGCGCACCACTACTTTCCGTTCGGCCTCCTGCCCACGCAAAATGGCAAGCAGCACTTGCATCGCTCGCTTGCCTAACTCGCGTTTCGGCTGGCGGAAAGTAGTCAGCGGCGGCTGAAGTGATGCTGTAAAGAACAAATCGTCAAAGCCCACAACTGAAACTTCCCTGCCCACCGCCCAGCCTTTCGCCGCCGCTTCTTCGAGCACGCCCAGCGCAGTCATGTCGTTGTAGCAGAAAATAGCAGTCGGCCTGTCCGTCATCGACAATAGTTCCGCCGCCCGCTCGCGAGCCGCCGGTTGCTTTCCATTGCCCCGCACCACCAGGTCTTGGCGGACAGGAAGGCCGGCCTCGTTCATGGCCAGTTGAAAACCGCCTAAGCGCTCTTCGTCCGATTGCAAGCCTGATTCATCGCCGATATACGCGATATCCTTGTGGCCCAACTTTATGAGATGAGCCGTCGCCTGATAGCCGCCGTCCGTGTTGTCGATGTTGACCGAATGCGCCATCTCGCTCGGATGCTGGTTGTTCAGCAAAACCATCGGCGCATCCATCTCATCCGCCAGTTGCTGGTATTGCGCGCCCAATCGTGACGAAGCGACCAAGAGGCCATCCACACGCCGCTCCCGAAACGAACGCACCACCGCCATCTCGCGTTGCGGGTCTGCCTGCGAAGTGGCCAGCACCACCGAATAGCCTTCTCGATTCGCCGCCTCTTCAATGCCCTCCACCACCTCGCCGTTGAACGGATCGGCAATGGAGGTGACCACAACGCCAATCGCCTGCGTCTTGCGTGTGACCAGGCTTCGCGCCACCGCACTCGCCGTGTAGCCCTGCTCTTTGGCGATACGCTGAATCCGTTCCGCCGTCTCTAGCGGTATCAGTGGGCTGCGGTTCAGTGCCCGCGAAACCGTCGAGTGTGAAACGCCCGCTAATCGCGCAATGTCTTTAATGGAAACGGCCATGGTCCAATAACACTATGTTTGCAAAACTCAGCATAGCCATTCTATTGGCAAGCGCCCCGTTAGCCGCGCAATTCGATGGCATGCTTCGCAACAAGCCCATTCTGGACGCCCATAACTGCTACCCGTACGAAGGCAAATGGGCCGACCGCATCGACCGCGCCCTCAGCACCGGCTTCCCCGTCTCCATCGAGCAAGACATCGCTTGGTACCAAGGCCGCGTGGTTGTTTCGCATACCGCCAAGACCACCGGCGTGGAGCCATTACTCAGCGATTACTTCTTCGAGCGTGTGCGCCCGATCATTGAGAAAGCTATTAAAGACAACAAGCCCGACACTTGGCCCGTCATCATCCTGCACTTCGATTTCAAAGACACGCAAGCGCCCCTGCTGCATGCTGTCTGGGATGTTCTTGGCAAGTATGAAGGCTGGATCACCACTGCTCCGAAAGGCACCGATGTGCACCAGCTCATGCCCCTGAAGCGCGGTCCAATTCTCGTCATCACAGAAGATTCGGACGATCAGGAGCAAGTCTTCTTCAACGAACTGAAGCCCGGTGACCACTTGCGTGTCTTCGGCTCCGCTCACTCCATCCACGGCAAGAACAGCCACGAACTAGCAACTCTGCCGCCTTCTGAATTGCTCAGCGAAAAGCCGACCAACTACCGCCGCTGGTGGAACAACTCCTGGTATGAGGTAGAAGAAGGCGGCCAACCCAAAGCCGGCGAGTGGACCGATGCGTCCGACGCTCGCCTACGGTCGCTTGTGGATTACGCCCATGGTCAAGGCTTCTGGGTGCGCTTCTACACGTTCGATGGCTTCGAGCCCGGCCACGGTTTAGGCTGGGGCGAAGCGTACAATTTCCGGTCGCTCGCCGCTGTCCAAAAGCGCTGGCTGGCTGCACTGAAAGCCGGCGTGAACTTCATCGCTTCCGATCAGTACGAAGACCTTGCCGAGTTCATGCGGCAAAATCATTTCAAGTAGTTAGTGTTTCGCCTGGCTGAGTTTCCTGAAGTACTCAGCCACGGCATCGCGGTACTTCTCCGGCGAGTCTTCCGGTGCCCGAAGCCGCGCGCCCTGCAGTTGTTGGAGTTCCCCAGTCCGCCGCGCCAACTCAACTTCCAAACGCTCCAAGCGGCTCACCGCGTCCTGCCCGATAGTGCCTTGCAGACGGTTGGGATCGGCATGCAACAAGCGCAAGTAGCCCAGCGATTGGTCTACATAGCCCCGCAGATCGCGGTCATGCGGATCGATTTTGCCGCGCCAAGAGCTTAGATCGTCAATGGCCCCTTGCAAGCTCTGCTGATCCATTCCTGTGTCGCGCCCCCCGTTTGGTGAGTATTGACTTCCTTGACCCGGTCCGCTTTGCTGTCCGCCCTGTTGCTGGCCGCCCTGCTGCTGACCTGGTTGTCCATCGCGCGACAGATTTTGCTGCCCTTGCTGGCCGCGTTGCTGTTGCGCCTGTTCCAACATGCGCCGCAGATTCCGGACTTCCGCTAAAGCCTGCTCGCCCTTCTGCTGCCCAGGCTTGCCGTTCCCGTCGCCTGCTTCGACCGACTTCTGGACGTCCTGCAGATCCTTAGTCAGTTGATCCAAGCCCTCGGCCATCTTGT
This sequence comes from Bryobacterales bacterium, assembly GCA_963840845.1. GTDB lineage: Bacteria > Acidobacteriota > Terriglobia > Bryobacterales > Bryobacteraceae > Bog-105. The sequence continues at coordinate 7,132 of CAWJBS010000104.1, forward strand.
TCTCAACGGCCATATTGTGGTCGCCGTAGCCTTGCTTCATCCATTCAGCCGTCTTCTGCATCCGCATGGCCAACTCATTCTGTTCTGCGTCGGACAGAGCTTTGCGCATCTTGGTTGAAGCGCCGGGCTGTGTCGATTGCAGCGCCCGCTCTTGCTGCTGCATATCATGTTGCAGGTCTTGAATCTCTTTACTGAGACGCGCCTTCTCATCCGCCATCGCGCGTTCCTGTTCTGAAGGGTTGTGTGCCACTGCCATATCGCCGCGATCAAAGCGGCGATCGTAGCCGTAATACCGAGTCATTGCCGGATCGCGCATTTCGGGCAGATCGTTTGGCCCAGGCTGCGGCTGACCGAATCCAAATCGGCGGCTGGCTGAGCCGTCGCCTTGTTCCCCGTACATGCGTTTCAAGTTGTTGGCAATTTCCCGCTGCTCGTTAGCCATCTGCTGAGCGCGTTGTGACATCCCCGCAACCGAACCATCGGCTTGTTGCTGCATCGCTTTGTTGAGCGTGTTTTCGGCTTGTGCCAGATTCTCCGCCGCACGCTGTTGAGCAGCCGCATCTTTATCACTCACGGCCTTACGCATCTCATCTTCCGACCGGCGCAACTCATCGGTCGATCGGCGGAGAGCCTCACTCATCTTCTGCTGTTGTTGCTGGCCGCTGCTGCCCTGCTTGCCTTGCTGAGACCGCGAGGACGAAGATTGGCCAGACGAAGACGACGACTGCCCTTGCTGCTGTCCGCTCTGTTGTTGCCCGGATTCTGATTGTTGCTGCTGATTCTGCGCCAGTTGCTCCATCTGCTTGCGCAACTCTTCGGCTTCCCGACGCAGTTGCTCTTCTTGCCATCTCTGTTCAACCGCCTGTTGTTGCTGACGCTGTGCCGCCAATTCCTGTTGGCGTTTGGCAAGCTCTTTCAACTTTTCCAGAGCCTCATCAACTGCCTTCTGCTGGTCTTTCTGCTTTTCTTCCGGCGTTTGCTGACCCGTTTCATACTGGTTCTTGCTGGTATCTAATTCCAGGTCAAACATACGCGCTAAGTCTCGCTGCGCGCCACCGCCTCCACCACCGCCGCCGCGCTGGCCAAAAGCAATCTCAATATCGCGAAACAACGCTTCGGCTCGCAGGAGCGATTGCAGCGCTTTCTGCTCAATCGGCAAAGCATCATGAAACTTGCCCGGCTTCAACTGGTTCACCGCTTCGGCCATCTGTCCCGAAGCCTGCGTCATGAGCTTTGAGAAATTGGCGAACGACGCGCCGGCGCCGCCCATCTCGCGGCTAGCCATGCGCTCAGATAACGTCTGCGCCTGTTCAGCCAGCTTCGCTTCCGTGTCCGACAGGAACTTGGCATTCTCCTGCAGCGCCGCCTTGTTCTTGCCAGGCTCGCGTTCCTGATTCCAAGTGGCCGCAATAATCTGCTTCTGGCGTTCGGAAATGTCACTCTGCTGGCCGCCATCCATGCCACCGCCGCCGCCCATCTGTTGCGACTGGCTGAACTTGAAATCGAACGGTTCGGCTTGCGCGAAGATGATTTCGCTCTTTGTCGTATGCGTGGCGTCTTTCGCCGTCGCATAAAGCGAAATCAAATCGCCGGGCACGAGCTTAAAGTCTTCGAGCGCCAGCAACTTCGATCCGCTGGCTTCCTTCACACCTTTCGTCTTCAGCAGCGGCACCACCTGCTCTGGTCCGCCATTCACTGAATAATGCAGGTCCATCGCTTCGACGCCGAAATCATCAGACGCCTCCACCGTTACCGGAACCTCTTCGATGGGCGAAACTTTGGGATCTCTCCCCGGATTCACAATGCGGACGGACGGCGGCTCATCTTTGCCTGATTCAATGAAGTAATCATCGCTGATGCGGATCGCGTCGTTACCGTCCAGCGCCGCAACATGATAGGAGCCATCCTTATGAACGGCTATTTTCGCGGTAAGCCAATTGCCATCACCTTTCGTCAGGTCAAGCTTTGAACCGTCCTCAAACATGAGCACGCCATTGTCGAGCGGTTTGTCGGTCAGGATGGAGACTTCAGCCTGCGTCCCTTCCACTGCGCGAATGTCGCCGCCGGGATCTTGCACGGCATCTTTTAAGCCCAACTCCGTTGGAAAATGCAAAGCTACCTTCACGCGCTTCACGCCCGGCAGATCTTTGACGGCAATCTTAAAATGCTTCGATTCCGTGTTGTCCGCTTGCACGTAATATTCAACCGGATCTGACAAGCCCACAAACTTGAACTGATAAGCGTTACCGTCGGTTCCGGACTGCATTACGGTGGAATCCCACTTCGTGGCATCGCCATATTTGGCGTGCAGCGTGACTTGATGCGCGTTGAAACCCAACAGATGAGCGGTAATCATTTGATCGGATTTGCGGCGAATCGTCTTGTTGCCAGGCTGAACAGTCAGATCGTAAAGCGGTTTCTTACTGGCGTTGCCGGAACCCGTCCACAGCAACGATGCACCATAGCCCCAGTAGCCCGGCCCGGCCGCGATGAGCCACATCAATATTCCCAGTGCAACCACAGCGATGCCCAAAGCGCCGTACAGCAATTGCGAGTGCGCGTACTGCTCCGGAGCGTGCTTCTGCGCTACGCCCATGGCATCTTCGGCAATCAATTCAATAAACGGGTTGCCATCGTTGCGGCGCTCTTGTAAGGTCAATAACCGCTCGCCGAAGCTGGGCTCTTTTTGTTCAGCCAGCTTAGTGACGAATTTGCGGTTTAACTTCCTAAGAGGAAGAGCCAAGGCAAATGCCAGAGCAGCCGCCAGCGCGACAAATAGGAGAAGCCGCAGCGGCCAAACAACGTCTTGCACGAAGCGGTACTGATTGCTGATCCAGACAATCAAAAGAGTGAGCAAAAGAGCGGACAGCGCAGTGACGGCGACGCCGCGTGAGGCAGCCAGGAATCTTAGCCGCGATTCGACGCGCCGGAGATAGTCATCCAGTTGTACGATAGCCGTCATGCCGCATCCCTCTCTTCCTTCAAATAGCGAATTGCGAACACACTTTCTACAGACGCCGCGATGAGCGCAAAGAGCAACACATAACGCCACAAATTCCAGTGCGTCATGGAAATCTGTCCGGAGGCCGTCTTCTCCGCCGGAGCATTACTACCAGTATTGCGCCATAAATCGAGCGTTTCATCCGGTATCACGGTCAAGTCGGACTCACGCCTGTCGGGATGCACCGCAAGCAGCGATCTGCGGCCACTGGCGCTTTGCACTTCGTAATATCCAGCTTGGGTAAGATCGTACGACATGGCCTTGCTGGCATCGCTCAACGAAAGCTCATGCTTGCCTGTGGGGCCCACGACATCCGCCGCGGTGGTCTCACTCTTCGTATGGCGTAGCGTGGCCGGTGAACCGACCACCAGACTGGATGGCACATCGCTCGAGCCCGCCAAATAGAGGCCCGACTGCACTACGAATGGCACATAAGACGCATGCAGAGGAAAATCGCTGTTCGAGTTATCAAGCATGGCAGCAAAGGTGAGCACGCGACCTTCGCCCACTCGTTCTTCCAAAAGCAGCGGCGACCCATCGGCAAATTTCGCCAGCACTTTTGCCGCGGCATTCGGCTGAACCGCAGCACTGCTGGTAAAGCGGACGTTTTCAAACCGGCCCGCTTCAGCTAAAGCAGGTTGTTGTCCATCGACCTCTCCCACGGACTGTGGTAAGTTACTCGCGCTAAGTCGTTCGCCACTCACGGGAACGGCGCCAGCGCGAATTGTATTGAGGCCGGCCGCCACCAACAGACCTCCGCCTTTTTCCACGTAGCCGAGTAGCTTGCGCGCCACATTAGATTCCAGTTCGCCCGGATCGCTCAAGACAACATACGCGTACTTTGCGAGATCGAGATTCGACGCCTGTTCCAAAGCCGCCTGGTCTACCGATAAACCAACATTCGCCGAAGACTCGAGGGCCGCCTTGTAGAAAAATCCTTCGCGATTACGGCCACCGGCGTAGAGGAATAACACGCGGCGCGGGTCGGCACGCTCCACCGAAAACAAGTAGCTATCGTCTTGCGGCAAAGAATCGTGCGGCTCAATCCGAACTTCTCCACGATTTAACCCATAGGGCACGTCAAAAGCCAGGAATTCCACTTGCGCGCGGCCATTCGCCGGAACCGCCACAGTCTTGGCTGCTAATGTGCGGTTATTCAAAACAAGTGAGACTTGGCGTGTTGTTGTACCGGTTTGCCAACCAGCAATCGTCGCCGTCAAACGGCTCGTTTTTGGATCGAAGATCTGCGGCGCGACCGTTACCGTCTCGACCGCCCAGTTTTCCTTTTTGGGCTCGGCGATGCAGTGTAGAAAGAAGGCAGTGCCCGGCTCCAATTGCAGATCATGAAAGCCGTTGGCCGGCAATGAACTTTGCTGCATGTCGCTAATCAGGTGCGCCTCAATCCGCATGTTCGCCGTCTTATCGAGCAATCGGATGGCGCGCGCGAGTTCGCCATAAGAACTAGTTTGATCACCCACGGAGATGCCGTCGATAGCCGCATTCAAAGCACTGCGATCGGTTTCATTCGACGTCAAAGTTTCCAGATGAGAATCGAGGGCGGCAATTTGCGCGACGAACCCACCTGGCAAATCGCGAACCAGCTTCCGCGCTTGTTCTTTAGCGCGTTCGATATGATCGCCATCGCGCATGCTGAAAGAACGATCGATCACAATGAGCGTGAGCTTGCGCCGAGTTTGCGAGGCGGTGCTGCGCAGCAAATAAGGATTGGCAAAAGCCAAAACTAAGAGCGCTAGCAGCAAAAGGCGCAGCGCCAGCAGCGCTAAATACCGTAAACGGCGGTGGCGAACCGAACTTTGCACGCGCCGTTCAAAAAACATCAATGAACTAAAAGGCTGTGGGGTCCGTTTAAATTGACGCAAAAGGTGCAACCAGAGAGGGACGCCTAGAGCCAACAGCCCAGCCAGGAACCACGGTGAAGTCAATCCCATTCACATTCTTCCTTGGCGGATAGTCAGATACTCGCGCAAAGCTTCGTCAAGCGGACGGTCTGTACGGAGCAGAAAATAATCAATGCCCGCCGATTGAGCCTTCATACGCAGTTCGTCAATGTGCGCTTGGATTTTCTGACGGTATTCTGTTTTGGCGTAATCTGGTGTGGATTCCAGCGCTTCGCCGGTTTCCATATCCACAAGAAGCGCACCATCTTCTAGTTTCAGATCAATCTCACGCGGATCGAGCACATGAAAGAGGATCAACTCGTTGCCGCGAAAACGCAACGGTTCAACAGTTTTTACGACGACTTCGGGCTTTTCAAAGAAATCCGAGATCAGCGCCGTTACGCCGCGCCGTTTCATAAACTGCTGCAATTCAATAAACGGCTTGATGAAGTCTGTGCGCTTGCCAAGCTCCGCTTCGCCAATGCCGTGCAGCAGCCGCATTAACTGGCCTTGTCGCGCCGTAGGCCGCACGAAGTTTGCCACATCGTCATGAAAAACAATGAGCCCGGCGCTGTCCCTTTGCAGATGTGCCAAATAGACAAGAGACGATGCCAAATACTTAGCGTATTCAAACTTCGTAACTTTAGCGCCGAAGCCCATACTGGCGCTGGCATCGAGTAAAACAACGGTGGACGTATTCGTTTCGCCACGATAGCGCTTCAAATAAGCTCGCTCAGTGCGCGCGTACACGTTCCAATCCACATGGCGCAAATCGTCGCCAGGCGAATACGCTCGATACTCCTCAAACTCCTGACTGAAGCCAAAATCGGGGGAACGGTGCAGGCCAGCTAAGAACCCGTCCACCACCGTCTTGGCAATCAAATCCAGGCCGGAGATGCCAGCCAAAACCGCGGGATCTAAAAATCTGTTTGAGACTGGGGCTGGCACTGTAAGTTAAGCTCCGTGAATGGCTAACCGCGCGGCGCCGGCTTCCACTCAAGCAAACGGCGCAGAATTTCGTCGGTATTCACGCGCGCCGATTCCGCATGAAAATTGAGCAGCACACGATGCCTAAGCACGGGTGCTGCCAAGGCGCGAATATCTTCATAAGCGACATGAAAACGGCCATGCATCAACGCCCGGGCCTTACCCGCTAAGACCAGGAACTGGGCCGCGCGCACGCTGGCTCCGAAGTTTACATATTGGGTGACAAAGTCGGGCGCTTCGCCCAAACCGGGGCGCGTGGCCCGGACAAGATCGACCGCATAACGCGCCACAGATTCCGCCACCGGAGTCATGCGTACCAGTTGCTGGAAGCTCAGAATTTCTTCACCCGTTGTGACAGTGTTTGCTTCGGCACGCACTGTTGTGGTGGTTAGATCAACAACCTTCACTTCGTCTTCAGCCGGCAGGTAATCCAACACCGCATTGAAAAGGAAGCGATCTAACTGGGCTTCGGGCAGTGGATACGTGCCTTCCAACTCAATCGGATTCTGCGTAGCCAGAACAAAAAATGGCGGCTCGATTTTATATTGGTTACCGCGCACCGTACACGAAAATTCCTGCATTGCCTCTAATAACGCCGATTGGGTCTTTGGTGGCGTACGGTTAATCTCGTCCGCCAGCAGAACGTTCGAGAAAATAGGACCCGGCACGAACGTCCAAGTTCGATGGCCAGTAGTGGTGTTCTCTTCAATAATGTCGGTGCCCGTGATGTCAGACGGCATCAGGTCGGGCGTAAATTGGATGCGATTGAAGCGCAGGCCCAAGGTACGCGCCAAGGTGCGCACCAGCAAAGTTTTTGCAGTGCCAGGCAGGCCTGTCAGCAGGCAGTGCCCGCCGACAAATAAAGAGATGAGCACGCTTTCAATGACCTCGTCCTGGCCTACGATCACTTTGTGCACTTCATTGCGAATCAGATTTTGTGCGTCCGAAAAGCGTTTAACGCGTTCGCGCACTTCAGACGAATCAACAGGCGTTGCTGGGGAAGTGGTTGACATTTTATTGGCTCAATTGAAGAAGTAACTGTTGTGCGGGCTTGTAACCGGGCGCTGCTTCCAGAGACATCACGATTTGATCTTTCGCTTCATTCAAGCGGCGAGCCGCTTTCAGCGCTTTCGCCAGTTCGTAATGCGATTCCGCGGCATCTACCGGTTTCAGCGCTAAAAGCGCCTTCCCTTCTCTGACCGCGCCCTCGGCATCGCCAGCTTCCAACAGCAAATTGCCTAATCTTCGATGTGTCTCCTCGTCTTCGGGATAGATGTAGTTTAGTTTCGCAAGTATGGTTTGAGCCTGTTTTGGATGGCCAGACTGCTGCTCCCATTCGGCGAGCTTCTTCAACGAGGCGATGGACGTACCGCCCTTGCTGGCGTATTTCTCCAGCTGGGCCGTCGCTGCCGCTTGATTGCCTTTGCTCTTATATGCTTCGGCCAGGGCTTCGTAAGCGCTGCCGTCGCCGGTGTAATCAGGATAGTAGTCAACAACCGCTGGCCCTTCGTGGATGACCTCATCCATTTTTCCTTTGGCGAGATCCTCATTCAACGTCTGAATCCCTTTTTTCCAGTCGGCAAAATGCTTTACGGTATTGGCCGTTTGCAAATCAAGCCACGCCATAAACTCTTTGTCAAATGCCGCGGGAGTTTCATGCAAGTTGGCTTGAATGGCTTCTTCGGTGGTCTTCCGGTCGGCAAAGGAGTGAACCATGCCCAGAGCGTATCGTCACCCCATTTCTGGCTAATGAAGTCGCAGATCTTTCCCGCTTCAAAATAGGAGATCATCACCTGCATTGGAAACTTTGGACGCACAAAGCCTCTATCGAGTTCCAGCACCGGGAGAAGTTGCTTCTTTTCAATCCAGCCACGATGTCTGGAGTGAGTCGGTCGCCCCAATCGGGCGAAGCTGCGCCCTCTTCATGCACCGCCAAACCTTCTGTAAACCAGCGAGGTACTAAATGATGAGTGGCCGTCAGGATAAACACGTGGCTGAACTCATGCCACATAGTACTCGCCCAACTAAACTGTCCAGGTGCGCGGGCGGTAGGACTATCCATTGCAACATCAAGCCCGAACGTAACACCGAGTAAACCGCCCTGACCCGGCAAGCCGAGAGTGCGCACAATAAAGTCTTCGTGGTTCGGGTAGACTTCCAAATGCACGGGGCCGGGTAGCTTCATCTTGTACTTTTTTTCGTACGTAGCGATGCACCGCTGCATCTCCGGCTCAATGTATGGTCGCAAGAGTGCGGATTCTTTTTTGCTCAACTGCAATTCTGTATTGGCTGTTTTAAAAGTCTCGTAATTACTAAGCAATCCAACAGTCTCAGAGAATTCCGCGTTTCGGCATTCCGAAAATAGGCGTCAAAACAACGTCTCCAATTGTTGCCGAGCCTCCGCATCGTGCCCTTGCCTCATTAAGTTCACGCCTAGTTGGGAGCGGGCCTGCCAGTAAAGATCGTTCAGGGTCCAGAGCTTTGCGGTAATAGTGATGGCCTCTTCGTAGCGCCGGTTGATCTCAAAGAAGTGCGCGCCCGTAGCATACGCTTCGCCATAAGCAGGGTTGATTTTAAGAATGCGAGCGATCCACTCGCTTGGTGTTTTGTCGTTCAGCCAATCAATAGAGGCCAAGACCGCCATGCCATCAAGAGCTTCACTCGAAAGCGCCAGCGCCTTCTGCGCTTCGTCTGCCGCTTTTTTGGATCGCCATCTTCAACGCCAAATAGGCCAAAAACTCATGCGCCTGATACATCTTCGGATCGTGCTGCAAGGCTTGTTCGGCCGCTTCGGGCGCGTGGATCAAACCCTTGGGCTGCTGCACGCGCAATACCTAAATACGCCGGTGCATATTTTTCGTCTATTGTCAGCGCCTCGTGAAAAATTCGCCGCTTCGCCAGGTTGGTAGTTCAAGAAAAAAGAACTCCCCATTCTGTTTTCACTCGGCCGATCGTGGCCACTTTTTTCGGCAGCTTGAAAGGCGGCGTTGGCATCCGCCATGCGGTCAGGTCCCCACAGACCTTCTGCTCTGGCAAAACTGTCGCCCCGCAGTAATGCGGAGAAACACGCTTTGGCTTCGTTCACTTGGCCGTGGCGGCGCAGCGCCTTGCAATTTTCCCAGGGCACGGCAGCCGCGCAAGGGAGCACGAGAAGTAACAGAATGGACGCGATCTTCACTTGTCAATCTCCGCTTGCGTGCGCGCGAGTTCCAGCAACAAGCCTGTTAATTGCTGTTTGTACTCGTTCTCATCCATAGCTGCTTTTTCATACTTAAGACGGTCGATTTTCGCTTCCAGATCCTCTTTCTTACTCACTAAACGCTGCTTATCGGGAGAAAGCACTTTCGCCCCCTCGCCCTTTGCCCGTATGAGAACAAACGATGCGGCCAGCAAGCCTTGACCATTTTCGGGTTTCGGGTCGCGCACTCCAGTCGCACTGGCAGTATCTGTCATTACCGCGTGTTCGGTGGCTAAGAGCTTCTCTTCTTCAAAGTAAGACACTGTCTTTCGATCGGCATAACGAAAGGCTTCAAGAGCGGAGATAGAACCGCTCTTATCCAAATCGGCGCCCGAATCATGCAGAGCGTCGATAAAGTAGCGTGCAAAAACTGGAGCGTTCTTTTCAGTGCCGGACTTAGTGGCAGAAATCACCACGCGGTCTTTTTTCGCTAACGCCGCGAGCGACGCACCAGAGCAGCTTGTCATGTTCACTACTAACTGTCGATGCGCTGGAATGCGGTTTAATGCTTTCGCCAGGTCGGCGCCGGTCATATCCGGGCCGGGCAAATTAATCTTGTAATCGACACCGTCGTAGCTACCGTGACCGATCAAGAACAGCGCAAACGCATCCGACGCGGTGCTCGCTTCCGCCACTTTATTCAGAGCCTGTTCCACTTGCTGCCTGGTTGCATTGGGACCACTCAAGGTATTAACGTGCGTATCGCCGCCAGTGTTTAACTCGCGATCCAAATCTTGCGCCCATTTAGCGAACTGCGTATCGTATTCAGGCGCGCCCCCTAAGCCGGCCACCACCACGAAATAATTCGCGGCACGCAAGCTAATCGCCGCACTAAGGAAAAGGACACCGATTCTCATACGACGCCCCACCTTCTGCGTAAAAGCCATTCCGTTGCTTTGAGGCCAAACACCAGTAGAAAGACCGCGGGCATATCCCAAATTTCTTTGGTCTCACGGCCTGTAATGCCTGCCTCTGAAAACGAAATCTCGCGGCTCAATGATTTGGCATTTCCGGGGGAGTAGTAATGACCGCCCGTCTGTTCGGCCAGCTTGCTGAGCAACTCCTTATTCTGTTCGCGATGAAAGTTTTCAGCTTGACCGTCTTCGCGGCGGAAGGTGAGCGCATCTTTTCCAAGAACCTTGGCGCCTTGCCTGGCCGTGAGTTCCGCAATGTATGAGCCTGTTTTGAGCGCTTGCCACTCAGTGGAATAAACACCGGCGGAGAGAGGCTCAGGATGCAACTGTACGGTTTCGGCAACGCCATCCGGCGCTATTATCTTCGCTTCAACCTGTGCGTCACCGGCTGGCTGATACTGCTGATCTCGGACTTCGGCACGCAGTTCAACGCGTCCTTCATCTTCGAGATTCGCATTAGGAGTGGAAGCAACAACCCTCGTGGGAGTGGCTCCCACCACCCAGCGCAACAACTGCCTCCAGAATGTTTCCTGACTCACATCTCCCAGCGGCTGCTGCATACGCCAACGCCAACTACCGGCAGTGGCAAACACGCCAGTGCGCCCGCGCCCGTAGTTCTCTGTCACAAGCAACGGCAAACGCTTGCCACTGACGTCTACATTCGCCAGCACGACGGCGCCAGGTTTAGGTGTCCCGGAGTCTTGATAATTTGCCAGATAGGGTAAAATCTCCCAATGTTGATTACTTTTCTCACGTCATCTTCAATGCGGCAGAGCATGCTGCGACGGCCTGCGTCCGTTAGCTCAGCCGCAACGAAACTTCGTTGGAAAGTATCCTTCCGCTGCGGTAACTGAACAGGAAGGAGATCCGTAAATGGGGGGACTTGATAGCCACCGTCTGAAAGCGAAGACCGGCCAGCCAGGAACAACAGCCCGCCACCACGGCGGTCTACGAAATCTTTAATGGCTTGCGCTTGACCTGTGGTGAAAAACGCCTCTTCCACACTGCCAAGAATCAAGCCGTCATATTCGAATAAATCTTCCGGTTTGCTCGGGAAGCCATCGGCCAATTCTTCAGGGTTGGCAATACCTTGGCGGTAGATTTTATTTTGAGTTGTGCGCAGCATGGACACCACACTGATGGCCGGATCGTCATCGATAGCGCGGCGAAGGAACTTGTATTCCCAGCGCGGCTCACCTTCAACATAAAGCACACGGTGCTTACCACTGGTGACCAGTAACACGCGAGTGAGTTTGTTGTTTTCGAGATTGTTTTCGCCTTCAAGAGGATCAATGCGAACATCCAAGCTCTTCACGCCTCCAGGGCCGGCGTTAAATTCAAGCGTTTCCGTCTGCTTGCCCGTGTTGTTCAGCACGATTTCACGCGTGGCCAGCACCTTGCCCCCACCGATAGATTCAGATGCGTGTGTTTGCCGTTGAAACCGTTGTGCCGGATAGTAACCTGCGCTTCCAGGCGCGAACCTTCCAAAGCTTTGTTCGAAACGTCAAACCCATCCAGTTCGACATCGGAAATCATTTCCGTGCTGCCGAAGCCGATGGTGTTCACAGGCAGGCGGCGGCGCTGCAATTCGGTCATCGTCTTTTGATCGATGCCACCGGTATTGTCGGCTCCGTCGCTGGCCAAAACAATGGCGCCGATTGGCAGTGTCGCCGCTTCATCGGCCACACTGCCAATCGGCGCCATTGTTTTGGCCAGCGACGGAGCCGACAATACCGGTGGCATCAATCAAAAGACGATGACCCGGATTGCAGCGCCGCCGCCTGCCTGTGAACACCATCGGCTTCGGCAGCACGGAAATGATTTCCGATGTCGAACTGGAGGGGTTTGACGTTTCGAACAAAGCTTTGGAAGGTTCACGCCCCTGGAAGCGCAGGTTACTATCCGGCACAACGGTTTCAACGGTAAACACAGCCATCTGAATCTATCGGGCGGGGGGCAAGGTGCTGGCCACGCGCGAAATCGTGCCTGTGAACAACACGGGCAAGCAGACGGAAACGCTTGATGATAACAGCCAGCCCTGGAGGCGTGAAGAGCTTGGACGTTCGCGTTGATCCTCTCGAAGGCGGAAACGATCTCGAAAACAACAAACTCACTCGCGTGTTACTGGTCACCAGTGGTAAGCACCGTGTGTTTTATGCTGAAGGTGAGCCGCGCTGGGAATACAAGTTCCTTCGCCGCGCTATCAATAGAGATCCGGCCATCAGCGTGGTGTCCATGCTGCGCACAACTCAAAATAAAATTTACCGCCAAGGTATTGCCAACCCTGAAGAATTGGCCGATGGTTTCCCA
>CAWJBS010000105.1:0-23575 GCA_963840845.1 Bryobacterales bacterium
GACTCCATCGCATCCACCGATGGTGCCGTCCCTAACAGTCCCAACCCGCCAGTGGTCAAGGGACTCTTATCGGGGAGAACTGCCTTGCCGCGCAGCGCCTTAATCACCGGTCCCCCCACCGTCTCCGCCAGTTGAGTCACCTCCTGCCGGCAATGCAGCGCGCCGCGTCCCACAAAGACCGCCACCTTCGACCCATCGTTAATAATGTCCGCTGCCTGCTTGATAATCGCTTGCGACGGCTTCGCGGTAGACGGCGCACTCCAATCGCCGCTATGCTGCGGTACGTTCGCATTACTCCGCTTGCTCCCGTTCACCGGCCATTCCTGTATGTCTTTCGGAATGCAAATATGCGCCACGCCGTGCCGCGCATACGCCGTTCTCACTGCCATGTCCCCCACATTCACCGCATGCGCGGGCCCCATCACACGCTCATTAAAAACGGCAACATCCATATACAATTTGTCTAAATCGACATCCTGCTGATAATCCATGCCGATCAAGTCATGGAAGGTGTGCCCGGTAATCGCCAGCACCGGCTGCAAGTCGCACTTAGCGTCATAAAGCCCATTAAGTAAGTGCACTCCTCCGGGTCCTGAGGTCGCGCAGCACACTCCCAACTTACCCGTATATTTGGCGTATCCCACCGCGGCGAAAGCCGCTGCCTCCTCATGGCGCACCTGTATGAACTTAAGGCGGTCCTTGTGTGTCCGCAACGCTTCAAAGAAGCCGTCCACGCCATCGCCGGGAAATCCGAAGATAGTGTCCACTCCCCAATCAAGCAGCCGTTCCACAATTAGATCTGATACTTGTTTTGCCATGCAATCCCGCTTTCCGATTTAAACTTTTCAACGCTCCAAAAACTTCAACGCATCCTGTTCCTTCAACGCCAGCCCGGCCGGGCGGGAAGGTCGGGAGACATGACCCCCTTCACCGGCTCGCAAAAGCCGTCAAAAAACATCCGTTCAATGCGCGCGTGATCGTGAAAGAACTCCATGTGAACGGCCCGCGCCGCCGCGCAGCACACGTGCAGATGCATGCTGGGTACGCAGTGCGATGACAGCGGCAAGTTCGCCGCCCAGCACAGTCCCGCTGCGGCGAGAAACCCCGTAATACCCGCGCAACGCGTGGCATCAGCCTGCAACACCGTCACTGCCTCGGCATCAATCATTTGGCGGAAATACCAGGCGGTGTAACCGTATTCACCGGCCGCGATGTCCATGCCCGCCGGAGCTCGCTCTCGAACCTGCCGAAGCCCCGTCAGATGATCGGAGCTAACCGGCTCTTCGAACCAACTGACGCCCATACTTGCAAATTCGCGCGCCACGGAATCGCTTGCGCCACCGTATAAGCTCCGTTCGCATCCACAAACAGCTTCACGCCTTGGCCAATCGCTTGCCGCGCGATCTTCACCCGCCGCAAATCGTGGTCTGGGTGCGTCCCCACTTTCATCTTCACCATCCGGAATCCGTTTTGCGCCCAGTTACCTAACTGGTCAGCGAGTTGCTCATGGCTACAGGAGGTAAATCCCCCACTCCCGTAAACCGGAACTCCTGCACGAGCGGCGCCAAGAAGATGGACTACCGGTGTGTTCAACAGCTTTCCGCGCAAATCCCACAGCGCATTATCAATCGCGGCAATCGCCATATGCGAGATGCCGCATTCACCCGAGTTCCTCACCATCCGCAGCAGATCCAGCCATATTTCGTTATGCCGAAACACGTCGCGTCCGTGGACAGTGCTCTGTAACAGCGAGTCAGCCAGCGTGCCAGTTGATTTATCCGCGTACGTGTAGCCAATTCCCGTTTGTCCGCCGGCTTGAATCTCGACAAGCACCATCGTCGTGCTTGATCAAGGCAAACGTGCCGTCCGCTTCGGGCGCGTCCGTGGGTATGGTAAAAACCCTAACTTGGCTCCCTGTAATGACGGCATCGCCCATCTCCTCGTACGACTCTGCCCATCGCTGCTTGTTACCGGGTAAACGCGCGAGGTTCTAGATGTAGCGAACGAAAGCAGAAACCTACTTCGTCACGGAGCTAGGTATGTTCGCGAGGTCCGCAGAGAAGCTAAATACGATTGCCAAAGCGCTTCATTATTCCCCGCGTTTCGGATCTGTCATCTCGCGCGCATGATAAGCGTTCAGCAACCGCGAAATCAGCACGGCTATATACAAAATCCCGGTAAGTGATTCAATCACCGAAATCGATCTCGCTTGTGCCGTCACCGGCGAAATCCCGTTCGCCCCCACGCACGTCAGCGTAGCGAAGCTGTAGTAAATCAAATCGAAGCGGTCCGCACTCGCATGCGCATTCATTGCCGGATCAAGATAGAACGCCCCGGGCTGTAGCTTTACCAGCATCCCGAAAATACTACTGAAACTGAAGCCCATCAACAGATAAATGCACAGCGCCCCGAAAATGGCTTCCTTCGTTACATCGTTCTCGAAAAACACTCGATGAAAAATCGCCGCCACAATAAAAGCGTCAAACGCAAACCCCCAGCAAGTTTCCAGCCAGTGGCCACCCGCCGCCCACGGGCGATGACAGCAAAATCCGTTGCGCTCCAAAGCAGGCAAGGCGAGCACCAGTCCAATGCCCACATACAGTCGCCGGAAGCTCACCGCATACAGGCTCAACACCGTTAAGGTGGCCCCAAATATGCGAAACGCCAGATACGGCAGTCCACTTTGCTGTCCATAGGGATACAGCACCAAGTACGCCAGCAGCCAAACGAACAAAGCCGAAAAACTCCGCTCTGTTCTTCGTTCCGACATGCTCTGCAATGCCGCTCCCTTAACGCTCGTCTCGCTCACAGGCGTAGTCAGCCGGTGCGCCGTCCTCTTCGCTCACCCGCTTCACCTTGTTCGCCGGGCACGGCTCTTTCTTCCGCATCGCCACATCCGCCCGGCACGCCGCTAGTGGCTTCGCCTGCGAGTTCGTCACACGCAGAACCCGCTGCGATTTCGCTGCGAAAACACCTTCCACACATGCGCAACTATAACCGTAGACTCCGTTCGTTGCCACGAATTGGTGCCGGTCGAACGCTGGCCAATGGTCCCCTTCAGCCTCATGTCCCCCTTGCACGCTTAATTCCCACGTCGCATAGCGGTCGGTCAGCCACACGTTCCCAGGCGTCGGGTTATCAAACCATCCGCAACGCTTCTCAACGTGCGGCGTCGGCCCCCATCCCGTCAAACCAATCAGCATCACCGTGCATAAACCCACTCGCTGCCAAATCATAATGCATCACTATCGCATATAACTAACAATCCACCATCCGCCCTAAATAATCCAGCTAGTCCAGACCCGCCGTGCCGTGTTTCTTGATCCTCACATTCGCCAAATTCGGCACGCTCTCTTCAATACTAAGCGGTGCAGCCCGTCCGCCCATCTCCGTTCACACCCAACCCGGCGCCATCGGTACTAGGTCGCGTCCGCTGTTCGCCTCCCGCGTTGGAGAGCTGCGCATCAGTTGACTCAACGCCGCCTTGCTAGCGCGATAAACCTCCCACCTCTCCCCCTCCCCCCCAACTCACCCTCCCTCTACCAAACACTCCCCTCCCCTCCCCCCCCCCCTCCCCCACCCCGCGCTGCTTCAGCCCTTGTTACCTGAGCCTGTTCGCAGATGGCCACCGTCTCGATTTCCCGCCGTTCCGTAAGGGTTTCAGCCACCTCGTGCAGCTTGGCTCTGCCCGCTCCCCCCCCACCAGTGCCATCCCTTTTTCAGAAACTCCTCCGCCACCGCCAAACCAAGCCCGCCCGATGCGGCAATCAGCAAAATACTCCGGTGCCCGCCGGCTCAGAAACGTCCTCTGTCTCCATACCTTAAAGAAACAAAGGTGATTCCGTTACCGTCCTTTCGCCACTGCGAGCCATGTCGCCAACGCCTGTGCCAGCTCTGCCTTGGCGATTGGCTTCGAAAGAAAGTCGTCCATCCCGGCTTCATAGCAATGGTCACGCTCTTCTCTCAGTGCGCCCGCCGTCAAAGCAACGATCGGACTTCTGCGCCGCCCATTCTCCACTTCGCGAATACGCCGAGTAGCTTCGAAACCGTCCATCACCGGCATCTGACAATCCATGAAAATGAGGTCGTAAATGCGCTCTTGCGCGGCGGCACACGCCTCGCGCCCGTTTTCTGCGACGTCAACGCGGCAGCCTAGCTTCTCCAACATCTTGCGTGCCACAATTTGGTTCAGACGGTTATCTTCCACGAGTAGAATATCGGCGTCATAGACTGCGTCGGTCCTTTTTGCCGAAGTTACCTCAACGCGCGCAACGTCCGGGGCGCCGATAGCTGCTTGAGCCGCCCGAATCAATGGCCAACAACGAACCGGCTTCGGCAGGTGGACCGCTCCCTTGATCTCATCAGTTTCAACCGCGCCGGGCGTCGCCGTCCCCAAAATCAAAATGGGCACCGCACCAACAGTTGCCAGAGTCCGCAGACCGCTAAGTTGTGGCCGCCTCGCCAACGTACTGCCGTCAATAATGCAGAGAGAGGGTGATGGGTTGATGCTATCGATAAAAGCCGCTAGTCTCTGTAAGTCCGTAACCTCCTGACCACACGAAAAAACAACCGCACCTGCACGCTCTAAATAGCGGCCAATCGTCGAGCGTTCGCTCGCCTTATCGTCGAGAAGAAACACGTTGTGACCGGACAAGAAATCGCCGTTTGAATGAGAACCCACATTCAAGCAAATGTTGAACCAGAAGGTAGAGCCCCCGCCAAGCTGGCTCGCAACGCCAATCGTCCCGCCCATCATTTCTACTAACCGCTTGGCGATGCTCAACCCCAAACCGGTCCCGCCAAATCGCCGCGTCGTCGAACGGTCAGCTTGGCTAAAAGCTTGAAAAAGTCCAGCCTGTTGTTCTGGCGTGAGGCCAATGCCGCTATCGCGAACCGCGAACCGCAGCGTCATGACTTGCCCTTGAATTGATTCGCGGCTAACGCTCAAAGAAACCGATCCCCGCTCCGTGAATTTCACGGCGTTCGATAATAGATTCAACAGAATTTGCCGTAATCGACCGGGATCTCCGAACGCACTCAAAGGAACTTGATCGCCTACATCCAGCGAGACGGCTAGCTCTTTCGCTTTTGCTGAGGTGTCTACCAATTCAACCGATTCTTCCAGCACCGTCTGCAAGTCAAAGTCGATAGTCTCGAGCTCCATCTTGCCCGCTTCCATCTTTGAGAAGTCGAGAATGTCGTTAATGATGGTCAGCAGCGCCTGTCCGCTCGAACGGATGCCATCCACATAAACCTCCTGATCGGCGTTGAGTGGCGTCTCTAGCATCAAGCTTGTCAAGCCCATCACCCCGTTCATCGGTGTGCGAATTTCATGGCTCATCGCCGCTAGAAATGAGCTCTTGGCGCGCGCTGCACTTTCAGCTCGGTCGCGAGCCTCTGCCAGCGCCAGTGTCCGTTCCGCAACGGCGGCTTCCAAACGTTCTTCGCTTCGTTTCTGATCTTCAATGTCGGTGGATGTACCCAGCCAGTGCGTGATCGGCCCGTCTGCCGTCAACCTGACCGGCCCGCCGCGTGCCTTGAACCAACGATACGAACCGTCGCCGGCACGAAGCCTATATTCAACGTCATAGTGCCCCTTCCAGCCAACGGCCGCCAACCAAGCCTCACGCACCCGTTCAAGATCCTCTGGATGCAATGCTTTCAACCAGCCCATCCCTATTTGCTCCGACATAGGCACGCCAGTGTATTCAATCCATTGATTGCTTAAGTAATCGCATTGCCCATCGGGAGTTGTCGCCCACACTAATTGGGGCAGTGCCTCCACCAGCCCTCGCCATTTCGCTTCGCTCGTCCGCAGTTCGGCCGTCCGGTGCGCCACCAGATCCTCCATCTCCGTATGGGCTCGCTTCAACTCGTCTTCGGCCTTCATCTGCGCCGTAATGTCCAGCGCAACGGCGCCCAGTGCCAACCGCCCGAGCGCATCGTGGAAGGGGAATTTCGTCGCCAGAAAGTGATGGAGCGAACCATCCGGCGTGTACGCCGCCTCAGTTACCTCCATCGGCTCGCCGGTTGACAACACTTGTATGTCCGCGGCCCTCACAGAATCAGCCAGTTCCTTCGGCCAAATTTCGTGATCCAGTCTGCCGATCCATTCGCCCGGCTTTAACTTAAATCGCCGCTCCGCCGTTCGATTGTTGTACAGCATCCGTCCATCACTGTCTTTGATCACCGCAAGAAAAGGACTATTATCGACAAACGCGCTAAAGCGCACTTCGCTCGCCTGGAGCGCCGCCAGAAATTCCTTCCGTTCTGTGATGTCTGAATGCGTGCCTACTAACCTTACGGGCCGCCCATTTTCGTCCCACACTGCCTGTGCCCGAACCAGCACCCACCGCCAACCGCCATCGCGGTGTTTTAATCGATATTCAATCTCCGAGGCACCCGTCTTTCTTTCAAGATAGCCGGCTAACGACGTCTCTACTAATCCGAGGTCGTCTGGGTGAACGCGCGAATGCCAAGTCTCTACGGTCGGCTCCAGTTCGTCCGGTCCGTAGCCAAGAATCGCTTTCCAGCGCGGCGAATAGAATACTTTCCCGCTGACCAAGTCCGAGTCGAACAACCCGTCTTGCCCTGAACTCATCACTAATCTCCAGCGCTCGTGTTCAGAGTGCAACATCTCTCGCTGTGCTGCGAAGCTGCGGTCCGCAAGCGAACTGATCAAACTAAGCCCCAGCACCGCAAAAGTAATCGAAACAATTCCAAAAACGCCTAGATCGGAAACGCTAATCGCGTCTTTGTTGGCTAGGCCCTGTGGCGCATGGTGAAAACAAACGGCGGTCATCCCAAGGTAATGCATGCTGGCCACCGCCAATCCCATCACACCAGAGGAGGCCATCCGAATCCACGCCGAATTGTGTGCCTGGTCGCGTAAGCGAAACGCTAAGCGCAGCGCAACGTAGGAAACGATCACTGCCACGCCCACCGATTCCGCCACCCGCGCGCAATCATACGCCATGTGAGCGTCCAGACGCATCGCCGCCATACCTATGTAATGCATCGCGGCAATACCGCCGCCCATGACAAAGCTGCCGCTTACAAAATATCCCGCTCTTAGCCTCTTTCGGCTCACCACGAGCAGCGCTACAGCCGAAGCTCCTACCGCGGCAAACAGTGACCACAAAACGGTCGCCACGTCATAAGAAATCAGCACCGGCAGGTGGAAAGCCAGCATTCCGATGTAATGCATCGCCCAAATTCCCAGGCCCATACTGAAAGACCCGCCTACCCACCAATAGATCCGGCTCCTCCCCACCGATGCGGCGGTTCGCGCAGTCATATCCAATGCCGTATAGGAAGCACAAATAGCAATGAGTATAGAGAGCGCGACCAGCTTCAAGTCGTACTGTCCGCTGAGGATTTGGTTCATGTACTACATCAATGGGCGCTTCTTACACCCACGCCTGACACTCATCCCTTCGGACTAAGCGTCCGCCCACTTTAGACAGCAAATTCCTTATATGGGCCGACCTGATTCCGACGATAAGGCACTTAGCATATTTGGGATAAGTAATGGACGAACAAACGATAGTTGCCACAGTTTCCCGCGCCGCCACCAACTTCTTTGGCATGATGCTAGGCCAGCCTCTTGATATCGGCGGCGTCACCCTTGAAAACGGTTCTCGAACCGAGAGCCAAAACATGGTCGCTTTAATCGGCTTTGCCGGCCAGTGGATTGGCAGCGGCTTGATCGGCTGCTCTCCCGAATTTGCCTGCCGCATCGCCTCTCTGATGCTCACCACCGAATTCACCGCCGTGAACGAAGACGTCATCGACGCTTTCGCCGAAATGTCGAACATGATCTTTGGCAACGTAAAAACCGAACTCGAACCCCACCTCGGCCCCATGGGCCTAAGCATTCCCACCGTGATCTTTGGCCAGACCTTCACTACCCGCACGGTCAGCCAAGAAGTTTGGCGCGTCTTCCCACTCAAGGCCGCAGGCGGCGAAATGGAGTTGAAGTTCTGCCTCACTCCCAATCACGAACTCCAAAAGCTCAAGAGAAGCGCCTTAAGAACACCCGCCGATCTCGCCGTTCAACACGCCTGACAACTAACGGGTCGATGGTGGGCCATCAAGGCTCAATCCTTCTTGCAATAGATTGCAATTGGTCCGTCCGATCCAGCGAGGCAATTGATTGTTCTCGAAACTTGTGGTACCTTACGATAAATCCCTATCCAAATTCCTTCGTTCCGGAGAACATTTTGTCTACTGTCGCGCGTAGTTTGAGCTTGCAATCTCTCTATCCAACCACTCGGAAACACTATGGTTGGGTTGTTCTCGCAGTGTTTAGCGCTATTATCTTTGCCATCGACCTTCCTCTGCTCAATCCCCATCACCCTTATCGCGTCTATCAATCGAAAGTGGCGTGGGCACTGGTGCCCCACGCTATGCTCGGCACTTTTGCATTGCTCGCGGGAGGCTTCCAGTTTTCCAGTCGTCTGCGCCGCCGCAACATTAAACTCCATCGAATCTTAGGCCGCTTTTACGTCGCCGCCGTCCTAGTCGCGGCACCCCTGGGAATCATGATTACCGTTATCGGCCCCAAAGATAGCTTTTTCACATTTGGCGTCGCCGTACACGCCTCGGTCTGGTTTATCACCACTCTCATGGCCTTCCTCACCGCCCGCAACCGCCACATTCCCGAACATAGGCAATGGATGGTCCGTTCCTACATCCTCACCTTTAGTTTTGTAGCCAGCCGCGTTCTCGCACCCGTGTGGTTCTTCATGGGCGTTAAGAGCCCCCACGAATATGGCATCGTGGACGCCACCCTCAATGTCGCCTATCTGCTCATCGCCGACATTTCGCTCAACTGGCGCCAACTCACCAGCCGCTCCTCTTCATCGCGCAGCTAGTGCGACATAGCGCCGGTTGGCGGGAAGCCCAAAACAGGTGTTGTGGTGGATCAGGCGGTTTCACCTGCTGGCTCGCGCCCCGGCCCCAAAAGGACACCGGCCCATCTCTCCTGACAACACGCCTAAAAGCTTACAGGCTCATCGCCTCTCGGAACAGATGCGCTTGTCGCCTCGATACTTCCACCTCTTCGCCCCCTTTGAGCGTGAGCTGCAAACCGCCTGAAATAGCGGGCGTCACAGCGCTGATCCACTGCAAATTCACAATATGGCGTCGGCTGATCCGAAAGAAGACCTGCGGATCCAGCCGCGATTCCAGCGTATTAAGAGACTTGGGGACAAGCGGACGCTCCGCGCCGAAATAAAGACGCGAATAATTGCCCTCCACTTCAAACAAACGAACGTCTTTCAGCGTCACAAACCAACATCGCTCCCCGTCGCGCACAAAGACGCGGTCTTGCACACCAAGCTTGGGCTGCTTTCTGATCGCCGGTGCCGAATCAGACTCGCACAACCGCCGAGCCTTGTCAATCGCTCTTGTTAGGCGCGCCGTTTCAATAGGTTTTACCAAATAGTCCAGCGCGTTTTGCTCGAAGGCCCGCACCGCATACTCGTCGTAAGCCGTGCAGAAAATCACCCGCGGCGTTGCGTCCAAAGAAGCGAGTAGCTCGAAGCCATCGCGCCCCGGCAGATTGATGTCCAGGAAAAGCAGATCCGGCTGCGCGGATTCGATAACCGCCGCGCCCTCCTCCGCATTTTCCGCTTCGCCCACGATTTCGATATCGGGCTCCGCCGCCAGCAGACGTCTCATCTCGGCCCGCGCCAATCGCGAATCTTCAATAATGACCGCCCTCATACGTTCGCGGTCAACGGAATGTGCGCCGTCGCCGCCACCCGCCCTTCGGAACTGCTGGCAAGATCGAACGACGCGCCCCCTCCGCAAAGCAACCGCAGCCGTTCCCGAACGTTTTCAATGCCGAAACCTTTGTGCGTTTCTGTTGGCTTGAGCGCGCCGGTGTTCTCCACGCGCAAATCGATGCCACCGCCTCGCGCTTCTGCGGAAATACTGACTTCGCCGCCCGTGGTTTGTTGGGCCACACCATGCTTGATGGCATTTTCAACAAGCTGCTGAACCAGCATCGGCGGAATGAGCGCGTCCCTCGCCGCCTCGCTGATGTTGATGCTCCACCGGAGTCGGTTTTCGAATTGCAACTTTTCAAGCGCAAGATAACCTTCCACAATGTGCAGTTCTTCGCTCAGCGGCACTTTGTCCCGCCGCCCCGCTTCCAGCGAATAGCGAAGCAGTTCCGAAAGATGCAAAAGCATAGTTCTCGCTTTGTCCCCATCTTCGGCAATAAGCGCTCGCAAATTATTCAAGCAGTTAAACAGGAAGTGCGGATTCACCTGCGCTTTAATCGCTCGTAGTTCAGCCGCGTTCACGCTCGCCTCCAGCCGTAGGCGCTGCATTTCGCCGTCGCGATAGCGAAAGAAATATTGGAAGGCCGTGTAAATCATGCTCCACACGCAGAAAAGCAGCAGCGAGTATGGCACAAACATCCGGAAACCGCGCAATTGTTCCGCCAGCGAGTTCAACCCAAACAGAGGCGGAACGGGTGCAAGCAATACGTTAACCGCCAAGGCCAAAATGATACAAGTGCCAAACAACTTTACGGCCAGCAGGCCGGGCTTGGCGTCCAGCCAGTGCCGTGTACGAATAAGGTAGCGCAGGAAATGGGACACCCCAAGGTGCCCCAGCATGATAATGAACCAAACCACTAGAACGATCGGCTTGGGATTATAGAGCAGCATAATGCCGGCGCACAGGCCGAAATAGGAAACCCAGCCGGCCATTTGCAGACTCCAATACAGCTTGGTGCGTTTGGTATTCATCAATTACTTCCCCTGCAGAAACTGGTCAACCTGATTGTAGAACCAGTCCGGCGCATCCAACTGAATGAAGTGCTTCGACGTGTCGTTCATAACAAGCTTCACCGTCGGCAGATTGCCAAACTGCGCCGAATAGAGTTGAAACCCGCTTTCGTGTGTCGCCCCATAGTCTTTATAAGAAATCCATGTGCCCATAACCAGCACCGGAGCTTTGATGGCAGTGAGTTGTGGACGCAGATCGGTGCTCATCATTTCCACCATCGCTTCGGTCTCGGTGTTACGGTCAGCTAGGGCAGCCACTTTCATTTCCCGTTCTACGTTTTCTGGTGCCACAATCATGCTTGCGACAGAAGCACGCTGCCGCTGTTTGAATTGCTCGTCAGTGGCGGATTCGAACTGGTTTCGAGTGTCGGCCGCAACACGTTTCACCCCCTCAGGCGTAATCGTCGGGTTCATAATCGCCGTGAGGAAGGGAAGCCCGTCCACACTGATAATCCTAGAGGCGATCTCCGGATTGGTCTCAGCCAGCCACAACGCCAGGAAGCCGCCCAGGCTGTGGCCCATCACCACCGGATGATCGAGCTTATTCGTCTTGATGTAGGTAACTAAGTCTTCTCGCACCGTCGCCAGGAAATGGTCATTCGGCGTCGGAAGCGGGGCAACCCCGCCGAACCCCGCTAAGGTCAATGCATGCGTTTGGTACCCCTCTTTGTTCAAATGCACAACAGTCTCGCGCCAAACCTCCGACGAACAGCCTAGCCCAGGAATGAGGATCACGGGCTTCCCGGAGCCGGAAACTTCCACCGTGAACGACGGCGTCGCGGCTAAAACCGTTCCGGCGGCAAAGCTCATACCAATGATGAAAATGTGGATTGCGTTTCTCATAACGTGAGAATAAAGCGCATGTAGCGGAGCGTGCGGGAGTTTCTGACGAACGGCGCAAGGGAGTGGCGAATGGAGTTTTCAATAACTCCTAAACCACGGTCACAGAAGTTCAAAATATTTTTAAGTCCCTATCTAATCAACCACTTCCAGCCACTTTCGCCCATAGGCGAAAGTACGTTTCCTCCCCTCCCAATGCTATGTTTTATTAGGCCCACCAGAGACCCCGTCTCTGCGTGGGCCTTCTGCTGTCCAGCCGCCGCGCTGTGAAACCAAAATCGCGACCGTCCCCCTCGCGCATCAACAATCTTCAATCAGGAGCAAATACATGTCTGAAGCACGTAGACTTCGCCGCGAAGCCGAGCGCCACGCTCGCAAACTCGCACGCAAATCATCCAAAGCCGTCCCGCAACAACCCCAACCCTCTCCCGCCGTCGATGCGGATGAGCCGGAACCGGTCGCACCTCCCATCACGGACCAGCAACCCCCAGCAGCAACCCCGCGTCCCGTCTCCTCCGCCGCACGCGTCGCCGCCAATCAAGCCAACGCGCAAAAGAGTACCGGCCCCAAATCCACCGTCAACTCTTCGCAGAATCACACCATCCACGGACTCGCCCGCCACAACGGCGCCTTCCGTCTCCTCTCTTCCGAAGACCCCCTTGGGTTCGAAGCGTTAAAACAGCGTCTGACCGACGAACACCTCCCCACCACCGAAACCGAATCCATCCTGGTCAACGCCATGGCCGAGTCTCACTGGCTCGCCGCGCGCGCCCAGCGCCTGCAAGACACCTGCGTCGATCCCGTTTCCGGCGTCATCACCGACCGCCCCATGGCATCCCTCTATCTCCGCTATCAAACCACGCACACCCGTGCCTTCCATAAAAATCTGAGTGACCTGCTAAAGCTAAGAGCCGAAAGGCGCAAAGCCAAGATTGGCTTCGAAGCGCACCAGATGCAAAAGGAGAAGCATTCCCGGCAGGAAACCGTTCACGAATGCATCGTTCACATGAAAGACACCGAAGTTTTGATGGAAGTTTGCAAATATACCGACGCTTTGCTGAAAGCCACCCGTGAAAATCCCGCATTCGCCCCCGCTTTTCGCGCCGAAGTCCAAAAGAAAGGCTTCGATCTGAGCCACATGGAGGAAGCTTTCCTGCAAGCCGCCTAATCTCATATCGCCAATCGCCACGCTTACGCCACAAGTGTGTTTACCGGAGCCATCATCCCTCCGAAAACGCTTCACTGAAAATGCGCTTCGACCCATCCACCCGGCTGAACGCCATCGCCGACAAGATCAGCACGCAGGCCACCACAATCACAGGTGCGTTGTAAGAGCCGGTCGCCTGCACCAGGTAACCAGCCATCACCGAACACACAAAGCCTCCCAATTGCCCTGCCGTGTTCATCGCCCCAGTCACCGTCCCGGCCCGCGCGCCGCCCATATACATAGCCACGGCCCAAGCCGCCGGCACCATGAAATCGCCCACTCCAAAAGCAATGGAGGACACAATCACGATCGGTACCTTCTGGTGTATCAGAGTCATGCCCAGCATCAGCGCCGCCGCACAGAACGGACCGCCCGCTCCAATCACCCGGCCCGCAAACCGAATCCCTCGCAGGTGAGTCACGCGGTCGAACACCACCCCGCCCAGTAAGTTGCCCACCACGCCGCATAAGTAAGGTAGCGCCGAGTAAATACCCATCTCCTTCTCAGTAACATGCGCCATCTTCACTAAGTAAGACGGATACCACGAGAAGTAAAACCAAGGCCCCCACCCGTAGCAAAAGTACATCAGGAACAGCAGTTGCATCTGCCGGCTGCTCAGCAGTTCTTTCCAGTTCGTCTTTGTATGCACCACTACCGAACCCGGTGGCTCCTTGTACCAGGCGAACCAGCAAACGCCCCAGATCAACCCGATCCCGCCCAGCAGCAGAAACGTCGCCCGCCATCCCACGGTCATCTGTAGCGGCACCACAATCAACGGCGCCAGTGCACCGCCGAACCGGCTCGCGCCCCAAATCCAACCTTGTGCTTGCGCCCGCGATCGGGCAGGGAACCAGCGTGCCAGCGCGGCGGAAATGTTCGGATACGCCCCCGCTTCGCCCGCGCCAAACAGGAACCGCGTCACCAGCAATCCCGGAAACCCAACCATCATCCCAGTCAGTGCCGTGAACGCGCTCCACCACCACACAATTCTGGTCAACACTCGCCGTGGTCCCAGCCGGTCGCCCATCGCGCCCGTCGGGATTTCAAACAGTCCATACGCCAGCACGAACGCGCCCAAAATCCAACCCCAACGGTTCGTCTGAATATGCAGGTCCGCCTGCATCCGTGCCGCCGCTACCGAGATCGCAATCCTGTCAAGAAACGTGATGATAGCCAATACCACCAGAAACGCCAGCACCTGATTCTGTTTACGAAACATTACATTCCATTAACACTCTCCGCACCCGTAAACACTTTACAGGAACCCTCGTTAAGTTCACTGACAGGTCTTATATGAAACTCTTGATACTCTTCATCTGCGCTGTGGCAGTGAACGCTGTGAACGCCGCGCCCCTCTGCACTGCGTCCCCCGGGGTCTGGTGCGAAGCCGCTGTAGGAGATGCTGGCCCCTTGCCCACAAACTCCCAACCAACCATGGGCACTGGCACTCTCAACTCCATCATCGGCAACATCGGTAATGGCACTATCGGCGCCGACGTCTACTCCATCATCATTCCCAACACCACTGCGTTCTCCGCTTCCTTCGCCGCCTATACCGCCAGCGGAGCCACCGGTGAGACGGACGCCTTCATCTACCTCTTTGATTCCACCGGCCACAGTGTCGAAACCGCCGCTGAAAACGCCATGCTCGGTGGGTTCTCAGGTACCGCCGGCGAGTATTTCATCGGCATCGCTCCCGCCGGCAACACTCCTCTCTATAACGCCAGCGGCATCATTGATGGCTATTCCGGCACTGGCTGCGGAACCGCCTGTCAAGGAGCTTACGAAATCACTCTCAGCGGTGCGCAATACTCTAACGCTCCCGAACCCGCTTCCATCGCCTTACTCGGCGTCGCACTCTCTGGCCTCAGTCTGCTTTATCGCAAGTCCTCATAACCGCGCCGTCCGCTAACATTGGACCTATGCGCCTGCCAGCGGCGGTTCTCCTTTTCCTAACCTTCATAACTAATTCATTCGCGGCCGACCGTCCCAAAATCGCAGTAGTTTTTGAGGGCGGCGGAGCTCTGGGCTTCGCTCACATTGGAGTTCTCCAATGGTTCGAAGCCCATCGCATTCCTATTGACGCCATTGCCGGAACCAGTATGGGCGGCCTCGTTGGTGGCTTGTACGCTTCTGGTGAAACGCCCGAACAAATCAAGTCACTCGTAGGAGGTCTCGATTGGCAGCAACTCCTCAGCAGCCAGCGGTCATTCAGTCAGGTCGGTTTTCGCCGTAAAGAAGACCGCCTCGCCTATCCCAATCTCCTTGATTTCGGCTGGCGTCAAGGGCTCGCTCTTCCCTCCGGTTTAGATTCCGGCCAAGTCCTCGACAACGTTCTCGACCGCAATCTCCTCCCATACTTCAACATGAAGAGCTTTGACGACCTCCCAATTCCGTTCCGCTGCGTCGCCACAGACTTGGTCAGTGGCAAGGAGAAGGATTTCGACAGCGGCTCGCTTGCCTTCGCCCTGCGTGCCACCGGCTCCATACCCGCGCTCTTCATTCCCGAAAACCGCGGCGGCGCCGTTTACACCGACGGAGGTTCACTCAATAACCTCCCAGTCGATGTTGCCAAGAAGATGCATGTCGATATCGTGATCGCCGTTTTCCTCGATGACGGACCCGCCCCCGCCAATTTCCAGGATTCCCTTGTCGGCATCGCCGGCCGCACCGCCTCCGTCATGATCAGCGCTAACGAAATGCATAACCTGCAAGCCGCCGATATCTTACTGACCGCCGATCTGAAGGAGTTCAGTACTTCCGATTTCACGAAAAGCGCCCAAATCATCCCGCGCGGTTTCGCCGCCGCGCAAGCCAAGGAAGCGATCCTCTCGCGACTTGCCGTCTCCGAAGACGAATGGCAAAGAATCGTGGCTGACCGCCGCTCTCGTCAGCGCACCACCGCGCCCGCTCCCGAATTCATCACCGTCAGAGGTGCAAACGATGAACAAACGCGCGTCATTCAATCCGCCCTTGCCAATTTAATCGACAAACCAATCGACACCGACGCTCTTCCCAAACGTCTCAACGAACTCAACGCGCAAGGTGCCTTCGAAAGTCTCCGCTATGGCTTGATCAATGACGCCAACGGCAAAACCGGTTTGGGGATTTTCGTCGCTCCTAAAGCCAACCAGCCGCCGTTTATTAATTTCGGCCTCGCAATCGACGGCTCAGATCCAAACGATGTTCGCTTCGGACTCGCCGCGCGCATCACCTTTCTCGACCTCGGCGGTTTTCGTTCAGAATGGCGTAACGATGTCTCGGCGGGCAGCGTCTATGGTGTTAGTTCCGAGTACTATCACCCGTTCACCGCCTCCACCAATTGGTTTATGGCGCCCCACGCCTTCGCCAATAAAAGCCGCTTCGATATTTATGACAACCGTAACCGTATCGCCGAATTTAGTCTTCATCGCGCTGCCGTCGGTGTCGATCTTGGTTATGCGTTAAACAGCCGCGCCGAAATTCGTTTCGGCGAAGCATTGATTGATCGTCAGATCGAACTCAAATTGGGTGAGGCCGTTGTGCCGAACTATTCCCGCGCGTCCGGCGATTCCTCCGCGGTCTTTCGGTATTTCGGTCAAGACGATGCCGTGATTCCGCACCAAGGCTTGAATTCGCAAACGCGTGTGGATTCGTTCAGCTCCAGCCCGTTTGCTGGAGCCTATCATTCCGCCGAATCGAAATCGAGTCTGTTCATCCCGCTTTCAACGACGAATTCGTTGTTCGTCACCGCCAGCGGCGGCAGTGCCTTCGGCGCTAAAAATCTCGGGTTGGATTCGTTTACTTTAGGCGGTCCGTTCCGCCTGAGTGCGTATGGGATTAACGAACTGATCGGCAATCAGTATTGGCTTTTCCAAGGCGGATACTCGCACCGCATCGTCACATTCAACCCGCTTTTCGGGGGTGCCATTTACGGACTCGCTTGGTTTGAAGGAGGAAAAATCTACGGAGACCCAGCCGCCGCTTACTTCGCGAAAGACGGCTCCATTGCCGTCGTCGCCAAAACCGGTATCGGACCCATCTTTGCCGGCGCAAGCATGGCAGCAACAGATCGTTTTAAATGGTGGTTTGGTGTGGGGCGTGTATTTTAAGGAGAGCGCCTGTCGCACTCTCCTCATTCAATCGATCTAAGTTACCAGCGCTGGCCGCCGCCCCGCCGCTGTTGCCCCCGCGACCGCCGCCACGGTTACCGCCCCCACCGCCCCGGCCTTCGCGACGTCCGCCGAACCCGCCGCCGCCACCGCCCTCAGGCTTCGGCCGGGCCTCGTTTACGTTCAAAACGCGGCCGTTCAGTTCGGTCCCGTTCAAATGCGTAATCGCCGCTTGCGCTTCACCGGCATCGTGCATTTCCACAAACGCGAACCCACGCGATTGCCCCGTGTCACGATCCGTAACTATGTTGACGCGTTCAACTCCGCCATACTGTGCGAAAGCGGATTGCAACTCGTCTTGTGTCGTTCTATAACTGAGATTACCCACAAAAATGTTGGTCACAGTGTCGTTCCTTTTTTCTTTCAATACGATTTGTCTTTGACGGACTGCGCTGAAACCAACTGGAACAGATGGAAGAAAGGCGGCCGGGAGCAAACGAGAATATTGACGGATGCGTTCAAAGACATTCCGATTTTATCAAAACTTTTCCCCATCCCAGACCCGCACTTTGCTAACATTATCCGTTTAAACCTGCCATTTGTGGTAAGCATCACCCAGTGACCCCGCCCGTCACCCATTGGCCTCATAAATAGAATCTATCGCCGAACACTTGGTTGTGACCGCGCCGTCGTACACAATAAATGATTAAGTCACCGTGCTGTGTCAGAAAAGCAAACATCCGAAGGAGAGAGAAATCAGTAACCGAGCCACGAACGCTCATATCAGCGAAAGATCCTGAAACTCACTGAACCCGAATACCATGACCAAATACAAATTCGAATACATCTGGCTTGACGGCAACCATCCCGTACCGGAGCTCCGCGGCAAGACGATGCTCAAGACATATGAGAAGCCACCCACGCTGGCCGATCTTCCGAATTGGGGTTTTGACGGCAGTTCCACGATGCAGGCCGAAGGCAAAAGCTCCGACTGCATTCTCAAGCCGGTGGCTCTCTATCCCGACGCCAGCCGCAAAGATGCTTACATCGTTCTCAATGAAGTGATGCATCCAGACGGTACGCCGCACTCCACCAACGCGCGCGCCACCATCATCGACGATCCTGATTTCTGGGTCGGTTTTGAGCAGGAATACTTTCTCTATAAAGATGGCCGTCCCCTCGGCTTCCCCGAAGGCGGCAACCCCAACATCCCGCAGGGCCCCTATTACTGCGGCGTTGGTTATAAGTACATGGGCAGCATTGCCCGCAAAATCGTCGAAGAGCATTTAGAACTTTGCCTGGCAGCCGGCATCAATCACGAAGGCATCAACGCCGAAGTGGCCAAGGGCCAGTGGGAATTCCAGATTTTCGCCAAGGGTTCAGCCAAAGCGGCCGATGATACCTGGACCGCTCGCTATTTGTTGATGCGCCTTTGCGAAAAGTATGAAGTCGATGTCCAATTGCATTGCAAGCCAATCAAGGGCGATTGGAACGGCTCCGGCATGCACTGTAACTTCTCAACGAAATACATTCGCGAAACGGGTGGCAAGCCCTACTTCGAATCTTTGATGAAGGCCTTCTCCGATAACGTAAAAGAGCACATTGCGGTGTATGGTCCCGACAACCATCTGCGCCTCACCGGTCATCACGAAACGCAAGCCATTGATAAGTTCAGCTACGGCTTGTCCGATCGTGGCGCGTCCATCCGTATGCCCGTCAATTTCATCAAGAACGGTTACAAAGGCTATCTGGAAGATCGCCGTCCGAACTCGCAGGGTGATCCTTACCAGATCGTCTCGCAGATTCTCAAGACGATCAACAGCGTTCCCAAGCCCTAGTTTTACTCGCTGGATTCGGTCCGGTTCATGCCAATCGCCGGACCGAATCCGCTTCAATGCTTCAGTAGATAGCACGTAGCGGTATACGTAAGCCTCCACCAGTCCGCCCTCTTCCATTCGTACTTCGCTCAATACCCGCGAATACGCCTCGCCCTCGTAATCGTCCAACGTTTGCAGAAGTTCAGCGCTCAAACCTTCGAAGACATCGCCCACCACCCGTTCGTCAGCCTGTTCCGCCGCCGTCAGCCCTGGGTAATCGGCAACGCGATAAAGTCGTCCCGCCATCGTACCCCGTCCAATATGCCTGGCATTTTTCGCCAGGTTTCGCGCGTAGTGATTGCTCGAACCCAGCCGCAAGGTGCCGTAGACAAAAAGTCGCGTGGTTGGCATTGGTCACGTCATTAAAGCACAAAAGCCCGCCCCTGTCATACGGCAGGAGCGAGCTTTACGTGATAATGAAATGACAGATTCGTCGAACGCAGATGAAGCTTTACCGGGTCATTCGCGTTTCAATGCTTTCATGCTCATGAACCTGGGAGTGATCCGAGTCCTTGTGGAGCATGTCGGGCTTCTGACCCTGCTTTTTCGCCTCCTGCTGCTGTCGCGTCTTCTGTTGTTGATCCTGTTGAGGATGGAATTGGTCTTGTCTATCGTGTTTATGTTTGGTTGTGTTCATACGTGGAACTCCTTCCACTTGTAGGATACTCTGAAAAGCCCATAAGCTGCATAAAAAAAATTGATCGGAAAAGTCCGAGGCTAAACATTCCGCGTATGTGTATGATAAATAAAGCCTAGTCTGCTTGCTAACCCCACGAAGGAGAGGAATGAGTACCGAACTACAAGATTTTCTTAGGTTGTCCTACGGCGAATTGGAGGATCTGAACCTCAAAGCCAAAGAGCAGCGCCTGACGCGCATGCCGGTTGACAAGGTTCGCGAAGAGCGCCTGAAGTACCTGAACGACGAGAAGCGCATCAAAGCCGTCACCGTTTTTTTCAGCGACCTGGAAGGCCGGCTGCACATGCTGGATTACGACAAGAAATTCCTGGCAAAAAGCTGGGACAACTTGACGTTCGACGGCTCGTCCATTCGCGGATTTACCGCCCAGAAGGAAAGCGATCTGCGCCTGGGCATCGACTGGCATGCCTTCTATTGGGCGCCCGCCGACGTGTTCGGCGATGGCAAAGTGATGGTCTTTGGCGAAGTCATCGACAAAGACGGCAGCCCCTACCTAGGCGACATGCGCGCGGTACTGAAGTCTTATTCCATCGAGCAATTCAACAAGAATGGGCTCACTCTAAACGCAGCCAACGAAATTGAGGGCTTCCTGTTCAAGGGAGTGGACGCCGAGCGCCATTTCCACGAACACCAGAAGTTCGAATACGTCAATACCGGCGGCTACTACCACTCGCTGCCCGGCGATCCGTTGCGCACCTTCATCGATAAGTGCGCCGAAGTGCAGCGCGCCATGGGTTTCCAAAACGAAAAAGATCACCCGGAAGTGGCGCCTTCGCAGTTCGAGATTAACTACAGCTATGCGGAAGTAGTGGCGGCAGCCGACCATATCCAGTTGTACAAGCTGATCTGCCGCCAAGTGGCCACCAAGATGGGTTACACCGCGAGTTTCCTGCCGAAGCCGGTAGTGGGCGTGAACGGGAGCGGCATGCATACCAACGTTTCCGTGACCAAGGCCGGCAAGAACACCTTCTGGGATCCCAACGGGGAAGAGAAGATCAGCAAAGATGCTTGGAATTTTGTCGATCGCATCCTGAGCAAGGGTCTCGATCTATGCCTTGTCATGAATGCCAGCGTCAACGCCTATCGCCGCCTAGACCCGCACTTCGAAGCGCCCAACCAGGTGAAGGCTTCGGCTGTGACCGCGGTTCCATGGTTCGCATTCCCATTGGCAACGAGCTCAGCGCCCGGATTGAAGTGCGTTCGGTCGGCCCGGACGCGAACCCGTACATGACGTTGTTCTCGATTTTTAGAACCGGCTTGGATGGCGACATTTCCAAGCTCGATAATCTGCGTTCGGCGAAAGTGTTCCTGCCCGATAACATTTACGACGCCATCGATTCGTTCATGAAATCAACTTGGACCACCACCATCTTCACCGAGGAAGTCAAGGGCAGGTATGCCGACCTCAAGAAAGGTTCGGCCGACCGTTGCGCCCGTTTGCTGGGCACCATCGTGAAATCGCCCGAAGTGCAGTATCACCACGAAGTCTATAACCAGTTCCTCTGGAATCAGTTCTAAGCTTCTGAAAAGCGAACGCCCCTCAAGCCATTTCAGGCCGAGGGGCGTTTGCAAAAATTCCGTACCAGGTTCACGGCGTGCGCCTTACGGCCGCACTATATTGATATTGCCTTTAAAAAACGCGCCATCTTCAATGGCTATGCGCGCCGTGGTCAGATCTCCGGTCACAGCGCCTGTCTTCTGTAGTTCCACCACCTCGGTGGCCTTAATGTTGCCATCTACATGGCCGACGATGACAACCTTCTTTGCTTCAAGATTTGCCACGATTTTGGCGTTGGGTCCTACCGTCACGGTCGAATTGACGGCTTCCACTTTGCCTTCCACTTCGCCGTTGAAGTAAATGTCACTGCGGCTAATAATGGTGCCGCGAATAGAGATCTTCGCTCCGACCGCAAGGGGGCTCGAAGCTTCGGTATTATTGGCGGCTGCTGGTGCCGGCGCTGGACGTGGTGCTGAACTAGTCGACATTACGAACTATAGTACACCCTTCGCCCTCCAAGGAATACTGGGTTCAGCCCTTTTTCGCCGAATTTCCTCACAAATTGAGACGGCGGTGGCATTGGTCCCCAAAATGCTTGATCCTGGGTATGAACACCTCTTCAATCAACGGCCTTTCCGGCAATTACATCCAAGCCACTTTGACACAACTGCTCGCCACCAACGGCATGAACAAGTCTTCAGCCAAAAACAACGCCACTTCGCAGCAATCGGAGTTCTCTAAAATGCTAAGTGATGTGAGCTCCGGCCAGTCCGCATCCACCACCGGCAATTCGAGCCAGTTACTCAGTCAGATGGTTTCCAATTTCCAAGCCAACGGTATTTCCGGCCAAGGCCAATCTGTGGATCCCAACTCGATTGCGGCATAAATTTAGCCGAATCGTCATAGCTTTGACGTTAGACCCAATCAGCTATCGCAAATTTCCCCGGTAACGGTATTGGCCAATGCTTCGTCTCCAACACTTGAGCGAATTCATGCCAAGACCAAGCGAAAACAAACCACAAATCTCCCTCCGCTTTCAATCGATCGTGGACGGAGTTTGTAAAACTCGCACTGAGTTATTAGACCGGTTGGCTGGCGCGGTGGAGCGCCTGGGCCTTGCCAAACTTTCGCTCGAAACAGACGGCGATCTCAGCCGATCATTTGAACGAAATCCGCCAGGAATGCGGCAGTATCAGGCGCGAATTGGAAATCCATCGCGCCTAGCATGGCTGCTAAGAGCCGGGCGCCGCTGGCCGCCGCATAGTACCCTTTGCGGGCGCGCACTCTTACATTCGGCATATTCACCGAGACTTTTAGATTGCGATAACTCTTATCTTTCGGGTTATTAGAAATGAAGAAGATCAGATACTGGCTGGTCACTTCGCCGACAATATCCAACACGCCCTGATGCAGCTTGGCATCCATGACATCCGTATAGCTTCCGTTGCCCACGGTCAGGGAATAATTGCCGTTCGGCGAAGCATCCGGATGAGATAAATAGCCATCCGTGTCGCGGTATACGTCGCCCAGCGGATAGACAACACGCCCGCCCGTTTCAATCGCCAGCTTGCGTAGTGCTTCGTCGCCTTCTTTATCGAAGCCAAATGCCTGCGTGCTGATGCCATAGACCGTAACCAGGTTCCGCTGCGCCAACTGAATGGTTTGCGCTAAAGAATGTTCGCTGGCGTTGTCGTGGCCATCGCCGATGATAATCATGATTCGGCGCGGCTCAATGGGTTCGCCTTTCATCAATTTGTGGCTGCCGCAAGCCAAAAAAATGGCGTCGTACAGGGCCGCCCCGCCGCCCGGCTGCAACTTGCCGATCTTATCGACGATCGTGTCGGCGCTGGGCGTGGTATTCACCGCCACTTCCGGTTCGCGTGCATAGTCGATCAGATAGCCCGTATATTTAGGATCGCCCGTCAATAAGTTTTGGACCAACTCCGTTGCCGTGTTTTGAAAATTCGCCCAATGCAAACGGCTGGAGGAAGATAGATCCAGCAGAAACCCAATCACCACTGGCTGATTTTTGTCTTTGGTAAACGTGCGGATCTCTTGCGGCTTGTTCTCTTCAAAATCTGAAAGTCTTTCTTTTCCAGGTTCGCTACAAACCGCCCTTGCTCGTCGGTCACCGTCACCGGCACAATGACTTCGTTAACATCCAGGCGGAAAGTGGTGTCGTTTTGCTGGCCCTGCGCCATAAACGAGGCCACGATCAAGAAGAGAGCAACGCGGGCGGAACGGAGATACATAGGAAGGATCAATTTGCATGTAACAACCAGTCGCGCACTTTTTCCGGCACCTAACCGATAAATGTCGAGCCCCTCCGCTGCCATGCCATTATGGAGCGTTATGAAAACCGTTCCGGTTGTGGCGCCAACCTTTGCCGCCCTGACAATTCTGGCGTCAACGGTGGTCGCTTACCTCGCCACTGGGCATCCCTTCGCGACCGTAAGCTCGAAGGCTCTGCTTCATATGGGAGCAGTAAACGGAGAGTTGCTTCACCACGGTGAATTGTGGCGGCTCATTACCTCGCAATTCGTTCATCAAAAGCAGCTTTTCA
>CAWJBS010000106.1:0-32709 GCA_963840845.1 Bryobacterales bacterium
ATGAGTGCCGGAGGAGACCTCCCAAATACGGGCAGTGCCGTCGTCACTGGCAGTGATGAGGTATTGGAATCGTGGGAGAAGGCGGCGGTCCAGACAGTGCCGGTGTGGCCGGTGAGAGTGCGTATAGCTTGGCCGGTTGTTGTGTCCCAGATGATGGCGGTCTGATCGTCACTGGCGGTGGCGGCCAGTTTGCCGTCGGGGAGAAGGAAGCGTTGAGAACGTTGCCGTGGTGGCCTACCAACTGAAGAATGGGGCGGGCGGTAGCGGCGTCGGAGATGCGGGCGGTCTTGTCGTTACTGGCAGTGAGGAGGCGAGTGCCATCGGGCGAGAAGGCGGCGCTGCTGACTTCTTCGGTGTGGACGATTTTTGCGATAACGTTGCCGGTGGCGCGGTCCCAGATGCGGGCGGTGTGGTCGCCGCTGGCGGTGGCGATGCGATTGCCGTCGGGCGAGAAGGAAGCTGAGTTGACTGAGCCTGCATGGCCAATGAGCTTGCGGATTAGATGTCCACTGGCACGATCCCAAAGGAACGCGCTGTGATCGAGACTCGAGGTGAGGATGAGCTTGTCATCGGGCGAGAAGACGGCGGAGTTGACGCCATCGGCGTGACCGGTGAGAGTGCTGGTGACTTCGGCTGCGGCGGTAATATTCCAGAGGCGAGCGGTGCTGTCTTCGCCGGCGGAGAGGATGTGGCCGCCATCGGAGGAGAAGGACACGTAATCAACATAGCCATTGTGTCCGGTTAGGTTGGCGAGGAGGGCACCCGTCGAGACCTCCCAAATGCGGATGGTGCTATCGCGACTTCCAGTGACGACGTGGCGGCCATTGGCAGAGAACGATGCCGATGTAACAAAGCCGGCGTGGCCTTCGAGGGTGCGGAGACGCTGACCGGTGGCGGCATCCCAGATGGCCGCGGTTTGATCATCGCTAGCGGTAACAACGAGCTTGCCATCTTGAGAGAACGATGCGGTGTTGACTGAATTCTTGTGGGTCAAGGTGAAGAGTGGCTTACCACTGGCGACGTCCCATATGCGAGCTGTGCCATCGGTACTGGAGGTGACAATCTGTTGGCCACTGGGAGAAAAGATGGCTGTGCGCACCTCGCCCTGATGACCATTGAGAGTGACGATGGTTTTGCCCGTGAGATCCCAGACACGAGCAGTGGTGTCGCGGCTCGCGGTGACAATACGTTGACTATCGGGAGAAAATACAGCGCCGTATACGAAGCCTGTATGGCCTTGGAGAACGGCTTGGGGCGCACCGGTGGAGGCATCCCAAAGACGCGCGGTGAAGTCGCTGCTGGCCGTGACAATGTGCTGGCCGTTGGGAGAGAAGAGAGCGGAATTGACGTCGCCTGTATGAGCGCTGAGAAGCGCGATGAGTTTGCCGGAGGAGGCGTCTGACAGGCGTGCTGTGTGATCGCCGGTAGTAACGATGCGCTGACCATCGGGAGAGAAGCGGGCGCTGCGGACTTCGGTGGTGTGACCGGTGAGCTTCAGAATGGGTGCGCCGGTGGCGGCGTTCCAAACTTGCGCAGAATGGTCTGCACTGGCGGTGAGGATTTGCTTTTCGTCCGGTGAAAAGACGGCGCGATACACAGGGCCCGTATGCCCGCGAAATTCGATGAGCTCTTGCGGAAACGCGTGAGCAAGGGCTTGACGGGCCTGGAGAGTGGGCGCGATGGAAATGGCTTGTTGGGCCGTGGCGACCGCGTCACTACTTTTGCCGAGGGAGATAAGCGTTTCTGCCTTGCCGGCCAGGTTGAGAGACTGGGTGGTTTTCTGCTCACGAAACGATTGCCAGGCGAAGGCCAGAAGGCCTAAGAGGAACGGAACGAGAAGCAAGAATTGTTTGACACGTCGCTTGCGGCTGGCGGCGATGAAGGCTTGCACTTCGCTGAGCTTGCCGGCGCCGATATAGTGTTCGGCCCATACGGGAGATTGATTGCGGCGGCGATCCCACTGTACGGCGCCAGCAAGATCGAGACCGGCGAGAAGGTCTCGTTCTTTGGCACGCCAACCGCTGGCCCGGTCGAGCAGTTCGATCAGTGTCTTGGCTTGTTTCTCTTCGTCTGGGAGCCACTGCTGCGCGAGGATGTTCCAGTTACGGATGAGACTTTCGTGGGCGATATCGATGAAAGTGTCGGGCCTTAAATCGCCTTCGCGGGGAGCGAGAAAGGTGGCTTGACCCTGGCGGAAGACGTTGATGATGCTATTGACGCGGCTGCGATCCTGCTCGGAGCTTGCATTGCAGAGTACCCACAGTTCTGAGAGTAGAGCAGGGTCGCGACGTTCGCGATTGTTGCGGCCGAGCGCGGTGAGGCGCTTGAAGATGATTTCCACGAAGCCGGGGGCGGCTGTGGCAGCGGGCGTTTTCAGGAGCTCGTCGGCGTGTTGATTGAGTGCGCCGGAGAAGCGTCCTACGGCATCGTAATCCTCGTCGTCGATGGGACGGGTGTTATCGGGAGCGACGGAATTCCAGCGGGCCCAGGTGCGCATGAGGGCGTGTTGCAGGATTGGGAGTTGATCGGGCTCGTCACCCGCGTCGTTTAATATGCGTTCGACGAGGGAGGAAGAGATGCGGGCGCGGCCAAGCGGGCCTTCGATGGCTTGGCGGCGCTGTTCGCGAGTGAGGCGCGGGACGAGATATTGGGATTCGTTGAGCGTTTCGGGAAAATCGGGGAATTCGGCACAATCTCCCAAATAGTCAGTGCGCATGGTGATGACTATGTAGATGGGCAGCGGGCTGTGAGCGGAGGCGAGGAGAAGCGCGATGAAGGCGGAGGCTTCGGAGCCGGCGGAGGCGTTTTTCCGTGACTGAGTGGCGGAATCTTTGTAGCGAAAGAGTTCTTCGAACTGATCGACCACGAGGAGCAACGACTGCTGACTGGCGTTGAGGCTGCGGCGCGCCCAATCAATGAGGCCGTAACTGCTGGAGCGGAGCTCGGCGGGATCACATGCCAGTTCGGCGGCGAGGTTGGCGAAAGGCGAGCCGGAAGGGCGAGTGACAGCGACGCGCCAAGTGCGGCCCGGTTCAAGAAGCCTGCCGCGTTCGATAGCGGGGATGAGGCCGGCGCGCACAAGCGAGGATTTGCCGGAACCCGAGAGACCGAGAACGGCGACGAAATGGTTGCGGCCGAGGCGATCTGCCAGGTCGAGCACTTGCTGGTCTCGACCGAAGAACAGGTGCGCTTCCGCGGTGTCGAACGGGCGCAGTCCGGGGTAGGGATTTTCGAGTTTGGCGAGACGGGAAAGGACGGCGGCGAAACTCATACGACGGCCGCCCTGACCTTGCGAATAGGGGCGAAGAAGGGTTCGAGACGAGTGCCGTCAAAGGGGCCGAATTCTTCGGCGACGAATAGATTGTGGCCAGTGCGGATTTGTTCGGCGAGGGCGATTTTCGATTGCTGCGGATCAAAGAGACAGACGCCGCGGGATTTGGGTTGAGTGGAGAGGCGAACCATCTGTTCGAATTCGGCAGAGCACCAATCTTCGTTGGCTTCGCCCCAAAGGAGGAGGACACCATCTGACTGAGTGAGGCCGAGGGTGTGCTGGCGAGGATTCTCACTGAGGTCAAACTGGAAATCGTTTTGATAATGAAAGACGATTTTGCCGGCGTTGTTCTTTTCGGAGGTTTTGGTGGAATCGTAAACGAGATAGACGCGCGGTTTGCCGGCGGTGGGAGGCGGCATTTTAGCGCGCGGACTGAGGACGGCGAATACTTCCTCTTTGAGCTTTTCGGGAGTGATGGCGGCGCGGAGAAGCGTCT
Source organism: Bryobacterales bacterium (assembly GCA_963840845.1). GTDB lineage: Bacteria > Acidobacteriota > Terriglobia > Bryobacterales > Bryobacteraceae > Bog-105. Next base: position 3,768 of record CAWJBS010000106.1, read on the forward strand.
TTCTGGGAGATTCGAGTTGGATGAGAGATTGGTAGAAGCCGCGCTGGGCGGGGTCGCCCATGGCATCGAGAGCGGGAGAGGGCCAGAGGATGAAGGGTTTGTCGAGTTGGGCGATTTGGGAGGTGAGGTTTTTCGTGATCCCCGATTCATCGTATTTGGGCCCTAGGAGGAAGACGGCTAGTTCAGAACGGGTGAGTGATGGGATGGGATCGAGTTCGTTTTCCGGGAGGATGCGATAGCTTTGGGCCTGGAGTTCGCGAGTGAGGGCGGAGTGGGCGTCGGCGATTTCGGGAGTGGGCGCTGGCGGATAAAGGAAGACGGGCGTGGCTTGATTGCGCATGCGGAGGAGGAGCGAACGGAGTTCGCGAAGGAGGACGCGGAATTGCTCTTCGAACTGCGGAGAGGTGAGGGAGAAGGTGCCGATGTCGTCACAGAAGGGGATGTCTGTGGCGCCGGGGAAGATGGTGTTGCGGTAGGAATCGTCGAGCAGCGGCAGGATGGGGCAGCGGAAACCGAAGAGATCGGAGGCGAATTCGGGAGCGGAGAATCGTTGAGCGGGCTGCTTGCGGGCGGCGCATTGAGCGGCGAAGCGGCGGTACTCCTGTTGGACGCAATACGGGCGCGTGATGTAGGTGGGTGAAACGAGTGAGACGAGGACAGCGGAGGCGGTGAGGCTTTCCGGGATATCCTGCTCAAAGTTTCGCGATTTGCGGAGATCGTCTTTATCGACCCAGAGACAAGCGCCGGGCAGGAGACGATTTAAGGCTGGAGCGAGACGATCAAGGAAACGATTGATCCAGTCGCGATCATCGCCATGAGCATAGCTGATGAAGACGTCGTGCTCGAAGCCTGGAACGAACGGCATGGGAGTAGTTTAGTTTATCGCAGGGTTGGCGCTGGGAGACACTGCGGGCTTGGCAGTGCGGGGCGGCAACGTTTTTTGGAGTGCGATTAGGCGGCTTTGGCCTCCTTTACGGTGGAGCGGATCGCGGTGATGAGGGTTTCGGCGTTCAAAAATTCGCCGGAGAGGCGGAAATGAGTCTCTTGGCGGGTTTGGAATTCGGCAAATTCGGAAGCGCTAAGAACGAACCCAAAATCGGCGGGGTTGAACGGGAGGTTAGCATTGGCTGCCGTTTGGGCGATGTTCAGAATGCGGCTGACTTGGCGGAAGTTTTCGGCGGTGGCTTCTTGCGCTTCGCGAACGGGCTTTTCTTTGCGTTCGGCTTGGATGGTTTTGAGGCGGGTGAGATCTTCCAGCAATTGTTTGCGGATGCGGCGTTCGTGGAGGCGGAGATTGTGGAGGCGCTTTTCGACAGCGGCATTAATAGACGCTTCGATGAGAGCGGCACGGCGGGCAGGATTCTTTTCTTCAGAGAAGAGATTGGGATCGGATTGGGAGCGACCGTATTCGATGATGGAGTGCTCTTCGGGGGTGACTTTGAGAAGACGCCAACTATTGTTCGCGATCAGTTGCACGAGTTCGCTTTCTTCGTCGGTAGCGGGGGCGTGACGGGCGAAATGGCTGGCGACGAATTCTTCGTAGGCTTGGGCATTGTCGGACGGGAGCAAAGCTTTCATGGAACACATGCCGTGGCGGAGGGCATTTAGGGAAGAGGCGGCGCGGCCCTCCGGGGTGGTGGCACCGGTTGAATATTGAGCATTTTGTTTGTTAGCGGCGAGTTGGGCGGCACTGATTGTGGTGGTTTGGGTTGGCATATTTTTCCTCGTGTTGATTTTGTCAGCGCGACGGCTGAAATGAAGAAGGCCCACCTGAGAGATGGGCGTCTCTCGGTGGGCCTTCTGGTCAAACCTTAGCATTGGGAGAGCCGGAAACGTACTTTCGCCTATAGGCGAAAGTGGCGGTAAGTCTTTTAGAATGAGGGAGTAAAAAATATTTTCGTGCTCTGTGACCGAGATTTTCGAAACGGAAGTTTTTTGAGGGGAGGGCTGTAAGGGATTTGATTTGATGAGGGTTGCGACATTGTTTGCGAAACACGCGATCTATGTGCGCGCTTTCGCGGAGTTTCTTGCATTGATAAGGGACAGTTGCAACTCAATGATCCGCCGGCCCGCTTGAAGGCGCACGGAGAGTTCAGATTTGTTGAAAGGCGTCCCGAGGATGTCGTCGGCACCGGCCTCTAAACAGCTCATAATCTCGTCCCTGCTATTGTTTGCGGCCAGGATAAGAATGTAAGTGTAAGGTTCAGGACGCCGTTCCCTAATTTTCTTGCACACCACTGGACCTGTGAGAACTGGCATGGTCGAATCCAGAATTACCAAAAGCGGCGGGTTAGGCTTATCGAGAATCTCCCAAGCTTCGGCGCCATTTTCCGCTGTCACCACCTCGTAGCCCCAGGCTGCTAGAGACCTCTGTAGCCCCGTGCGCGAATCAACATTGTCGGTGGCGATTAGAACCTTCAAGGCTCGACCTATTGCATGGTATCAAGAATTGGAGACCTTGAGGCGACGATCTGAAGCGGGTCGGCGTGAATATGCTATCGCGGGCGATGCGGGCTCGACGAATGAGAGCAGCCGAACGGTCGAAATGGCTGCCGGCTTTCTCGGCCCTGCGCCAAGCCAGCGATCTCCCTGCGGAATCACTCCGTCTGTTCGGACAGAGTTGCAGAACCTGGCGTTAGCCATCCACGATTAGTCAGTGCATGTGCCGAGTCCTGCCAAACTGGAGCAGAACCAAGTGATGAACTGGCGGTTGACAGATCTGGAAGAACGAACGGCGCGGTTGGTTAAGGGCGCTGGGCTTTGAGGTTTTGGGGTCAGACTTTGAGGTTGTAGCGGTTTCTATGGTCTTCGACGGGGCCGACGATGTGTTCTTCTACGGTGAGGTTGGAGTCGGCGCCGGAGAAGATAAGGCGGCGTTCGAAGGTGAGGGTCTTGCCGCGGATTTTCCACTTGGCGACTTCGACTAAGGCATCGTCGTCCCAATGATGGGAGTGGTGGCTCTCGATGGTTTGTTGGGGGTTAGCTGGGTTGATGCTGATGCCGCCGCTTCCGCTGCCGAAGCCTATTCCTCGTCTACTGGAGCGGGGGCTTGAATCGAGCGGTGCGGTGAAGTGGAAGGTTTCTGGCGGAATGGGTTCGTTGAGGCGCATTTGTTGGACCGACAGGGAGTTGCGAGTCCAGTTGATTTCGTCTTCGGTGGGGCGGCGGTGGCCGAGGTCGACTTGACTGCGCATGACCATGTGGGTGTTGGAATCGATCCAGAAGAGTAAGTCTTTGGTGATAATGGCGCGGCTACGGGGAGACGGTTCATAGGTGACGGAGACCACGTGGCAGCCGTCTTCGTGGCGGAGAATTTCGGCGCTGGTGACGTGTTGATCGATGGCGTGGAAGAGGAGGCGGTCGGCGACGGGTACGTCCCAACGGAAGGACTGTGGGAACTCGGGGACTTGGGCGAGGGGGATGCTGGAGTGTTGCGGACCGGGCGGCACGTGGGGATGTCGGGAGAGGGTGTGGAGGTGGTGGCCGTCGGCGATAACAGTGACGCCCGTTTTGCCTAGGGGTTCAAAGCGGAGGAAGTTGGGGTTGGTGTAGAAGAAGCGGATGCGTTGGAGGTTGCGGCTGTTGGCATTTTCGTCGCCGGATTCCATGATGATGGTGGCTTCGAGCGAAAGGGTATGGAGGATGCGGTAGGCGGTGGAGACTTCTTGGAGGAGGGCGAGGGCGTCCATGGCGCCAGCTTAGCAATGAAGAACGGGAAGCGCTATAGACGCTTCCCGCTTTTTTTTTCGATTTAAAGTCGTCTGTCCCCATTAGGGGGGCATGTATGCTTGGAGGCGTTGGTAAAGGGTAGAGCCGGTTTCATGGCGAAGAGAAAAACTGTTGGAAAGCAAGCTGAATTGCCTGCCGAATTGAGTGTGGCGAAAAGCGAGGACGACCGAACTCCGGTAAGGTTTCCGATTGTTGGGATTGGTGCTTCAGCGGGTGGATTGTCGGCGATTGAAGCGTTTCTGTCGGCGATGCCGCATGACAAAGAGCATAACTTCGCGATCGTGATTATCCAGCATCTTTCGCCTGATCATAAGAGCCTCTTGAGTGAGTTACTGAAGCGCTACACCGACATGCAGGTGTATGAGGCACAAGACGGCATGGAGGTGAAGGCGAATTGCGCTTACATTATTCCGCCGAATCGCGATATGGCGTTGCTGGGCGGCAAACTTCAGTTATTTGAAATTACGGCGCCGCGCAGCGCGCATTTCTCGATCGACTTCTTCTTTCGTTCACTCGCGGAGGACTTACGCGAACGTGCCATTTGTGTAGTTCTTTCGGGCACCGGCACAGATGGAACGCTAGGCGTCCGCGCGGTGAAGGGCGCGGGCGGGGTGGCGCTGGCGCAAACGCCCGAATCGACTGAATTTGACGGCATGCCGCGGAGTGCGATTGCCACGGGTCTGGTTGATTACATTCTTCTGCCCGCCGAAATGCCTGCTCAACTCATTGCCATTCTGAGTCAGACGCTGACTGAACGAAGGGAACTGGCGGAGTCATCGCCACGCTCGGCGAGTATCCTGCCGAAGATTTTTGTTTTGGTACGCGCAAAAACCGGCCATGATTTCTCGCAATACAAGCAGAGCACTATCGTTCGGCGCATTGAGCGGCGGATGGCTTTGCATCAGATTGAGCGCACGGAAGACTATCTTCGCTATATGCAAAAGCATGCTGAGGAAGTCAGCGCGCTCTTCCGCGATTTGCTGATCGGCGTAACCAATTTTTTCCGCGACCCGGAAGCGTTTAGCGCTCTGGAAACGCTTGCGGTGCCACGAATGTTCGCCAAAGCGACGGGCGAGGCCAACATCCGCGTCTGGGTGTGTGGCTGCTCCACGGGCGAGGAAGCTTATTCCCTGGCCATTCTCATTCATGAACACCTTGAAAAGACGCAGCAGGTGTGCAAGGTACAGATCTTTGCCACCGATATTGACCGGGAGGCGACGGACCAAGCCAGGGCGGGTGTTTCTCGCCCCTAACATCGTGGCCGACGTATCGGAGGAAAGACTGAATCGGTATTTCACGCTAGACGCTAATGGGTCTTACCGGATTGAAAAATCCATCCGTGATCTGGTCATCTTCGCCGAGCAGGATTTGCTCAAAGATCCACCGTTTTCGAAGCTCAATCTGATCAGTTGCCGAAATCTGCTGATCTATTTGAACGGGGAGCTGCAGAAACGTCTGATTGATCTTTTTCACTACGCACTGGCACCCGGCGGGATGCTTTTTCTGGGGAATTCCGAAAGCATTGGCGATGCCGCGGCGATGTTCGAACCATTGGACCGAAAAGCCAAGCTGTACCTGCGTAAGACAGACACTGCGCTCCCGCTGGCCCCCTTGGTGCGGGCCTTGCCCCATCTCGCAGTGATCCAACCGAAAGTTCTGCCGGTGGTTTTAAAAGGGATTGGTTCCGCGAAGAAAAATCCAAGTTTGCGCGAGATCACGGAGCAGGCTCTGCTGCATGATTTCACACGGGCGGCGGTGCTGGTTGATGCACAAGGGGAAATTCTATATTTTCACGGCCGCACAGGCAAATATCTAGAGCCTGCCGTGGGCGATGCCGTTTCCAACGTGCTCGGTATGGCGCGGCAAGGTTTGGACCGGAGTTTGCGGGCGGCCCTGCATCGCGCGGTTGCCAATAGTGAGGTTGTCTATATTGACAGTCTTGAGGTGAAAACCAACGGTCATTATGTTTTTGTCAATCTTACGATTCTGCCCATTGGCAGCCCGACCGCTGCGTTTCCCGCCTTGTTCTTGGTCATCTTCGATGAGAAGCCGGAACGGCAGATTCCGGCACAAGGTCCTGCGAAATTGCCGGCAGACGGCAAGGGTTCGGTGGCGCGCATTGCCGCGCTAGAACATCAACTGCGCAGCAAAGATAACTACATTCAAACGATCGTGGAGGAGATGGAAACTTCGGGCGAAGAACTAAAATCCGCCAATGAAGAGATGCAATCGGTAAATGAAGAAATGCAGTCCACCAACGAGGAATTGGAAACTTCGCGAGAAGAGTTGCAGTCGGTCAACGAGGAGCTAGTGACCGTGAACGCGGAATTGCTGCAGAAGGTGGCGCAACTGTCACGGGCTAACAACGACATGAACAATCTGCTGGCGGGAACCGGGGTGGGCACGGTTTTTGTAGATCTCCAGTTGCGGGTTACGCGATTTACGCCGTCGGTCACCGAAGTTCTGAACCTCATTCAAAGCGATGTGGACCGGCCGCTGGCCCATATTGCAACTAATCTAGTTGGCTACGATCACTTGCTGGCCGATGTACAAGCGGTGTTGGACACATTGGTTCCCTTGGAGGCGGAAGTGCAAATTAAGACGGGGAAATGGTTTATCCTCTCGATCCGTCCCTACCGCACGCTTGAAAATGTGATAGAAGGGGCGGTGATCAGCTTCGTGGATGTGACAGCGCGCAAGGCGTCGCAACAGAAGCAAGTTGAACTTGAACGGTTTCGCCACGCGGCGCATATCGAAACGGTGGGGATTGCCTTTTTCCGATTTGATGGCGTGATTACGGCTGCAAATGAGGCCTTCCTGCACATGCTGGATTACAGCCGCGAAGACTTGGACAGCGGAAAGGTGACATGGGAAGCAATCACGCCATCTGAGTGGCTGCCTCACTCGCGCAAAGCATTGAGAGAGTTAAAGACGACGGGAAAAGCGACTCCATTCGAAATGCAATACCTTCGCAAGGACGAATCGCGGGGCAAGGCGTTGTTTGCCGAATGGCGCCTGGACGAGGGCGAAGCCGTGGTCTATGTCATCAGTATGGCGCCGGAGATGTAGGGCTTCGCCTTATTTTTGTAATCACTGGCACAGGAAAATTTTAGTGTAGGTGTAGAAATCGACGTAGATGCTTGTAATATTGCTGGCGTTGAGATAGTATTCGATTATTGGCTAAAGCTTGCTGGCCAAACAGATAGCAATTAGGCCGACATTGAGTGAACCTGGCTCGCGGCTAAGTGAATAATTATTGGGTTCAAAACCAAACTACGAGGGTCACGGGACTGACCTTTACGTAGATTCCCTTCGAGAGCTCCGTCAAAAGGCTAACGACAAAGCCGCGGAGCAGCATCTCAGACCACCGCCAATGGCGGTGCCGAGCGATCCTGTAGCTTTGCTTGAAGAACTGCGCATCCATCAGATTGAGTTGGAAATGCAGAACGACGAATTACGTCGAGTTCAGGCGGAACTGGAAGCGTCGCGCGCCCTTTTCTTCGATCTCTACGAGCTAGCGCCGGTAGGATATATAACAGTTGACGAAGCTGGAGTGATTCTGCAGGCGAACTTGCGCGCGGCGACGCTTTTTGCCGTCACCCGCTCGGACTTAGTGAGCCGTAAGTTCATACGGTTTATAGCCGCCGAGGGACAGGATGAGTATTACGTTGCCCGAAAGCGTACAGTTCAGACGGGCGAGGTCCAAGTTTGCGAACTGCGAATGGTGCGAGCGGAGACTGTCTTCTGGGCCCGGCTCGAGATGACCCCTACGACGGAAAGAAGTGCGCGGGGTTGCCGGATCGTGATTATTGATATTAGTGAGCGGCAGCGTCTGGAGGATGCACTTCGCCAAGCCAATGGCCAACTTGCGCTTGAAAAGAAGGTGGCGGAAGAGGCGACGCAGGCGAAAAGCCAGTTTCTTTCGGCGATGAGTCATGAAATCCGCACTCCGCTCAATGGGGTTGTAGGTATGGCTGGCTTATTGCTTCAAACCGAGCTGAACCATGAACAGCTTAGCTATGCGCGGATTGTCGCCGATTCCGGCGAAGCGCTGCTTGGGCTAATCAATAACATTCTGGATTTTTCGAAGATTGAGGCGGGCGGCTTTGAACTGGAAGAACTTCCTTTCGACTTGGAGTGTCTGATTGAGGATGTTCTGGACCTGATGTCGTTCAAGGCGCACGAGAAATCTCTGGAGTTGGCGTGCTGGTATCCGAGTCACTTGCCGCGCCGCTTTCTGGGTGACGTTAGCCGTTTGCGACAGGTCTTAATCAATCTTCTTTCGAACGCGGTTAAGTTTACGGATTCTGGATATGTGCTGGTAGAGGTGGACCAGACAGAAGTGGCTGGGGCCAATCCTCTTGTGCGCATCGCCGTGCATGACACAGGCATCGGAATATCAAAACAAAATCTGAGTGGTTTGTTCAAGCGTTTCCGACAGGCGGACGCCACAATTGCGAGCCGTTTTGGGGGGACTGGGCTGGGGCTTTCCATAGTGAAGCAGATTGTGGAATGGATGAGCGGTGAGTTGAATGTGAACAGTGTTGAGGGGGAAGGATCGACGTTTGCATGTAAAATGCCGCTGAAACTTGATCCGGAAGCGCGGCGTTCAGCGATTGCAAGTGAGTGTCTACAGGGATTGAGTGTATTGGTGAGCGGCTCTCAGCAGGTGAGCCGGTTTGTTGTTGCGGAATGGTGCCAACACTGGGGCATGGATGTGCAGCAATGTGATTTAGCGCAGTTAGTTCAGCACCTGGCGCACGCAGCCCAGGAGGCACGAGCCTTCCAGATGGTGGTGATTGACGGCAGCGCACAGGTGCTATTCAAGGCGGTGTCGGAGTTCCGTGCCCATGCGGGAGTTCCGGTTCCGAAGTTGGTTCTGTTGAGTGCGGATTCCTTTGATCAAGTGAGACATCTGCGGGCGGATGCCACTCTTTCCACACCTGTGCGCGCGAAGATTCTTTGCGAGAAGCTATGCGAGTATGCCGCGGGCAGCGCGACCCAAAGGCCGAAGATCGAAGTTGGTTCGACCGCGGCCGTAAGACAGCCATCCGCATCGAGTGGTTTGAAGATCTTGGTTGTGGACGATAACTTAGTGAATCAAAAGCTTGCTTGCGCGCTGTTGAAGAGATTAGGCTGCGACCCAGATACGGCAGATAGTGGCGAAGAGGCGATCGCCAAAGTGGCGGTTACGGAATACGCGCTGGTGTTCATGGATTGCGTCATGCCAGGCATGGGCGGCTTTGAAGCGACGCGAGCGATTCGGAATTTGGCGGGGCGCTGTGCCACGGTTCCGATTGTGGCGCTGACCGCGTCGGCGACAACTGAGGATCGGGATCACTGCTTTTCTGTTGGGATGAATGATTTTTTGACTAAGCCTATTCGGTCTGAACGGCTGGCGACCTGTTTGATGGAATGGCGGACAAAAGATGCTCCGGGTTTGGGGTGATATCGGAAATGAAAACGGGAAGCGCTGGAGCCGCTTCCCGTTCTTTCTTTTTAGCTACCTAGACTGTCTAGGCAGAGAACATGTAGAGTGGCGTGGCGGGCATGAGGGAGGTTTCGACACCACCTGCGGCCACGGGTTGACCTTCGAGATCGCCGATTTGTCTGACGTAGATGCCGTTGTCGCCGAGGTAGACCATGAGTTCGGCGGGACGGGGCAGGGAACCTTGAATGAGCGCTTCGGAGAGCGGGTCTTCAATGTATTTCTGCAAGGCGCGTCGTAGGGGACGGGCACCGTAGCTGCGGTCGGTACAGGTCTTATCGAGAATGTACTTGGCGGCGGCGGGCTCGAGTTTGATCTTGATCTGCTTCGCCATCAAGTTGACGTTCACTTGATCAACGAGGAGGTCCATGATCTTCAACAGATCTTCGTCAACGAGCGAGGTGAAGAGAATGACTTCATCGAGACGGTTGAGGAATTCAGGGTTGAAGGCGCGTTTGACTTCGCTCATGACCTGATCTTCAATCTTCTGCGGGATGCCGGTTTCGGCCATGCTGGAGAAGCCGATTTGGCCGCGCTTATCGAGGAAGCGAGCGCCGAGGTTCGACGTCATGATGATGATGGTGTTTTTGAAATCGACCGTGTTGCCGAGACCATCGGTCAACTGGCCGTCTTCAAACACCTGCAGCAGGATGTTGTAGATATCCGGGTGCGCTTTTTCGATTTCGTCGAGAAGGATGATGGAATACGGGGCGCGTTTGACGCGTTCCGTGAGCTGACCGCCCTCCTCATAGCCGACATAGCCGGGAGGCGAACCGATGAGCTTCGAAATAGAATGCTTCTCCATGAACTCCGACATATCGAAGCGAATGAGAGACTTTTCGCTGCCGAAGAGGAATTCGGCGAGGGCGCGGGCGACTTCGGTTTTACCGACACCGGTGGGCCCGAGGAACAGGAACGAACCGGACGGACGCTTGGGCGATTTCAAGCCAGCGCGGGAGCGGCGGATGGCGCGGGATAGTGCGCCGATAGCCTTTTCCTGGCTGATGATGCGCTTGTGGAGTTCTTCTTCAATGCGCAACAGCTTGTTGATTTCTTCTTCCTTGATGGACGTCATGGGGACGCCGGTCCAGCGGGCGACCACGTCTTCGATATCGTCTTTGGAAACGACGCCGGTGGACGTATCGTCAAGGTTGTACTTTTCGCGCAGGGAGCGGAGGTTTTCGCGTTCCTTGCGTTCTTCGTCGGAATAGAAGCGCGCCTTTTCGAATTCGTGATTCGCGATGGCGTTTTCCATGCGATGCACGATGAACTTGATGCGCTTTTGAATATCGGCCACTTCGCTGGGCAAGGTGGTTTGGCGGAGTTTGACGCGCGCGCCGGCTTCGTCGATCAGATCGATGGCCTTGTCGGGCAGGAAGCGATCGGGAATGAAGCGCGTGGAGGTGTAGACTGCCGATTCGATGGCTTCGTCGGTATAAGCGACGGCGTGGAATTTCTCGTAGCGTTCCTTGATGCCAAAGAGGATGCGGATGGCATCGGTCTCGTTGGGCGGCGGAACTTTGACGGCTTGGAAGCGGCGTTCGAGCGAGCGGTCTTTTTCAATAGACTTGCGATATTCGGCAGGCGTGGTAGCGCCAATGCACTGAATTTCGCCGCGCGAGAGGGCGGGCTTCAAGATATTGGCGGCATCGAGCGAGCCTTCGGCCGAACCAGCGCCGACCAGGGTGTGCAATTCGTCGATAAAGATGATGGCGTTTTGATTTTCCATCAACTCTTTCATGATGGTTTTCAAACGCTCTTCGAATTGGCCGCGGTATTTGGTGCCGGCGACGATCAAAGAAAGATCGAGGGCCAGGATGCGCTTATCGGAGAGGAACGACGGGACATCGCCATCGGCAATGCGCTGGGCGAGGCCTTCGACGATGGCCGTTTTACCGACGCCGGGTTCGCCGATGAGCACGGGGTTGTTCTTGGTGCGGCGGCAGAGAATTTGAACGACGCGATCGACTTCGTTATCGCGGCCGATGAGCGGATCGAGCATGCCATCGACGGCGGCCTGGGTGAGATCGCGGCTGAATTCGGCGAGCAGCGAACTTTCCTTGGGGCGGCTGGCGGAGGTTTTTTCGGAAGCGGAGCGCGAGATTTCTTCGCGAACTGCGGAGAGGCGCAAACCACGCTCATGCAGAATTTCGGCGGCGAAGCTTTTCTCTTCGCGCAACAAGCCGAGAAGAAGATGTTCCGTACCAATGTGCTTGTGGCTGAGGCGTTCGGCTTCCTCGGCGCCATAGGCGAGGACGCGTTTGCACTCGTGGCTGAGAGGAAGATCGACCGAGGTCGAGACTTTCTCCCGCACGGTGGTATGCGCCTCAATCTGCTTGCGAATCGATTCGATAGCGGCGTGCGACCGCAAGAAACGATTGGCGAGAGCTTTATCCTCGCGCAGCAGACCTAGCAGAAGATGCTCTGTCTCAATATAAGGACTACCAAACTGGCTCGCCTCGTATCGGGCAAAGAAGATTACGCGGCGCGCTTTCTCGGTATAACGTTCAAACATAAGTGCCACCGGGACGGGTTGCGTCCTGAATTACTCTTGCGTTCTGCAATTCGGCGTTGGAGACCGGATACAGAGCGCCTTTCTTTAACTCTAAAACTCGATCACAGCGGGATGCAAATGAAAGATTGTGCGTGACAAAAACTGAGGTCAAATTGTGCGAGGAATGCAGGTCTCGCAGCAAGCCAATGATCATGTCTCCCGTTTTATAGTCCAGGCTGCCGGTGGGTTCATCGGCCAGCAGGACGGAGGGTCCGGAGGCCAGAGCGCGAGCTAACGCGACACGCTGCTGTTCACCACCAGACAATTCCCCGGCGCGGTGAAGCGCACGGGCTTTCAAACCAACTTCGCGAAGCCGGTCTTCGGCATACTGGGCCGCAGTTTCGGGAGGTTGCCCCCGCACCAGCAACGGCATCATGACGTTTTCCAGTGCGGTGAAGTCTTGTAATAAGGAAGGGTTCTGCCAGACGAAGCCGACTTGACGGTTTCGGAAATTGGCCAGCTCCTGATCGTCCATTGTGACGATATTGCGGCCGTCATATTGGATAGTGCCGCTGGTGGGCCTATCAAGGCCACCCAAGAGATGCAAGAGCGTAGATTTACCTACACCGGACTCGCCGATGATGGCCAAACGTTCGTCGCGCGAGACTTGGAGCGCAAGATTGTTAAACACGACAACCTCAGCTCCCCCTGAGCGATAAATCTTGGTCAGGGAGTCCGCGAAAATCGCACTCTCAGTTTCCAATTTTCCGCCTTTACCCTCTAGCTTAGACCACTTGCATTCAGGATATCCTGACTTGGTAGACCTAAAGTACTGGGACGGACGCGAAATGGCATGTGTCGAAGTAATGACAGTAGTCCTTCTATTACTTAGACGTGCCGTGGAAGCCGCCGGATTCTCTGTTTCCCAGGAAGAAAGCACCGTCTGCCACCTTATCGACAGGATGAGGATGGAAATGCAGGGTTCCGCAAGAAAAATCAAGATTCCGCTTCGCGCAAAAGCGGCATCGTGGGCCGTATAGGCACACTTGTGGCGTAAGCATGATGATTGGCGATATGAGATTAGGCGGCTTGCAGGAAAGCTTCCTCCATGTGGCTCAGATCGAAGCCCTTCTTTTGGACTTCGGCGCGAAAAGCGGGGGCGAATGCGGGATTTTCACGGGTGGCTTTCAGCAAAGCGTCGGTATATTTGCAAACTTCCATCAAAACTTCGGTGTCTTTCATGTGAACGATGCATTCATGAACGGTTTCCTGCCGGGAATGCTTCTCCTTTTGCATCTGGTGCGCTTCAAAGCCAATCTTGTCTTTGCGCCTTTCGGATCTTAGCTTTAGCAGGTCGCTCAGATTTTTATGGAAGGCACGGGTGTGCGTGGTTTGATAGCGGAGATAGAGGGATGCCATGGGGCGGTCGGTGATGACGCCGGAAACGGGATCGACGCAGGTGTCTTGCAGGCGCTGGGCGCGCGCGGCGAGCCAGTGAGACTCGGCCATGGCGTTGACCAGGATGGATTCGGTTTCGGTGGTGGGGAGGTGTTCGTCGGTCAGCCGCTGTTTTAACGCTTCGAACCCAAGGGGGTCTTCGGAAGCAAGGAGACGGAAGGCGCCGTTGTGGCGGGCGAGTCCGTGGATGGTGTGATTCTGCGAAGAGTTGACGGTGGATTTGGGGCCGGTACTCTTTTGCGCGTTGGCTTGATTGGCGGCGACGCGCGCGGCGGAGGAGACGGGACGCGGGGTTGCTGGTGGAGGGTGCTGGTCCGTGACGGGAGGTGCGACCGGTTCGGGCTCAACCGCATCGACGGCGGGAGAGGGTTGGGGTTGTTGAGGGACGGCTTTGGACGCTTTGCGTGCGAGTTTGCGAGCGTGGCGCTCGGCTTCGCGGCGAAGTCTACGTGCTTCAGACATGTATTTGCTCCTGATTGAAGATTGTTGATGCGCGAGGGGGACGGGTCGCGATTCTGTTTCACAGCGCGGCGGCTGGAAAGCAGAAGGCCCACGCAGAGACTGAGTCTCTGGTGGGCCTGATCGAACATAGCATTGGGAGGAGGCGAAACGTACTTTCGCCTATGGGCGAAAGTGGCTGGAAGTGGTTGAGGAGATAGGGAGTTAAAAATATTTTGAACTTTTGTGACTGATGAAAATCGTGAAATCGCGTCAGGTTTTTGTGCGCGGAGTGAGGAATAATTGTCGATTGTGACCTCTAGTAGGGGAACTCTTTGCGTCGGGCCGTTGGCGGTGTTAGTGATCATCGAGAACGTATTTTTTTGAACACTAAGGCGTCAGAAACGGGGCAGATTGTTACGCGCCGCAGGTACTGGACCAAACACCGTCCGAAGCGGCTGATAAGGTGTTGATGGCTTGGCGGCCGCCTTCATCTTTTTATGCCAGCAGTGCTTCATAGGACAATCTGTTCACAAGGTCGACTTCAGAACGCCGAGAATGTATAGTGGCACGCTTGAGGATGTGAGTTCGACCACTAAATAACGTCGCGGTGGTGGGGTTGCGCATAAAGCGATGAGACCACAAACATGAGCAAAGGAATAAGCTTCAACAACCACATTTAATCTGTCCTCTCGTCTGTAACTTGTTTTTAGTAGATCTATCACTTTGGGTAGGATGGCCCGTTAACGACCAACGTCTTCGAGGATTCATTGCTCGTTAGGTATGCCCACGATAAATTCGTCCGCACGGCATGGATTCACACCGTAGTTCATTAAAGCCTCTTTGAGAGATCGTGTATCTGCTTTGACCGATGACAAATGGGCGGTCTCATTTTTGATACTAAAACTAAATGCGCCGTCCAAATCTCTTGAACGGTAATGCAAGTTGAGGGGTAATGCTTTGTGGTCTCGTCCATCAACCTTAGGTTATATCAGTGAGACTCAGTGCTTTGACGTCACGACTAACCGCCTCACCCGCGAACGGAAGCGTTGCGCCATATCCCGGCGCCGTCCTGCCGCTTTATGAAAAAACACATTTCACTTTTGGCGACTGCGATAAAATCGTGCGGTGTTCCACAAGAAGCCGAGCGTGAGGGCACCAATGTGTGCGCCGGGCTCAGCGAGCCTGCAATCATGCCTCCCCGCCAGATTAACTGGCGAAAGTGGCTTTCAATTGCAGTTAGGTGTCGTGTTTTGGTTGGCCCTAAGATAAAGCATTGCGCAGCTTTCTTACTTCTAGGCGAAAGGTTAATTGGGTCACGCTTTTGGAAATCGCCGATTTTTGAGAATGTTGTCGCCGCTCTATTTATCGTCGCGGTGCTCTTCTATGCTCTGTGGCATTTGCCCCGGCTTCAGGCGACGAGATCGAGTGTCAATTTTGACCGGGAAAACGAGGCGCGCAAGACGCTGGCAAACATTATGTGGGGGTGCCGTTGTGGTGCTTGGTATTGTTGTATCGTATTAAGACCCTCGTTCTCTCTACCGAGGGACAAATAACGGACCGCCTCACCAAGGCCGTTGAGCAATTGGGTTCGCAAAATCTAGAGATAAGAATCGGCGGAATATACGCACTCGAAAGAATTGCGCGCGACCTGAAAGGGATTACACGACCGTGTTGGAAATCCTTGCTGTGAATGTCCGAAATCATGCGCCACGCAAGCCGCCAACCGCTGCACCTGACTCGTCCTCCAGGAAACCACCGATTCGCGGAAAAATCATTCCCGACGAACCTCGGATCAGCGCGGATATGAAGGCTGGTCCTCACCGTATTGGGTAGGCGTCAATATCATGACGAATGGGAAAATGTCGATTTATCTAACACAGATTTACGCAACGCCAACTTCAGCCAGTTGAACTGTAGCTGGCACAATATTCGATAATTCGGATCTGAGCGGAGCCTTAGCTTTTCAAGCGGATTTCCATGCGCCGATCGATCCACGCAAAGGTCACTCAGGCGAACTAAACATTTCGAAAATTAGTGACGCGTTCTGCACGGGGACTGATTTCACCGGCAGTACCTTCACTGGCGCTGACGCCTCGGGAACAGAATTTCAGCTAGCGGATTTCAAGGGCGCGTATTTAGAGGGTTTCATCATAGCAAATGCAGACTTCCGGGCGGCACTTGGCTTGACTGACCAGCAGATCGCAAGAACTTACGGCAGTAAGGGGACCCGGCTTCCGAAGAATCTTGAAATACCAGGGATGTGGCGCGTCACTGAGTATTGGGAATAGGGAATGGCCTACAGCCAACATCGCCCTCTCTTCCGGTGACAACTCTTCCCACCACCATCGAAACTCGTTGACGTCGTCGGCATCCGGTAATAAGCGTTGTAACGCCCAACGCTTGCCGTTGGTGCAACAGATCGCTAGTGAATCTGATTAAGCCTCGGGAGGATGCAGAAGCCGGATCACGTCGCGTCGTCCTTTGCGGTAAACGCAGAAATGGCGCGGACCCGTTGTGATTACCGGCAGTGAAGGGTTCAATTCGCTGAGCCGAATGAGGCAGAGGTCGGCCAGATCTGGCTTTCTGTCGGAATAACGCTTCGCCGTTTCAGCCAACCAAGCGAGGTGATCGGAAACCGCAAATCGCGGCGCTATCAGGGCGTCTCGAATCACAGCGAGAACTAGAGAGGTGTCTTGCAGGTGAAATGCTGTTTCTGCCAGCACGGCGCGGTTGTCGGCCGCTGAAGTGAAGGGATTGATTTGCGGAACGTGCCAGGAACAACTCAGTCGCCCAGGGAAATCGATCCGATGGCGGTCCTGTCACAATGATCCGAAGAGCCGGGATGCGGCCAATCGGGCAACAAGAGCAATCAGATGAGAGAACAGCCGGGGTACCGGTTAGCGGGCAGGCGCTGATGGGCCAGCGACGTATTCGCCTGATGATTCTGGGCAAAATCCGCGTGTAGAGGCGCTACGGCACGCAACACGATCAGTCCTGAAGCCGGATCGCTCCGCGTTTTGACGAGCGCCGCTAAATGTTTTTGGGGTTCGTGGCGTTCGTGGACTGATGGGCATAGCTGTTCCGCGAACTCCCGAGAACCCGGACTCGACGAGCACCGCCGCGGAACGAATGTTGGCATCGAGCAGGAGGGGTCGACATAACATTCCGCTTCTTGTCGCGAGCGCCCACCGGATCTCCTTGTACTCGGCCTAGGTTCGTCATCGGAGGCGCCAATTTGCGATCATACATGTAGCTCTTTCGCAGCGGCGCGCATCGCGGCCACTTCGGCTTTGCGATTTCGCTTCTGGGCAGGGATGAAAAAACCTAACGTTTCGCCTTGGGGGTGATCGCCAAGGGACACCCACCGAGGTGCCTGCCAATGTCAAATTGACGAGCCGTCTTTCGGTTTCCATATGGCGTACTGATTGCCGATATGGCCTCCGCTCAACTCCCCGGTTTCCGGGCAATCCGGTAAGTCTTGCTTTATCTACGAAAAGTGAGGATGGGAGGGGGATGATGCGATCAGTGGGTGGCGAATTGCCAAAAACGAGGTGTCGGCAATGCCAGTTACCTCTTGGCGAATCCCTTGTGTGCGGACAAGTCGCGCGGGCCTTCTACTGATCCGGCAAGATGCAGGAAGGGGTGGTCGTGACGTCTGCGAGTGAGTTCGAGTTGCTCGCGGATGATCTGGGCCGCGCGGCGCGCCTGCTTTTTTTAGAGGTCGCTTCGAGCCACGTTAGCGCGTCTTAGGTCAAAGGCGGACTTAGCGTACCGCTTAGAAGAGTACGTGACCGTTACCTGCCGGCCAAAACTCCTGAGGCGGCACATCGTGCCTGAAGCGGTACCCGCCCGGCCCCCACTCTGTTGTTGTGTATCTATAGGGTATACAGCCGAGAATAAGTACTCGGTTCTGCTGATCGGCGTATTGGTGCAGATCGTACTTAAGTAATTTTTCAAAGAAAAACTTCCACTGGCCTTCTTCATCTCTCCGCCCAAAGACTGTTCCCATTTTCTTCTTGAAGGTGATCCTTTCGGTTGGGCTCAATTGGGTAGGGGTAGTGATGTTCTGGGTTTGGGGATCGGACATATATTGGAACGCCGTCGCTGCTTTAGGGTCCACCGATGGGGAGTTCGAATTTCGCAGCCGTTTCGGTTGTTGTGCCATAAAGTTATTGAGATCCTGGTTCATCTTGGGTATGCGCGCGTCATCCTCCTTTCCCACTTCCGTTTCTGTGTCAAAGTCCTTTGCGTTTGAATGGAACACGGTCGGTTCATCGGTGGGCCCGGTGACAGAGACCATACAGCCGTCGACTGCGGCGGTGAAAAAGATATCGGGGTCGTCAGGATTTACTTGATAATCGCTGATGTTTCCGAGCTTTGTGATTATCTTATCCTTTGCGTTACCTTCTCGGGTTGTGGTTGAGCGGGGTCTCAGAGTCGTGCGTACTGAGCAATTGGCCAGCCAAGGCAGATAGTATATCGCCATCCAGCCCCCGGCTATTTTCCCGGCAACGTTGTTGTAGTCGATCTCGAGTTGCGCATAAGCGCCTCTGTCGGTGAGATCACCCGCAATCACGCGCAAACGTCCTGGTACGCCTTTGAAAACTTCTTCATCCACGGTCTGCCAGGTTTTCAGGTGGCTTTCGCTGGCTTGCGCCCCCGGCGCGACGACCGGCATTTTCTTAGCGAATTCGAACGGATTCTCGACGAATTCCATGTTTAGTGCTTTAGACACAGAGCCCTCCACTCCGCTGGAATTACATCACATCAAAAACCAGCGGGGGCGCAAGTTATTCCGAAGAGCGCCTTGGGGCGGCGATGGCAGATCAGGATCGGCTAACCTAGGCTTTGGCCTTCTATCGAAGGAACCGCCTTTTCAGGGGGCGCGACGCATCACCCAATTCTAAGTTTGGCAATCCCTTAGAGTTCCTGTGTGGCGAAGCTATTCTTACATCTTGAGGGCTTAACCCTGCATCGCGATCCAGTGAGCAGCCAGGATCCGGTATCCATCACCCTCAGATCTTAGCTGTGCCAAGCCTGGAAACTCGAGGTGCATCCCAGCGACGAAAAAACCTTCCTCGGCTGCCTGCCTGAACGTCTCCTTGCGTGTCTTGACGGCAAGCGCGGGGTCGACATCCATCGCCGTTCCGGCATTGAGAAGCGCGGACTGAACCGCAGGGACATGGACGATATCACCCCAAATCAGGACAGAGGACGGGCCACTGCCAATTCGGTAACCAGTGTGGCCTGGAGTATGACCGGGTAGTGGCACGGAAAGGATGCCAGGCACGACTTCACCCCCTTCGATCAGGCGTGTGCGCTTGGCATAGGGCGCCATCATTTGTCGGACGAACTCAAAGGTTTTTCGATCCGGGACTTCATCCAGATTGCTGTGCAACCAGTATGCTGCTTCTGCCGTGTGCAGGACGATCTCGGCATTCGGGAAGCTGGCATTGCCTTGCAAATCGACAAGGCCGCCGCAGTGATCGCCGTGCAGATGGGTGAGAATAACCGTCTGGATAGAATCTTGAGGGACTCCCGCAGACCGAAGGGCAGATGGAACCTTGCCCATAGATGTCATCAGTTGCGATCCCCCTCCCGTATCGATCAGCACCGGACCATGACCTGGAATGCGCACCAGATAGGCATTCACATCGATGCGAGGCGGATTCGATCGAAGAGCACTATGCTGAACTTCAAGAACTTTCTCTATCGGCGCATTCACAATCAGATGTTCAAGAGGAACCTGAAAATATCCGTCGCTCAGCGTGGTGAGTGTCGCCTCTCCAACCTGCCAGTGAATTGGGCTTACATCGCGTTGTTGCATCTCTCACATCATATCTGTTTAAGTAACCAAATGATACTTGGTATATTAAATAAACTGGATACTAGGTTTCTCAAAGGATACCGATGCCGAATCGATCTGAAGTTGAACGTAACCGCCTCCTGCTTGATCAGGTTGCCGACAAGTGGACAATCCTCATCTTGGCGGCGCTTTGTGAAGCTGGCGGAAAGGCGCGCTTCAACGCTATTCGCCGTGCCGTCTACGGTATTTCCCAAAAGACGCTTACGAAGTGCCTGCGAGAGCTTGAGCGCAACGGAATTCTGGAGCGAACCTTGTACGACACAACCCCCATCAGCGTTGAGTACAAGATGTCGGCTCTTGGCCATTCTCTCAAGAAACCATTTGCGGCGCTGTACGAGTGGGCCGATCTTCATTTGGCCGAAGTGGAAGCTGCTCAGCGAAGCTTTGACAAAGGCAGGCCCCGATAGGCACTTTCTCCGAACCCGATGCGCAAGCTTGCGGCTGCTCCCAAGCCCTATCACCAGGTCGCGCCCGTTGGCATCAAGGTGACGGTGTTTGAGCCAGGCGGCATGAAGACTGACTGGGCACGCTCTTCGATGACAATTCCGCCTATGAACGAACCTTACCGGCAGACAGTCGGAGCTTTCGCGAAGATGATACTTGACTACTCCGGCTCCGAACCGAAAGATCCGGCGGAGGTCGCCAAGTTGTACTGAAGCTTGCCGGCCAGGGCGATGCTCCGGGCCGCCTCCTCTTAGGCACGAACTCGGTCCAGTACGCACCAGCGGCAGCCAAGACTCTGGCGGAATCGGATGCCAAGTGGCACGATCTCAGTGTGGCCGTGGCGTTAGAGGTAGTGCTAGGCGCTCAATACGACCCAAAAGAAAGATGTAAGCGAGTATGCCCGCTACCAACAGAAGTGCCGCCACCGCGAAAGCGCGTACAAAGGAGTTCGTTCCTCCGACAATGTAGCCCGTTATGATGGGCGCGACGATGCCCGCGATCTGATTGCCGGTATTCAAGATGCTCCCAACCTTGCCGACGCTGTTTCCCGGTGCGATCAGGGAAGGGATGGACCACCCAACGGGCGCTGCGGCCGACAACCCAGCCAGGGAAATGGTGATCCAGACCAAGGCGATTCTCGGATTGGTAGTGAACATCGGACCTATGATTGCTAGACCCACCGCCGTCCCTCCAATCAGAACGCTCAAACGCACTCGGCTTTCATCGTGACCGCTGCGGATCATATGATCTACCAGGAAACCGCCGACCAGTAGATCTGTAACGGTAGCCACCAGCCACGGAATACTCGAATAGATGACGGAGTGCAGAGGATCGAGTTTCAGTCCCGAAAAGTAAGTCGGCAGCCAAAGTAGAAAGAGATAGAAGCAATAGTTATAGCCAAAGAAACCGGTTACTAAGCCAACGATCTTTCGATGGAGCAGTAAATACGATAGCGGCGCACTTCCGCTAGCAGCGGAAGCTTTCGATCAGTGGACGCATCTTTCTCAGGGTCGCGGTAAATTCCGCAAAAAGCCAAAAAGTACAAAAAGCTGATCAAGCCCGTGGCGGCAAAGCTCCACCGCCAACCGTAGTGAATGAGGATGATTCCCACCGCCGGCACTCCGATGGCGGGACCTAGTTTCGCAGCCGAGTCGAAAATCGCCGTCGCCAGGCCGAGTTCGCCACGCGGAAACCATTCTCCGATCGCTTTGGCATTACTTGGAAACGTGGGCGCTTCACCGAATGCCGAGCAGTAGCCGCATGCCAAAGAAAGTGCCGAGGTTAGGCGCCACAGATGCGCCAAAGGTCGCGGCACTCCACAGGAACGATCCCATCCGCCCGATCTGCTTCACGCCAAAGCGGTCGAGCAAAACTCCCATGGGCAACTGTGCCAGAGCGTAGGTCCAATTGAAGGCGCTTAGCAGATATCCGAACGCCACCGTCGATATTCCAAACTCGGAATGTAAGGCTTCATGAGCTACCGAGATATTCACCCGGTCGCCATAGTTCACCAAGACTCCCACGCCCAACAAGATGGCTATCTGCCAACGCCGCGCGTGGCTATTCATCTCCGTTACCAATCGAGAACGGCATCGTCATGGGCGCGCACCGTGAGGGGATGGATCGTTTCCTGTTGGAAGGGATGTTTCGCCGCGGCGCCCTCGTTTACCTCGATCCCCAACCCAGGAGCATCGGGCGGCAGCCAGTAGCCGTTTTCGGTCACGAGGGCATGGTGAACCACCTCCCATCGCCAAGGCACATCGGTGAGCATGTCTTCCTGGATGAGAAAATTGGGAGTGCTGAGATCGAAATGCAGGGCAGCGGCGTTGGCCACCGGTCCCAGCGGGTTGTGAGGCGCAACGCCCATGGTGTAGACCTCCGCCATGGCGGCAATCTTTTTCGCCTCCCATAGGCCGCCGCAATGACAGAGATCCGGTTGAATCACGTGGCAAGCCAGCTTTTCAAAGATCTCGCGGAATTGATAGCGGGTGACCAAGCGCTCGCCGGTGGCGATTGGGACCGGACTGGCCTTTCTCACCTCCACTAAAACATCGACATTTTCAGGTGGCACGGGTTCTTCCACGAAATAGGGTTTGTAGGGGGCGAGCACCGCGGCAGAATTCGATCGCGTTGGCGAGCGAGTGGCGCCCATGGCAATCCACCAGAATGTCGATTCCCTCGCCCACCGCCAACCGAATCGCCTCCATAGAACGTTCCGCATAGCGGTAAGCGGCGATGCTATTCAAAGACTCTGGTCGGCGGCGTGATCAGCACCTTCACTGCCGAGTAACCTTTGCAACTACGGCGAGGGCGCGATCCGCAAAGATTTTCGCGTCGTCGTTCCATTGCGTCTCGTAGACTGAGCGCATGTCGCCGCCTCCGAGATGCGTATACATGCGCACCTTCGTTCGCACGGCTCCGCCCAGGAGTTTATAGACCGGCTGATTCAGAGATTTGCCAAGGATATCCCAGCACGCCTGTTCGATTCCGGAAATCGCCGAGAGACCAATCACGCCGGTTCGCCAAAAGGACTGGCGATACATCTTCTGATAGAGATGTTCAATGCGGGTGGGATCTTCGCCCAAGACCATGGGCGTGAAATCCTCAATGGCGCCTACCACGCTACGTGTCTTCCATTCGAGTGACGCTTCGCCCCAACCAAATAGTCCCGGCTGATCCGTTTCAACCTTGACAAAGATCCAATTCCGCATCTCGGCGTGGACCACCAGCGGCTTGAATGCGGGTGATCTTCATGAAGAAAGCGCTTTGACTAAGAACGGCAAACCTTGCACGCCATGAAAGAAATGATCGCCGGAGAAAATTTCCTGGCGTGCGTTGTCCGCGGCCCCCAATACTTGGTAAACCTTTTGCACGTTGTGAAAGCTCACGCGTTGCCGCCACAGGGAAAATGGGATCTTTGTCGCCTCCTTCGGAGAAGAGGAAGCGCGGCGCAATCAAGCCCGCTACGTCGTAGCTTTCCGCCCAATTCAGAATGCCCGGCACGTAATTGTCGATGCAATGCTCGATGCTCATGATGCTGTCCCGAAAGGTGTTCAAATAGCCGCTGATGAAGGCAGCCTTGATGCGGGTATCGAGCGCGGCGGCAAACTGCGTACAGGTTCCGCCGCCGGAAATACCTACGCAGCCAACTTCCTGGCATCGAGATCCGGGCGCGTGCTCGATCCAATCGATGGTCCGCATCACGTCCCAAACACGCCAACCGATCATGGTTTGGCCAAATAGGAGCGCGGCCCCCGCCAAAGGCTGGCACGACGTATGACTCGGACCCTTTTTCAGCTGGCCGCGTCGCGGCGGCAGCCGAATCCCATCGGTTCGATCGCCACGGCGGCCAAACCATGCTCGGCAACTTGAATCGCGAAATCGTGTTGATAGCCGGCCTTATCCGTCCGGTCAAAGCCGTGTTCGTCGATGCCGACAATGTCATCCACGCCGCGTCCATGGCCGGGAATACAAATCACCGGAGCGAAGGGAGGTTTACTGCTTGCGGGCGTGAGTAAGTAGCCGGAGACGGCAACGCCCGGCCGGCTGCGTAAAGATAAACTTGTCGCGCCGGTAGCTGGGAAACAGGCGGGTTTCTATGATCTGGGGCTCGAGCGGCGTTCGATCGCTGGGAAAACCGCCGAGCAATTCGATGAGTTTCGCTCTGAGCTTACGCTGCCAGGCTTCGGCTTGTGCCTTGCTGGTGGCGGCAAAGGTCAGGCTGCAGCGGAGCGGATTTGTATGACTCCAATGTCCAGCGAAGAGGATCGAAGGCGGGTGCGGGCTCAGTTGTTTCGGAACCGGCAAGCGGCGCGATCGCGGCGCCGGCGACAGCGGCCTTGGCCAATTGGCGGCGCGTGAGAGAACTCTTCATTGCGTCGATTATATAGAAGGTAGCGCCGTTGTATAAAGCGGTTCTGCGGTAAAAAGGAAGTATGTCGGCGGCCATTGTCATCCCACCTGGTGATGGGAAACCCACGCTCCGCAAGCGGTTTACGCGGGCGGAAGTCCAGCAGATGACGGACGCCGGTCTTTTCATGGATCAAAAGCTGGAGTTGATCGAAGGGGACTTGATTGAAAAGATGGGACAGAAGCCTCCACACGCCTTCGCTGTTCGGATGGTACAGGCGTTGCTGGCTGCCCTTTTCGGGGCCGAGCGATTCAAGTGCAGTTGCCGATCGAAGTGGATGAGGCCGATCGGGAATCGAGTCTGCCGGAGCCGGATTTGGCAGTATTGAGAGAGACGAAGGCGGAATATCAAACAAGGTATCCGCGTGGCACAGAATTGTTATTAGTTGTCGAGATTTCCGATACGACGATTCAGCACGATTTAACGACAAAGTGTGATCTGTATTTGAGGGCGGGCGTCGGTGAGTATTGGGTCGTGGATTTGAAGCGACGGCGTTTGGTGGTGCATCGCCAACCAGCGGAAACAAAGTATCGACAGTGTTGAATTTGCCGGAAGGGGAATCGGCGTCACTCGAAGTGGCCAACAGTAGCATCCCAGTGGCACGGATGTGCCAGATCCGCTCGAAAAATAGGTTTCAGGTTTGTTGAACCGTCTCTTTCGACGTCCTTGCGAAACGAGCTCCCCTTTATGGACAACCCAAATTGGGCGGAAATCGTACGTGCCGGCTCTGCGTTTTGGGGCGCGGTCGGAAGTTGGGCCCTTAAGTTCTCGGGCCGGTGGGTTATAGTCAGTAATTACTGATTCTGAAGGGCTTGACTGCGCTCATAAACGACACCGGATGGAAAAGCTTCAGACCACACTCGAATCAACCTTACAAAGCGTCGATTTGGCGGAAGAACTGGTGATGCGCGAAGCCGGCAAAGCGGGCTTCGACGAAGATACCCAGCATCAGATTGGCATGGCGGTGCGCGAGTGTACGGTGAACGCCGTGGTGCATGGCAATCGCTATAACAAGAACAAAAAAGTCCACTTGGATGTGGAATGGAACCAAAGCAGCATGGCCGTGGTCGTTGGCGATGAAGGAGAAGGGTTCGACGTCAACTCCATCGCCGATCCGCTGGCGCCGGAAAACCTGCTAAAGCAATCGGGGCGCGGCATAATGATCATTCGCGCTTTTATGGATGAATTTGACATGCACCCGCGGCCGGGCGGCGGTACCGAAGTCAGGCTCGTGAAGAATCGCGCAAACGAATAGAAATTTGAAATTTATGGGAACCCCATTCATGATAGGAGGCAGAAGTGAGTGTTAAGTTAACGTCTCGCCAAGTGGGCGATGTGACGGTGGTGGATGCGGCCGGAAGAATCACCCTCGGCGAAGGCGCCAGCGTATTTCGCGATACGATCCGCGACCTCGCCGCCAAAGGCAATAAAAAACTGCTGATCAATCTTTCGGAAGTTTCGTATATCGATAGCTCCGGAATCGGCGAAATGGTCTCGGCTTTCACCAGCGTCACCAACGCCGGCGGCCAACTCAAGCTCATCGGTTTATCGAAGCGCGTCAAAGATCTGCTGCAAATCACCAAGCTTTATACGGTTTTCGAGGCCTTTGACGACGAGACCGAAGCCGTGCGCAGCTTTAAATAAGGCCCAGCGCAGGCATAGGTTTGGCGCGTGGGGGCGCAAAGATCGCCCTTCCTTTCTCGAAGCAACGAGCGGATGTTTGCTTTTCTTCGAGACAAGTGAGCGCCACGAGGCACACTCTTAGCAGTAGTTCGGGTTGTCCCTCTTCAAAAAAACCTATGCCTGTTTCCGCAACACAACAACAAAGCGTCGCTATCCCCGTTTCGGAAGAGCGGCCGACGATAGATATCCTGCTCGCCGACGAGTTAACACTGGTGCGCGAAGGCTTAGCGGCCCTGTGCAACTCCCTGCCGGGTTATCAAGTGGTGTCGCAGGTGGGAACGGCAGGCACTGCTTTAGCCGAAATTATTCGCCTGCAGCCGGATCTGGCGCTCCTCGATTTGGGCCTTTCCGATTTGGCCGCTACGGAGGTGATTCGGCGCGTGCGCGAATTAAATTTGCGGACTCGTTGCGCGGTCTTCTCCATTCGCAAGGACCGCAAAACCGTGCTGGAAGTGCTGCGCACCGGCGCCTGCGGCTTTTTGCTCAAAACCTCCAATTCCGAGCAGATGGCGGAGGCGCTCGCTCAGTTCAGTCAAGGGGGCATCTACGTGTCGCCGCAGATTGAAGTGATGTCGCTGTTTGGCGATGGCGCCGGCCGGATGAATCATGAAGACCCGCTGGAATCATTGAGCAGCCGCGAGTTTCAGGTGTTCTCGCTCTTGGTGGAGGGGATTCGCGCCAAGGAAATCGCGGCGCGCCTTTCATTGAGCCCCAAAACCGTGGATACCTACCGCTCGAGTTTGATGCGCAAACTCGATATTCACGATGTAGCGGGCCTTGTGAAGTTCGCCATCCGGCGCGATTTGGCCGATCTTCAAGCATAACCAGCCACTTGTTTTCTGTGCTACGCTCAAAAAGGCCTGCTGTGCACGCCCTGCGGCGGAGGTTTGCCGCCCATTCGCTTGCAAAGACGCGGCGTTTTGCCAACAGAGCGTCCGAGTAGCAAAGAAAGGTTGTTGTCCGCCTCTTTGACCCGCCACGAATTAAAAGATGAACTCCAGCACGATCATTTCACCGATGCAGTTTCGAACGTTGTCTCTTACGCGGACTCGCATCGCCCTACGCTGATCCGTGCGGGTATTGCGGTTCTGGTCGTTGTCCTCCTGGGCGGCGGTGTTTGGTGGTATCTCGCCATACAATCCGAAAAGCGTCAGCAGGAACTGTCTTCCGCGATGAGCATTCAGGATGCCACCGTCGGCGCGCCTAACGATTTTGGCAAGACTTATCCCACCGAAGACGCCAAGAAGGAAGCTTTTTTGGCGGCGATTACGAACGTTGCTACAAAGTATCAAGGAACTCGCGAAGGATTAATAGCCCAGTACTACCGTGGTACCGCCCGCGCGCAGAAGGGCGACGTTTCAGGCGCCGAAAGCGATTTGCGGGTCGTAGCCGATTCCAGCAGCAGCGTTGCGCCGTTGGCCAAGATCGCGCTGGTGAATCTCTATATAGGCGACAAAAAAGGCGTGGAAGCGCAGACCATTCTGCAAGGCCTGATCAAAGACCCGAGCCCCCTCGTTTCAAAAGCGCAAGCGCAGATTATAGAAGCGCAAGTGGATGAATCCAGCAACCCGCAAGCGGCCAAAGACGTTCTCAAATCCATTGACGCGGCGGCCCAGGAGCGGCCTCCGGTCAAGCGCGCTGTCGAACAACTAAACACCCAACTCGCCAAGTGATCTTTGCCTGATGCTCCAGCGGCTCAGTTTGGCTGGCGCAAAGCCGCGTGGCAGAAAGTTTCCCGAACCGGCCCATCCTTATCGCAGCGATTTTCAGCGTGATCGCGACCGCGTGATTCATTCACGCGCCTTCCGCCGCATGGAAGGCAAAACGCAAGTGTTCGCGGCAGGCCTATGCGATCATTTCCGCAACCGCCTCACTCACTCGATTGAAGTGTCCCAGGTGGCGCGCACTGTGGCCGTGGCGCTTGGCTTGCACGAGGAGTTCACCGAAACGCTGGCGCTGGCCCACGATCTGGGGCACCCTCCTTTCGGGCATGCCGGGGAGCGCGAACTCAATGGCTGGATGGAGCGCTTCGGTTCGAGTTTCGAGCACAACCGGCATGCCCTGCGCATCGTAGACCATCTAGAGGAGCGCTATGCGCGTTTTGATGGGCTGCAATCGAACTTTTGAAGTGCGCGAAGGCATTCTGAAGCATTCGCGCGAAATCCCGGCCGACGGCGAGCCGGAATTGCGCGAATTTCTGCCGGGCCTTCGTCCGCCGCTCGAGGCGCGGTTGCTGGATCTGGCCGATGAGATTGCCTATAACACCGGCGGATCTCGACGATGCTTTTTCCGCCGGCCTGTTCTCAATGGACGTCATTCGCCAGGAGGTTCGGCTCTTCAACGCTCTGGCGGAGCAGATCGACACCCAATTCCCGGGAGCGAGCGAACGGGTGCGTCTGGGAAGTCAGCGCCAGATCATGAATTCGCTGATCGGCGGTTTGATTGACGGCACGCACGCCGCGGTCGATGCCGCCGGAGTCGAGACCGTCGACGACATCCGTTCGCTTGATAGGCGGCTAGCGGTATTAACGCCCGAAGCCAAAACGGTGAACGAGGAATTGCGCGCGTTGCTGGTCAGGCATCTCTATTCCCACCCCGCCTTGGTGCACGACCGCGAACGGGCGGTGGTGAAGTTAGGCCGCTTGTTTGAATATTTGATCGCCCATCCCGAACGCGTGTCGCCGGGTTATCGCGAAAGCCTCAAAGAGGAACCGCCGGAACGCGTCGTCTGCGACTACCTCGCGGGCATGACGGACGCTTATTTTCACAAGGTGTACGGAGAGTTAATCAGGGATTAGCGTTCGCGCTCTTCGAGATGTTTGAGCCGCGCGTACATCACCTCTTCCACACGGCGGAGTTGGCGCGCAACTCAGCACGGGTGGCCGCTCCTTCGGCCCTGATAATGTCGCGAAGGTCGTCAATGCGTTTGTGGACATCTGACATTCTACCGTTCGAGTGCATCCATGCGAGCAGCACGGCGATGAACGTTGGCATGCTTCCCAAGAATTGCGACAAAGTCGTGGAGGGGTCAAAGGTCATTGCTCTTTGATGTTCCTGCAATTGATTATAGCGGGTTGGGAGTTTTCCGTGATGGAGTCTTATTATAGATGAGACATGATTTGGGAATACATGGTCAGAGAGTTTAGCGTTCAGGACAGCCAGAAAATCTTGCTGCTGGAAGAGTTTCTCAACGAGACAGGTAAAGACGGCTGGGAACTCGTGAGCGTCGCTACCACGCCAACCGAAAACTTCACTCACCTGATCTATTTAAAGCGTGGGACGATCCTGGCCCGGCCTGCCCTGCTTTAACCGCTTGCGACTCAGAATATATTCTTCGGGCAAATCGCATGCACGCCCACTTTGCCATCCACTAATTGAGTGATATCCACATCGACGGCCACACTCGTCAGCGCATAAGCGTCCTCGCGG